>JALCRP010000003.1 GCA_022652735.1 Faecalibacterium sp. | reverse complement strand
TTACTTCAGGCTCAAATTTTCGGCCGTAGGGTGCCTGTGTCTTTTGCCTCTTGCCATCCGCATTCGCCTTTGTCTAGTGCCTTTTTTCTTCGACACTATTTTTCGGGGCGCACTCCCTGCAAATTCACAAAAATTTCTTTTTACAAAATACGTCGTATATAAGTTGTTTTAAAAAGAAAACCGCATTTTTTACGATTTTCTTCAAGGTTGGCACGCTATTTGCTTGGTAAGTAGGCAGAGAAATAGGAAGGAGACTTGCACGTGACAAAGATCATTTTGATTTCACATGGCATGCTTGCAGAGGGCATGGCAAATTCTATCCAGATGGTTGCCGGGAAAGTAGATAATTTGAGTTGGCTTTCCTTGCATCCCGGTGAAGAGCCGGAAACGCTGTATCGGCAACTAGAGCAGCAAATCCATGATGCGCCCCAATTTACTTATATTCTTCTCACGGATATTCCCGGCGGCAGTGTAAACACGGCTTTGAGCAAGCTCTGTGCTTTACCGCACGTATTTTTGGTTTCTGGCATGAACCTTGGTTTAGCATTAAATGTTTGTCTGGCTTCCCCCAACGAGGATCCATCGGAGTATCTGCCCCGCTGCATAGAAGATGCAAAGGAAGATATTTTGGATATAAACCAATGGATGCACAGCGAAACAAATAAGCAAGGAGAGGAGGAATTTTATGATTGAAATGCTGAGAGTTGATGACCGCCTTCTGCACGGTCAGGTAGCCTTTGTATGGTCTAAGCAGCTGAATATTCAGGGCATCGTAGTTGCCAACGACAAACTTATCGAAGATGAGATTCAGATGATGGCTATTCGCCTCGCGGCTCCGCAAGGAATCAAGTTAATGATTAAATCCGTAGAAGATGCCGCACGAATTTTAAGCGAGCCCCGTGCAAAAAGCATGCGAATCCTAGTTGTTGTTCGAGAGCCGGCAGATGCCGCACGCTTTATAAAGAATATTGCGGATCCCGCATCGATTGCGCGTGTTAACATTGGCAACAGTGGGCGAATCCAAAACGATGGCAAAAAGATGCTTACGCAGGAAGTCTATGTAGACAGCAAAGACATTGTTGCCTTGCAGGACATTTTAGCGACGGGGCTGCCATTTGACATTCAGATGGTTCCCACAAACAGCAAAGTCAACGTAAAAGACGCTTTGGCACATTTTGAAAAGGAGGGCTAATCATGCATGTTTATCAATGTATTCTGATCGGTTTGATCGCCATGGTGGGCTATTTCTCAATGGATTGCGCCGGTATTATGGCTTATCGGCCTTTGGTTTTGGCCCCGCTTGTAGGGCTGGTGCTGGGAGATCTCCCTCAGGGCATCCTAATCGGTGCTTCTCTTGAGTTGATTTTCCTCGGCGTTGTCATGATCGGCGGCTCTACCCCGGCAGATGCCATTATGGGTTCTGTTCTGGGTACGGCATTTGCCATCACTACCGGAAAAGGCGTGGAAATTGCGCTGGCATTGGCAGTGCCTATCGGGCTGCTGATGCAGATGCTTGTTTATCTGCTTTACTTTTTCCGTTCTACTACGATGGCTCGTGTAGATGCTTACGCAGAAGCCGCCGATTTCAAAAAAATTGGTTCTCTCCACTTTCTGCATGCGGGCATCATGGGCGCCGTGTATTTCCTTATTGCGTTTGTCTCGCTGCTTTTCGGTGCCGACGCCATGAATACGCTGATCAACTACATTCCTGAGATCATTGTGAACGGGCTTGGCGTCGCCAGCCAAATGCTGCCCGCCGTCGGCCTTGCTCTGCTCATGAATATGCTTTGGGACAAAAAGCTTTGGGTCTTTTTGCTGTTCGGCTTCGTTCTGGCCGCCTATCTTGCGCTGCCGATTTTGGCCATCGCGATCATCGCGCTGGCGATGGGCGTTGTTGTCATCAGCCGCGGCAATGCAAGCCCTGCCCCTGTGGTATCACAGGGGGCAAATGCTAAAAAAGAGAATGATGAGGAGGCGTTTTTTGAATGAGTACCAAACAGACGATGACCGCAGAGGACAAAAGCCTTGTGCGCAAACTGTTCTGGCGTTCCTTCCCGCTGGAAGGTTCATTTAACTTTGAAAAGATGCAGGCCCTCGGCTTTGCATTTGCTATGTTTCCCGCCATCAAGCGCTTTTGCAAAACTAAGGAAGAACAGGCTGCCGCGTTGAAGCGCCACACCCAAATCTTCAATACCACACCTCATATTTCCACTTTTCTGATTGGGCTTGCCGCATCTATGGAGAAAAAGTATGCGGAGAACCCCGACAAAATGGATCCTTCTACCATCAATGCTGTCAAAGTTTCCCTCATGGGGCCTCTGGCCGGTATCGGCGATTCCTTTTTCTGGGGCACTTTCCGCGTCATCGCCACGGGCGTTGGTATTTCTCTTGCGCAGCAAGGCAGTATCCTCGGCCCGATTATCTTCCTACTGATGTTCAATATCCCTCATCTGATTATTCGTTACCTGTGCACCGTATGGGGATATACGCTGGGCGACAAATTTCTACAGTCGACTTATGAAAGCGGCCTGATTGGAAACCTTTCCAAGATTGCCACCGTAATCGGTCTCACCACTGTAGGTGCGATGATAAGTTCGATGGTTTCGATGCAGGTCTCTTTCACTACCACAATCGGGCAGATGGATTTTGTCCTGCAGGATATTCTGGATCAGGTTATGCCCGGCTTGCTTCCGCTGACTTTAACCCTTGTGGTATTTGCTTTGATTCGCAAGGGCGTCAAAATCAATTACATTATTCTGGGCGTTTTTGCCTTGGGCCTCATCGGTACCCTTGTCGGCATTTTCTAACAGGCACATTCCGCTCATCCCATCATCGTAACCAAACGGAGGATGCTCTATGTTATTGAAGTCCACCCATATCTTTGTAGGAGGCTGCTTTTTATCCGGGGCACTTCTTTTACAAAAGGGTCGTATCACAGCAATTTATCCAGAGGATTCCAAGCTTCCGCAAGACGAGGAGTTCCTCGACTATGGCGACAGGCGCATTCTTCCCGGTTTATTCGACATCCATACGCACGGCTATCGAGGATGGGCCGCAAGAGCTGGGACTCAAGCGGCAATCGAAGGATTTTCAATGGCAATCGCCAGCGCCGGTGTCACATCTTTTCTTCCCACTGTAGGTGAGCACTGCCCGCAGGAAAAGCAGATTTTACAGGCAATCGCCGCCGCGCGAAACTTTCACAAGGGCGCAAATGTTCTCGGCGCACATATGGAAGGGCCTTTTCTCAATCCAAAGCGGCACGGCGGTTTTTTTCCCGAGCAGTTTCTCGCGCCAAGTGTAACCGACGCTGCCGCGCTTTTGGATGCAGCGGACGGTGCCGTCCGCTACATGACCTTTTCGCCGGAATTGGATGGTGCAGACGCCCTGCAGCGGTATCTACAATGCCGGGGCGTTATCGTTTCAGCCGGGCACACCGATGCCACCGCCGCCGAGATGCAGCGTGCTATCGCATGCGGGCTGCAAGCTTCCACTCATACCGGAAATGCGATGCGCCAGATTGACCGTCGGGACATCGGCGCGTTAGGCGCCGCCTTACTCGATAAGAACCTCTACAATGAGATTATCTGTGATTTTGTACATCTTTCTCCTGAAATGCTTCGGTTGATGTTTCAGCTTAAAGGCAGCATGGATCGCTTCATTGTCGTATCTGATTCCGACGAAATATCGGGACAGGCGCCGGGCACGTATCGCATTGACGGTGTAATGTATCGTCTTACGCCGGAGGGCGCGATCCTGCTGGAAGACGGCACTCTGTTCGGCAGCTGCAAAGATGTTTTGTTCGGCCTGAAGAATCTGGTGGAAGCGCTGCACGTTCCCTTTGCCGACGCATTGGCGGCGTGCACGATCCATCCGGCGCAGCTGCTTGGCTGCTCCGAACACAAAGGCACATTGCAGCCCGGCAAGGATGCCGATCTGGTTGTATTGGAGGACGATTATATCGTCGCAGCCACTTACGTAATGGGCCGCTGCGTATACCGCAAGGGCATGCCGCTCCCAGAAAATCAAGACTTTTTGCGGCGCTGCCGCAGTTTAGGAAAAGAGGAATAACATGCAGGAATTTCAATGTCAGGTAACAGATGCTCTGGGGCTGCACGCCCGCCCTGCCGGGGCACTTGTACGCGATTTGGCCGACTGCCCCTGTAATGTACAGGTGCGCTGCGGTGACAAAACCGCAGACGGCAAGCGTCTGATGCAGGTCATGCGTCTGGCCGCAAAATGTGGTGACACTTTGCATTTTTATGTGGAAGGCACAAACGAGCAAAACGCAGCGCAGGCACTCGAACTTTTTTGTAAATCCAATATTTGAAAAAAGCACAGCACAAAACGGGGCTTTCAGGCGTTCTTTTTCGGATGCTTGGAAGCCCCTTGGCCATATCCCACACAAAAGGAGAATACCATGAAACTGTTACAAGGAGTAAGTGCTTCCGGCGGCATCGTCGCCGGGAAAGTACATTTCTTTCAAGCCGGTGCAAAAGAAGTGAAAAAGGCGAAGTCGAAGCAAAGCGCTCCGCAGGAAACGGCCCGGCTCCAAACCGCGTTGGCCGCCGCCGTCGCGCAGCTGGAAGCCCTGCAAAAAAGCTCCGGCAGCCAGTTGGGCAAGGATTCAGAAGTATTTGCCGTACACGCGATGCTTTTACAGGATGCCGACTTTACGGATCGCCTCGAAGAGCTAATTTCGGGCGAAGGCTGGTCGGCCGAATACGCTGTGCAGCAGGCCGGGCAAGAGTTTTCAGAATCCTTTGCCGTTCTGAGTGATCCTTATATGAAGGAACGCGCTGCGGATATTCTGGATGCAGCGGCGCGGGTGCTTTCCTGTTTGCAGGGGCAAAGCTGTGCGCCCACTGATGGAATGATCGAACCCATGATTTTGGCCGCGGACACCCTTTTCCCCAGCCAAACCGTCCAAATGGACAAGAGCAAGATTCTGGCCTTTTTAACGCGCGGTGGCGCCTACAATTCTCACGCTTCCATTTTGGCACGTACTTTGGGTATTCCGGCCATTGTGAACTTGGGGAACAATTTAGATTCGCTGAAAGAGGAAGATTTCATACTTGCAGACGGCGATAAAGGTATCGTTATCACCGAGCCCGACGAAGCGGCCTTATCCGCATACCATCAGCGTCAGGCCGCCGCCGAGCAGGAAAGAGCCGCCCTTGCAAAGCTTGTGGAAAAGGAAAGCCTCAGCAAGGATGGCCGCCGTATTCAGCTTTTTGCCAATATCAGCACCCCGCAGGAAGCTGCCGAAGCCAAAAGCGCAGGCGCCGAAGGTGTCGGCCTTTTCCGCAGTGAATTTCTGTTTATGCACGCCGCTCATCTTCCTTCGGAAGACGAGCAGTATCAAGCCTACCGCCAAGCGTTGGAAAACATGGCCCCCGCGCCAGTGATTATCCGCACCATTGACTTTGGCGCCGATAAACAGCTCAGCTGCCTTCCGCAAAAGCAGGAGGAAAACCCTGCACTCGGCTGCCGTGCAATTCGCCTTTGCTTTGCCCGGCCCGAGCTGCTTATGGTACAGCTGCGCGCCCTGCTGCGCGCCTCCGCTTTTGGCAAGCTTCAAATCATGTTCCCTATGGTTGCAACTTTAGAGGAGCTGCTTCGCCTGCGCAGCATGGTAAAAAAAGCCAAGCAGGATTTGGATGCAGCGCAGCTTGCTTATGATTCTTCCGTAAAAGTTGGTATTATGGTGGAGACACCCGCTGCCGCTCTGGCCAGCCGTGAACTGGCAGCCCATGCGGATTTTTTCAGCATCGGTACAAACGATCTCACGCAGTATACGCTCGCCTGTGATCGGATGAACGAGGCTGTATCAAATATTTTTGATTCCCGCAATATCTCGGTGCTGCGTCTGATTGCATTAACGGTAAGGAATGCGCACGCGCAGGGTATTCCCGTGGGAATCTGTGGAGAATCCGCAGCCGATCCCTCTTTACTTCCACAGTATCTGGCGCTTGGCGTAGACGAGCTTTCCATGTCCGCCAAAAGAATTCTTCCGCTGCGTAAAGTGCTGCTTGACACAGATTCCCATAAAGTAGATTTATCTGCACTCGCCTTATAAAAGGAAAAGGTCAGAGGAAATTTCCTCCGGCCTTTTCACTTTATATATGCGGAGATGTACCCTCTGCCGGGCAGTCCGCGTACCGTCTATCATTCTGAATAAAATCCTTAATATATACGATCTCGCTGTCCGGAAGATCAATGCCATAGTAGCTTTCTATTTTTTGGAAGCTTTCTTTCACGGCTTTGATCAGTTTGGCATCTTGCTTGCGGAAGGAATCCATGTCCGGGCGGTCCGGCATCTGCTGATGCTTTACCAAGCGCTCGATCAGGCATCCGACATGTACGGAAAGGCCGATAATCGTACCATTTTGAAAACGCCACCCCAGACATTTCTGCAACGAATTCAGGGCGTCATTTACACAATCCAGCAGTTTATCCGGGTTCAGAATTGTCAGCTCTCCCAACAGATTTTCGAGAGAGAACTCTTTCAATATGTTCTGACGGAATTGTTCCCATCCTGCTTCATCCAGATATTTTGAAAGCAGTTGATGCATGCGATCCGTGTTTTTCTTTTCTATAAGGCCGTCCAATTGGATCAGCGGAAGATCTTTTGCTTTTGCCTGAAGCGGGCCTGCACAAACCACAAACAAAATGTGGTACTGCTGCAAATCGGGAGCCTTGCTTCCATACTGATTAAAACTTTCATAATCTTCCGGAACAAATTGAATCTCCAACGGTTTAGGAAAGCTGTTTTTCAGTAAATCGGCAACTTTTTGAGAAGTTCCCTTGCCGGTCGAGCAGATTACGGCGATTGCGTCTTCCTGCTTTTTTCCGTTTACGATATAATAGTTACACACATTCAGGCTGCTTGCTTTTTCGAGAATCGTCTTTAAGCCGCATCCCTCCAATGCCATAGAGCCAATGTCCACTGCCAATCGGGTATTCACGTTGTTAATAATGCCAAGATCCATTCGTTCCAGATTCGGCAGGCCAATCGAAATGCCTTCCAGCGATCCCATATCCACAAGCAGCACAGCCTGTCTGCACGGGCTCATATTGCCGAAATGGCTGTTTAGCCAAGCAGCCACATCTGTTTTCCCGCTTCCGAGCGGCACATCGATTGCTTCAAATACAAAGCGCCCCAGTAAACGGTTTGCGGTATCGGCAATGCTGCTGGCCGTTGAATATCCGTGAGCAATAATAACACACGGCAAAAAATCGCGTTTGGTCTCCTGCCGATAGGTGTGCAGGAAAACGGCAAGCAAAAAGCTCCACGGCTCTTCCGTGGAAAAATCCATGCTGAATTTCAGCCATTCTACTACACGCGCCGCCGTTTCATACTCGTTATTCCACTTTTCCTTCAGCAGCTCTCCCAAGTGCAGAAGCCTATGCTGATTTAAGGCAAAGAAATCCTTCAGCAGTGATGTGCTTCGGCTGTAATCCGCCAGCATATGAGAGAGGATCAGCAGCTCGTTATGATGCAGCGAAATGCCTTGCCTTTCCAGAAACATCTCGAGTTCTTCCAGTAAGGTATGGCCTGCCTGCTCCGGCACAGGTACCGTTGCCTGTATAAATACGATTTTATCCAGATACTGCGTAAACAGCGCATTTTCCGTCGCATCAAAAGTGCCGTTTTCCATCGCTTGCAGCAGCCCATCGAACAGCGCAAGGACAGGAACGCTTTTTGCATCTCCATGCATTACTTCACCGGACAAATCCAGCACTTCATATCCCGAAAGCCCCGGCAGCACATCTACAGCATGCTTTTCAAAATAGTTTTGCAGTTCCGCAGGCAGATGTCGGGAATGGATCTCTAGCCGAGCCTTCTGCGCACGATTCAGAAATGCATTGGCGCAGCAAACGCGCACACAGTTTTTCAGTTCACCCACATTGCCAGCAAAGGGATACTGCATCATGGCCTGATACGCGCGCCGGCTAATCGTCACCGTCGTATGGATTGCTTCTGCTTCTCGCTGCAAGAGCCCGCTCAACAGTTCTTTCCGTTCTTCCAGCGGGCGTTGATTCAGCGATGGAAGCGATACCACGATAGGAATGCGGCGCAGCAGCGTGCGCAGCAACACTTTCTGTGGGTTTTCGGTTGTTGCGAAGATCAGCCGTACCTGCGAATGATACCATTTTCCGTTATCGCCCACTCTATGGAAGACGCCCTTGTCCATAAATTGGAACAGTTTTTCCTGACACTCCGATTTCAGGCAATGCACCTCATCCAAAAACAGCACACCGCCATCTGCGAGAGAAAGCAGGCCTGAGGTATCTCGTTCCGCTCCTGTAAAGGCACCGCGGGAATATCCAAACAAATTGGAAGCGATCAGTTCAGGATTGTTGGCATACTCAGAACAGTTTATTGCAAGGAATTTTTTATCAGGCTCAATCAAGTTCCGGCTGACTGCATAATGAAATATCATCTGCGCCAGCATACTTTTTCCTGTACCGGTCGGTCCGTTCAAAAGAATCGGCAGTCCATCCGGAGGATACGAAATTGCCGCGCAGCATTGTTCAATACAACCCGCCAAGCTGGAATTCCAGCCTATTAGCTCTTCAAAAATCGCATTCGGATGATTGGCATCCGCTTGCGCCGGATTACTTGCCGATTGCCCCACCGCGACCGCCTGACGGAGCGCAGCCACCGTATCAAACGTCTGTGGTGCTCCCTGGGGGAGACCTGCAGAATCCACAAAATAGGCAGGGCGAGAATTCACTTTTACCATACGCCCTGCTCTTACCCACTCGTTTAGGTATTGGCTGGCCAAGTTGCGGCTGATTCCAAGCGCATACGCCACTTCACCGGCTGTCAGCCCTGTGAGCTTTTCCCAATCGATTTCTTTGGAATGGGAGACGATCTCTTCCAAAACAGCCAATTTTTCTTTTCCCGCCGTTTCGCTGTTCATTGCAGTTTCCTCCTTTTCTTTTTTATGATATTTATAATACTGCATCTTTTACAGCAACTGCAACTTTTTTACGCTTTTTCTGTTGCAATAAGCGTTTCCTTTTTAAGAACCGGAACATTTTCGGGTAATCGAGGGTAAAAAGCCGTTATGCCTTGCCGCTGCATCTTGGGCTTTCCCATTTTACAAAGAACTGCAAAGAGGTGCATCCTATGTCTCTGGAACAAACAAATAAGCCAAGAACCCAGCAAGGGCAGCGCTTAATTTTAAGCCCATCCCAGCAGGAAGCCATTCGTTTTCTTCAAATGCCTTTGCCCGCGCTATGCCAGTATCTGGAGCAAGCTGCTCTCTCCAACCCCATGCTGGAGGTTGAGCTTGCTCCTACGGAAAGCATTTTGTCTCCGTTAAAGGAGGATGCCCTCGGTAGTGCTTTTTCTTCGGTTACCTCCTCAAGCAATGCTTCTTCCGATCTCACGACGCTTTGTACGCAAGCGCCAACTTTCACCGAGTATCTCAACGCACAGCTTGGACAATCCGCTGCGCTTAGCAGCGCTTTATTGTCTCAATGCCGCTATCTGGTTGGGTGCTTGGATACGCGCGGATACTTGAATATACCGCTTTCCTCTCTGGCCGAGGAGATGCACCTTTCTCTTTTGCAAGCCGAGCAGGCCTTGTATGTGGTTCAGTCCCTTGATCCCGCCGGGGTCGGAGCGCGTTCCCTGCAGGAATGTCTCACTTTACAGTTGGTGCAAAGTCATTTTTTCTGTGAAACGAGTCTTCATCTTATTGAATACGGCCTGCCGCTGCTTGCCCGCAAAGACTATGCCGGATTAGACAAGCTCCTGCATACAGCTCGCAGCGCAACGCTTGAGGCCTGCAGCATCGTCGCAAAGTTGAATCCTATTCCGTCCAGCGGCTTTTACTCCGGTGGGGAAAATGTTTCTTATACTTTTGCGGAAGCAGAAATTATACCTGACGGAGGAGAATTACGGGTAACCCTCGCCGACGAGCTGCTTTACAGCATTCATATCCATACGGATTATCTGGTACATTCCGGCAGCCTTTATTCGCCCGAAGAGAAGTGCTATATTCGTCAAAAAACGGCTGAAGCCAATCAGCTGATGGATAATATCGCACGTCGTCGAAATACCTTATATACGCTAATTTGCACATTGGCAGAATATCAGCGAGACTACTTTTTGTCTCAGCAGCCGCTTCGGCCCCTGACAATGCAGCAGCTGGCAGATTCTTTATCGCTGCATGTTTCGACAGTAAGCCGTGCCTGTCAGGACAAATATATTCGGTTTGGCGGCCGCATGCTGCCTCTGCGGGAGCTTTTCTCGATGCCCGCACCTTCGGCGGGCGACGCATCGCTTTCGGTTTGTGCCATTCGCCGCATCCTTCAATCCGCTATAAAAAGTGAGGATTCTGCCCATCCGTTCACCGATGAGCAGTTGTGCGCTTTATTGGCCCGGCAGGGAATTTCTCTTTCGCGCCGCACGGTCGCCAAATATCGGGATGAGCTGGGGATTGCCAATCATTTTTCGCGGCAGCAGAAAAGCCTCAAGTAAGTGTCAAAAAAGCGGCGGCCTTCCTTTAGAAAGCCGCCGTAGGAGGTTATATTTCCGAAACCGCACCGGATCGTGTCAGCCGTTTGATTCAGTCCATCCTTTGCACTGACTGGCGTTCTACCAGATCAACATCAATTCGCTCGTTTTGAATCGCCACATCCTGATGGCGCAGCATATCCAGTAGTTTTCCCGCCGCTTTCTCCGCTTTCTCCGCTACATGCTGATTGATCGTCGTCAGCTGTGGGGTGGTATAGCGACATTCCGGCAGATCATCAAAGCCCACAATCGAGAAATCTTCCGGGACGCGCCTGCCGGAAAGGCGAAGTCCTTCCATCAGGCCGATCGCCAAGATGTCGGCCGTAGTAACGCAAGCCGTCGTGCCTTGCTCAAACGCCAGCTGCCGCCCTGCGGCCAGCCCAGATTCATACGTTGTAGAAGCAACCTCCCGCTTTTCCATGCTGCTTTGCAGGCCGCATTCTTCCATTGCCTGCCGATAGCCGCGGAAACGCTCGTAAATAACGCCTTCTTTGCCTGCGCCCGGCGCAAGAAAGCAAATATGCGTGTGCCCCTGATTAATCAAATAGCGTGTGCCGATATAGCCCCCGCGGAAGTCATCTGCACATACACCACAGACCTGTTCGCTGGTGTACGTATCAAGAAAAACTGCGGGAATAGAAAGTTGTTGGTTGAGCCGTTCCACATCGGATGTGTTTGCGCCGATGAACACTGCGCCGTCCACGTTCCAACTGTGCAGCAGCGGCAGCGCCTGTTGATAATCCGAAAGGCAGCGCACCATCAAATAATAGCCGCTTTGGCGAATGATCTTTTCCAAAACGCCCAGCACTTCTGCGTTATAAGGGCTTTGCAAAAAGTTTTCGTCCTCGCCCACATTGGGAACCAGCACACCAATAATACCAGATTGTTTGCTGGCAAGGCTGCGTGCCGTGGCGTTCGGCACATAATGGTAGTCATGAATGATTTTTTGGATACGCGCAATTGTTTCGTCCGACACCTTTTTGTGGTTGCCGTTGATTACATTGGAAACCGTTACAATGCTGACGCCGGCTTCTTTTGCAATATCCTTCAGTGTCGCCATTCGTTCACCCCTCGCTCCAAAAAACTCGAACCGATGTTATTGTATACCATTTGTGCGCAAGATGGAAGCCCCTTACAGGGCGATCAGCGCATGCACTGTTGCCGCCGACAAACCGCTGCCCAGCAGCTGAGATACCGCTTCCGGGACATGGCGGCGATAGCGCCCTGTCATCTCTTTGCAGACATCTGCTTTCAGCTCAAAAGGTGCATCCGGGGCAGGCTGCATGCCGCACACGCCGCAAATTTCGCGCCATGCGCGCTCTTTGCAGTCATAATCTTCATCTGCGTTTTCGAGCATTTGAAACGCTTCGCGCAGTACATCCGCCTGTGCAGTGTGCAGTACGCCGCAGCTAACACACAGGCAGGACGCTGTCGGTACGTCCTGCACCTGTGCTGTCCACTCGTTTTTCTCTGCATCGCCTGCGGCACGGCACACAACCACCTGCCCGCCGATCGTCGCGCAGATTTTTTCCGGCTTTTCGCAGCCGATAAAGTGAATCGTCCAGCTACGTTTCTCCGGGATTTGGCTGCTGTCGCCCTGCACGGGGCAAATTTTCAGCGAGGCGCCTTGTTCAGTATAGCGGATTGCCGTAAAGGCGGCATGCTCGCCATCCGCGTAAAAGCTTTCGCCATCGTCCTCATACAGCGTGAACGCGCCATCTTTGCCCGGGGCCACATAGACATCGAGCTTTTCCGGGTTGGCAAGGCTGTTGTCGCCGCCGTTATCTGCCGTAAGCGGGAAAATCCCGCCTTCTTTCAGCAAAACAGGGATAGTATCCAGTGTGCGGAACATCTCTCGCGTGGTGCCGCCCTCATAGACCTTGCCAGAAAACAAATCTGTCCATTTTCCTTTTGGTAACCATACGGCAAGGCAGGAAAGATGCGTTTTTGCATCCCGCGGCGTCGTGATTGGGGCCACCAGCAGAGAATCGCCGAAATAGAATTCATTCGGGCAGGCATAGGCCTGCTCCTCTTCGGGGTGGAGATAATACATCGGGCGCACAAGCGGCATACCATCGGCATGCGCTTGAAAGCTCATGGTATACAAATACGGGATCATGCGGTGCCGTAGGCGCATAAAGCGCCCCATAATGGTGCGGCACTGCTCCGGCAGCTTCCACGGCTCCTTAATAAAGAAGGGATTTGCGGAGCTGTGCAACCGCATTATCGGCGAGAATACGCCAAACTGAATCCAGCGCATCATCAGTTCGGTATCGCGGGTTCCGTGCATATGGCCGCAGATGTCGTGGCTCCACCAGCCGTACCCGGCATTCGAGGCGTTCGCCGTGAAATACGGCTGGAACTGCAGCGAGGCCCATGTGGCATAACTATCGCCGGAAAAGCCGATGGGATAGCGATGGCTGCCAAGGCCGGCATAGCGCGAAAAGATCATGCCGCGCTTGCCGCTGCGCATACTGTCCAGATAATGATAGTGGTTCAGCACCCACAGCGGGTCAAGATGCGGGATGCGCGTTTTCGTCCCCTGCTGCCAGTCAATCCACCAAAAATCCACGCCCTGCTTTTCGTAAGGATGCAGCACAACGCGAAAATATTCCGCGATGAAGCGAGGGTCGGCCATATCGCAGGGGATCGCCTTGCCGCTTTGCGGGTCGATTCCCATAGCCTGTGCCATTTCCGGATACATTTCCTCATAGGCGCGGATGCCATCCGCCGGGTGAATGTTCAGTGTCACATGCAGCCCCTGCTGATGCAGCCAATCCAAAAATGCCGGCGGGTTCGGGAACAAATACCGGTTCCATGTATATCCCGTCCAGCCCGTTCCGTATTTTGGATCCACTTCCGTCAGGTGCCAGTCCATATCAATCACAGCGACTGTCAAGGGGATTTTTTCTTTTTGGAAGTTTTCAATCAATTCACGGTAGCTTTTTTCCGTGTATTTGTGATAGCGGCTCCACCAGTTGCCGAGCGCAAACTTCGGAATCATGGGCGTTTCACCCGAAAGACGATAGAAATCTTTCAGGCAGGCGGCATAATCCGTCCCGTAGCCAAAAAAGTAGAGGTCTGTTTCGGCGGTTTCCCGCTGCTTTACAAATTCGTCCGTCAGGATCAGCGATGCGCTGTCGTCGACGACGCTGTAGCCGCAGCGCGCCATTAAGCCGTTTTCCAGCGGCACGGCGCCGTTGGCTTCATCCAAAGTGCGCGCCGTGCCCTTTAGGTTTTCCGGAGTGTCGCCGAAATGCCAGGTCGGCTTTTGCGGCAGCTGCCGCAGAAGCACCGAAAGCGCATCCACTGCGCTGCCCGTTTCCAGAATTTTTTTCTGGCAGGTGATGGTCAGTGCGTCCGTGCAAATCTTCAGCTCATAGTCAGATTCCTGCGTTTCGGCCTCCACCGGCGAAAAATTGCGGTTCAGCGCCAGTTGTGTGGCGCTGTCGCAAAAGCGGCCGTCTTTTTGGATTTCGATACGGAACAGCCGCGGCGTAAGTAGCGTAACGCGAAAGCCCGGCCGGAGATAGATATTGGCCGGTTCGCATTGAGGAGATCGTTTGATTTGTTGTATCATTCTATTCTTTTATCCTTTTACCGAGCCGGAAAGCCCTTCCACATAATACTTCTGCAAGCTGATAAA
The DNA here is from genome assembly GCA_022652735.1 of Faecalibacterium sp. GTDB lineage: Bacteria > Bacillota > Clostridia > Oscillospirales > Ruminococcaceae > Faecalibacterium. The sequence goes on along the minus strand of JALCRP010000003.1, from coordinate 182,426 downwards.
CAAAACTGCGATCGGGATAGAGACCAAAACGGCCCCGGCCGCAAACTGCGTAAAGTATTCGTTGATGTTATCCCGGCTGATCATGGAGAACAGGCCCATTGCCACCGTGTAGGATTTTGTGTTATCGCCGAGAATGACGCTGGCAAAAATGTAATCTGCCCACGGCGCCATGAAAGAGGTCATGATCGTATAGATGATGATCGGTTTGGAAAGCGGCATTGTAATCTTGGTAAACACCTGCCACTTCGTCGCGCCGTCCAGCATGGCCGCTTCATCCAGCGAACGCGGGATCGTATCGAAAAAGCCTTTTGCCACATAATACGTCAGCGATGCGCCCGCCGAATATACGATGACCAGCGCCGCCAGTGACTGGGCCAGCCCCAGCCCTTTTAGAATGTAATAAACGGCGATCATAGACATAAACGAGGGGAACATGCCTAAAATCAGCAGCAGATTCATCAGTGATTTGCGGCCGCGGAAGCGGATGCGCGAAAGCACATACGAAGTGGACAGCACAATATAGCTGGATGCAAGGCACGAGCACACCGAGACGATGAGCGTGTTTTTGAACCAACGCATATAATGGAACTTCGTATCGCTGGTAATCACCGCGATAAAGTTGCCCAGCCCAAGCTGCTTTGGAAAGAAATAGCCGATGTAGAATTTGCCCTCCATACGCAGGGCATTGAGCAGGATAAAGAATATCGGAAACAGCCAAAGCACCGACAGCACAACCAAAAGAATATAGCCCGGGTTTGTTTTGGTGCTCATCATAGAAACAGCCATCCCGCCAAAGCCCGCCACAAGCATCAGCCAGTAGCCAGCCGAGAGATCGTGAATCATCATGCTTTCGGCCAGCAGGCCCGTGCCGTCCAGGTTCTGCTTCATAATCAGCAGCCCCAGCACTGCCAGCGCCGTATAGCCCGCCAGCAGCCATGTGATGGCTTTGGCCAGCCCTTTGCCCGGCCGTACCAGCATCCAAACGCCAACCACGGCCAGCGCGGCGGGCAAAACGCACAAGCCCAAAACGGCCCAAAGGCGGAACCCTATCCCGACCGACGCCGAAGCAAAAACTTTTGCCGCAAACATCCAGCCAAACCATGTTTTCCCGCCGTTAGAAATGAACGGAATCAGCAGTAGGATTGCCGGCAAAAGCGCCGTAAGCGGAACCAGCCTTTGGTAGGCCGCATTCATACCGCGAACATGTTTCATGTCTGCCATTCCTCCTCGCTGTTATAGGCTTTGGTGCGGCGATAAACCAGCAGAGAAAGCCCCGCCGAAATCAAAAAGATCAAGATGCCGATTGCTGCCGCATAGCAGTAATCCATACTGTCCGTCGTCAGCTTATACAGCCATGTAACCAGGAGGTCAGTTTTGCCGGCGCCCTTAAAGTATTCCAGCGTTTCCGGCCCGCCCTCCGTCATAAAGTAGATCGGATTGAAGTTATTGAAGTTAGCGATAAAATTAGAGATCAAATAGGGTGTCGTAATTTGCAAAATATAGGGCAGCGTGATGTTTTGAAACATCTTGATCGGCCCTGCGCCATCGATGCGGGCGCTTTCGTACAAATCGCCCGGAATATTGGTTAGGATGCCCGTCGTGATAAGCATCGTAAAAGGGATGCCGATCCACATGTTAGCCACAATGACCGAAATGCGCGCGCCCAGCGGCGTCGTCAGGAAAGGGATTGCCTCGGCGATAAAGCCCAAATTTTGCAGTTCGACATTGATGACGCCGAATTTGTTCAGCATCGTGCGGATAACCATCAGGCTGACAAAGGACGGCACCGCGATGGTCAGCACGAAAATGGTACGCCAAACCTTTTTCCAACGGATCGTTTTCATGTTAATCAGCATCGCAAGGAACATTCCCAAAAAGTAGTTTGTAAACGTGGCAAAAAACGCCCAGATCAGCGTCCAGCCCAATACTGGCCAGAAGGTGTGCGACAGGGTGCTGGACGAAGCCAGCAATACCCGGAAGTTATCGAGACCGATCCATGTAAACAGGTTTCCCGGCGGCTGATGGTTTACATCGTAGTTCGTAAAAGCCATCAGAATCATGTAGCACAGCGGCAGCACCGTAAAGCCGATCAGCCCGACCATCGGGATGAACAAAAGCAGCTTATGGATATTTTCATCCAAAAGCGATTTCAGATCCTCCACAACGGTATTGACGTGGCGGCCTTCGCGCTTTCTTTTTGCCGTATCCGCGGCAGAGGCCAGCTGTGCGCGCCACACTACCCAAAAGCAGATGACCACCGCCAGCGCTACAACGCCGGAAAGCAGCATCATCATGGAGTTGTCGCCATCCACACGGACATAGATGCCCTGTGCCTTGTCAAACACCATCCCCTGCTGCTGGGTGCCAAGCGTCAGCAAACCCGCTAAGCTGGATGCGCCCTTTTCGATCATATAAACAACAAATGCAAGCTCCAGCAAAAAATATCCGATTCCTTTAAGAATCTGGCCGTTTTTGATATGGGAAAGGCCCATGATCCCCGCGCTGAGCTTCACAAACACATCGGATTCTCGATACTGCTGCCAAAGGCTTTCCCTTTTCCGCAGTTTCTTTGCCATGTTTTTGCCTCCTTTGAAAACTGGGGTGAACTGCAGTCAGTCCACCCCAGTGCTCTTTTCTTTCTCGGAATCAGCCCGTGATCTTTGAGGTCATGCCTTCTACCATTGCATCCAGGTTCTGCTGCAGATTGGCCTCGGTGACGTCTCCGTTCACCACGCCCTTGCCAAACGCAGTGGCCGGGTCCCAATAGGCGCTGATCTGCGAGGTCGTCGGCTGCGGGGTGGCATAAGAATCCGCCATTTCTGCCAGCGCGCAGACAGCGGGGTTCGCCTCGACTTCCTCATTTTCCAGCAGCGCCGTAACGGTAGGCGCCATGCTCAGTTGCTGGAAACGCAGCAGCTGGGCATCTTCGCCGCCCAGCCACTCGGCCAGCTCCTGAGCCGCCTTCGGGGCCTGTGTGCTTGCCTTTACGCCGTAAGCCTTGTAATCCGAGAAGTTGCTCATCTGGCACTCCTTGCCATCGAGCTGGAAGGTGGGCAGCACGGCGGCGGCATAATTGTCGCCAAGCGCCTTCTGGAATTCGTCGGCACTCCAAGTGCCAGAGCAAACAGCGCCGCACTTGCCTTCGTCGAACTTGCTGCCGGCAATGCTGTCGACATCCTCAAGATACTTCGGGTTTTTGGCGAGGTCGATCAGGTACTTGCCAACCTTCAGGCCCGTAGCATCGTTCCAAGAGCATTCCGTCGGGTCGGTGCCGTCTGCACCGTAGAGGGTACAGCCCGCGCCGTAGAAGAAGGATTCCATGTACCAGCTGTTGGCAATCGTAAACGAGAAATTGTAGCAGTCCGCATCAAAATCTTTGGCCATCATGGTTTCGAGAGACTTTACCTCATCCTCGGAATAATAGCTCTTATTATAGAACATGAAGAAGCAGTTCGGCGTCTGCGGGATGCCGTAAACCTCCCCATCCTTCGAGCAAGCCTTCAGTGCGTTCTCGCCGTACAGGGTTTTGACATTGTCGATGTCCACAGTGATGGGGTAGATCAGGCCCGCCTCAACGCACTCTGCCACGCCGCCGGAAGGAAATACAAAAATATCGGCCGCGGCCTCAGGGTCGTTTTTCAGGTTCGTAATCGAATCTGCGTTTTCAACCATTTCGTATTCAAACGTCATGTTGTATTCCGGATGATTCCCCGCGAACTGATCGCACAGCTGTTTTGTGATGTCTGCTTCGGCTTCCGGCGACCATACCTTTAGCGCCACATCCTGTACCGCTACGCTGGAAGCAGCAGCGGAAGCCGCCGTGCTGGCGGCCACGGAAGAGCTAGCGCCACAAGCGCTCATCAGACTCATGGCGCCTGCCGAAACGGCACATGCAGAAACAGTTTTCATAAACTGGCGACGAGTAATTTTTTTCATAGAAATTTCCCTCCATCTTTCTTGTTTTGGCATGTTATGCGCAGAATGTTCCGGCCGAAAAATTCTGCGTCTTTAGTTTAGCGCTTTACCTATATTCATTTTATAGATTTATGCTAGTAATGTCAAGGGAAAATTCTATTATTGTGTACAATGCATACCTTTTTCTTTTTCAATTTGTAAGTTTTGCACGTTTAAATAGTTTATCGTTTTACCTATTGTTATGTTATCCTTTATTTTTTTGGGGAATCGGCTTTGCTTTCCAAATGTCTTCTCGCATTGTCCGGCAAAGCAAAAGGGCCTAACGCCTGTTTTTACCAGTAGCAAGCCCCCCAGCGTATGTTTTTATACCAAATTTAGGATCGGCCACTTGCAACTTTTTCATAATCATGTGCCGTTTCTCATACCTTATAGTAAGGTTTTGCGGGCAAGCCCCGCAAGGGAGGAATGGGACATGAAGGGCAACCCTGAGGAGCGGGCCGTTCAACTCGGAGAATATATCGCCACGCATGGCGCTACCGTGCGCGCTGCGGCGACCGTCTTTCGGATTTCCAAATCTACCGTACATAAAGATGTATCCTGCCGCCTGCGGCGGCAGAACCCGGCACTTTGGGCGCGGGTTCAGGGGGTACTTTCCCGCAACAAAGCCGAGCGCCACCTGCGCGGCGGCGAGGCCACACGGGCGAAGTATGCCCGCCAGCGGCACTAGTATGCCCGCCAGCGGCACTGAAGTATTTTTGCCTCAAGTTTCTCCATGCAAAACACGGCACACCCGGACTGTAGCCGGATGTGCCGTATTTTGCGCAGTCCGCTTTCTCTGCCAATAAATAGGGGCAGCTCTTTCCTTTGAGAGCCTGTCAATTTTCTATTTTACTGTGCCCATTAGCCAGTTCAAAGCATTGATACGGCGAATTCCATCGTAGTCTGCCTCCGGGTCATCATCCAATGTCAAGATTATTTTGGGATAATGATCCTTGATCGTGCGTAGTGGTGCCAGTTCTCTTTGCAGTGTACTTTCGTCACGCACCGTAGCCGCAACTTGATAATATACAATCTTTTTCGGTTCTACCGTAACGAAGTCGACTTCAAGATTGTCTATTTTTCCGACGTAAACATCGTTTCCCCTGCGCAGCAATTCAAGATACACCACGTTTTCCAAAATGTGCCCCACATCAGTCGCTCTCGACCCAAGTAGCATATATCGCATTCCAATGTCGATGACATAATACTTTTGCAGCGTTTTTAAATACTGCCTGCCGCGAATATCGTATCGTTTTGCCTGATAAACAATAAAGCTCTCTGTCAATGCGACAAGGTATTTTTCGACCGTTTTTACATCAATCTTTCGTCCGTTTGCCGTCATTGTATCGGCTATTTTTTTGCTGGACAAGGGGCTTCCTATATTGTCCATTACAAATTTCGTGACGCTTTCCAGCATCATGGCATCCGCAATTTTTTTTCTGGAAGCAATATCTTTTACGACAATGGTATTATAAATTCCTTCCAGATAGTCTCTGAGTTCCTTCGGCTGTTGCCGAAAGTCCATCGCACCGGGGAAAGAGCTGCTTTCCAGATATTCCGCATACCCGCGGGAGAGTTCTGTCGTTTTTTTTGCTGCAAGGGCATACTCTTTGAAAGAAAGCGGCAGCATTTTAATTTCCACATATCTTCCGGAAATAAGTGTGGCAATTTCAGAAGACAACAGGTTTGCATTTGATCCGGTGATATAAATGTCCACGCCGTTCCGAATATATAGGCTATCAATAACACGTGGAAAATTGCTGCATTGCTGTATTTCATCCAAAAAAATGTACGTCATCTTGTCAGCAAGCAAATGCTTTTTCAGATAGGTATGCAGCTTTTTCGGATCCCGTAACTCATCATAATCGAAATCCTCTAAGTTAATGGATACAATCTGTTCCGTCAAAACGCCCTGTTTTTTTAAGCAATCCTGAAAAAGCGCTAAAATTGTGGATTTTCCGCATCGGCGCACTCCCGTTACAATTTTTATGACCTTTTTATTTTGAAAGGCTGTTAGTTTATCAAGATATTCTTGCCGTATAATTGTTTGCATAAAGCTCTCCTTCCTCCATTATAATTTTATTGTAGTGTAATCCAAAAACATTTATTTTGTCAATACTTTTTGGATTTCAATTCGAAAAGATGTGTTCTGCCTCTAAAAAGTTTTGTGGATTGTGAAAAGTCACTCGAGGTTCTCGCAAAATGGAAGTTGCTAAGACGACCATTACTGCAAACGAAAGGCCCTAAAGGCGTAAAAAAGAAAACAACATATTTTTCAAAATTGCGCTAGGTTGAATCTTTCTAATATTTCAGTGACTCAAAAAATTGCACATAACTATGTAAAGGGCTCCGACGCCAATAAGCTTCATTCTTGGTGCCGGAGCCCTTTTTATGCAGTTGCCTGCCGCAGCCAAACTGCGTATTTCTGCATTTTGCTTGCCTTAATATACCATCTTCGTGCCGATTTCATGGCTTATGCCTGATATAGTTTTAGACCTATTTCAGCGCAAAAAGTTATCCAGCACGTTTTCCAGGCCGCCCACGGCGTTTTCTGCACCATGTGCCACCTTTTTTGCCAGATGCTTCAGCTCACGCTCGTTCTGGTTTGCCAGATACATGCCCGCAGCACTTACGGCGGCGCCTGCCGCCATCCCAAGCAGAACATTGCTGACCGTATGATCGTCTTTCATATTCATTTCCTTCCTTTTGCTTTTCCTAGTACAGCCTGCTTTCAGTATTTCCGTTCTCCTTTCTTTTATACGTCTTTCTTCCGGCACGGATTTGTGGTAAAATAAGCGCAGACTTTTCCAGAGGAGGTTCTCTTTTGCTAACGTATTCTGAACCAAAACGCATCCTGTGCATTCACGACCTCTCGGGGGCCGGGCGCTGCAGTTTATGCGTAATTCTTCCCGTGCTGGCCGCGATGGGGCATCAGCCTGTCGCGCTGCCTACTGCCGTGCTTTCTACCCATACCGGCGGCCTCGGCGAGCCCGCCCGCATGGAAAGCCCCGCCTATGGGGCGGCGGCGCTTACGCAGTATCAAAAAATCGGCCTTTCTTTCGATTGTATCTATTCTGGGTATCTGGCCACGGCACAGCAGGCCGAGACGGTCGAGCTGGCCTATCAGCTGTGGCCCGACGCATATAAAATCGTTGACCCCGTAATGGGCGACAACGGCAAGCCATATGCTTCTCTGCCGCAGGATTTTCCGGCTGTCATCGGGCGGCTTTGCCGGCAGGCAAACCTGATTTCGCCCAACTTTACCGAGGCGCATTTGCTGCTGGGCCGCCCCTGCCCCGCGGGCGATCTCGACGAGGCTTCGGCCGCCGCGCTGGCTGAAGAGCTGCTGGCGATCGCGCCGGCCGCCGTTGTGACGGGCATCCCGATGGACAAGTATATTGCCTGCGCCGGCGCCGGGCCGGAACAGTTTGTGCAGAAAAAGCTTCACTTAAGCCGCAGTTTTCCCGGCACGGGTGATCTGTTCGGCGCGCTCGTCACCGGTATGCTGACGCGCGGCAACGCGCTTTCGGCGGCGGCGGACGCCGGGGCCGAGTTTGTCGCGGCCGCCATCCGCAACACTTCGCCGGAAGCCGACCCTCGCCTTGGCGTGTGGTTCGAGCCGCTGCTGGGCCGCCTTGTTCAGCACAATGATTGAGGGCCGCAGAGATGGAAATGAAACCCACTTTGAACATCGTAATGGTCGAGCCGCGCATCCCGCAAAATGCCGGGAATGTCGCGCGCACCTGTGCCTGTACCGGCTGCCGCCTGCACCTTGTCGGGCCGATGGGTTTTACCATCGACGACAAAAAGCTCAAGCATGCCGGGCTTGACTATTGGCATTTCCTTGATATATCATATTATGAAAGTCTTTCGGACTTTTTCGCCCGCAACGGCGGGCCATATTTTTATTTTTCGACGAAAGCGCCGCAGCGCTATACCGATATTTCGTACCCCGATGGTGCCTACCTTGTGTTTGGCCGCGAAGATGCCGGCCTGCCGGAAACACTTTTGCTGGAAAATCAGGCGCAGTGTGTACGTTTTCCCATGCGGGAGGGCTGCCGAAGCCTGAACCTTTCCAATTCGGTAGCGATCGGCGTATACGAAGTGCTGCGCCAATGGGATTTCCCGGAGCTGCTGGATCACGGCCATCTGCGGGATTATGAATGGAAATGAGGAAGAACGGATGAGTAAGATCGCGATTCTGTGTGATTCCTGCTGCGATATTCCGCAGGAACTCGCAGAAAAATACGGCATCGACATCATGGGCTTTCACATCCTGCTTGACGGCGTGGATTATATTGAGCGGGAAAACTGCACTTTTACCGAATTCTACGATTTGATGCGTAAGGCCGAGGGTGTGCCTTCCACGGCGGCAATCACCCCGATGCAGTTTTGCGCAAAATACTGCGAGTACGTTGACAAAGGCTATACGGATGTTATCCATGTGCCGATCAATCGCTCGGCCAGCTCGACCTACAATAATGCTCTGCTTGCGCAGGACCTTTTGCGTGAGGAGCGCCCCGAGCATCACATGCGGATTCACCTGCTCGACCCGCACACCTATTCGATGCCTTTCGGCTGGAATGTATGCGAAATGGCCCGCAAGCTGCAAAACGGGGCCGAAATCAACCATGTGATCGACGAGTTCAACGATAAAATGGCCCGCATTGAAATCATCCTCGGGCCATACAGCCTGAAACAGATGAAAAAAAGCGGCCGCATCTCTGCCGCCGCCGCTTTTGCGGGCGAGCTTTTGGGCCTGCGCCCGATCATTACCCTGATCGACGGCAAAACCAAAGTGGAAAACAAGGTGCGCGGCGACGACAAGGTAATTCCTGCCATGCTGGCGCTGTGCGAAAAGCGCACGGCCGAGCTTGGCGGCTTAGAGAATGTAGAGTATATGATCGGCCACACCTGCATCGCGCAAAAGGACGAGCTAGTAAAAGCCTGCCGTAAGGCTTTCGGGCACGAGCCGCTGATCGTATTTCCGCTTGGCGGCGTAGTTTCGGCCAACACCGGCCCCGATACACTGGCGTTGGTTTATGTCGGCAAGCGCCGCGAGGGCTAAGCCATGACAAACAAAAAGAATTCCGCTCTTTTTTCGGCGTTCTCGCTGCTCGGTGCCCTTGCGCTGGGCGGTGGGGCGCTGTTTTATTTTGCCGCGGCCGGCATGGCAGGCGGCAGTTTTGGGGCCGTGCTGCATTTCGTGCTGTTTTTGGCCGCGTTTTGCGTGTGCCTGCTTGGCACGGGGCTATTTTGTGTGCGCCTGCTCGCGCCCGGCGTAGGCGGCGCCGAAAGCCTTGTTTTGGCCTTTTTGCCGGGCTGCGCCTGCGTGTTTTTCGGCTATGCTTTGATTTGGGAGCTGGGCGGTATCCTGCCCTTTCTGCGGCAAGGCCCGGGCTGGTTTTTGCTGCCAGCGTGGCTGCTCGGCGGGTGGGAATGGTTCTGCCGGTTTTCCGCTTCCGGCCGGGGCTGTGCATCCGGCAAAAAAGCGTTTTTTCCTTTCCGTGCGCTTTGGGGCCGCATCGGGCACAGCGTACCGTTTGCGCTGCTGGCGCTAACGCTGGGGCTGATCTTTGCCGTGGCGGCCGTGTGGGGGGTGCTGCCCTCTGCCGGGGCCGACCAACTCAAGGTTTGGACGTATAATCAGGATCAACTTTGGAGCGTTGGCAACGCGGCTTCCGTCCGCTTTGGGCTGCCTTTGCAGGATATGCGCGTGGCCGGCGAAACGCTGCACTATCATTTTCTAAACGACGCCACGGCCGGGCTGCTTGCGCTTGGCACAGGGGCCGGCGCATGGGCGGGCCTTTGCTGGTTCTGGAACATGCCCGTTTTGGCGCTGGGCGTATTGGGGCTTTCCTGCGTCGGCCGGCATTTTGCGCCGCGCGCCGCGTGGCTGGCTGCGTTGGTGCCGTTTACCGTATTTTTTGGCAGCACGGCCGCCAGCACCCTGCCCACTGCCCTGTTTACTAACGCCAACGCACAGGCGACGGCGCTGCTGGCGTTGTGTGCGGGGCTGATTCTTGTTCAAAACACGCCTGTACATCCGGGGCGCAGGGGCGGCGCGGCATGGGCCGCCTTTGCGCTTTTATGCACAGCATCGCTTTGCATGCTGAAAAGCACGATCGGTGCGCTGCTGATTTTGGCCGTGCTGGCCGCCTGCTTGGCCGGCGCGCTGACAAAGCAGGTACGCGCGGCGCACTGGGCCACTCTGGCCGGTATGGCCGCCGGGTTTGCGTTGGTTTACGTCTGTGTGCTGCGCCTTGCCACCAACAATCTTGTGTTTACGACGCTATCGAATCTCAAAAATCTGCCCGGCGCATACGCGCAGTATTTTGCGGTTCCGCTGCTGGCCGGTTATATTTTGGCCCTTGGATGGAGCGCGGCGCATCTGAAAATGCTGACGCTGCCGCAGCTGACCGTCCATGCCTTTGCCATCGGCGGCATGCTGGCGTATGTGCTGTACAACCATTACTCCTTTTCGCAGGTATATTTTGCGCTGGCGGCGGTGCCGGCCGCTTTGCTGGCAAGCCTGCCCGCGGCCGAGGCTGCGGCCGAAAAGCTGGTATCAAGTGGCCGCGCCACAGCCAAACGTTTAGCGGCCGGGGCGCTGGCCGTATGCCTCATCGGGCTGGGCGGGCTGGAGCTGTATGCCAACCAGAGCTATCTGCGCAGCGGCGCACAGGCTGCGCTGCGTTGTTTGGATTTGCGCGTATCCGAAAAGGCACAAACCACAATGACGGCCGAGGATTGGGCCGCCGCCCAGTGGCTTAAAACACATACGCCCGCCGATACGATCTTTGCCACGAACCGCAACAATAAACAGTTCGATGCCGCCGAGGGCACGTTTCATTTTTATACGGCGGCCAGCGAGCGCCGCTGCTATCTCGAAAGCTATCGCTACGGCATGGATTACGACCATGCCTATGCCGAGATCCGCCGCCGGCTTGAAAAGGTAAGCGATGCGATCTTCTATCATCTCAGCGAGGCCGACGCCTTTGCGCTGGCGCGGCAGGAGGGCATCGACTATCTCGTTGTCAGCCGCCTTGTGCCGGGCGCCCCTGTTTGGCAGGCGAAACCCGTCTACGAAAACGAAGATGTGGCCATTTATGCCGTGCCCGAGGCGTTTTCGGGCTAAAAAACGATGTTGGCCCATGCAGGGCCGCACTTTTCCCGCTGCATAAAAAACACGCTTTGAAGCGGCTTTCGGGGCCGAATCAAAGCGTGTTTTTTCTTATGCATTATTTTTGAGGAAAAGAGCCAACTGCGGCCGCAAAAGCGCGGCTGTTAAACCGACGCCTTCCACAGGCCGTGCAGATTGCAGTAGGCATACGCCGCCACGGGCGCATCCCCTTCTGTCAACGCAAAAGTAACCTTCGGCGCTTCTTCCGGGTGCATTTCTTTGCGCTGGATGCCCTGCTTGGTTTCAAGCGCCACCCACTGGATCGAATGCTCTTTCAGCATGGGGTGCTCTACGCTGCCCACTGTGACAGTAACAAGGCTGCCCTGCACAGAAATCTGCGGAACATGCTTTTCCTGCGCCGCATCCGTAGTGTTCGGCACAATCTCGTGCATCGGCTCGCCGCAGCACACCACAGGCACACCGCTGGCGTGTACCATTGCGATGATGTTGCCGCAGTGGCGGCAAATATAAAACTTTGTTTCTGACATTTGTTGCATCTCCTTTTCATCGTATCCAACGGCCCATCGGCGGGATGCCGATTTTGGGCCGGCCTCAGGGAGAATTCTGCGGTGGCGGGCCGCCCGGAAAAGCCCGACGCCCTTGCTATGAGCATACGCTTTTTTTCCTGCCGGGGCAAGTGGCAAAATCCTCAATCTTTTGAGCGGGGTTTTGTGCATTTCACGCGGCGGCCGCACAAGGTAAGCGCCCGCCGAGGGCGCGGCACAACGCGGCTTTCTCTTGCGGGGGCGCCGGGTTTCTGCTATACTGTGTACCGTTGCCGTTCCAAAAATACGGCAGCTCCGAGAGCAACTTAGGATTTTAGGCTCGCCCGGCATAGTGCCGGGTCCATACCAAAGGGAGGCGGCGGTACCCTTTGGTCAAAATCTATCCGCCGGAGTAGTGTTTTATGCATCCGATTCTCATTTTGGTTTTGCTGGCAGCCTCTCTTGTGGTTGCCTACCTTGGCTGCCGGCTGGCGCTGCGCGTCGATACCGGCACACAAAAGCCGCGCAGCGCCACACGGCGCATGGTGCGCTGTGCGCTTGTGGCGGCCGTCTATGCGGCGCTGTGCCTCGTGCTTGCGCCGTTTTGCTACGGGGCCGTGCAGGTGCGTGTTGCCGAAATGCTATGCCTGCTGCCCGTGTTTGGGCCCGATTACATTGTCGGCGTAACGCTGGGCTGCTTTTTGGCAAATCTGCTCGGTGTTTCGATGGGCACAACCGTGGCCGTCGATGTGGTTTTCGGTACGCTGGCAACGCTGCTGGCCTGCCTTGCCACCTACCGGCTGCGCAAGGTGCGCACCAAAGGGCTGGCGCTTGTGCCTTCTCTGCCGCCCGTGGTTTTCAATGCGCTGATTGTCGGCGCAGAAATCTCGATTTTCTTTACCAATGGTGGCTTTACCGTGCCGATCCTGCTGTTCAACATGCTGACGGTCGGCCTCGGCGAAATCGTCAGCTGCTGTGTGCTGGGCGTACTGCTCGTGCGGGGCATCGAAGCGAACGCACGGCTCAAGGCGATCTTCGCGGAAGGATAATGCAATATGAAGCAGCTCGACGTGGTTTTGTGGGATTGGAACGGCACCCTGCTGGATGACGTACAGGTTTGTGTGGATTGTTTGAACCGCCTTATGCGCGAGTTTGGCTACCCACAGCAGTATGATCTGGCCGGCTACCGGGAGGTTTTTGGCTTTCCCATCCAAGAATACTACGCCCGCGCCGGCTTCGATTTTTCCAAGGATTCGTTTGAGACGCTTGCCGCGCGCTATATGGAGCTTTACCTGCCCGCGGCCGAGCGCTGCGGCCTTGTGCCCGGCGCAAAGCAGGCGCTTGCCGCTTTCCGTGCGCAGGGCATCCGGCAGGTAATTCTCTCGGCATCCCCTATTGAAACGCTGCGCCGCCAAGTAGCCGAGCGCGGCCTGACAGGCTCTTTTTCTGAGTTGCTCGGCCTGTCGGACATCTACGCGAAAAGCAAGGTACAGCTGGGGCTTAGCTGGATGCAAAAAGCCGGCATCGCGCCCGAAAATGCGGTGATGCTGGGCGATTCCGTCCACGACGCCGAGGTGGCGGCCGCGCTGGGTGTACGCTGCATTTTAAGCGCCGCCGGGCACCAGACGCGCGCTGCGCTGGAAAGCACGGGCTGCCCGGTAGCGGATACGCCTGCCGGGTTTCCGGCGCTGGCGGCGCAAGGCTGAAGCAAAAGCGGAGGGTACACAGTGCCTTCCGCTTTTTTATGCTTTATGCGCCGGCCGCCGCGGCAAGGCGCAATCATGCTTTTGGAAAAAACAGAGAAGGCAAAACATGAAGGATTTTTGTAAAAAGTATCCGGCCTTTGCGGGCGCGCTGCTAACGCTTTTAGGCGGCGTCGGGTGGGGCGTTTCCGGCACATGCGGGCAATATTTGTTCACGCAGAAGGGCATTACCAGCCTGTGGCTTGTGCCTGTGCGGCTGGTAGTGGCGGGGCTGGTGCTGTTGATTCCGGCTTTCTGCAAAAGCGCGCCGGCTGCGCTTTCCCCGTGGAAAGATGCGCGGGACCGTACAGAGCTGCTGATTTACGGCTTTGCCGGCATTACGCTCTGCCAGCTGACCTATTTCGGCACGATTCAGCTTTCCAGCGCGGGCGTGGCCACGATTTTGCAGGATTTAAGCCCGATTTTGATTTTGCTGTGGAGCTGCCGCGCCGCACACCGGCGCCCTGCGCTTTGCGAAATCGGCAGTATTGTGCTGGCGCTGGCGGGCGTCGGGCTGATCGTCACACACGGCAGCCTCGCCCACTTTGCCGTGGCGCCCGCCGCGCTGGCAACGGGCCTTGTCTGTGCGGTATCCGTGGCGGTATACAATATCGTGCCCGCGCGCCTGCAAACGCGCCACGCCACGCCGCTTTTGCAGGGCTGGAGCTTTTTGATGGGCGGCACGTTGCTAACGCTTTTGTTTCGGCCGTGGCAGTATACCGTCCACGTTGATCTCGGCGTTGTGCTCGCCTTTTGCGCCGTCGTGCTGCTGGGCAACGTCATCGCCTTCAACGCCTATATGACGGGCGTGCGCCTGATCGGGCCGGAAAAAGGCATCCTTTACGGCTTTTCCGAGCCTGTTACGGCGGCCGCGCTTTCGGCTGTCTGGATGGGCGCACCGTTTACGCCGTGGGATGCAGCAGGCTTTGCGGCAATTTTCTGCATGCTGGCGCTGCTTTCTCTGCCCAAGCGCCGCGCCGCTGTAAATTCATGAAAAATTCACGTTTTAGCGCGCGTCAAGATTTGACAGGTTTTCCCCGCATGGAGTATCATAGTAGATGTATGTTCTGCCCTTTCCCGCCCGTTTTGGGCGGTTTGCCTTTTGATTTTGGAAAATAGCTGATCGAGGTGTAATGCATGTCTTTTGCTGAAAAATTGTTCGGTACTTTCTCCGACCGCGAGCTGAAAAAGATTCGCCCCATTACGGAAAAGGTGCTGGCGCTGGAACCAACTTATCAGACCATGTCCGATGCCGAATTGCAGGCGCAGACGCCCGCTTTGAAAGAGCGCCTTGCCAAGGGCGAAACGCTCGATGATATTTTGCCGGATGCGTTTGCCGTTTGCCGCGAGGCAAGCTGGCGTGTTTTAACGATGAAGCACTTCCCCGTGCAGGTAACGGGCGGCATTGCGCTGCACCGCGGCTGCATCGCGGAGATGCAGACAGGCGAAGGCAAAACGCTGGTAGCCACGCTGCCCGCCTATTTGAACGCGCTTTCCGGCGCGGGCGTACACATTGTCACGGTAAACGATTACCTCGCCAAGCGCGACAGCGAGTGGATGGGCAAGCTTTACCGCTGGCTGGGGCTATCCGTCGGGCTGATCGCGCAGGGCATGAGCGGCGACGAGCGCCGCGCGGCCTACGGCGCCGACATTACCTACGGCACGAACAACGAGTTCGGCTTTGATTATCTGCGCGACAACATGGTGACGTACAAGGCCAACATGGTGCAGCGCGGCCACGCCTATGCCATCGTCGACGAGGTCGACTCCATCTTGATCGATGAGGCGCGCACCCCGCTGATTATCAGCGGCCGCGGCGAGGATTCCTCGAACTTGTATCAGCAGGCCGACCGCTTTGTGCGTACCCTGAAAAAGAGCGTTGTCGTTGAGCTGGAAGATAAGGTTTCCACCGATGAGCAGGTAGACGGCGATTACGTCGTGGACGAAAAACACAAGAGCGCCACCCTGACGGAAAGCGGCATCAAAAAGGCCGAGGCGTTCTTCAAGCTTGAAAACCTCTCTGACCCCGAAAATATGACCGTTGCGCACAACATCGACCAAGCGATTAAGGCGCACGGCATCATGAAAAAGGACATCGACTACGTCGTAAAAGATGGGCAGGTGCTCATCGTCGACGAGTTCACAGGCCGCCTGATGATCGGCCGCCGCTTTAACGAGGGGCTGCATCAGGCCATTGAGGCCAAAGAGGGCGTGAAAATTGCCGCCGAAAGCAAAACGCTGGCGACCATCACCTTCCAAAACTTTTTCCGCATGTACAAAAAACTGGCCGGCATGACGGGTACCGCCCGCACGGAAGCCAGCGAGTTTACGGAAATTTACGGCCTGAACATTGTCTCTATCCCCACGAACAAACCCTGCATCCGCGAAGATCAATCGGATGTCATTTATAAAACAATCCACGGCAAATACAACGCCGTGATCCAGCAGGTAATGGCTTGCCACGAAAAAGGCCAGCCCGTGCTGGTTGGCACCGTCAGCGTAGAAAAGAGCGAGACGCTGGCAAAGATGCTGCAAAAGTATACGCGCGATTTTAACGTATTGAACGCGAAAAACCACGAGCGCGAGGCCGAAATCGTCGCGCAGGCCGGCAAAAAGGGCGCGATCACGATCGCTACGAACATGGCCGGCCGTGGTACGGATATTATGCTGGGCGGCAACGCCGAATTTATGGCGAAGGCCCAGATGCGCAAGGAGCATTTTGCCGAGAACCTGTTAAGCCCGGACAAGCCCGAGGATGCCCTGCCGGAAGCAGTAGAACAGCTGATGGCAGAAGCCGACGGCCACGGCGAAACCGAGGACGCGAACATTCTTGCCGCGCGCGCCCGCTTTGACGAGCTGTACGCCGGCTATAAAGAGCAGATTGCCACCGAGGCCGACGAAGTGCGCGCCGCGGGCGGCCTGTTCATCATCGGCACGGAGCGCCACGAATCCCGCCGTATTGATAACCAGCTGCGCGGCCGTTCCGGCCGTCAGGGCGATCCCGGCGCTTCCCGCTTTTTCCTAAGCCTAGAGGATGACTTGATGCGCCTGTTTGGCGGCGAGCGCATTCAGGGCATGATGGACAGCCTGCATCTTGACGAGGACA
The DNA here is from genome assembly GCA_022652735.1 of Faecalibacterium sp. Taxonomy (GTDB): domain Bacteria; phylum Bacillota; class Clostridia; order Oscillospirales; family Ruminococcaceae; genus Faecalibacterium. The sequence continues at coordinate 165,956 of JALCRP010000003.1, read as the reverse complement.
CCCCGATCGAGAATAAGATCATCACCTCGACTTTGGAAAGCGCGCAGAAGAAGCTGGAAGGCCGCAACTTTGAAATTCGTAAAAACGTGCTGAAATACGACGACGTGATGAACCAGCAGCGCGAGATCATCTATGGCCAGCGCCGCAAGGTACTGGACGGCGAGGACATCAGCGAAGAGATGCACAAGATGCTGCGCGAGAATATTGATAGCTCGTGCACACAGTTTTTGGCGGGCGATGTGCCCGACGATTGGGATTTCAACGCCCTGCGCCGCCACTACAAGGGCTGGCTGTGCGCCGACAGCGACTTTCATTATACCTCCGCCGATTTTAACACGCTGAAGCGCGAGGACCTTGCCGATAAGCTGTACGACCGCGGCATGCAGATTTTGCAGATGAAAGAAGCGAAGTACGGCGCGCCGCTGATGCGCGAGCTGGAGCGTATCTGCTTGCTGCGCAATGTCGACCGCCTTTGGATGGATCACATCGACAACATGGACCAGCTGCGGCGCGGCATCGGCCTGCGCGGCTACGGCCAGAAAGACCCCGTGGTGGAATACCGTATCGAGGGCTTCGATATGTTCGATCAGATGATCGACTCCATCCGCGAAAGCAGCATCAAGATGCTGCTTTCCATCGAAGTGAAGCAGGCCGGCGCCGCCCCGAAGCGCGAGCAGATTGCGAAGCCCACAGGCGAGGGCCTGATGCCCGGCAACGGCAAGCCCGGCGTAAAGGGTTCGGCCCCGACCACCGCGCCGAGCGCCACCGTGCACGTCGGCAAAAAGATCGGCCGAAACGACCCCTGCCCCTGCGGCAGCGGCCTGAAATGGAAAAAATGCACCTGCAGGGAGTATCACCCGGACCTGTATACGGGCGAGGAAGGCTGACACGGCCCGGCGGGGCCTAGCCTGAACACAGAAATGTAAAACGGACGCTGTACCTTTTGGGGTGCAGCGTCCGTTTTTGTTTTTTGGGGGCTGTTTTAGGCCCGGCAAGCTTTACGCCAATTTGCCTTTGCCTGCCAAAGTGCAGCGGGTGCGCCGCCGTTTCAAATCAGCTGTGCGCCGTTGATGTTAGAGGAGGAGAAATACTTGCCATTCCAAAACGAAGCAAGCTCTCCGCCGGAAACAAACCATGCCGCGCCGACGGCAGCCGCCGAAAGCACCAGCACCAGCAGCAGGCTAACAAGCAGCGTCACGGCGCCGTTTTTCTTTTTTGCGGGCGTACTTTGCGTAGGCGTCTGCACAGGCTGCGGCGGCGGGAAACCGGTATCGGGCTGTTCCGGCACAGCAGCTGCCGCTGCATAGGCCTGCCGCGCGGCGGCGGCTTGCGGGGTTTCTGTGCCCGGCGCGTCATCCGGCAGAGTTGTTTCTCCGCCGGACGGAGGCAAATAGTCAAAAACCGGCTTGGGGCCTTTGCTTTGCGGCATGGCAGGGCCACGCTGCGCCACATTGTAGCTCTGCCAGGAAGTTCCCGAGGCCTGCGGCTTATCCAGCGCGGCGCGGCGCAGCATATCCAGCATCCACAGGGCACTGTTTTCGCCCTGCGGCACCGTGCGCTGCCAAAAGCCCTTTTTCCCGCCGAGCAAAATCACGCTGCCCACTTCGGCCGATACACACGAGATTGCAAAATCGGCACCGGAAAGGCGGAAGGCCTCGCGCACACGGCTTTGTGCCGCAAGCACAGGCTTTTCCATCGCCGCGCCGGCCTGCTCAATCTTTTCCGCAAAACGCGGATGGCTATAGCTTTGCTGTCCGAAATCAAATATGCCGCGTGCGGCCGGCAGCTTTTCCAGCCGGCTTTCCAGCAAGGCGCTTGTCTCCGCATCGGCCGCGACAAACAGCTTATCCCGCAGCTGCAGCACATCTACCGCCGCCTGAGCCAGCGTCACTTCGTTTGTCGCGTACATAGCCGGGCTGCACACCTGTTGCAGCTTTTCCTGACAGTGATCCAGCAGCTTCGTGCTGTTTTTCCCCTGCTCGCACTGCAACGCCACAAGCACCTCGCTGCCCTTGCGCATCTCCCGAAAAGTGACCTTGCCGTCCTCTGTCAGCTGCCGCAGCGTCTGTGTCCGGTCAGCATCATCAGAGCCAAAAAAGCGCAGGATACGAACATTTTCCGGTGCGTTTTCCTTCACGTTTCTCGCCTCCACAGTTTTCTCTCTCTTTTGCCGGGCACACTCCCGGCAAAGCAAATCTATTCTTCTTTTTCGGCCCACGCGGCGCTGCGTGCCTCGGCCGCCGAAAGGCTTTGTGCCGGCATCGGCAGGCCCAGCGCGGCCCGGCGCAAAAGGTCGATGGCGCTATGCGCCGCGCGCAGGCGGATCTCCTGCCGGCTTGTCGGGGCCAAGCGCAGATGCTTTACCCATACGGTATCGCCCTTTGCCACGCCCACATACACCGTGCCCACAGGGCGCTCGGCGTCGCCGCCGCCCGGCCCTGCCAAGCCCGTAATGCCTACGGCAAGGCTTGCGCCTGAGGCCTCTTTTGCGCCCAGCGCCATCTGCGCGGCAACCTGCCCCGAAACAACATTGTATTGCTCGATCACCGCCGGGGCAACGCCAAGCAGCTTGGCCTTTGCCTGCGGCCAGTAAGTGACATAGCCAAAGCCGAACACGTCGCTTGCGCCGGGCACTTCCGTCAGCTCTGCGGCGACAAGGCCACCCGTGCAGCTTTCGGCCGCGGCAACAGTAAGGTTTTTCTCGTGCAAAATGCGGATCAGCGTCCAAGCCGGGCCGGGCACGTCCACATCATATACATCGTCGCCCAAAATGTCGCGAAATTTTTCGGCATACGCGGCGCACATCGCCTTGCCCTCGGCTTCGTTGGCGGCGCGGGCCGTGATGCGAATCTCACATTCGCCCGTTTTGCAGTAAATGGCCGCGGTAGGGTTCTCGTTTTCCAACAGGGGCGCAATGGCCGTCTCGATCGCGCTTTCGCCGCCCACCACGCGCAGTGTCGTGGAAACCAGCGTCTCGGGGCGGCTTTTTTCGAGCGCGGGGCGGATGCTTTCGCACCACATCGCCTGCATCTCCTGCGGTACGCCCGGCATCAGGATGGCCTGCTTTTCGCCGTCCGTAAACCATGCGCCGGGCGCGGTGCCATGCCGGTTTTCGATTTTGCGGCCGTTTGTCGGCACCATCGCCTGCTTACGGTTATTTTCTGTCGGGATGCGGCCTGTGCGGGCGAAATAGGCTTCGATCTTCTGCCATTCTGCCGCGTCAAAATGCAGCGTATCGCCATAGCAGGCGGCCACTGTCTCTTTCGTCAGGTCGTCGGCCGTAGGGCCAAGCCCACCCGTAAAAATCAGCAGGTCGGCGCGCTGTTTGGCGGATTGCACCCACTCGGCCAAGCGCGCAGTGTTATCGCCCACGGTGCTCTGGCGCTGCACAGTGATGCCCAGCGCGGCCAGCTCGCGGCTTAAAAAGGCTGCGTTCGTGTTGACGATGTTGCCCAGCAGCAGCTCTGTGCCAACCGAAATCAGTTCCGCTTTCATAGATTCTACCACTCTCTGCCCGGCCCATTGTGGCGGATTCGGGCGCTTATCACACAAATTCTGTCTCGTCGCCCATGCGGATACGGATACGCTCTGTGGCGGCGGCGGCTTCGGCCTCGAGGCCAATCAGCTCGGGCATCGCCGCCTCGGCGGCTTCGATTTCCTCCAGCTCCGGCCGAATCTTCGGGTGCGGCGGCGTAAAAATCGTGCAGCAATCCTCATAGGGCAGGATACTTGTCTCAAACGTGCCGATATGGCGCGCCGTCTCGATGATCTCCGTTTTATCCATGCCGATCAGCGGGCGCAGCACGGGCAGATCCTGCGCGGCGTCGGTGCATTGCAGCGCCTTCATCGTCTGGCTGGCCACCTGCGCGAGGCTTTCGCCCGTAATCAGCGCCTCGGCGCCGATTTTTCCCGCGATCTGGTTTGCAATACGCATCATGCTGCGGCGCATGAGCACCGTAAATAAGAGGTTCGGCGCGTGATCGCGGATATATTCCTGCGGTTTCGTATACGGCACGACAAACAAGTTGCAGCCGCCCGTATAAACGCTGTCCAGCTGGGCCAGCGCCTGCACCTTCAACTTTGCGCGCTCGGAAGTATACGGCGGCGAGGCAAAGTGGATATGATCGAGCGCCAAGCCGCGGCGCGCCATGCGCCAAGCCGCCACAGGGCTGTCGATGCCGCCGGAAAGCAGGTTCAGCGCGCGGCCACTTGTGCCCACAGGCAGGCCGCCCTCGCCGGGCAGCTTCGGGCCGTGCAGGTATGCGCCGTGATCGCGGATTTCGACGATTACCTTAAACTGTGGTTCGTGCACATCAACGCGCAGATAGTTGTGCTTATCGAGCAAAAAAGCGCCCAGCTCACGCATCAGCTCCGGGCTTGTCATCGGATAGGTTTTATCCGCGCGCTTGGCCTCGACCTTAAACGTCTTTACATTCCGTAAAGATTCACCCAAATACGCCTCTGCGGTATTACAGATCGTTGTAAAATCTTTGTCGCAGACGACGCTGCGCGAAAGCGCTGCAAACCCAAATACCTTGGATACGCGGCGGTAGGCCTCGTCCATGTCGATGTCGTCGCGCTGCGGCTCCATATAGAAGGTTGACTGCGCGCAGTAAATTTTGAACGGGCCAAGCTCTTTCAAACGATAGCGCAGCGTTTTCATCATCATGGCTTCAAACTGGTTTTTGTTCAGGCCTTTCAGGCTCATTTCGCCCTGATAGCCAAGCAGGATTTCTTGCATGTGTGCCTCATTTCCGAATTGTCTGGAGCGTTTTCATGCCCGCCTCGAACCGCTCGAGGAAGGCGTCGACATCCGCAGGGGTATTGTTGGCGCAAAAGGATACGCGGATGGCCGTGTCAATGGCAAGCGGGCTGCGGCCCATTACCGTCAAGGTATGGCTGGGCTTGCCTTTATCGCAGGCGCTGCCCGAAGAAACATAGATCTGCCCCTCGGCCAAGTAGGTCAGCATCGTCTGGCTTTTGATGCGGTTCTCGCTGAAATTCAGCACCTCGGGCACGGCATCCGCCGGGCTGTTCAGCACTACATCCGGGAAAGCCTTTAGCCCTTCGCGCAAGCGGGCGTTAAGCGCGCAGACAATTTTGTGCCGTGCGGGCATCGTGGCGTTCAGCTTTTCGGCCGCCTTCGCAAGGCCCAGCGCATAGGGCACATTCTCGGTGCCGGGGCGCTTTTCGCGCTCCTGCTCGCCGCCGACATAGGGCGGCGTAAACTTTTGAAAGTAGTGGTCGGAAAGATACAGCGCGCCGATGCCCTTCGGCGCATGGATTTTATGGCCGCTGACGCTCATCGTGTCGATGTTTTCAAGGCGAATGGGCATCCGCATCCACGCCTGCACGGCGTCGACATGCACAGCCGTGCGGCTGTTTTTTGCCTTGACGCCCGCGGCCAGGCGCTCAACTTCATTGCGCACGCCGATCTCGCTGTTTACCATCATGCATGCAACGAGAATCGTATTTTTGTCGACGGCATCCAGCATTTTATCGACGTTCAAATGGCCGTCCGGCTCGGGGTCGATGGTAACGACCTCATAGCCCTGCTGGGCGAGGCGCGCCATCGGGCGCAGCACACTTGCATGCTCAAAGCCCGAAACAATAACCTTCTTGCCGAAGGTATTGCTTTGCACGGCGCCGAAAATCGCCATATTGTTGCCCTCGCTGCCGCAGGAGGTAAAGTAAAGTTCATCGGCCTTGCACCCAAAGGTTTTTGCCAGCGCGGCACGGGCGTGGTTCAGGGCGGCCTCGTTTTGGGCGCCGGGCGCATACAGGCTTGAAGGGTTGGCCCAGTTGTTCAGCAGCGCGGTATAGATCGTCTGGGCTACTTCGGGGTCGACGATCGTGGTAGCGGCATTATCGAGATAGTGCAGCGTTTCATTCTGCAGCATAAAATCACACTTTCTTTTTGGCAATACTGCATGTATTATATACCATTCCGGCCCGGGCAGCAAGGCGCGGGCGGCGCGCCGCCGAGATTTTGCCGCCGGCGCAAATTGGCGTTGACAAACCGGGCTTTTCCGTGCTATCATCGCTTTGTTAAGAATCCTTGCCGCTGCTGACGGATAATTGTGGGCCACCACAGTGTAGCGGTAAGGCTGTTGATTGCCGACCGTCTGGGCAGCCGCGTGTTTGCGGCTGCCTTTTTCTCGTTTTTTTACGGGGAAAAGGCTGTTTCAGAAAGGGGCGATTTTGTACTGTGTATGGAGAAGTGTGTGAGGCGATGGCCGGCGGCGCCGCGGCAAAAGCCGGGCTGCTGAAAACACGGCCGGGCGCCGTATGGGTTTCGTCGATGCTGGCGGGCGTTTTTATCGCTTTCGGCAGCATTGTGTTTTTGGCCACGGGCGGCGCGCTGACAGCGGCCGGCTGTACCGCCGTCAAGTTTTTTTCCTGCCTCGTGTTTTCGGCCGCGCTCAGCTTAGTGCTGATGGCCGGATGCGACCTTTTTACGGGCAGCAACCTGACGATGGGCATGGGGCTTTTATGCCGCCGCGTCACGCCCGCACAGGCGCTGGGCTTTTGGGGCGTATGCTGGGCAGGCAACTTTCTCGGCTCATGGGGCACAGTGGCGCTTTACAAGCTTTCAGGTCTGGCCGGAAATGAGGCCACAGCCGCATTTGTATGCAGCTGCGCGGGCGCAAAGCTCGCCGCCGGGCCGCTGCAAATGTTTGCAAAAGGCATTTTGTGCAACATCTGCGTGTGCCTTGCCGTATGGTGCGGCGCAAAGCTGAAAAGCGAATCCGGCAAACTCATCATGGTCGTGTGGTGCATCCTAATTTTTATGCTGGCGGGCTTTGAGCACAGCGTCGCCAACATGAGCATCCTCGGGCTGGCGCTTGTAAACGGCGCGGCGGGCGTTACGCTCGCGGGCTATGCCGAGAACCTTTTCTTCGTCACGCTGGGCAACTTTGTCGGCGGCTTTTGCTGCGTGGCGCTGCCCTACTGGTTTTTATCCCGCCCCGGCCGCGGGGCCGCATCCGACCGCTGATTTTTTGAAAAACTGCAGACAGAAAGGAAGCTGCCAATTATGAAATCTGATATTGAAATTGCACAGGCCGCCCGCATGAAGCCGATCGCCGAGGTTGCCGCTTCGCTGGGCCTTTCGGACGAAGACGTTATCCCCTACGGCCGCTACAAGGCCAAGATCAATCACCGCCTGATTCACACCATGCCGCAAAAAGGCAAGCTAATCCTTGTGACGGCCATCAGCCCGACGCCGGCCGGCGAGGGCAAAACCACCACAAGCGTAGGCCTTGCCGACGCGATGTGCAAAATGGGCAAAAAAACGATGCTGTGCCTGCGCGAGCCTTCGCTTGGGCCGGTGTTCGGCATCAAGGGCGGCGCGGCCGGCGGCGGCTACGCGCAGGTCGTCCCGATGGAAGACATCAACCTGCACTTTACGGGTGACATCCACGCTATCGGTACGGCAAACAACCTTTTGGCCGCGATGATCGACAACTCCATCCATCAGGGCAACCCCTTTCATATCGACCCGTGCCGCGTGACATGGAAGCGCTGCATGGATATGAACGACCGCCAGCTGCGCTTTATCGTCGACGGCCTGAACGGCAAATCGAACGGTACCCCGCGCGAGGACGGCTTTGACATCACTGTCGCCAGCGAAATTATGGCGATCTTCTGCCTTGCCACCAGCATTTCCGATTTGAAGGCGCGCCTTGCCCGCATCGTGTGCGCCTACACCTATACGGGCGAGCCGGTTACGGCCGGGCAGCTTGGCGCCGCGGGCGCGATGACCGCCCTGCTGAAGGACGCCATCGACCCGAACCTTGTGCAGACGCTGGAAAACAACCCCGCCATCATCCACGGCGGCCCGTTTGCCAACATCGCCCACGGCTGCAACAGCGTGATGGCGACAAAGCTCAGCCTTGCGCTTTCCGATTATGTTGTTACCGAGGCCGGCTTCGGCGCAGACCTCGGCGCGGAAAAGTTTTTGGACATTAAGTGCCGTATGGCCGGCATCGCGCCTTCTGCGGTTGTGCTCGTTGCCACCGTGCGCGCGCTGAAATGCCACGGCGGCGTACCGAAAGCCGAGCTGAACCAGCCGAACCTCGAGGCCGTGAAAAAGGGCATCGAAAACCTTGGCCGCCACATTGACAATATGAAAGATCAGTTCGGCCTGCCCGTTGTGGTGGCGGTAAACGCCTTCCCCACCGATACCGCCGAGGAGCAGCAGTATGTGGAAGATTACTGTGCCAAGCGCGGCGTCCCCTGCGCGTTGAGCGAAGTATTCGCAAAGGGCGGCGAGGGCGGTTTAGCGCTGGCCGAGAAGGTTTTCTCCGTAATGGAAGACCGCCCCATCCACTACACATACGAGCTGGATGCCCCGCTGACGGATAAGATCGAGGCCGTGGCGAAAAAGATTTACCATGCTGACGGCGTGAAGTATTCCAATGCGGCAAAAAAGACGCTGGCAAACCTCGAGGCGCTGGGCTACGGCAAGCTGCCCGTGTGCATCGCCAAAACGCAGTACAGTTTTTCGGATAACCCGAAGCTGCTGGGCGCGCCCAACGGCTTCTCGATGGAAGCGCGCGAAGTACGCCTTTCGGCCGGGGCCGGCTTTATCGTCGTAATCTGCGGCGCAATTATGACGATGCCCGGCCTGCCGAAAAAGCCGGCCGCCGAGGGCATCGACGTCGATGCCGAGGGCAGAATCAGCGGGCTTTTCTAAGCGCCTGTGTCGACGCCGTAAGGCCTTTCACTTGTTTTGGATTCATGCTGGGCTGGTAAGAAAAATCAAATTTTTCTATAGGTGCTTCCCTTATATAAAGTTCACTTTCCCTATTAGAAGGCGGCGAAAAGCTTATCCCTCGGAAAAAGTGGAAAGTTGAAATACATAAAAAGCAAGCGGCGGCTCTGAAGATGAGCCGCCGCTTTTTAATATAGGGCCTATGCAGAACGCTTTTCAGCACTATTGCAGAACTCGTACTTCCCACGGCAGCAGTCTATCTTTCTGCGGGTCGGGTACATTCCCCAGTAAAAGAGAAAGATGCCGATAAAGCTCGGGCATCGGCAGGGGCGCGGAGGATACGTTGCAAAATACACATGCCTTATCTGTTCCGTTTTCTCTGCAAAACGCCAGCCCCTGCCCGCCGCCCCAATCCAGTAATCGGAAAGTACCGCAGCAAAATACAGGCATTTCGGTTTTCAATTTGATCAGCTTACGGTAGAAGTTCAGCACCGAATCCGGGTCTTCGCTTTCAGCGGCGGCATGGATCGTCCGGCTGTTCGGGTTTACGTCAATCCACGGCGTCCCCGTGGTGAATCCGGCATTCGGCTCGGCATTCCACTGCATCGGTGTCCGGGCATTATCGCGTCCCTTTTTGAGGATGGCTTGCCAAAGCGCTTCGCGCTGAGCCGGGGTGTGGGCTGTTTTTAGCAACTCGAGGCTCTCAATATCCCGCAGTGCGCCTTCGGCGGCGAAAGGCATATTCGTCATGCCCAGCTCTTCCCCCTGATAAAGAAAGGAAGTGCCGCGCATCAGATGCATCATGCAGGCCAGCAACTTTGCGGAACGGATACGAAGTGTTTCATTTTCGGTGCAGCCAAAACGCGATACAGGCCGCGGCTGATCGTGGTTGGAGAGAAACAGCGTATTCCAGTCAAGCGTTTTCTGCCACTTTGCAACGATTGCCTTCCACCTTCTCAGATCAAAGGGAACAACATCCCATTTATCCCTGCCGCCGTCGATGTCCATCAGGTCAAACTGAAACAAAAGATCCAGTTCCTGCCCATCGCGCACGAGGGCAGGGGCTGTTTTTTCGTTCGCAAAAGTTCCCTCCCCGACGCACATGCAATCGCGCCCGGCAAAGCATTTTTGCCGCATCTCGCGCAGATAGGCATGCAGCGCGGGCTGAAGGGCAAACTGCTCGTCAGCCATCACATAGCCATTTTCATTCGGTCTGCCGCATCCGTCCGCAAGCGCCGGATTTTTGGCGATCAATGTAATCACATCCATTCGGAAACCATCTACGCCCTTGTCCAGCCAGCGGTTAATCATCCCGTATACCGATTCTCGAAGAGCAGGGTTCTCCCAGTTGAGATCCGGCTGTTTTTGTGAGAAGAGATGCAGATACCATTGCTTTGTCGGGGCATCATAGCTCCATGCCGAGGGCGTAAAGAAAGACGCCCAGTTATTCGGTTCTTTCCCCGCTTTTCCGTCCCGCCAGAGGTAGTAATCCCGATAGGGGCTGCTGCGGCTCTTTCGGGATTCGACAAACCATGCATGCTCATCCGAGGTGTGGTTTACCACAAGATCCATCACCAGCCGAATGCCGCGTACATGCAGCCCCGCAAGCAGCGCGTCAAAATCCGCCATTGTGCCGAAGTCCGCCATGATCTTTTCGTAATCCCGAATGTCATAGCCTCCGTCCGTATTCGGAGAATCATAAACGGGGCACAGCCAAACCGCTCCAATTCCAAGCGCTTTCAGATAATCGAGGCGCTGCAAAATCCCCCGCAGATCTCCTATGCCGTCGCCGTCGGAATCCTGAAAGCTGCGAGGGTAGATTTGATAGAATACGCATTTTTTCCACCAGGGCAGTTGCTGCATCGTCTGCGTCATATCTCGGCCTCCATTTCCGCTACAAGGATGCCGCAGCGCTTTAGCCGTGGCAGTGTGATTTCACATCGCAATCCGTCCGCCTCCTGTTTTTCCCGCCACAAAAGTGTGTGCCTCTGGCCGTGCTCTTCGTCCGGCGAAGCCGTCCAGATGGTTTTTACAGGTACAAGCGTCAGAAAAGAAAGCGTAATATTTTCCAGCACGGCCGGGCACGCCCGGCCGCTGTTCCAGAGGTCATCGCCGCCGGTAAGATTGGCGAGACAGATCAGTTTCGTATTGTGATTTTCACGAATATGGAGCCATAGTTTTCCGCCCTCTCCCCAAGCGCTCCACGCCGCATCGCAGGTATATTCTCGGTTATCCCAGCCTTGATGCGTGAGACTCACATCGGCCAGCGTATCATTATACAAAAGCGTCTCATATTGTACAAAAAAATCTTGATAATTGCGGATTTTCCGGCAGCTTTCCGGCGCAAGCGCCGTGTAATCGGCATAGTACCCTTGCGTGATGACACCCCGGCTTTCGCCAAAGCAAAGCTGTGTTGCGCCATGCATCGCGGCCACAAAGGAGAGCATTCGTTCTCCCTCTATCGCGGCTGCGGCATCCTGTGTGCGGAACGCCGATGGATAGGCTGCCAGAACCACTGGCCTGCCGGCCAACTTTGCCTGCGCAATCAGGGCGGCCAGCTGCCAGTAATGTTCATTGGGCGGCCAAACCTCAATATAAGTGCAGCTTTGCCGCGCATGTTCCGTGCTTTTCAGCGGCCAGCCGCCCACATGGTTAAAAATCATGCAGGGAGCTTCCACCTCATTTTGAACAGTCTCCCATGCAGCATCGATCAAGGAGGTAAACTGAGTATCCAGCCATACCGCATTTCCGTCGGCGTCGCAAGCGCATTTCGGCTCACCGTAGGTGTCCATGTGAATACCGTCAAAGCCCATTTGCGCTACCGCACGGCGGTATTCTTCCAGAATATGGGCAAACCATCCGCTGCCCTTTGCAAGGTTCATCAGATAAAACACATCAATAAAGCGAAGCGGCGTCCCTTGATGATTGTAAAGCCCCTGCTCCGGGTGCTCGCTGTGGTAGTGTTCGGATGCCGCGTAAACAGCGCCATATGCCGTGGCCCGCATCCCGCAGGCATGGCAAGCCTGAATCTTCTTTTTTATCGCAGGCAGGCTGTTCTCTTTTCCCATCATATCCCGATACAGCGGTGTCGGCGCAACCAGACAGTCGTGCCGATAAGACCAATCATAGAATTGCACCGTGTTGATGTGGAGCTGGCACAGCCATGTGATGTCGCTGTCGTCCGCCGCATCCTCGGGGGCAAAATCCGAAAGAAAACCGTAGCGGATGATTTTTCCGGGCTGCATCACATCAAATGCCGTATACAGCGTCTGTATCAGTTCTGTACCGCGATACAGCACAGCCGCGGCGCCATATCCGGAGGGCACCGTAAGCGGCTGATTCAGCGCAAGGCAGTTGCCCTGCGGCCGCAGCGGGTGTGTCTCCGTTCGGCAAGTTCCGTCCGGCAGAAAAAGATAAATATCTGCACTGTCGGCCGTGCAAAAGTTTTCCAGCCGGAACACGATCTGCTGGCCGGGCAAAAAGGTTCCCTGGGCAGGATAGAAATCACTGATCATAAACTTATCCTTTCGATGCGCCGCTTGCGATGCCCTTAATGTAATATTTCTGGAAGGACAGGAACACGATCACGGCCGGAATCATGGCCAAAAATGCGCCCCCGGCCACAAGGCCCCATTGGGTACTGTACTGCTGGGCAAACGTAGAGATGGCAAGCGGCACCGTATACACCCGGCGTTTTTGCAAAAAGAATACCGAACGGCCGTATTCATTCCAGTAGAACACCATATTGAGCAGCACGACCGTAAGCGTCGTGGGCTTCAAAACGGGGAAAAGAATGCGCCAAAGCACATTGCAGTTATTACAGCCGTCGATGATCGCCGCCTCTTCCATATCGCGTGAAATATTTCGGATCGTCCCCGTATAAAGAAAGATCGCGAACGGCAGGCTTGCGGTAATGCAGAGCAGCACCATCCCCCAGAGCGTATTCACGGCGTGGATGCGGCGCATGATGATGTACAGAGGCACCGTGGAGATAATGGTCGGGATCGCCATACTGAAAATGAAGATGTCGTAGACAAGGTCAGTAGCCCATGTACGGAAACGGGCAATGATATAGGCCGCCGAGCAGGAGATCGTTACCGTCCCGGCGAGGGAGAAGATGGTCAAAAGAAAGGAGTTGGACGCAGCACGCCCCAGGCCGGCCGAAGTCCATGCCTCCTTTACGTTTTCCAGTGTATAGGAGATCTGCCAAATGCCGCCGGAAGTAATCTCGGAGGTCGGCAGAAATGCGAGCTGAAACAGGACGATCAGCGGCAGCACAGCCACAGCCGCTAACAAAATCATAAACGGGTAAAGGTACCAGCGGGTGCCTTTCAAATGCTTCTTCATCGGGATGTTCCTCCTCTTCATTCGGATACGTCTTCCATTTTTTTGGTGGCGAGAAACGAGAAAGTTACCGGCACTAAAATAATCAGGAACAGCACGATTGCAATCGCCGAAGCATACCCTGCGCTGCCGGATACGCTTTTCTTATATATAAATAAACTCAGCGATTCCGTGTAAAAGCCCGGCCCGCCGCCGGTTAAAGACATAATGACATCAAAGATGGACATACAGCTGATGAGGTTTGTAATGATGTTGACGCGCAAAGACGGCCCTAACAGGGGCAGCTTAATAAAAAGCAGCTCCCGAAAATAGCCTGCGCCGTCCATAATCGCCGCCTCATGTACAGATTCCGGCAGAGACTGCAAGCCGGAAATATAGATCATCATCGTGCCGCCGATGCTTTGCCAAAGCAGAATCACCAGAAGGACGACACGTGCCGCTTTTGGGTCAGAGAGCCAGTCGGAATACAAATCGGAGGCAGAAAGCGCCTCCAGTGTCGTTTTTAGGATGCCCCCCTCAGAAGAAAGGATTTGCCCCCAGATGTATCCCATAATCAGCGAGCTGATGATCGTAGGCATATATACAAGCGTGCGTACCAATCCGCTGCCCTTCAGCCCCTCATCCAGCAGCAGCGCAATGGCAAGGCCCAGTACATTCAACAAAACAGCGCCCAGTACGCCGAAGTACAGCGTGTTTTTCACGGCATTAAGCGCCCGGTCGTCCGTAAAAAAATCAAAATAGTTTTGCAGGCCGATCCACTGCATACGGCCAAAGCCATCCCAGTTCGTAAAAGAAAAGCACATGCCCTGCACGATTGGCAGCAGGAAAAAGAAAAAGAACAGCAGCACTGCCGGCGCCAGCATAAGCACATGCAGGTTCCGCCGGGCTTTTCGGATCACACGTTCCATATAACACCCTTCTCGTCGTTTACAAAAAGATGCGCCCGCCGCAGAAAAACTGTAACGGGCGCATTGTAAAAATTACCGTTTACTGTTTGGCGGCATCGTATGCCGAATTCCACATATCGAGATAGTCTTTGGCAAAATCCTGTGCCGTTGCATATTTCCCGACGAAAATGTTCTGTACAAGGCGCCCGTTTTCGTCGCCGCTGAATGCGCCCGGCAGGTTCTGCGAGAAAGCAACCACCGTGTTGTTTTCCAGCACGTCCTTGACTGTATCCTTCAGGAAGGACCAGTTCGCATCGACCGTCGTGCGCACAGGGATCGTTGCCGTTGCCTCGCAGTAGCTCTTGTTGGCTTCCGGCGCCGTCATCAGGGCAAGGACGGTTTTCGCAGCCTCGATCTTTTCAGGGGCGCTGCCGGCCGAGATTGCCACGCTGCCCTCCAGCGGGCCGCCAACGATTGCTTTTTCTCCGTCCATTGCAGGGTAGGCCATAAAGCCGATGCTCTTAAAATCGGGGTTCTTATCCTGCATTGCGCTCAGCGCCCACATGCCCTGGCTTGCAAAGGCCACCTTGCCGTTGACAAACTGCTCGGCCAGATCATCCGTTGTCGCCGTTACGGCGTTGTTGTTAATCAGGCCGTCCTTATACATTTCCATCATGTCTGCGCCAAAGATAGAAAGGATGCCGTTTTCGTCGGTGTTCCAGCCGAGTTTATCCAAATCATCCGCAGCCAGCGCCGTTTCATATTCGAGGTATCCCAGCTCAGCCTTTGCTTTTCCCATCAGGGTATATTCCATGATATGGCCAAGGCTCCAGGAATCCTTGCCGCCGATATACATCGGCGTCACATCAGGGTATTTTTCTTTGACCTGTGCAAGCAGCGTTTTGTAGTCAGCCCAAGTCTGCGGCGCCTGCGCGCCGAGCGCCGTCATAATGTCCGTATTATAGAAAATGCCTACGGCCCCGGAGCCCAGCGGCGCAGTATAGATTTTGCCGCTCTTTACATCGGTAGAAAGCTCCCGCGCGGAATCAAGGGTGTCGTTCCACCAATCGCCCTCGGAAAGGTCCTCGAACTTTCCTTGTTCAATCATCTCGGAGGGAAGCCCAACGCACAGCATATCCGGGATTTCGTTGGCGGCCGCCTTTGTCTGCAAAATTTGAGTGGCATCCTGCTGATACTCGATTTCCACCGTAATATTGTATTCGTTTTTGCCCGAGACAAGATCCGGGAAATACGATTCAAACCAATCAACCAATGCCTGTGAGCCGCTTAAAAATTCCAGCGTAACAGGCTCGTGCGCCGCCGTGCCCGAAGCGCTTGCCGTGCTCTGGCTGGCAGCAGCTGCGCTGGAAGCTGTGCTGCCGCCGCAGGCGGAAAGCGCCCCCGCTGTAAGTACCGTTCCCCCAATGCCCATCAGCTTCAGAAAGCTGCGGCGATCAATCTTTTTCATGTTTGCTCCTCCTTTGTTTCCGGCGGGCAACCGCTGCCCGCTCTCCTGTGCTTTTATCCTAACACGGCCTGACGCCCATTAAAATTCCCGAAAGTTATGATAGCGGTGCAAAAAAATACGCTTTCCTTTTTCGCAGTTTTTTCTGTGTTATAATACCTCTTAGAAAACCCATGATCGAACCTGCGGAAAAGGAGGCTCTGCCCGATGACAAAGTTTCGTTCCGGCATACGGCGGAAACTAGCCGTAGTTGTGCTTATTATTGTGCTGGTCACGATCTTCGCGCTTTCCGCCGGGCTTTACAGTTATTATTCCGCCAACGTGGAGCGGCAGGCCTATAACGGCATGCAGGCCAGCGTCGATCAGCTTTCTTATAATGTAAATTTCTATTTCGACAGCCTGAGCAATCTGTTACTTTCGACCATGAGCAACAGCACCCTGCTGAATGGGCTGGATAAAAGCGCGATGACGGATCTCGAAAAGTTAGAGAAGCGCCGCAGCGTGGAAGATTATCTTTCCGATATGATGGTTACGCCGCGCAAGGATATTTTGAGCGTCTATATCATCACCCCGGAGGAAATTTACCGCGGCGGAAAATACCCTGCCACAGTAGACCGAAATGCAAACCCCTCCGGCTGTTTCTGGTATCAAGAAGCGCTTTCTACGGGCAATCTGATCGTTGTGCCCGCCCATACGGAGCAGTTGATCCTTAACCCAAAGTATACGGTGTTCTCTTTGGTACATGTCATTTACAGCCCCTATACCGGGCAGCGCATTGGCGTAATTAAAGCGGACGCAACCTCTTCGGGGCTGGAATCCATTTGCCGCCGTCTGGATTGCGGCAGCACCGGCGGCGTCCTTATTCTGGATTCAGACGGCAGCGTGATTCTGTCAACTTTTTCTTCCGGCACCGAGCTTTCCCCTTTTCTGTCCAATGTCAGCACAGACAGCAACCATATCGCGGAGA
This sequence comes from Faecalibacterium sp., assembly GCA_022652735.1. GTDB lineage: Bacteria > Bacillota > Clostridia > Oscillospirales > Ruminococcaceae > Faecalibacterium. The sequence goes on along the minus strand of JALCRP010000003.1, from coordinate 149,577 downwards.
TTGCCGGCAGCTCTTATATCTGCAACAGCGCCGACATCGAAGATTTCGGCTGGCGGCTGCTAAGCTTTCGTTCTACAGAGGAATATGACGCAATGCGCCGCCAGCAGCTGCAGTTAACGCTTGCCATTGCAGCCGGCTGCAGCGCCGCGGCGATTTTGGCGGTGCTTATTTTTTCTTCCAATTTCGTACGCCCGCTGCTGCACATTGTAGAGCTGATGCAGTCAGCGGAAAACGGGAACATGCAGGTGGCCTTTTCGGAGCCGCGCCGGGATGAGATCGGCTATCTCGGCACAAGCTTCAATCGAATGCTGCGGCGGATCGACGAAGCAAACCGCCGCAATCTGGCGCTGACGGAACAAATCTATGCGGCCAGGGAGCTACAAAATCTGGCGGAGCTACATGCGTTGCAGGCCCAAATCAAACCCCATTTTCTCTGCAATGCCCTGAATATGGTAAGCCTACAGGTGCAAACCGAGCAGCCCGAGCAGGCCGTAACCAATATCAACCGCCTCAGCCATTTGATGCGGGGCCTGACAAATCTGGAGCAGTACGTGCCACTGCGCAGTGAAGTTGCTTTTGTGGAAGACTATTTGGGGATACAATCCTGTCGCTTTGGCTCTCGCCTCCGCTTTTCGATCCATATCGAGGAAGCCTATCATGCCTGTGTCGTGCCCGCGCTTACTTTGCAGCCCATCGTGGAAAACAGCATTGTGCACGGCTGTGAAAATAATGCGGCGCAAACTACCGTCACAATTCAAAGCCGCTCCGGTGAAAAAGGCTGCTTCTATCTAGATATTATAGATACAGGATGTGGGATGTCCAGCGAATGCCTGACAAATCTTCGCCAGCGGCTGCAAAGCGGCAGCGATCCCTCCACTTCGCAAAGTGTCGGCCTGCTGAACATCCAGCGACGGCTGCAATTATATTATGGAAGCAGCTATGGCCTGGCCGTTGAAAGCGCGCCCGGCGTTGGAACTACGGTTACGCTCAGGCTGCCCTGTGGGGGCAGCGACGGCATAAAGGAGAACGCATGAGTTACTCGGTATTGCTGGCGGATGACGAGCCGCTGACTTTGGATTATCTGAAAAAAGTGATTCCCGTGCTGAATCCGGCCTTCTCCCGCGTCGTCTGCGCGCAAAACGGCAAGGAAGCGCTGGCGCTGCTTCGTCAGGGGCAATATGATCTTGTGATCACAGACATCCGAATGCCGGAAACAGACGGCCTGACTTTGGCCAAGATTATTCGGCAAGAGAACCTCTGCGCCAAAGTGGTAATTCTTTCCGGCTTTGATGAGTTTGCCTATGCGCAGCAGGCGATCCGGTACAATGTTCAGGATTATTTGCTGAAGCCGATCGAAAAGCAAAAGATGTCGGAGCTGCTGGCCGGCGTTCAGCGCGATCTGGAGCGCCTGCGCCGTGCAAAGGAAGAACAGCGCGTACTGCAAAGCCACGTATCCGCCTACCAAAACAATCTTGCGGCGGAGCGTTTGAATCAGCTGATCGCGCTGCGGTCAGGCACGCCCTCTTTCGTGGAAAACGGAGAGGAAGGATTTCCTTTGTTCGGCATGCAGAATGTCGTTCTGTGTTTTGGGTATGATGCGATGTCGCTTGTGCATAAGTGTACCGGCATAAGGGATTTGGACCTCTACGATTATGTGCTTTACCAGCTTTTACGCGATATGTCTCGGGAACATGCGCCGGAACATGTCTGGTTTTTCGGGAAAGGGCCATTTGGCCTGCTTTGTACGGCGCAAAGTGAAGTTTTACCGTCCGCGCAGCACATCGCCCAGCAGCTTTCCGGGCTGTTGCAAAGCACCGCCGGCCTGCATCTGCATACGGCAATCAGCAGTGTTTTTGCCTGCGAGCAGGAATTTGCACAGGCCGTAGCCGAAGCGCAGCGCAGCCTCAGCGAAGAGCAGGGGCTGCCCTCGGCTGCCGGCCGAGAGGATCCCATCGCAGAACTTTCGCTTCGCAACACGATCTTATCCTGCGCCGAGGCGCAAAGCAGAAGCCGGCTGAAGGCATTGCTGGTTCACTATCTGGAGGGCGTGAAGAACGAGCCGGTTTCGCAGGCGGCCGCAGCCCTGCGCCTGCTTTACCCACGGGATAAGCTGCTGTATCGATATTCCGTTTCGGAGGCCGCCTATGCAGCCTCCCTCGCCGCGCTGTTGGCGGCTCTGGCTGTACCCGACGGCACATCCACCGAGGATGTCCTGTGCCGGTGCCTGCTGATGTTGTTCGATGCGAAGCCGTTACCGGAAGCCGGAAACATGGAGATGGCAGAAAAGGCAAAGAAGTTTATCGACGAAAACTATGCCCAGCCTATTTCCCTTTTGGATACTGCGGATCAGCTTCATGTCACGCCCAATTATCTCAGCGCGGTTTTTCACGGCACAACCGGAGAATCCTATATCAAATATTTGACACGAATCCGCATGCAGCATGCGGCTGCCCTACTGCGGGAAGATTCTCTAAAAATCGCGGATATTGCCGAGCAATGCGGCTATTTCAGCATCAAAAATTTCTTCCGCGTCTTCAAAGCCACCTATGGCCAAACGCCGAACGAATTCCGGCTGGCAAAGAATTCCTCCCAACCCTAGTGAATTTTGCAACCGCGGGGTGCAAGGCGTTCCAAACACAAAAGCAGAACGCATCCGTACCGCCTTCATTGAATACTTGATCGTACTGGCCCTCACAATCTGGACGATCTTTATGCAAACTCACTTTACCCAATAGCGTTCTCTGCAGAATGGAAGGCTTTTTGGGCATTTTCAATGCGTGAGCGCTGCTACGATAAGCACTTTGCGTCAAAGCGATAGCTGATTACAATGATTCTTACTTATATTTCCTATTACAACAATCGCCGTGTGACGCGAAATCTCGGGAAAAGCACCAGCTTGCTTTTGCCGCATAAAAAAACATCCAAGAGCGATGTGCCCTTGGATGAAAAATCTTGTTTTATTTCATTGCTTACTTGACGAGCAGTGTCATTAAGTTATTCGTCATAATTTTGCAGGCACCTGTATGCGATAATATTTACATTCCCCTTTCCTGTATATTTTTTCACTTCATATTTATCAGGAAAAGCTTTTAAAAAGTTGGGTAGCTTATTAAAGCCGTAAGTTAGAGGTGAAAAATCAGGTTTTACCCTTTTAATATACGTTCCAGCTGAAGCAACATTTACAAAAGGGCTTGCCTCCTGCTATTCACAGACAACAAGCCCTTCCAGCCGCCTACTTGATATATTTGTCTAACTTTTTGGAATCACTTCATTACCCCGACCTTTTTGATTTGCCTTTTTACCGCTTTGCGCTTGCGATACGCGGCAAAGCCGAACATACCCATGCCGCACAGCGACATGGCCAGCAGCAGCTCCCATAACATCACCTGCGAAGCATCGCCTGTCTTCGGGCTGGCGGTGGCGCTGCAAACGGTAAATGTGGTCTGTGCGTAACCGTCCGAAAAGATAAAGCGCACGGTGTGCTGCCCATCCGCCAGTGTTTTTAGATAATTTGCGTTCAAGGTGATGATCGTACTGCCGGTTCTGCCCGTATAATCGGTGTGCGCAATGGCCGCGCCATCGATCCAAAGGTCGATGAATTTCGCATATTCGCCGCTGCAAGAAACTGTAAGGCCAGACGATGCGCCGCTCCATGTAGCGTTTGCGCCGCGAATCATGGCATATTCTGTTGGGGCATCATTTGCGCCGTTGCTCTCATCGTTATTGCGGCTTTTATCGCCGCCTGCATCGCCGTTATAAGCCCAATTTGCGGTAACGACAACGTTGTTTGCCGGCATCGTAAAGGTTGTTGTTTTGTCGCTTGCATTGGAAAGGGCAGCGCTGCCGCTTTCAACCGTCCAGCCTGTAAAGGTGTACTTGCTTCGCGTACCGGCAGCGATCGTTACCGTCACGCCGCTTGCGTAGCTGCCCGCGCCGCTTGGCGCGGCATAGCTGCCCTTGACTGTTACGGTGCAGGTGAGTGCCGCAGGCCCATCTGCCACGGTGATCGCTGTATATGCGCCCGCTTTGGCCGTAGCGGTTTCTTTTATGCGCAGATAATATGTGTTGGCCGAAAGGCCGGTGGTTTCATCGGCGGCGCAATCAACGGATGCCGAGAATGATGCATCCGTGCTATATTCCATAGCGGCGGTGGTGCCGCTTATCTTGCCGTCGTGCCCGCCTTTTGCGGTAACCGCTGTGGTGGCCAAGCCAGCGGGGGCTGCCGGGGCATCTGCTTTTTCAACCGTGGCCGTGGCCGTGCTGGTGATTGTGCCGGTTTCGATTGAGCTTGAAACAGCCACTGTGATGGTACTGCCGATGTCGGTTTGGGTCAGCACATAGGTGCTGCCTACCGCGCCGTCGATATTGGCCCCGCCGCGTTTCCATTGGTAAGAAAGCGTCCCAGTATTGCCGGTCAATCCGGAGGGATCGGCGGTCAAGATCGCGCCGTATTTTGCCGCGCCGCTGATCGTGACCGTGCCCCCGAGCGCTGCCGGGGGCGCAATGGTGTACGCCGCGCTCGCTGTTTCGCTCGCCGTCATGTCGGATACAAATGCCTTCGCCTTGACGGTCATCGTGGAAGAAACAGCGATTGCAGCGGAATACAGTGCACTTCTTTCTGTTGGCTCTGTGCCGTCCGTCGTGTAGTAGATGGCTGCGCCCTCTGTCGTGCAAGAGAGCGTGACGTTTTGCGCGCAGGAATAGCTGCCCGGCGCAGGGTCAAACAGAGGTATTGCAACGCTGCCCGGCGTGGGGGCCGCGTTTACTGTAACGGTAGCCACGCCGGAGTTGACCGTTGCCGCGCCATCACAGCTCGCCTGGCAGCGATAGTAATAAGTGCCTGCCGCCAACCCGGCAGGAAGGGTAAATACATCGCCCTCGCCGAGAGAATCGCCGCTGATCGCGCCTTGGGCATCGCACGCATACCAGTGCAGCGCCGCTGTGCCGCTTGGGGTCACGGCCGCCGCCGCATGAAGCGTACCCGGTGTGGCTCCCGCCGTCATTTGTGCGTTTTGCGGTTGCGTGGTAAAGCTGATGATTGGGGCCGGCAACGGTTCGCTTGTAAATTCCGCATACAAGTCTATCCTGTATTGTGTGTCAAACAAAACGCCCAATTCCCGTGGAAAAGAGATCTGCACCGGAGATGCCGAAATATATCTCTTGCCTTGCATATTCCCGCTCAACATATTATAATAGCAGCCCGCATCTGTTGCATCTGTTAGCTCCTCCGCATGTCCCGGCACCATCGCGTACCCCTCATCCGGCGTAAAGGTGACCGTGACGGGAGTTTTGACCGGAATTGCCGTTTCGCCAAAGGTCACGGGTTTTGGGAGATTGCGCGCATCCTTTTGATACGTTGCCGTTACGGTGCCGCCGGTTACGGTGGCCACGGTTTTTTCATTGTTGAGCGTTGCGTTGGGCGGCGCTATCACGGTGTAAGTCACTACATCTTCGGCTTTCACAAACACAGGATGCAGCGTGACATTTGACTTTGGCATGGTAAAAGTGAACGGATTGCTGTTGATAGGGCTCGTAGGGTTTAATACCCCCGAAAGACTGTATTCATAATAACTGCTGCTAGTAAAAAGAGGATACGGGCGGGTATCCAGCCGATAATCCGTATTGCCCGTGGCGCTAATTGTAACCGCCGCGCCAACAGGAACGATCGTTTCGCCGAAGGTGATGGGGACCCTTGTCCCGCTGTTTACGGAATAACTGGCCGTTACGGTTCCGTTTTCATAGCTTGCACAGCTGAGTGTATAACAAATTAGCGTCGCATTGACAGATACGTTTTCATCCGGCATGGTAAAGGAATAGCTGCCATCGCCGTTTTTGGAAAAGCTGTTTGTCGCAACTTCACCGGGCGTTATCACAAGGTCCGTACTGAGCGAAAGCGATGTAAATTGGTAGCCTGCATCGGGGATAACGGTGATTGTATCGCCTACAGCGGCAGCGATACTGGAGCCGCTTTGCAGCAATCGCGCATTTTCAAGGTGGTAGTTCCCGCCTGCATTGCTTTTTTCTGCCGTCCAGTTTGCAGGCGGATATATGGTGATCGATAAGGTTTTAGAATCCGAGCCGTATGCGTTTGTAGCGGTACAAGTAAAGGTTTTGGTTCCTGCGGTATTCGGTGTGCCGTGAATACACCTTGTGGCGCCGTCTAGCGCTAAGGAGGATGGCAAAAGATTATCTGTTCCCGGCATCGTCCAGGTAAGGTTGCTGCCAGTACAAGCCAAATAGGCCCTATAGTCCACGCCCACAACGCCATCCGGCAGCTTGGTTGTTGTAATGTTCGGCGCCACCTTGATATCCACTTCTTGCGGCTGGCTGGCATAATCGGTTTTGTAATCGCCATTGTCCTCTTCCACAAAAAACTCAATCTTGGTTTCCTTGCTGTCGAGATCAAAAGCCACTGAACCGGCCGCATTTGCCGCATCAGAAAGCGCGGCAACTTTTCCGTAATAGGTGATCTCGGTGCCGGCCGAATTTGTTACCACCGCGCTCAAATAGTGGTTAGCACCCGTGGTAGCGCCGTGATAGCTTACCGTTACGCGGTTGCCTTTGCGTGTGCAGCTATCGATGATAAGGGTTTTTGTGCTGTCCAGAAGGGTCGTCTTCCAATCTGTTACATTGCTTTCCGTTGCCGGCGCAGACAGACTTGTAACAACGCCTGCGGGTTTTCCCCCCACGGCCTTGCTGCAAAATAGGATGTTGCTCTTGGTCAGATTCATCGCAGGGCGTACGCCTTTGGGGGATCCCACCATCTGCTCCTGCTCCTGCAGCTGCTGGGAAATCATACCCGCGTTCCAGTTGCCATTCATCATCAGGCAAAGCGCGGAATTTTGATAGGTACTGCCCTCGTAACAACTTGGGGAATACACCGAAGAACGCAAAAAATAGAGCCAACTAGATGACAAAACCGGATCGGTTACTCCCTCTGTTCTCGGCCCCGGAACCACATCAAAGAAACCGGGGTTGGTAACTTCATCATAGGAGAGCAGAAATATTTTTTCTTGATTCAGATTTGCGCTGCGAATGGTAATAGCGTTCATCTCATAGGCCGTCTGAGGCCGGAGGTCCGCCGTGCTGACCGCGCGAACAGCCGTCTTCTCTTTTTCCGAAAACGCACTGCCATAAAAGGTTCCGCTCAGCCATGCTCTGATTTCTGAGTTGTACCAAATTTCGCCATGCGTAGAATCAAGCGCATACTGACTATCCCGGTTTCCGATATAAGTACAACTATAAACCGGCTCTTTAGCCAGCAGAAAGATACCTCCGTTATCATTATATTGGTAATTGGGTATCTTAGTGGCGCTCGGATTTGTGGCATTGGTATGCTCTGGCGAAATCACATACCATGCCATGTTTCCTGTTGTGAAACTCGGGATTTGATTGAGGGAAGCATTCGGTGTGCAGGTGCCATAATATAAAAGGTCCTTGCGCTGTAGCGCCGATGTCCCGAGTGTGATTGTGGCTTCCTGTGACGGTGTGCCGGCCAGCGCCACGGTTGGCAGCAGCGTCGCCATCATGCAAAGGCACAATAAAATGCTAACGATTCTTTTTTTCATTGTTCATCATTCTCTCTTTGTGTTTCATATTTTTTCTGCGCCGGATACACAGCACGGTAACGACAACGCCCGTCATAAACGCGGCCACCCCCGCCAGCACATAGCCGCCCGCGCTCACGCCCAGCAGCATCGAGCCGTAAACCGTCTGCGCCGGGATGCCCGGCGGCAGATTGCCGATGTCGATAAAGCCGATTGCCAGTGCTGCTGTAAGCAGCACGGATAGCCCGGAAAGGCTGCCGATACGTGCCTTTTGCCGACGCGCCTGTATGGCGCATTTACGGTGCAAGATTTCCGAAAGCTGTTCTTCGGTTGTACGCATACAAACACCCCCTATTTTTGTGTTCTTGTATTAGTCGCAAAAAGTGCACCATTCTCGCAGCAAAAATAGAAAAAATCGTAAAAAATTTTCTGTAACACAAAAACCGGCCACGAATCGCTTCGCGGCCGGTTTTTGTACGTATTAGGATTGAGGCTCATTTTCATACTTTGCAAGCAGCTTTTTTCGCACCCGCGACAAAATCAGGATGCCCGCTACCGTGCAAAGCGGCAGCGCATAGCCAGCGGCACGGGAAATGCCGGGAACGGACACCAGCAAATTGTAAAGACCGTGATAGGTAATCGAAACGGCCATCATGCCTACCATCAAAACGCCGGTCATGTGCTTCACGCCCTGAAACAGCAACAGCACCATGGGAACTGCCATCGTACACACCGTGTGCATCACCCCAACGGCAAGGCCGCGGATCAGCACATATTCTAGCGTGGCAGACCCGGAGCTCATCAGATAGTAGCAGTTTTCAAAGGTGGCAAAGCCTGCGCCCAGCGCCGCAGCCGCCCCCAAAAGGTGCCGATCTTCCGGCTCGAATACCAAATAATAGAATAGTAGCGGCGCCATTTTCATCAATTCCTCAGAGATCGGGGTGATATACACTGCCGCATCATCCAGTGAATACCCAGTGACGGCCATGAGAAAGCCGCCCACATAGGCGCAAAGCAGGCACACGGTAAGCCCTGCAAGAAAGAAAATGCAAAAGCGGCGTGCACCGCCGCTCGTAAACAGCAGTGCCACGGCAAGAGGGGCCGCAATGCACAGGAAAAAGCTTTCAGCCATCATGGCGCACCCCCTTGATGAGCGTGAGGCTCATCGCAACAACGGATACCGTAACCAGTAAATCCAAAATCGCATAGGCAGCGCCCCATGATAAAAACAGCACAAGCTCCAACAGCAAAAAGGCAAGTACGCAACATGCAAACGGGCGCAAGCGTTTCTCTTTCCCGGCCAGGCAGCAAGCGGTTTGCCACATCAGCAGCGTCATCACAATGCCCCACAGGGCGTTGGTTAATAGGTCGCCCTGCATCCCTGTAACCCACACAACATAGTTTGCCGGAACCAGCGCCGTGAGCGCCCAAACCCACCACGGGCGCGGGGCGTTTTCCGGGCGCAGTAACCGCATCGCGCCAAAAAACCAGATGAATAGGCCAATCCACGCCACATCCGCCGGGCAAAATGCCGCAGCCGCAACGCCTTTTACCAGCAGATGCGCCGTCCAGAACAGATCGCCCAGAAAAAAGGAAAACAGCCCCGCGGCAAAGATATGAACAGCCGTTTCCCGCGTGGTACGCCGCGCCTGCAGCCATACCCAGTTACTAAAAAATAGCGTCACGGCCATCTGGATGAAGTTGGTATATTGTTCAAATGGCAGCAGCGTCATTTTTCGTTCCGTCCCTTCCGCAGTGCGCGGCACAAAAGCGTCACCGAAACGCCCAGCGCAAAAGACAAAAGAATAATCACTACCAGTCCTGCCGCAGGCGTGCCGAACAGGGCAGAGCCATAGTATACCGGAACGGCATTGTCGGTGGTTTGCTTGATAAACGGCAGCCAGCAAGCCGTGGCTGCAATCAGCGCCGTGCACCCCACACAGGAAAGCCCGGAGAGGATCGCCGTGCGCCGGTGATGCTGGCGGCTGCGCAGCGCAGCTTCCCGTTTTGTGATTTCTTGCATCTGTTCATCCAAGCTGTGCATCGGTATATCCCTCCTGTTCCAGTTCTTTTTTTAGTGCCTGCTTGCCACGATACAGCAGATCAGACGCCTTGCGGCGGGAGATCTTCATCACGCTTGCCATCGTTTGGCAGTCCATGTCCTCAAAATAAAACAGGATCAGCGCCTGCCGGTACTCTGCGTGCAGCCTTGTCATAGCGGAAAACAGGATTCGACGCCGCTCGGTTTGGAAAAGCTGTTCATCCGGCTCTTCCTGCGCAAGCGACACGATTTCCGGCTCAGCCTCGGTAAAATGCCTTTTCCGCAAAAAAGAGCCTGCCTTGTGCCGTGCGATGGCAAACAGCCATGTTTTGAAACTAGAGCCACCATAAAACGTTTTTTCCTTGGCAAGCACCGCAGCAAAGGCATCCATCATGAGATCCTCTGCTTCTTCCATGCTGCCAACCATACCATAAAGGAATAGAATCAGCCCGCGCCGATGCCGTTCCAAAAGCTCCCGCAGGGCGTCATTATCGCCGCTTAAATAGCGGCGGTAGAGCGTTTCATCGGTTTCCATTTTTCTCTCCTGTTTCATTGCGCCCCGCGGGCCGGCGAGCTTTTTTACATTTGCAACGCATGCCCGAGCGCTGCCGGGCCAGAGGTGCGTTTTATGTACGTAGCCTTGCTATTTGTACCGTCCCGATATGCCGCCTCCATCGGGTGCGAACTAGGCCCGTAATGCCTGCCATTTGCCCGCCCGAAAAAGGACATGAATTCACAAATTATATTGTATACACAGATTGGTATCTTGGCAAGGTTTTCGTTGCGCTTTCCATCGTAATCCAAACAGAAGTCTATTATAAAAAAGAGGCTTCGGTAGAATGTGTGGGTGAAAATTCACCGTCCAGGAAGCCTCGGCTGGACATCTGAGCAAGACAGCATCACCATAGCAATCAAACTGTTAGGATTACGAAAGCCAAAGGCCGTGCGGATGCCAAGCTTAATTTTATTGTTGGTTGCCTCCATAGGTTCTGTTTTGGTGGAGCGAAATGATGCAATCCAAAATACAAAAGCGATTTTTAGTCAGACAGCCTACCAGAACCTGATGAAGCAGGAGCAGCTACAACCTTTCCTAAAGCGAACGCGAGCATATAGTTCCCATCAAGGCGAAATCACACCGGCTGTTCCCAACATGATAGAGCGCAACTTTCATGCGGAAAGCCCAAACGAGAAGTGGCTTACAGATATTACGGAATTTTCTATTCCAGCTGGCAAGGTATATCTTTCTCCTATCATCGATTGCTTTGATGGCATGCCTGTCTGTTGGCGCGTTGGTTTATCGCCAAATGCAGAGTTGGTCAACACAATGCTGGAGGATGCTATTTCAGGACTGAAAGCAGAGGAGCATCCGATTATCCATACAGACCGTGGCTGTCATTACCGATGGCCAGGCTGGATTCAGAGAATGAAGCAATCACACCTGCATCGCTCCATGTCAAAGAAGGGATGCTCGCTAGACAATTCTGCCTGTGAAGAATTCCTTGGCCAAATGAAAAATGAAATGTTCTATGGCCGGTCATGGCAGAATGTCTCGCTGTTAAGTTTCATTCAGATCATTGAGGCCTACCTGGTCTGGTATCGAGAAAAACGAATGAAAGTTTCTTTGGGGGGCATAGCCCATTAGAATATCGACAAAGTTTAGGGCTATGCGCTTAGTCCAAGATTTTGTCCGCACCCCCCTGCTTGCAGATGTTCCCAACGGTGTGCCACTCAATACGCATCAGCTCCGACACTGCCTTTTTTGAAGCATGTGTGGAAAGCCAAGCCACGGTTTCCTCAAAATTCTTGCAGAACCGGGATTTGTGCCTTGCCCAAGGAACGGCTGCTGAAACAACGCCGTGCTCCTTGCAGAGCACTCGTGGCAGGGATGATTCAATATAGCTCATCTCGGCCCCCACATCCAGACATCTCCAGCGGCGTGTTTCACGGCCGCTGTCATATCCAGAAGCCTTCCTGTGGCAGATTCCACACCGACATTGCTCCCGCTTTGTCGGACGGGCTTTTACTACCAACGCATTGGTTCCGGCTTCCACGAACAGCCCTTCGGCTATGATCTTCGTGGTTCCGGCTAGTGATTGAATAAGGCAATTAATGCGCCCTTTATGACCCTGCTTTCCTGATTTCTTTTGTGACATTAAGAATCATAGCAGAATTCCTGTTGCGCAGGGCCTTATTCACTTTTTATTACCCACGCTTTCTACCGAAGAGTCCAAAATAATTGAGCTGGCCGCCGGCGGATCTGAACGGTCGCGCTTATTTGTTGAAAATCCGAATTGTGTGCTTTCATCAGAGCCGAATTTAAGTATACTGTGAGATTGCGGCAGAAGCTATGTGGGCAACATTTCCAGCGCGGCGTTGCAGGCAATGTTTTTGCAGAATGCGAACAGGGCGCGGATTAGCCTGATAATCCACAGTAACATGCCGCAAAAAAGCCCCCCGGCCAAAGCCGGAGGGCGCAAAGCAAAAGCTCAGTTCTCGATATAATAGCTCGTGCCTGCCGCATAAACGACGCCGGGCGTATACTGCGTGTGCGCTTGCAGGTAGGATACCCACGCCTGATAGCCCGCGGGCTTTAAGTGGATGCCGTCCGGCTGGGCATAGTCGGCGTTGAGGTTGCCCTCGTCATCGGCCAACGCTTCCCACAGATCAATAAAGTGGCAGCCCTTTGTCAGGGCCATCGCCGCAACTTCATCATTGATCTGGCGCAGGCGGCCGTTTTCCAGCCCCGGCTTCGTGCGGGAAACTTCCGGCCGCACCGGCGTAATGGATTGGATGTAAATCGGCACCCCGGGCAGCGCCCCCTGAATCATATCCACCAGCTGGCTGTAGTAGGCCAGAAAAGAATCGTAGCTGCCCGCGCTGACGAGCACGTTTGTGCCCAGCAAAATGTAAATCTCGTTCGGCTGGCTGGCCACCAGCGCATCCATCGGCACCTGCACCGCGCCGTGCACATCCTTCACGGTCGCGCCGTTAACAATGGCGTTGGGGCCGATGCCCTTATAGGCGCAGTAATGCGCGTTGGGCAGGCCCTCGTCGTACAGCTGCAAGCCCTGCGTGATGCTATCGCCCACAAAGGTGACGTTATCGAAATAGCTTAAATCAGCCACGCCGCAGGCGGGCTGCGCCGCCAAGCGGAAATCCATCGCCGTCGTGCCGTCGTCCTGCCCAAGGATTCCCTCGTTCAAAACGCGGACACCGTAAGCCGAAGAATTCCAGTTCGCGTCAGCGTTCGCCGTCAAGGTGAAAGCCGACGCATCACCCGCAGGCGCAGCTTCGGAAGAAGCCGCGCTCGCAGGCTGGCTTGCGGCCGAAGATGCCGCTTGGCCGGAGGCAGCGGTGCTTTCGGTGATCGGCGGCTTAAAGCTGTCTTTCACGATCCACACTACCCCGATCACGACCAACACCGCGGCGGCCACGGCGGTTGCAGCCAGCAATCTCTTTTTTCGGCGCCGCATCTGAACTTTACGACGAAACTCCTGATAATCGGCCATTCTTAGGCTCCCTCTTTATCTTCGGCGGCCACAGATAAGCCGCAAAAACATTTTTTACTCTTATGGTTCATTATAGCGCAGCTCGTTTTGCGGCGCAAGAGATTTTACCCGACGGCCAAGATTTGGCGCATAGTGTCCATTTTTATTTGTATCAACGGTGCTTTTATGGTATACTGTTACGGTATTCGGAATCAACCGGCTGAATGGAGGCTTTCCAAGATGGAATATACACCGAAAATGACGTATAAGGGCAAGCCCTTTGTCCGCTCCGGCAATGAGATCTACTATGGCAGCATGTCGGATGCGTATGTGCTGTATTTACAGATTTTGACCACCAAAAAGGAGAACGGCGAAGAGCTGGCAGATAAGGTTCATCTGATCCTGCTTTCCACTGATACTTCTAAGCCCCTGCCCGAGCGGATTATGCGCCAGACCACAAAGGTCGGCCTTTACAACGCGCTGGACATCGGCGGCATCTGGCTGGGCAAGGCCCTTGCCGATGCACAGGCCTAACGCCTAGCCCCCGCCCATCATGCGGGCAGGAAGCCCACAGCACATTTTGTATGAGAAGCGCCCCCGCAGCGAAAGCCGCGGGGGCGCTTTGCCGTATAGATGGAAAGCCGATTACTTCTTTTCGTCCTCATCGTTTTCGCCGAACTCGATGTCAAACGGCGCGCCGCATTTTGAGCAGACGATTTCTTGGCTCATCAAGGTGTCCTCATCAACAACCGTGACAGCGCCGCACTTCGGGCATGTCAGCTCATACTGCGCCTTGCCCTCCTGCTCTTCGGGTTCATCGTCCTCTTCGTCGCCGCCCTCGTCGTCCGTCTCATACAGATCGTCCTCGATGGTATCCAGCTCGCCGCAGATGTTGCCAACCTCGCCGTCGAGATCCTCCAGTTTTTCACTGATCGCGGCCAGCAGATCGACAGCGCCGCGCAGAATCTTTTGCTCACTGGTATCGTCCTTCAGGCCAAGGCCATCCGCCAAGCCTTTGAGATAAGCCGCCTTTTCCGACAGATTCATAGCTGTTTTCCTTTCCGGCGGCCACGCCGCCAGCCCAAGGTTTTATGATGAGCGAAAAGGCCGGGCCGGCAAAACACCGGCCCGGCCCAAAGCCCAATGAAAATCAGACGCGCTCCATATACTCGCCCGTGCGGGTATCAATGCGGATCTTGTCGCCTTCGTTGATGAACAGCGGCACACGGATCTCAGCGCCCGTCTCGAGCGTTGCCGGCTTCAGGGTGTTGGTTGCAGTGTTGCCCTTAACGCCCGGTTCCGTCTTGGTGATTTCCAGCTCAACAAAGGTCGGGATCTCAACGCCGAACACCTGGCCCTTGTAGGACAGGATCTTGCACAGATCGTTCTCTTTGCAGAACTTGAAGTTATCGCCCACGTCGGTTTTGTTGACGGGGACCTGCTCGTAGCTCTCATTATCCATGAAGTAGTACAAATCGCCATCTTCATAGCTATAGCTCATCTCGCGGCGGTCGATGGATGCGCGCGGGAACTTCGCGGTCGGGTTGTAGCTGGTTTCCACTACCGCGCCGGTGATCACGTTCTTCGTCTTCGTGCGAACAAAGGCAGCGCCCTTGCCCGGCTTCACATGCTGGAACTCGACGACCTGAAGAACCTGGCCATCCTGTTCAAAAGTTACGCCATTACGAAATTCGCCTGCAGAAATCATTCGGAATTCCTCCAATAAAGTAAATGTCAATACACACAACGCATATCTGCAATTATTGTACCCGAAATATGGCCCTATTGCAAGGGGATGCCACCCAAAAACAGGCAGAAATGCAAAAAAACCGACAACAAACAGTGTTTTTGCGGCGCTTACACAAGCGCCCGCCGATAGGCCGCCTGCATGGCCGCCGCATCCTCGGCCTGTGTGCCGGCGCTTTCGCAGATAATAACGGGCGCAAGTTTGCGCTCGGCCAAAAGCTCCAGTAGGGGCTGCGGCTCGGGGCCGAACTGCGTGTCGGCAAGCGTCCAGTGGCGCTTTTCGCCGCCCGCCGTAAACTCGATGCGGGAAAAATGCACATGAAAGCGCGCCGCGCGCGCATCGCCCAGCGCCGCGCCGATTCGGTCGAGGATGTCAGCATAATCCTGTTTTGTGCGGATACCGCCCAGAGTGCGCGCGTTTAAGTGGCCGAAATCGATGCAGGGCGTAATGCGCGCATCCACACGGCACAGCGCCAGAACCTCGTCTAGGGTGCCCAGCTGGCCAATTTTGCCCATCGTCTCAGGGCAAAGGGTCAAATCGCCATAGCCCGCAGCGTCGCAGGCTTCCACGGCGCGGCGCATCGTATCCAACGCCTTTTCCAGCGCCGCCTCGCGGCTCTGCTTGCCGCAGCTGCCCGTATGGAAGATCACGCGGCGGCCGCCCAGCGCCTTTACGACAGCGCAGCTTTGCAGCAAATATTGAATGCTGTTGAGGCGTTTTTCTTCCTCCATGCTCGACATACTGATGAAATAAGGTGCATGCACACTGAAAAGGATGTCCTTTTCCTGCGCGAGGGCCGCCATTTTCGCCGCCTTTTCAAGGCCAAGCCGCACCCCGCGGCCGCACTGATACTCGAACGCATGCAAATCAAAACGCGCGGTATAGGCCGGGATGTCGAGGCTGCTTTTGTAGCCCATTGTGTCGAAACTGATGCTTTCGCCGGCCGTGCCAAAGCGGATATGCCAGCCGTCCGCGGCGGGCAGTTTGCTTTCGGCAGAGGGCTGCGCTGCGGCATTTTTCAGCACATTCTTTTCCGTCACAGCGTTTTGCCTCCCCTATCGTAATATTTTTGCCAAAAGGGCGCTTCCAGCCTGCGCTTAAAACGCACATGTGCGCCGAGATCAGGCCCGCGCGGCACCACCATAAAGGCAGGGATGCCGTACAGCGCCGCGGCCCAGCGGTCGGTATACAGCTGGTCGCCGACCATTGCCATCTGCGCGCGCCGCACCCCGAGGCGCCTGCGCGCCACCATCATCCCAAACGGCAGGGGCTTAGCCGAGCGTGAAACCCAGCGCAGGCCGAGCTTTTCGGCAAAAGGCCGTACCCGTTTTTTTGCGCCGTTGGAAAGGATCGTCAGCGAAACGCCCGCGGCCTGCATCGCGGCAAACCACGCCTGCACTTCGGGCGGCACAATCTGGCTTTGATCGCCGGTGATCGTATTATCGACATCCAGCACCAACGCGCATACGCCCTTGGCCCGTAAAAATTCCGGCGTGATGTGCGTCACATCCTGAAACACATATTCGGGGGTGAACCACATAAAAGCCTCCGGCCCATAAATTATTTCAAAAAAAGTGGGAGGACCCAAAAGGTCCCCCCACGTCGGCTCTGCATGGCGCAGAAGCCCGAGCAGACGATCAGACAGCTCAATTACTTGAACTTGCGCTTGCGGGCTGCTTCCGACTTCTTCTTGCGGCGGACAGAAGGCTTCTCGTAAGCTTCACGCTTACGAACCTCTGCCAACACGCCGCTGCGAGCAGTGCTGCGCTTAAAGCGACGAAGTGCGCTTTCCAGCGATTCGCCCTCTTTAATACGAATTTCCGACATTTTATTCCCTCCCTCGAGGCAGGAATTTCGTTGTTACATAGGTATCAACGCTAGCTATTATACCTTTCAAGCCCCGCGGTGTCAACCGTTTTCCGCACAAATCCGAAAAAGTTCACGGAAACTTTGCTTTCCCCGCGGCGCCCGAAAAGCCCTGCTTTCTTTTGTGGTATCAGCCTTTTACGGCGATATTGACAAGGCGGCCCTTGACGTAGATTTCCTTGGCAATCGTTTTCCCCGCGATTGCGGCGGCAACGTCCGGCTCGGCCTTGGCGGCGGCAATGGCGTCGGCGGCGGAAATGTCCGCGTCAACGTTCAGGTGCGCCTTTACCTTGCCGTTTACCTGTACGGCCAGCTCGATGGTAGCCTCTTTGCATTTGGCTTCGTCGTAAACGGGCCAAGCCTCGTAGGCCAGCTGGTCGCTGTGCTCGTGGCCCAGCATGCTCCAAAGCTCTTCTGTCATGTGCGGCACAAACGGGTTCAGCAGCTTCAAAAGCGTCTCAAACTCGGCCTTTGTTGCGCCGCCAAGCTCGGTAAAGCGGTTGACAAGCGTCATCATCTGGGCGATGGCGGTGTTCATCTTGAGCACTTCGATGTCGTCCGTCACCTTTTTGATTGTCTGGTGCAGCAGCGTCTCGGTTTCGGGGCGATAGCCCTCGCCGGGCACAAGCTTTTCCGAAAGGCCCCAGACGCGCTCCAAGAAACGCTTGCAGCCGGAAATCGCGGCCGTCTGCCACGGGGCAGCCTGCTCGAAATCGCCCATGAACATCTCATACAGGCGCATCGTATCCGCGCCGTACTGATCCACGACTTCATCCGGGTTTACCACGTTGCCGCGGCTCTTCGACATTTTTTCGCCGTTTTCGCCCAAGATCATGCCGTGCGAAGTGCGCTTTTGATACGGCTCCGGCTTCGGCACGGCGCCGATGTCATACAAGAAGCGATGCCAGAAGCGGCTGTACAGCAAATGCAGCGTGGTATGCTCCATGCCGCCGTTATACCAATCTACCGGGCTCCAATAATCAAGGGCCTCTTTGCTGGCGATGGCATCCTTGCAGTGCGGGTCCATATAGCGCAAGAAGTACCACGACGAGCCGGCCCACTGGGGCATCGTATCCGTCTCGCGCGTCGCGGGGCCGCCGCAGCACGGGCAAGTCGTCTTGATCCAATCCTTATGGCGGGCCAGTGGGCTTTCGCCGTCGGGGCCCGGCTCAAAATCGGTGATGTCCGGCAGGCGCAGCGGCAGCTGATCCTCGGGCAAAGGCTGCCAGCCGCACTTTTCACAGTGCACCATCGGGATCGGCTCGCCCCAATAGCGTTGGCGGCTGAACACCCAATCGCGCAGCTTATAGTTTACTTTATCGTGGCCTTTGCCGTTCGATTCAAGCCACGCAATCATCGTCTTTTTGGCTTCTTCGACGGAAAGGCCGTTCAAGAAGCCGGAGTTGACAAGCGTGCCCGTGGCGACATCGGTAAATGCCTCCTGATCGAGGTGGCTTTCGCCCTTGCCCTTGACAACCTCGAGAACCGGCAGACCAAATTTCTTGGCGAAATCCCAGTCGCGCGTATCGTGCGCCGGCACGGCCATGATTGCGCCGGTACCGTAGGTGGCCAGCACGTAATCGGAAATGAAGATTGGGATTTCTTTTTCGTTGACAGGGTTGATGCCCCGCACACCCTCGAGCTTCACGCCCGTCTTTTCCTTGTTCAGTTCGGTGCGCTCAAAATCGCTCTTGCGGGCAGCCTCGGCCTGATAGGCTTTCACGGCATCCGGGTTTTGGATTGCGCCATCGGCCAGCCACTTTTTTACAAGCTCGTGCTCGGGCGAGACGACCATGTACGTTGCGCCGAACAGCGTATCACAGCGCGTGGTATATACGGTCAGGGTATCGCCGGCCGTGGTGCCAAAGTTCACTTCTGCGCCGTGGCTGCGGCCGATCCAGTTGCGCTGCTGGGTTTTGACGCGGTCGATGAAATCAAGGTCATCCAGCCCGTCGATCAGCTTATCCGCATAAGCGGTAATCTTCAGCATCCACTGGCTCTTATCGCGGTGGACGACAGGGCTGCCGCAGCGCTCGCACACGCCGTTGACGACTTCCTCGTTGGCCAGCACACATTTGCAGCCCGTGCACCAGTTGACGTCCATCTCCTTTTTGTAGGCAAGGCCGTGCTTGTACAACTGCAAAAAGATCCACTGGGTCCACTTATAATACTCCGGGTCGGTTGTATTGATCTCACGATCCCAATCGAAGGAGAAGCCCAGCGCTTTCAGCTGGCTTTTGAAGTGGGCCACATTGTTTTTCGTCACAATATGCGGATGAATGTGGTTTTTCATCGCGTAGTTTTCCGTGGGCAGGCCAAAGGCATCCCAGCCCATCGGATACAGCACATTATAGCCCTGCAAGCGGCGCTTACGCGCCACAATATCCATCGCAGTATAGCTGCGCGGATGGCCTACGTGCAGGCCCTGCCCGGAAGGATACGGAAACTCGACCAGGCAGTAATACTTCGGCTTTTTGTGGTCGATCTCGGCGTGAAAGGTTTTCTCATCCTCCCACACCTTCTGCCATTTGGCCTCAACGGCCTTGAAATCATACTTCATCGTTCATCAGCTCCAAACAAGATTCTTTCCCATCCAAAAAGGCTGCGCGGCCACACGCCGCGCGGCACTTTGCACAGCACAGCTTGCGTTATTCCGGCTTGTCCGTTTTCGGGGCCTCTGCGGCTTCCAGCTCGGAAAGCTCTACCGGCTCGCCATCGGCCCAAAGGTGCTCAAGATCATAATAGGTGCGCGTGTTGGGCACAAAAACGTGCACGATGACGCTGCCATAATCCAGCAGCACCCAGTTTTTGGAATCGAAGCCTTCGCTTGAAAGCGGCTTAACGCCTTTTTCGCCCAGCTGAAATTCCACTTCATCGGCCAGCGCCGCGGTATGCGTCGTCGAGGTGCCGGAGGCGATCACGAAATAATCCGTAAGCGCCGTGAGATCACGCACCTTCAAAACGCGCACAGATTCCGCCTTTTTGGCGTCGAGGATTTTGGCAATCGCAACGGCGAGGGCGCGCGGGTCTTTCAAATTTTCCATACTCTCTCCTGTGTGCAAAAGCATGCACAGGCCGCTTTGCGGCAGCCTGTGCATGCGGGTGAAATTCGTTCGTTATTTTTCCGCTTAGGATGCTGCGGAATTCGGATCGGGCGCGGCATCGGTGGTATATGCGCCCTCTACATCGGTGTCGCCGTTTTCGATGGCGGTATTGGCCTCCTGATCGAGCTGGCCCATGCGCTGCACATTGGCGCTGGTTGCCACGCCGGTGTTGCCGACAAGATTATCTGCGAGGTTCAGCTGCGAAGCATCAATCGGGCCGGTATAATCACGATAGTATTGGTTCAAAAGGTCGGCAATATCCGTGCGGTCGGGCACAAGCACAGAGTTCGTCTCGTACTTTTCCGTCGCAGTATAAACCGGCGTCTGCGCAACCAAAATGTCGGCCGAATCCACCTTCAGGAAGGACACGCCCAGCGAGATACAGGTGGCGGCATCCATATCCGTCTTGACAAAGTAGGTGATAACAGGCGTGAGGTTGATGATCTCGGCCACATTTGCGCTGCGGATGCGCTTGAACAGGCCCGCATAGAAATAGCGCTGCATGTTCATACGGCTGATGTCCTGATCGGCATAGCTGTGGCGGTTACGCACAAAGAACTCAACCTGATTGCCGTCCAGATTATGGTAGCCCTGCGGCAAGAAGCTGCCGTCGGATTTAATATCCTGCGGGATATATACCTCGACGCCGCCAAAGCGGTTGACAAGCTCTTTCAGGGCGTCCATATCGACGGTGGCGTAGTGATCGACGGGAAGTTTATAGTTATTTGCCACCACATCCGCCAGCGCGGCCATGCCGTCGTCGTTGGATTTCATGATGGAGTTAATTTGGCCGTTCGACGCCTTATACGTTTTGCCTGTTGTGTCGCTGCACGTAACGCTTTTGCCCACAAGCGTGTTGCGCGGGATTTGCAGCATATTGATCTTGTGGTTTTTGACGTCAAACTGGAAGTACATAATCATATCGGTCATGCCATCGTTGGTCTGGCCGTCATTGCTGGCGCCGTAGGTGCGGCCTTCCTCGTAGTCGATGCCGCAAATCAAGACGCCTAAAACGTCGCCCTTGTATTCCTCTGCCGTCTTGACTTCATCGGCGATCTGGGCGGCGTTGTCATCGTGGACGGCTGACATGATATGGTTCACATAGCCAAGCACAACGCCGACGCCCATGCCGATAACGCACAGCACAACCACCAGCGGCACCCAGACGGGCGTCTTTTTGCGGCGGCGCCGGCCATTGCCGCTGCGGCTGCCGTTCGTGCCGACACTTTGTCCGGCCGGGCGGCGCACCGGCTGGCGGCTGTAGCCCTCGTTTGCATAGCCGCTGCGGCCGGATCTTTCACTGCCGGCATAGGCCGAATGGCTGCCGGAAGAAGTGCTCTGGGCTCTGCGGATTTTGCGGGAGCCGTCGGACGAGTTCGGGTTAGTATGGATATGACGGGATTCACTCATCGCTTTTTTCCCCTTTCACACGGTTTCGATCAGGTCCTGATAGGCGGCGGCAGACATCGGGTCTGCCTTCTTGCCGCTTGCATTTACAAAGTCGATCGTCTGGCGCAAGCCCTCGCGCATCGCGGCGTCGAGGCTTTCCATCTCCAGCCGGCGCAGCGCATCCACTCCGGGCCAATCTCGCTCGGCGCTCGTCATGTCGGCTAAAAACAAAATTTTGTCCAACTTTGTCATATGCGGGCGGCCCGTTGTATGGCAGGCCACCGCATCGAGAATCTCCGGGTCATCCACGCCCCAGCGGGTTTTTGCGAGGATGGCCGCGCAGACACCGTGCCAAACCGGCGCGGGGCGCTGTTCGGCATTATTTGCCATTATAGCATTATCGCGCATAATCTGCAATAATTCCTCTTTGGGCTTCTCCTTGGCAAGGTCATGCAGATACGCCGCAAGCGCCGCCTTTTCCGGGTCGGCATCATACTGTTTTGCGAGCTTAACGGCCATCTTTTTTACATTGACCGTATGCTGATAGCGTTTGGCGCTCAGCGTAGATTTTGCCATCGCTTTGGCTTGTTCGATCGTCACTTTTTCGTTGCTCCGTGTTTCTTCAGATTTTTGCGGCTCGATAAAGGCCGCGCCGCGCGATTACGGCGCGCACTTTTGGCGGCAAGGCATCCTCGCAGGCATCGCCCGCGGCAAGGCGGCCGCGCAGCGCCGTCGAGGACATCGGCAGCGCAGGCGCCGCGGCAAACAACACACGCTGGCCGGTCGGGTCAAGCTCGGCCGCTTTGGCGCGCAGCGCGGCTGCGTCGTCCGTCTCGCGGCTTTCGACGACAAGCGTGGCAAGCGCGAGATCCTGCCGCCAGTTGTGCCACGTATCAAACGAAAGCAGCATATCGCTGCCCACGGCCAGATACAGCACAGCGCCGGGGAAGCGCTTTGCCAGCATTTCCAGCGTGGCCTGCGTATAATTGGCCTCGCCGGCCGCTGCGCGGTCGATCTCCCAGCGGGAAACTTCCAGCCGCGGGATGTCCGCGGTACCCGCCAGCGCCAAAAAACAATCGCACATGGCAAGGCGCGCGGGCGCAGGGGTTTGGCTGGCAGCCTTATGCGGCGGGATGCCGGCCGGCATCACAATTACTTGATCGGGCCGCACACACGCCGCAACCGATTGCAGGTTGTGCAGATGGCCGATATGCGGCGGGTCAAAAGTGCCGCCGTACAGCAGAATTTTCATTTCAGCAGCGCCGCGTACTGGCTTTCCTTTTTCTTTTGCAGGTACAGCACAAACTTTGCGCCGATCACCTGCACACAATCGGCGCCGGTTTTCTCGGTAAGGAGCGTGGCGGCCTCACGGGCAGAATAAGGGCTGTTTTCCAGCACCTTCAGCTTGATAAGCTCGCGCGCGGCGAGGCAATCGAGCACCGACTGCACAAGGGCCTCGTCGATTTCTCCTTTGCCGATCTGGAATACCGGGTCCATCGTATTGGCTTTGCCGCGCAGAATCGCGCGCTGTTTACTGGTAAGCATCGTTTTCTCCTTTTTCTGTGTGGAAAATGGGCGGTAAAGGTTGGGTGCATTTTCGGTAAGCTTGGCCGGGGCGCTGGCGGCGGCGAGGATGCTGCCATCCGCCAAAAAAGCGGGCAGTTCTTCGGCCAGCTGATCCAATGCCGCGCCGCGGTGGCTGATGGCATCCTTTTCCTCGGGCGTAAGCTGGGCGTAGCTTGCATATTCGTGATTGGCACGCACCCCGCCGGGTATGCCGCGCATCAGCGGAATAAACAGCGGATCGTATCCAAAGCCGTAATCGCCGGGCTTGCGCGCGGCGGCGATCTCGCCCTCGCATTCGCCTTCGCAGGTCAGGTGCCGCCCATCGGGCAGCATCAGGCATACGCAGGAAACAAATTTTGCCCCGCGCTGTTCTTCCGGGATGTCTTTCATCGCGGCAAGCAGCTTATCGTTGTTGGCTTCATCGTCGCCGTGGCGGCCGCAGTAGCGGGCGCTGAACACGCCCGGCGCGCCGCCCAGAGCCGCTACACACAGGCCGGAATCATCCGCCACGGTAGCGAGGCCTGAAGCCTTGCAAAAAGCTTCGGCCTTCAGGCGGGCATTTTCGGCAAAAGTCGTGCCCGTCTCCTCTGGGTCAAGGGCAATGCCCAGCTCCTTCAGGCTTTTCACTTCATGCCCCATCGCCGTCAGAATACGGCGCAGCTCTTTTAATTTTCCGGGGTTGTTGGTTGCCGCGCAAATCAGCATGGCAGAATCCTCCCTAAAGCGAGTACAGCGTAAAAGCGCCGTTTTGAGTTTTATGGCAGGCCGCGCCGCCCGAAAAGCCGAAGATGCCATGCGGGGCGTGATTTTAAGCCCGGCCTTTTTCTGCCGCGCCGAGCACGGCGGCAGGACGAAGCTTACGTTTCGCTTTTGCCCAGCAGCGCCGCGGCGAAATCTTCGGCCGAGAACGGAATGAGATCGTCCAGCTTTTCGCCGACGCCCACAAAGCGCACGGGCAGCCCCAGCTTGCGCCTTACGCTGACGACGCAGCCGCCCTTGGCCGTGCCGTCGAGCTTGGTTAAGATCACGCCTGTGGCGCCCGCGGCGGCCACAAACTCCTGCGCTTGCCGGATGGCGTTTTGGCCGGTGATCGCATCCAGCACAAGCAGCGTTTCGACGCTGGCCTCCGGCGCGGCCTTTTTCACGCTGCGGCTGATCTTGGAAAGCTCATCCATGAGATTCTTTTTATTATGCAGGCGGCCGGCCGTATCGCAAAGCACGACATCAACGCCCTTGGCCGCGGCGGAATGCACTGCATCAAAGATGACGGCGGCAGGGTCGGCGCCATCTGCGCTTTTAAGGATTGAGACGCCCGCGCGCTCGGCCCAGATGTCCAGCTGTTCGCCCGCGGCGGCGCGGAAGGTATCCCCCGCGGCCAGCAGCACACTTTTGCCCGCGGCCTTATAAAAGTTCGCAAGCTTGGCGATGCTCGTCGTTTTGCCCACGCCGTTTACGCCGATGATCAGAACCACAGCGGGGTGGCCCGAAAGGTCCATCTCCGCCTCCGGCGTCAGCTCCTCGGCAACAATGGCCTTAAGGGCATCCAGCGCCTCGGCGCCTGTTTTCAGATGATCGCGCCGCACACGGGCGTGCAGCTCCTCTACAAGCTCGCCGGCCACATCTGCGCCGGTATCGGCCAGCACAAGCTGCTCTTCCAGCTGCTCGTAAAGCGCGTCGTCAATCTCGCTGCCGCGCAGCGTGTTGACAATATTGCCCCAAAAGCCTGTCCGCGTTTTAGAAAGGCCGTCGTCCATCTTTTGTTTGTTCTTTTTGCCGAACAATCCCATATAGGGCCTCCTTTGGCTGGCGAAAATCAGGAGATCAGTGTCGCGTCCACATTCTCGAGGTCGAGCCGCAGCAGCTTCGAGACGCCGTCCTCCTGCATCGTCACACCATACAAAATATCCGCCGCTTCCATCGTGCCGCGCCGGTGCGTAATCACGATGAACTGCGTTTTATCGGTAATGCGGCGTAAGTACTGCGCATAGCGTATCACGTTCGCGTCGTCCAGCGCGGCCTCGATCTCATCCAAAATACAGAACGGCGCCGGGTTGACAGCCAAAATGGCGAAATAGATGCTGATTGCCACAAGCGCCTGCTCGCCGCCGGAAAGCGCCGACAGGTTTTTGATCACCTTGCCCGGGGGCGCCACGCGGATCTCGATGCCCGTTTCCAGCACGTCGTTTTCGTCATCCAAATAGAGGCTGGCCGTGCCGCCGCCGAACAGCTCGGCAAAGATGCGGCCAAAGTTTTCGTTGATGGTGCGGAAGTTATCG
Source organism: Faecalibacterium sp. (assembly GCA_022652735.1). Lineage (GTDB taxonomy): Bacteria > Bacillota > Clostridia > Oscillospirales > Ruminococcaceae > Faecalibacterium. The sequence goes on along the minus strand of JALCRP010000003.1, from coordinate 124,553 downwards.
GTAAAGATGGTTTTCATCTGGCCGGCCAGCTCGGTAATCATGCGGGTCAGCTCGGCCTTGCTCTTTTCCACGTCTGTCACCTGCTCATGCAGGGTATCGTACCGCGCCTTGACCTCTTTGAATTCCTCGATGGCGCCCACGTTAACATTGCCCAAGCTACGAATCTGATTGCGCAGATCCTGCACATCGGCGCGCAGCTGGGCGAGGCTTTCAAACGGGATGCAAAGCTTTTCCGCCTCCGTCAGCGAAAGCTGATATTCCTCCCACAGCTTGGAGATTGTCTGATCGTATTCCGTCTCGGCGTTGGTTTTGCGCTCAGCGAGGCGGGCCATCTCCTGGCTCATTTTTTCGCGGTCCTCGGCAGCCTGACGGGCGCGGGCGTTTGCCTCTGTCTCGCCCTGCTGGCGGGCCAAACGCTGTTGCGTCGCCTGCTGGATCGCAGCCTCTTTGGCCTTGATCTCAGTATCGCGGCCGGATTTTTCGTTTTCGATCTCCGCGATATGCGCACGATTTTGCTCGTTCATGCCGCGCAAAGCGGCAATGCTGCGCTCCTGCTCGGCGCGGCGGCCGGAGGTTTCCTCCGTGCGGCTTTGCAGGTTTTCAATCGCGGTGCGGTGCGCCTCGGCATCCTTTTCCTTCTCGAGCTTTTCAAGCTTTTTCTGGCTCAGCTCCTCGGAAAGGCGGGTGCGCGTCGCCAAGAAGCTGTCGTCGCCGGCGCTGATATTATGCAGCTCGGCCGAAAGCTTTTCGATCTCTGCGGTAAGGCGCGCTTCCTCGGCTTTTTGCCGTTCGGCCGTGGCGCGGCTTTCAGCAATGCGCCCTTCCAGCTGCTCGATCTCGCCGGCGTGGATTTCGGCCGCGCCGCGGGCTTGGCTCAGCGCCGTGGCGATACGGCCGGCCTCAGTTTCGGCGCGCACTTTATCGTTGCCGGCGGTGATGGCCTCGCTTTCCGTGGCGGTCAGCTCGGCGGAAAGGGCATCCACCTGCGCCTTCCAGCGGTCAGTATCGGTTTGTGCCTGTTGTTGGCTTGCCTGCAACTTTGTAATTTTTTCTCGCAGATCAGCGATTTCCTGCTTGCGGGTAAAAAGCCCCGCCGAGCGCGAGACACTGCCGCCCGTAAAGCTGCCGCCCGCGTTGATTACTTGGCCGTCGGCCGTCACGATTTTATTATGATACCCCAGCCGCCGGGCTACGCCCGAGGCCTCGTTGATTTCATCCACGACCACGATGCGCCCTAAAAGATAGCGCACGACGCCCTCATATTTGGCGTCGCAGTGGACAAGACCGCTCGCAAGCTGGGCCGAGCCGGTCAGCTCGCCGTGGAATACGCCGGGCTGGATGGTATCCAGCGGCAAAAAGGTTGCACGGCCCGCGTGTGCATCGCGCAAAAAGGCGATGGCAGCCTTGGCCGCGGCCTCGCTATCCACAACGATATTTTGCAGCGCGCCGCCCAGCGCCGTCTCGATGGCCGTCTCATAGCCTTTTTCGACGGAAAGGATGCTGGATACCGGCCCGATCACGCCGCCGAGACGGTGTGCCTCGGCCGCGCGCATCACGCTTTTGACGGACTGCGTATAGCCTTCCATGTTTTTTTCCAGCTCACGCAAAACCTGTACGCGCTGCTCGGCCGCGTCAATCTGGCGGTCGATCTGCTGCTCGGCAGCGTCGGCCTCATCGAGGCTTTTTCTGCGGGCAGCCAGCTTTAACGTCAGGCCGCTGCGGATATTGGTCAGGCGCGTGACATTTTCGTTGATTTTTTCGAGATAGGCGGCGGTATCCGCCTGCTCCTGTGCAAGCTTTTCGACGCTTTCCTTGTCCGTGGCGCCTTCGGCACGGGCTTCTTCCAAACGCTGGGCCGCCGTCGCAGCGGCCGAATCGGCCCCCGCCGCGCTGACGCGACAGGCCGTCTGCTGCTCCGTCATTTGGGCGAGGGCGGCCGTAACCGCGCCGCGCCGCTCGCCGGAAGCGAGGCTGTCGGCTTGGATTTTTTCAAGCGTCGCATTCACCGCGGCGATCGCGGCTTCGATCTCTTTTTCGGCGGCCTCGATCTCCGTGATGGCCTGCTCGTGGCCCGCGATCTCACCGTTGATGTTCTCGCGGCTGTGCTCGCCCTCGGCGATCTCGGCCTCAAGGTTTTGGATATTCTGCTCGTTGTGCGCAATGTCGTTTTCCAGCACGGCGATACGGCTCGTGGTGGAATTCATCTGTTCCGTGATCGTGCGGATGTCCCCATTTAAGCGCTCGATCTCAATCGTCATGCGCTGCGCCTCGGCGCGAATTTCCTCAGCCTCCTGCTCGGCCGATTTTTCGGCCTCATCCAAGCGGTTGTAATCGGCTTCGGCGGTTTCGTATTTATGCTGCTGCTCACGCACGGTATCCTTGGCGCGGCGCACGTTATCAACCCAAAGCGTTACCTCAAGGCTTTTGCGCTGTTCGGAAAGCTCCAAAAACTTTTGCGCCTTGGCGCTGTCTTTCGCCAGCGGGCCAACGCGGCTTTCCAGCTCGCCGAGAATATCGCGCAGACGCTCGAGGTTTTCTTCGGCACTAGCAAGGCGATGCTCGGCTTCCGTTTTGCGGTAGCGGTATTTGGCAATGCCCGAGGCTTCCTCGAAAATTTCGCGGCGCTCGTTGCTTTTTGCGCCGACGATCTCTGCAATACGGCCCTGCCCGATGATAGAGTAGCCATCGCGCCCGAGGCCCGTATCCAAAAACAGCTCGTACACGTCTTTCAGGCGGCAAACCTGCCCGTTCAGGGTATATTCGCTCTCGCCGCTGCGGTAGTATTTGCGCCCCACAACAACCTCGTCAGCGTCCATATCCAAGGCACGGTCGGTATTATCCAGCGTCAGGCGCACCGAGGCAAAGCCCATTGCGCCGCGAATTTGGGTGCCGCCGAAAATGACGTCCTCCATCTTGCCGGAGCCGCGCAGTTGCTTGGAGCTTGTCTCGCCCAGCACCCAGCGGATGGCATCGGAGATGTTGCTTTTGCCGCTTCCGTTCGGGCCTACCACGCCCGTGATGCCGCGCCCGATCGTGACCTTGATTTTATCCGGGAAACTCTTAAATCCCTGAATCTCAAGCTCTTTTAATACCATAGGTTCCCCTTACACTTCACACAAAGGCGGCGCGCCGCCTGTTATTCCTCCACGAGGCCCATCAGCCGCAGCGCCTCGCGCGCGGCATGCTGTTCCGCCGTTTTTTTGCTGCGGCCTTCGCCCCGGGCCACACAGTTCGAGTTCAGGTGCACGGCCACAACATAGTGCTTATCGTGGTCGGGGCCGTTTTCGCTTTCGACGACATAGCTCAGTTTTTCTTCGGGGTTTGCCTGTACAACCTCCTGCAATTTTGTCTTGTAGTCGGCCTCGGCATACTTGCCCTCGGTGATAAACGGCAGAATAAAGGTTTTGGCCGCCTCCATGCCGCCGTCAAGGTATTGTGCCGCGATCAGCGCCTCAAAGGCATCCGACACAACGCTTGGGCGGTTTCGCCCGCCGCAGCGCTCTTCGCCTTTTCCGAGGCGCAGATACTCGCCCAAGTGGATTTCCTGCGCAAACTGAAACAGTGCATCCTCGCTGACAAGGCTGGCACGGATGCGGGTTAAATCGCCCTCCGGGCGATCGGCATAGGCGTGGAACAGATAATCCGCCGAGACGATCTGTAAAACGCTGTCGCCCAAAAACTCCAAACGCTCGTTATGCTGTGCCGTCTCACGGCTTTCGTTGGCGAAGCTGGTATGTGTCAGCGCCGTCAGCAGCAGCTGCGGATCTTTGAAATGGTATCCGATGATTTCTTCCAATGGATGGCTCATGTGTCCTGCGTATCCCCTTTTTTATTGGGCATCGCTCTGCGATGCCGTCTTTTCCCGTTCGGCTTCCAGCGTGTCGAGCGCCTGCTGCATTTTCCCGCATAGGTCGTTGTCGACGCAGAGCTTTGCCTGACGGATTGCGTTCTGGATGGCTTTCGGCTTTGAGGAGCCGTGCGCCTTGATGACAGGCTGTTTTGCGCCCAGCAGCGGCGCGCCGCCGTACTCGTCGGCGTCCATCTGCTTTTTCAAGCCGCCAAGGCCTTTTTTCACCAGCAAGTAGGCCATTTTCCCACCCAGATTGGCGAGAAAAATTTCTTTCAGCATCCCAAGCAGCATTTTCGCCATGCCCTCGCTCAGCTTCAAGATCACGTTGCCGGTAAAGCCGTCGCACACCACTACATCCGCGTCGCCGTTCGGCACGTCCCGCGGCTCGATATTGCCCGTAAAGCGAATGCCCGGCGTTTTCTTCAAAAGCTGGTGGGCCTCTTTCAGCATCGGGGTGCCCTTAGATTCCTCTGCGCCGTTATTTGCCAGCGCCACGGCCGGGCTTTCGATATGCATCACCTGCTGCATATAGCAGGTGCCCATCACGCCGAAAGCGGCCAGCATTTCGGGGCGGCACTCGACATTGGCGCCACAATCCATCAAAAGGTACGGGTGCTTTTTCGCCGGCACAACCGTGGCCAGCGCGGGGCGTTTTACGCCCGCCAGCGTGCGCACCAAAAGGCTTGTGCCCACATGCAGCGCGCCTGTGCTGCCCGCAGAAACAAATGCGTCGCCGCCGCCATCCTTCAGCATATTGAGGCCTACAACGATGGTTGAATCCTTTTTGCGGCGGATGGCCAGCGCCGGCTCGTCACACATATCGATCGTCTCGGTGCAGTTGACAAACTCGATGCCGTCCAGCGGGATGTCGTGCTCGGCGGCCGTCTTTTTCAAAAGGGCCTCGTCGCCCAGGCCTACAACTTGTACGCCATAGGCTTTTACGGCCGCGGCCGCGCCCGCAAGCGGGGCCAGCGGCGCGTTGTCGCCGCCCATCATATCAAGCAGAATTTTCATGCTGTTGCCACCTTTCGTCGTCTGATCGGGGCGTGGGGTGTGCCCCTGTTCCGATTTTGCAAACAAAGTTGCTGTTAGGGTTCGGCCTGTGCCGCCACCCACGCGGAAAAACTGGAAACAGCGCGCTCGGCCACAGCCTGATAGCGCTCACGTTTATCGCGCGGGCGGTTTTCCAGCGAGGGCAGGATGCCCATATTAGCGCCCATCGGCTGGAAATTTTTGTTTTCCGCCGTGATATAGCGCACCAGCGCGCCACACATGGTATCGGCCGGCGGCGGCGGCAGCGTTACGCCCATCAGGCGGGCATAAATGTTTCGTGCCGCCAAAAGGCCACAGGCTGCGCTTTCCATATAGCCCTCAAAGCCTGTGATCTGCCCGGCAAAAAATACGTTCGGGTGTGCCGCGAGGCAAAGCGCCTGCGTCAGCACCTTCGGGCTGTCGAGAAACGTATTGCGGTGCATTACGCCATACCGTACAAACTCGGCGTGTTCCAGCCCCGGGATCATAGAGAACACACGCTTTTGCTCGCCCCATTTTAGGTTTGTCTGAAAGCCGACGATATTGTAAAGGGTGCGCTCCTTATTTTCGGCGCGCAGCTGGATGTTGGCCCACGGGCGGTGGCCGGTGCGCGGGTCGGTCAGGCCGACGGGGCGCAGCGGGCCATAGCGCATCGTATCCGCGCCGCGCCCTGCCATCACTTCGATCGGCATGCAGCCTTCGTAAACAGTCAGGCCGCCGTCCTTCGCCGGTTTGGCGGGCGCAGAAGCGCTCTCGGCCACAGAGGGGTTCTCGGCGCCCTTATCAAAATCATGCAGGGGCGCGCGCTCGGCTGTGGCAAGCGCCTGATAAAAGGCCTCGTACTCGGCCTTATTGAACGGGCAGTTGAGATAATCGTCGTCGCCGCGGCCGTAGCGCGAGGCGGCGAACACTTTTTCATAGTCGAGGCTTTCCGCCGTCACAATCGGCGCAACAGCGTCGTAAAAGTGCATTTCCGCGCTGCCCGTCAGGGCCGCGATCTTTTCGGCAAGGGCACCCTCGGTCAGCGGCCCCGTCGCCACCAAAATTGGCGAAGCCTCGTCGATTGTGCAAACTTCCTCGCGCCGGACGGTGATATTTGGCTCGGCCTCGACACGGCGCGTCACCTCGGCGCTGAACACGTCGCGATCGACGGCCAGCGCGCCGCCCGCGGCCACGCGGGCCACCTCGGCGGCAGGCAGCAGGCTGCTGCCCATTTGGCGCATCTCGGCCTTCAAAAGGCCCGAGGCCGAATCCAGCCGCTCGGCTTTCAGCGAGTTCGAGCAGATCAGCTCGGCGAAATTCGCAGATTTATGCGCCGGCGAAAAGCGGACAGGCTTTTGCTCATACAGCGTTACTTTTACGCCGTGCCCCGCCAGCCAAAGCGCCGCTTCGCACCCGGCCAGCCCCGCGCCCAGAACCGTTACATGCAGCTCGCTCATTGGGCGCTACCGCCTTTCGGCACAGGCATGGTGAAGTCGCAGCCGTCCTTCGCGCAGTAAAGTTTTTGTCCCTTGCGGAACAGGGTTGCGCCGCACTTTTCGCATTTGGTCGGCACAGGCTCATCCCATGTCATAAAATCGCAGGCAGGATATTTTTCGCAGCCGTAATAGATACGGCCCTTAGCGCTCTTGCGCTGGAGCATACGGCCGCCGCACTTCGGGCAAAGGCCGCCCGTATCTTTCACAAGGCGCTTGGTATTGCGGCACTCAGGGAAGCCCGAGCAGGCCAAAAACTTGCCGTAGCGGCCCGATTTGATAACCATCGGCTTGCCGCAAAGCTCGCAGATCTCGCCCGAAGGCTCGTCGGGCACCTTGATCTTTTTGCCTTCCATGTTCTTTTCGGCCGTGGAAAGGCTTTGTGCAAACTCCTGATAAAAATCGTCCACAGTCTTGCGCCAATCGGCCGTGCCGCTTTCCACTTTATCCAGGTTCTTTTCCATCTGGGCCGAGAAATCCACATCCACAATATGCGGGAACTGATCGAGCATCAGCCCATCGACGGTGCGGCCCAGCAGCGTCGGCTTCAGCTTTTTGGCATCGCGCTCGACATAGCCGCGGTCAATGATCGTTGTGATAATCGGCGCGTAAGTGGAGGGGCGGCCGATGCCGTTTTCTTCCAGCGCGCGGATCAGCGTGGCTTCGGTATAGCGGGCGGGCGGCTGGGTAAACTTCTGCTCGCTCTTCAGCTCTTTCAGCGCCAGCTCTTGGCCCTCGGCAAGCGGGGGTAGGCTGGTTTCTTTCTTTTCCTTATCGTCGGTGGCTTCTTCATACAGGGTGGTAAAGCCATCAAAGGTGACGGTAAAGCCGCTGGCCTTAAAGCGATAGCCCTCCGGCACAGGGCCGGCCGGGTTCGCGCCCGTCACCGTGACGGAGACGGTGTCCATCTCGCAGTCAGACATCTGGCTGGCGATAAAGCGGCTCCAGATCATGCGGTAGAGCTTCGCAGTATCGCCCGTGATATTTTTATCCACCTCGTCCGGCGTCAGCGCGGGCACCGAGGGGCGCACAGCTTCATGCGCATCCTGCGCAGCCGTGGCGCTTTTCGTTTTCCATACGCGCTTTGTGCCGTTGACATACTGCGGGCCATAATTTTCCGTGATAAAGCCTTTCGCCGCGGCCACTGCCTCGTCGGAGACGCGCAGCGAATCGGTACGCATATAGGTGATAAGGCCCATCATGCCGCGCCCTGCAATCTCGACGCCTTCATAAAGCGTCTGGGCGGCGCGCATCGTGCGGGTGGCGGTAAAGCCAAGCCTGCGTGAGGCCTCCTGCTGCATCGTGCTCGTGATAAACGGCGGCGTCGGGGCCTTGGTGCGTTTGCCTTTTTTCAGTTCCGTTACCGTATAGGTAGCGCCATCCAGCGCGCGCACAACGGCGTCGGCCTCCTGCCGGTTTTGCGGCAGCAGCTTTTTGCCGGCCGCATCCGTGGCCAGCCGCGCGGCAAAGGGCTTGCCGCCCGCCGCAAGCAGCGCATCCACGTTCCAGTATTCATCCGGCTTGAACGCCTCGATCTCCTTTTCGCGGTCGTCGATCAGGCGCACAGCCACGCTTTGTACGCGGCCGGCCGAAAGCCCGCGGCGTACCTTGCGCCACAAAAACGGGCTGAGCTTATAGCCCACAAGGCGGTCGAGCACACGGCGCGCCTGCTGGGCATTGAACAAATCTTCGTCGATGGCGCGGGGATGGGCCATGCCCTCCTGTACGCCCTTTTTCGTGATCTCGTCAAAGGTCACGCGGTTCGGCTGCTTTGGGTCAAGCCCAAGGATATTGGCCAGATGCCAGCTGATGGCTTCGCCTTCACGGTCCGGGTCAGTTGCGAGGAGGACGCCGTCGGCCTTTTTAGCCTCGGCTTTCAGCTCCTTAATCAGCTTTTCCTTGCCCTTGATGCTGATATACTGCGGGGCATAATCATGCTCCACATCAATGCCCAGCTGGGAGGCGGGCAAATCGCGGATATGGCCCATGCTGGCCGTAACCTCGTAATCCTTGCCCAAATACTTCCCGATCGTTTTCGCCTTAGCAGGCGATTCCACTATTACCAGTTTTGCCATGCTCATACCTCGCTTCAAGGTTTTTGCTGTATTTTCAAAAGCGGCCAAACGGCCGGGTATCTCTATTTCAGGATGTATTTTTGGCCGGGCTGCGCCGCGATCATCCCCGCGATCTGCAAGCGGGAGATCGCCGTAAGCAGCGTGTTCATCGGCAGGCCCGTCTGCTCGCAGAGCATCCCAAGCCCTACGGGCCGCGCCCCGATGCAGGCCAGCACGCGGCGCGCCGTTTCAGGCAGCTCGGGCGCGGGTTTCGGCTCGGCCGGGGCTATTGCGGCGCCGCGCAGCCCTACCGCCGCAAGGATGTCCGACGGCTCGACGGCCGCAGCGGCGCGCTTTTCGCGCAAAAGGGTGTTTGTGCCCTCGGAAAGCGGCGAAAAGATGCTGCCCGGCACGGCAAAAATCGGCCGGCCATAACGCTCGGCGTGGGCCACCGTGCTCATCGTGCCGCTTTTCAGCCGTGCTTCTACGACGACAAGCGCCCCGGAAAGCGCCGCGATGATACGATTGCGCTGTAAAAATGTCACATGATAATCACACGGCGCGCCCGGCGCATACTCGCTGATAACGGCGCCGCGCCGCTCGATGTTGGCGCGTAGGGCGGCGTTTGCCGCCGGATATGTCACAGAGATTGGTACGCCCAGCACCGCCACGGTAGGCGCATGCGCCCGGACGGCAGCCTTGTGGGCCTCGCTGTCCAGCCCGTCGGCCATGCCGCTGACAATCACCGCGCCGCTTTGCGCCAGCGCATCGCCGAGCACGGCCGCAGCCGAAGCGCCATACTGTGTCGGCTTGCGCGCGCCCACCATCCCTACCGTATGCGGCAGGCCCAAAACTGTGACGTCGCCTGTGCAGTACAGCACCAAAGGTGGGTCCGGAATGCGGGAAAGCGCCAAGGGAAAGGATGGGTCGTCAAAGGGCAGCACCCAGACGCTATGCCGCGCGCACCATGCCAAAACTGGCAGATATGCCGCAGGCGTCTCGCCTTTTTTCAGGTTATGCACCGCCGTTGGCCCGGCCAGCGCGTGGAACTCGGCGGTATCCCGTGCCTCCCACGCGGCGCGGGCCGTGCCGTAGCGATCAATCAGGCGGCCCGCATGCAGATTTGCCGTGCCCAAAAGCACCGCTAGCCACATCCAGTAGGCTTCCGGCGGGCTTTCCGGCTCCGGCCCGGGCAGTGCGCCCGTTTGGGCCAGCGTTTCCAGCGGCGTAACGTTTTCGTTCATCGCCCGACGCCCCGGAAATGCCATAGCAGAATGCTGCCGGCGATGCCGGCGTTCAGGCTTTCCACCTTATCCGTCATAGGGATGCGTACGGTTTTGCCACAGGCCGCGACGGCAGCCTCCGTCAGGCCCTGCCCCTCGCTGCCGATCACGACACAAACCCCGCCGGGATACACGGGCGCGGCGGTATCCAGCGGCTCGCTGTGGTACAGCGCCGCCGCAAGACAGGTAACGCCCAGCCCACCGAGGCGCAAAAGCGTCGCCGGCAAATCCTCTGTTTCCCACACGGGCACTTCTACCGCCGCACCCATCGAGGCGCGCAGCGTTTTCGGCGCCCACGGGCTGGCGCAGGCCTTGTCCAAAATCACGCCGTCAAACCCAAACGCCGCCGCGCTGCGCAGAAGGGTGCCCACATTGCCGGGGTCCTGCACAGCCTCCAGCGCAAGATAGCGCCCACCGGCCCGGAAGGTGCTTTCTTCGGCATGCGGCATCTCAAAAATGGCAAACACGCCCTGATTTGTGCCGACGTCGGCCAGCTTTTCGGCCACATGCTCAGGGATGCGGTAGTGCTCGCCGGGCAGGCTTTGCAGCTCGGGCGCCTTTTCCAGCGCACGGTCCGTATAGAATATTACCTTTATAAGGGCCCCTTTGGCAAGTGCCGGGCACAACTTTAAGCCCTCCGCCAAAAAAGCATTTTCAGCTTGGCGGAAGGCGGCGCTGCCCGAAAGGCGGCAGGCGTATTTAATTTTTGCGTTTTCCCGGCTGGTGATCGTTTCTTCCACGCGGCGATGCGCTCCTTCGTCGCACAGGGCAGCGGCAAAAGCTGCCGCAACTTGTCCTATAATGCAAAAGTGACGCCCGCGTGTGCGCGGGCGTCGGCCTTTACTGTGTTCTCTTTGGGTTTGTGCGTCAAGGAATGTAACTTATGCCTTTTTGACGGAAGCGACCAGAGCCTCAAAGCTCTTCGGGTCGTTAATCGCCATCTCGCTGAGCATCTTGCGGTTCAGCTCGATACCTGCCTTTTTCAGGCCGGCCATAAAGGTGGAGTAGTTCATCCCCAAGGGGCGAACAGCGTTGTTGATGCGCATGATCCACAGATTGCGGAACTGGCGCTTCTTCATGCGGCGGCCGGCCAGAGCGTAGTTGCCGCTCTTCATGACCTGCTGCTTAGCCATCTTAAAATGCTTGCTCTTGCAGCCATAGAAGCCCTTTGCGAGCTTCAGCATCTTTCTGCGACGTTTATGGGTCATCGTTGCGCCTTTAATACGTGCCATTGTAATCTATCTCCTTTATCGTCAGGTAATATCAACTTTCAGTGCCGGGAAAACGATTAGCCGTAAGGCATCATTTTCTTGACAGCGGCGGCGTTGGTGTCGTCCACGTAATTGGGCTGGCGGTAACCGCGGGTGGTTTTGGTATCCTTCTTGGTCAGGATGTGGCTGCGGAATGCGTGGCCACGCTTGATCTTTCCGTTCTTGGTGAGTTTGAAGCGCTTTTTAGCGCCCGACAGCGTCTTGAGCTTCATCTTAGCCATTTTGAGTATCCTCCTAAATGTTTTACTTGTTGACGGCAGGCTTGCCGGCAACCGGGGTAAACAGTATCGTCATCGTGCGGCCTTCGAGCACCGGCGGCTTATCGGATGTCGCATTGGGCAAAGCCTTTGCAAAATCCTTTAAGACATCGGCGCCAAGGCTGGTATGCGCCATCTCGCGGCCGCGGAAACGGATCGATGCTTTCACCTTATGGCCGGCGGCGAGAAACTTCGTCGCCTGATTCAATTTGGTGTTGAAGTCATTGGTGTCAATATTGAGCGAAAGGCGAACTTCCTTGATGTCGACCACCTTTTGGTTCTTCTTGGCTTCCTTATCCTTCTTTTGCTGTTCAAAGCGATATTTGCCGTAATCCAGAATCTTGCACACCGGCGGCTTTGCCTGCGGTGCAATTTTGACCAGATCCAGACCGGCCGCCTCGGCGGCAGCCAGCGCTTCACGGGCAGACATCACACCCAACTGAGCGCCGTCGGCGCCAATCAAGCGGATCTCCCGATCGCGGATGGCCTCATTGATCTCCGTTTCTTTCGATTTTCCTGCGGTAGCGATTCGAACACACCTCCCATAACAACTGTTAATCCACTTACAAAAGCAAAAACGCGGCCGCCCCGAAAGACAGCCGCGCGCATACAAATTACCCGGCATTTCTGCCGAAAAAGTGTAATGTTGGCCCGGGGCACAAGATGCCCACGAGGCGAGCGCGGCGATCGAAAAGGCCGGAAGCTGCTTTCTTTACCGAGTTATTGTACCGCACCCCGGGCGTATTGTCAAGGGCGGCGCCGCACAATTTTCAGTGTTGCATGCAATCGGCCGACATTTGCGTAGGCCACCGGGCCTTTTGCGGCGGGCTAGGCCTCGATCAGCCGGCCAAGCGAAAAGGAATAAATGCCCTTATAGGTAACGGGCTTCGGATCAAAACGCCGGGCCACGGCGCGGGCATACAAATTTAACTGCGGGCGGTAGGCCGCAAGCAGCTCCGCCTCCGTTTTGCGGCGGTCGGTTTTGTAATCAAGGATTTCGACGTGATCGGCAAAAACAAGCACCACATCGGCGATGCCCTGTACCAAAACCGTCGGCTCTGCGGCAGGGCTTTGCGCCGCGGCGCAAGAAAGCTCGGCGTTTTTGTCCTGCGGCCCGGCATGGGCTTCACGCGGCACATCGGCCGCGGCGGAATCGGCCTGCGGCCCGGCGTTTTCGTCTTGTGACATATCATCCGCCGGTGCCTGCCCCGTGGCCTGCGCATATTGCTGTGCGGCCAGCACGGCCGAGGCGGGCAGGCCCGTGATGAAATCGTATTCCCGCAGCACCTGCTCGGCGGCCGTAATACGCGCAAACGCTTCGCTTTCCACAAAGGCCCGCAGCCGGGCGAAATCCAGCTGTTGGGCCGTTTCGGGGTCTGTCAGCTTTTGTGCAAGCTGGCGCGCGGCCTCGGCGCTAAGGGCAGCCTCCAGCGCCGCTTCGCCCTGCCGCTTTGCCGCGGCAAGCGCCGCAAAATCGGCATGTTCCAAAAAGGTATGCAGCGCCGTGCCCTTTTCGGCCGCCGTCATGCCCGCGGCCGACAGAAAGCCCGGCCGCTCCAGCGTCGTCGCCTCGGATTTATGCACCACCGCCGTCACGCTGACTTTGGCAGGGATTTCCGTTTCGGCCGCGGCCGGGTACTGCCACGCGAAGGAATCCTCGATGGTTTCCACCATTGCCGTATCCGGCGGGCTGGCAGGCTGTTCCGGGCGGCGCTCGGCGGTTTCGGCGGTTTCCGGCGCATCCTCAAGCGTAATCTCCCATGCGCTTTCGGTAGCGCGGCAGGGCAGCTCACGCAAGCCGGCCGCCTCCCGCAGGGCGCCGCCGGCCGGATGCTGCAAAAGCGCCGCCAAAAGCCATGTGGAAAACTGCCCGGCCGAGGCAAGCGCGCCTTCCGCCGCGCCCGCGTACAGGCACGGCGCCAGCCGGGCCAGCGCATTTTCAGGCTTTTCCAGCGGGATGGTAAGGATCAGATAATCCTGCGCGCGTGTAGCCGCCACATACAAAAGGCGCATTTCTTCGCTGCGCGTTTCCTGCTCGGCTTGGCGGCGCAAAGCCAGCCGCGCGGCCGTAGGATACCAGCCGGCCGGCGTACGCAGCGAAAGGCCGATCCCCAGCGTACGGTGCAGCAGCACGGCATTTTTGCTGTCCTCGAGGTTAAAGGCATGCGCCGTATCCGCCAAAAACACCACCGGGAACTGTAAGCCCTTCGAGCGGTGGATTGTCATGATTGAGACACAGCCCGGCTTGCTTTTGCCCGGGGCTGCATCCATACGGCCGCCCGCGGCCTCTGTCGCATCGATGGCGCGGATGAGCGCAGAAAGGCCGCCCGCGCCCGCCGTGGCCGCCCAAGCGGAAAAGCGCCGTACTTCATCGCGCCGGCGCGCGCCGTTTGGCCCCGCGCCGACAGCGGCAAGGTAACCCGTCGAGGCAAAAATTTCCTCCAGCAGCTCGTCCACCGGGATCGAGCGAGAAAGCCGCCGCAGCGCGCCCAGCCGCGCGGAAAAAGCACGGCATTTTTCCCAAAAGGCGTCCTGCGCATCGCTTTGTGCCGCGGCCACGAGCGCGCCGTACAGGCTGCGCTGTTTTTGTGCCGCGCGCAGGCGCAGAAGGTCATCATCCGAAAAGCCGAACAGCGCACTGCGCATTGCGGCCGCAAGCTCGATATTCTGGCTCGGGTTATCGATCGTGCGCAGCAGCGCGATCAGCGGGCGCATCTGCGGCGCCGAGAGCAAATCATCTGCCGTATCGGCATAGACAGGGATGCCCACGGCTTCAAGCGCCTTTTCGTAGGCGCCGAACCAGCCGCGCGTCGTCAGCAAAATGCAGCAATCCTCACAGCGCAGGGGGCGTGTGCCGGTGCCCTCGCGTACCGGATAGGCCTCGTCGAGCATCCGGCGAATGCGCTGGGCAATCCACGCCGCATCGCCGGGCCTTTCGGCCGTGCGCAGCACATGTGCCTCCGCTTTGCCCGGATAGGTGCCCGGTACGCCGCAGACAAGCGCCTGCCCCGGGCCGTACGCCACGCCGCCCAGCGTCGGGCGCATCAACGCTTCAAACAAAAAGTTGATGCCATCCACAACGGCGGGCGCCGAGCGGAAGTTGGCATCCAGCGCCAAGGCGGCGCTTTGGCCGGCGCTTTCGGGGCGCGGGCGCGCCTTTTGCCCCGGCAAAGGTGGGAAGCTCTCCTGCTTTTCGCAGAAAACGGCAGGGTCGGCCTGCCGGAAACGATAGATGCTTTGTTTCAAATCGCCCACAAAAAACAGATTATCGCCCGAGGGCTTGGCAAGGCTGCGGTACAGCGCATCCTGTAAGGCGTTTGTGTCCTGATATTCGTCCACCATCACGGCGTCGAACCCGGCGCAGATCGTAGCGCAAAGGGCCGTGCGGGTGCCATCCGGGTTTTGCAGCAGCTTCAGGGCCAAATGCTCAAAATCCGAAAAATCCAGCACCTTATGCTCTATCTTTTTTGCATAATAGCGCGCGGAAAAATCCCGCACGGCGTCGCCCAGCGCGGCAAGCATCGGGGCCGCGGTAACGCGATCCTGTTCGGCCTCGGCCTCGCTGCAGGGCACAAGCGCCGCGGCTTTGGCAAAGTTATCGGCCAAGCGGTCGGCCAGCGCTTTGATTACAGCTTTATGCTCGCCCGCAAGGCGCTTAGGCATCCCCTTCAGCCCGGGCAAAGGCTGCGGCGTTTCGCCGCGCCACGGCGCAAAAAATTCATACAGCGGCTGCCAGCCCGCCGCGGCGGCCGCAGCAGCGGCTTGGCAGGTTTCGTCCGCGCGCTCCATGCGGGAAAGCGGCTCAGCAAAGCGTTCGTTTTCTTTTGCCACGGCGCTCGCCTTGGCGGCAGGCGTCTTTTTGGCGGCCTCGGCCTCTGCGCGCGCCTGCTCGAGATCCTCCCGCAAAAGCGGCAGCGCCTTTTGGGCCAGCGCGGCACTTTCGCGGCAAAGGCGGGCGGCATCGCCGCAAAGCAGCTTTGCCCAGCCCGAGGCCGCAAAGCTGCCCGGCGTCTGCCACGAAGACAGCCACACCGCAAGCGTAGCCTCCGGGTTTGGCAAGGCCTGTAAAAACTCGTACACCTGCAAAATTGTATTGCCCGCGGCGGCATCCGTTCGGCCGCGGCCGTAAAGATCGGCAAAGGCGCAAAAATCCGGGCTTTGCACAGCCTGCTCCATTGTCTCGTTCAAGGCCTCATCGCGCAGCTGCTGTAAGCCGCCCTCCTCCGCGGGGGAAAAATCGGGCGGAATCTCCAGCGCGGCAAAGTTCCGCCGCAGCAAATCGAGGCAAAAAGAGTCAATCGTGCCGATCGGCGCGCGCTGCAAAAGCATCTTTTGGCGGCGCAGGCGGGCATTGCGCGGGTCCTTCTGTACTTCTTCCGTCAGGCGGCCGGCGATGCGGGCGCGCAGCTCGGCGGCGGCGGCTTTGGTAAAGGTCAAAATCAAAAGGCGGTCGGCCTCCACAGGCGCTTGCTCGTCGAGGATCAGCCCAACCGCGCGCTCGACAAGCACGGCCGTTTTGCCGCTGCCCGCCGCCGCGCTGACCAAAAGCGTACCGCCGCGGTCTTCGATCGCGGCTGCCTGCGCGGGCGTCCATTTTGTGTCAGGCATGGTTCGGTTCCTCCTTTTCGGCCGAAGTGTTTGCTTTTTTCGGGGCGTCATCCCGCTTTTCGTCGGGCGCAGCCGCACCCGGCAATTCTCCCTGCTCCGGGGCAGCTTCTTCCTCGCCAAAGGGGTCATCGGGCGCGTTCAATGCCCGCTCGTTTTTGCCCGGCTCGTGGCAGCAAATCGCCGCGAAATCGCAATACGCACAGGCATCGCGCGCAGAAGTACAAAGCGGCGTGGCGTCGATCTCGCCGGCGTACAGCTCACAGGCCATCTCCTGTACAAGCCCGTCGAGGTGACGCTCGATGCGGCCGAGCTTTTCGGGGTCGGCCAGCTTTTTCTTTTGGCGCGGGTTCGGTTTTCCGTTTTGAAAGTTGAACGGCAGATACATGCCCGTTTCGTCGGCGTCCATCGCTTCGTATACGGCGGCGTTTTCCTGCACGACGCCATCCAGCTTGTAGGGTGCCGGCGCCGAGGCGTCGCGCGTCGTTTCCACAGGGGCGGGGTCGGCCAGAAGGTACAAAACGCCCGCGGGCTGCGCGCCCGTAAAGCGGCCGCTTGCATCGCGCGTCAGCGTAAACAGATATAAAAGCATCTGGCAATCCAGCCCGCAGTAAACTTCCTTCAAATCGAATGCCTTTGCGCCGGTTTTGTAATCCACCACGCGCACCCAGCGCCGGGCGGCGCTGTCCGTCCAGGTATCCACGCGGTCGATCGTGCCGATGATCTCGACGGCATGCCCATCCGGAAGGCGATATACCTGCGGCGGCAGGCAGCCCGGCTCATCGCCGATACGCGCCTCGCAGGCCGCCGGGCGAAAGCTGCTTTGGCGCTGTTCATCGCGCAAATAGCACAAAAGGCCCGCCAAACTACGCTTTACGCGCCGGATCAGATAGGCAAAGCGTGCCGTATCGTCGGGCATATAAAGCGCCACATAGGCGTCCGTTAGCTGCGAAGCCAGCGTGGCAAGCTGCGCGTCGTCCATCTGCTCGAACGGTGCGCTGCGCAGAGCAGCATAAGGGTTCGCAGGGTTTGGGTCAAGCGCCATCTGGAGCACCCAGTGCATCAGGCTGCCGCTTTGGTTTGGGGTGAGCTTGGCCTTCTGGCGCGGGCGCAGGCCCAGCACATACTGTAAAAAGTAGCCGTACCGGCAGGAGTAGTATTTTTCCATCTGGCTGGGCGAAAGGTGCATCTTCGGCCCCAGCACACGCTCCATCGCGGAAAGATCGGTTACTTTCCGGGGGGCATCGGCCGCGGCCGTGCGCAGCAGTGAAAGCGTATCCCGCGTTTCGCCGCGGCGCTGCAAAGCGGCATACAAGCTGGCCGTCTCGGCGTTATCCAAGTTCCATACGCTGCCCAGACGGTCAAGCGCGGCGGCGGGCGTCGCGGCATAATCCGCCGCCTCCAGCTGCGGCGCAAGAAACGAGAACACCTTGGCGGCCGGCGCCAGCGCGCTTGTCAGCGGCAGGCCCGCGCCCTCCGGCCAGCTGAGCCACAGGCCGCGCTTTGGGGCCGTCATGGCCTTATAAAAGCAAATTTGCTCGCGCACGACGCGGTTTTCAAAGCAATCGGGCAGCTCGACATCCTGCGCCATCAGCGCGTCGCGGTCGGCATGGCTTAAAAGGCCCGTTTCGCCGGGCGCGGCGGGGAACTCTCCTTCCGCAAGGCCCAGCATAAACACATAATCTGGGTCGGCAAGACGCATTTTGCCCGCCGAAGTAAAGATCACAGCGTCGAGCGTCTCGGGGATATGACCCAAATCGGATGTGCGCAGCAGCAGCGTGAACAGCTCGAGGTATTCCGCCGGGTCAAGCGCATCGCTGCCCAGCAAAAGCGTCATCTGGTTCAAAAGCTCCATAACGACGTTCCATTCGCGCGCAGCCTCCTCAGCGGCCGGGATGCCCTGCCCTGCGCGCAGCGCGGCCACCAGCGCGGCTTGGCTTTCCTCGGCGCCAAGCTCTTTCAAGCAAAAATAGAGTGCCTTGCTGACGGCCGCGGTATCGGCCTTTTGGCATTTGGCGCGCAGCTTTTCCACGGGCGGCACAAGCTTTTGGCGCGCGGCCTCGGCTTCGGCCACGCTCTGCTGTTCCTCCTGCGTTACGCGGCTTGCCTCGCCAAAGCCCTGCGGGCTGCGGGCAAAGGGCAGCGCCCAATCTGCACGGCGCGGCGTCCACGTATACACATAGTTATCCAGCGCGCAGGTTTCGGCCTCCGTCAGGCCGCATAGGCCCGTTTTGGCCAGCGCCACCATATTTTCGCCGTAATCCGCCCCGCGCACAAGGCCCAAAAGCGCCTTGACCGCATTGGCCGGGGCCGAAAATTCCGGCGTCGTCGCCTCATCGCAGAAAAGCGGAATGCCCGCCAAGCGGAACTCATACCGCACCGCGGCGCGGTACTGCGCGGCATCACGGCAGACGACGGCGATTTTTTGATAGCGTGTGCCGGCGCGCACCAAATGGCGGATAGCGGCCGCGGCGGCACGGGCCTCTTCCTCACGGCCCGGCGCCGCATATAGGCGGATTGCCTCGGGCGCCTGTGGGGCGGCATCTTCCGAGAAAGGTGCAGAATCGCCCGCCGAGGCGCCCTCTTTAATCAGATATTCGGCCAGCGCGGCAAGGCCTGGGGCCTCTTTGTGGCGCACGTCCTCACGCAAAACGATCGGCGCAGCCACGCGCACCCCATTTTCCCGTGCAAGGCGTTCGAGCGCCAGCGCCAACTTGCGCCCGCCCGAAAACAGGCTCACATCGCCGGCTTCGGCGGGCCGCCCATCGGCGCAAAGCGCAACCGTTACGTTTGGTGCGGCCGCCATCAGCGCGGCCATCAGGCGCTTTTTCGGCGCGTTAAAGGTATCGAATTCATCCACAAACACTTCCCGCCCGGCCAAAAACGCGGGCAGGCTGCCCTCTGCCACGGCCCCTTCAAGGCGATCGGCCGCCAAAGTAAGGCGGTCGGCCGGGTCCATGCCCGTCTGCGCCAAAAGCGCCTCATAGCCCTCGTAGATCAGCGCCAGCTCGGCAAGCTTATCCTTTTCCGCGCCGCACCCCGGCGCAAGGGCGCGCAGCGCGGCGGCCGAAATCCCCGCGCTTTTCAGCTCGTCGATCGTCTCGGCAGCCATCGTGCAGAAAGCCGCGCTGCGGCGGTGGCGGCGGTAATACTGAATCTCATCCGTAAGGCCGGCCAGCGCGCGGCGCACCAGCACGGCACGGCCTGCATCCGTCAGCGTTTTAACGGCCGCGCCGCCCAGCGTATCAAGGATACGCTCTGACAGCGAAGTAAACGAAAGGCTTTCGACCATGCCGGCGCCCTGCTCGCCGAGGGTGCGGTAGATGCGATTTTCCGTGCTGCTTGTAAACTGCTCGGGCACAAGCAGAATGCTCTTTCGCCCGGCTGCCGCCAGCGTCTGCACTTTTTGATAAAGGAGCGTGGTTTTCCCGCTCCCGGAAGGGCCTTCGATCCATTGCAGCATCGCCGTTTCCGCCTTTCTTTTTGGAGAAGTATCGTTTTGTTTTGTGTTATTATAACACAAATGGCGCCCCAAAAATGGGACGCCATTTGGATTCAGGCGGCTTTTTTTGCCGCCGAGTCAACGCGCCGCCGCGGCGCATGGGTTTACTGGGCTATGCCCTGTGCGCGGCACTGTGCCGCATCAGGATTTACGCATACAGTTTGGTCCAAGTGTTGTTGCCGATGATGCCATCCACAGAAAGGCCGTTCGCCGCTTGGAAAGCTTTCGTGGCCGCCAGCGTCTTCGAGCCGAAAATGCCATCCGCCGTCAGCGGATAACCTTTGACTGTCAGGCGGGCCTGCGCGCTCTTCACGGTTGCGCCCTTGGTGCCGTTTTTGATGTACACGCCGGGATACTGCTCACCAGGAGCGATGATCGCCGCGTAGTTATCATACAGGGCATTCCAGGTGTTGTTGCCGACCTTGCCGTCCACCGTCAGCCCGACGATGGTCTGGAACTGTTTGACGGCCTTCTGGGTGTTGGTGCCGAATTTGCCGTCTACCGTAAGGGGAATGATGCTGGTCCATTTGGTACGGACCCCATTGATCCATTTCTGGATGAGGCCGACGTCCGGCCCGGAAGAACCATACTGGTTCAGCGAATAATATGCAGGTTTTGCCATAAGTGCTGTGCACCTCCTTATGCCCTACTCTATGCCAGGGGCGGGGCAAAGGTGCATGCAGAAAATGCGGCCTGTATTTTTCGTTTAGGCTTTGGCGGATTTTTGTTTTTGCTGCTCCCACCATTCCACGCAGGCAAAGCGAATCTCGTAATCGCCCGTAACAATGGCATCCTCGGCAGGCTTTTCATAATGTGCGCCGCTGGCCGAAAGGCAAAGCGCCGGATACAGGCAGCACCACCAGTTGTGCCCTTTGCCCGCCCCAAGGCGGATGCGCACGGCATCGTACTGCCCCGCAGGCAGCGTATCGTCCCCATAATGGGCCGTGGCAAAATAGCTGTGCTCGATCTGGGCCGTGGCCTGCTGCGGGCGGCCCCTTTGCGCCATCGCATACTGTGCGGTATGCACCAAAAGCGGCAGGTTTTGGCGCAGCGCTGCCTTGGCGCTTTCTTGATCGGGCGCTGCGGCGCAAATGCGGCCCGCCGCCGCCACGATGGCGTTGCGTACCTGCAATTTCAGCGTTTGATCGGCTACCGAATCGCTCGCCGCCACGATATGCAGCCGCAGCGTATCCGCCCGGATCGCGCCGCAGGTACGGCTGAAATCGGAAAAGCCCGCCGCCGTCAGGGCAAACGCAAGCACAAACCCCAGCGCCAAGCTCAAATACCATGTACGGGTTTTTGTCCAAAAGGTCAAAGACATAAAAATGCACCCTCCTGTTTTGATACCAACAGTGTGGGTGCATCTGTGGAAAATTATACCAAAAATTTTATGTGCGCACAGGCCCGCCGCGCGCGGGCGCGGTAACATAAACCCGCCGATAAATGCGGCGCAGGGTTTCGGCCGCATGCTCTGCGGCGGCCTTGGTATCATACAGGCCGAACACGGCCGCGCCGCTGCCTGTCATCAAAGCGGCCCGTGCGCCCGCCTGTTTCAGGCTTTGCTTGATCGCCTGCGTTTCGCTGCCGCTGCCCACGGCCTCCAAAGCGTTGCCCGCCGCGCGGCACACGCCCGCAAAATCGCCGGCGCGCAAAGCAGCATCCAGCGCGGGCACATCCGGGTGGTACGGCTTTTCCACTTTGTCAAACGCGGCAAACGCCGCCGGGGTGGAAACGCCGTACTCCGGCATCACGATGACGATGCCGCAATCCGGCAGGGGCGGCAGCGGGCACAGCAAATCGCCCACACCCTGTACGCGGCAGGTGCCGCCCATCAGCGCAAAAGGTACATCCGCGCCCAAATCTGCGCCCAGCGCCAGCAGCTCGCTTTGCGACAGCTTGCGCGGCAAAATGTCGGCGTACAGCTCATTCATGCCCACAAGTACGCCCGCCGCATCTGCGCTGCCGCCGCCCATGCCCGCCTGCACGGGCGTGTGCTTTTCCACCGTAAGCGCGGCGGCCGTGGAAAGTTTTGTATAGCGCAAAAATGCCTCGGCGGCTTTCCATGCAATATTATGTGCGTCGCCGGGCAGATCGCTGCCGGGCAGGGCCAGCGAAAGCGTATCCGCTTTTTGCAGCGTGATACGCTCGCAAAGCGTCAGCGCCTGCATCACCATATCCAGCGCATGGTATCCGTTGGGCAGGCGGCCTGTCACATCCAGCGCAAGGTTGATTTTTGCCGGGGCGAGTATTGTAACTTTTTCCATAAAGGGTTCTCCTTTTGGGGTTTGCCGCAAGGGCATTTCGCGTGGCGCGCAGAGCTTTAGCGCTCATGAAGGTATCGCGCCGCTTTTTCTCACAGCCGGAACAGACGGAGCTGCTTCACGTCGATAGCCTTTACCGGGCACATTTCATGGCAGCAAAAGCAGCGGATGCACTTTTTCGGGCCAATATGGGATTTGCCGTTTTTTATGGTAATCGTCTGCTGCGGGCAGATTTCGGCGCACTTGCCGCAGCCGATGCACAAAGCACGGTTGACAACCGGGTGCGGCGCAAGGCGCTTTTCGCCCCATGCCACAGCAGGGCGGAAAAGCTTCGGCACCCTATCGCTGTGGGCAAAATCGGTATTTGCGCCCGCGCCGCCCGTATAGCTTGCGGGCAGCTTCCAGCCCTTAACCGGCACAAACAGCGCCGGCTCGCCCCGCAGGTCGGCAGGGTCAAACGCGGCGGCACAAAGGCCGCGCGCCTGCGCCGCCGCCAAGTATGGCACCCGCATTGGGTCAAGGCCCATCAGCGCGGCACAGGCAAGGTCGAGATTCGGCAAGTTTTCGCTGCCAAGCAAAAGCCCCACCGGGTGTGCCTCGCCGCCGGCCGGGCCGTCGCCCTCAAGGCCCACCACCGCGTCCACGATCGCCATATCGGGCCGCACGGTTTCCAGCAGATCAATCAGCATCTCGCCAAAGCGTTCCTTTTCCGGGAAGCGCATGTGCCATTCTGCTTTTTTGAGGCCCGGGATCGTGCCGAACAAATTTTTGCAGGCAGCCGTCATGCCTGTCATCACGTGCGTTTTGAATTTCGGCAGATCGATGATAAAATCCGCCTCCAGCACCGGGCGAATCAGCTCGAATTCGGACACAACTTTGCCGCCGGCCGTTTTCCGCGGCCCCGTCTCACAGGCGGTGTAGCATGCCACGCCGAACGGTGCACAGGCATCGGCCAGCCCGGACACCTTATACAAGGCTTTCATTTGGCCCGGATTGTACACCCCGCCCGCCGAATCGGCCACGGTGATATGCTCGGCTTTGGCCCCACGCGCCAAGCATGCGCGGATGACCGCCGCTACCACCGCGGGGTGCGTCGTCACGGCGGCCTCGGGCGGGTGTTTGGCCAGCAGGTTCGGCTTCAGCAGAATCTTTGTTTCGGGGCCGATCTTTTGCGCCGCGGGCAGCGCGGCAAAAATCGCCTCGACAGCATTGTCGCAGACAGTTTGCGCATAGCTGATGGCAGGCGAAAGGATCACAGCGGATTTTGCGGTTTCCATGTTAACATTCCTTTCCGGCGCAAAACGGCCCGCCGCACCGCAAAAGGATGCGCGGGCCGCCGCAGATTCAGGCTTTTTCTTTCAGTTCGGTTAAAAACGCGCGGATGCGCTTCAGCGCCTCCTGCAAATGCTCGACGGAATACGCATAGCTGATGCGGGCGTATCCATCGCCCGAAGCGCCGAACGCATCGCCCGGCACAATGGCAACATGCTTTTTTTCCAGCAGCGCCGTGCAGAAATCC
This sequence comes from Faecalibacterium sp., assembly GCA_022652735.1. Lineage (GTDB taxonomy): Bacteria > Bacillota > Clostridia > Oscillospirales > Ruminococcaceae > Faecalibacterium. Next base: position 101,444 of record JALCRP010000003.1, on the reverse strand, counting down.
TGGCTCGACATCCCGCTTGCGCGGATGCACGGGAACGTATAAAACGCGCCCCGCGGCTCAAAGCAGGTCAGGCCCATATCGTTCAGCTCTTTTACCACAAAGCGGCGGCGGTGATTGTACTCATCGCGCATGCGCTCGATCTCGCTGTCACACTCCTGCATGGCGACGATGGCCGCATACTGGCTTGTCGTCGGGGCGCTCATGATCGCGCTTTGGTGGATTTTCGTCATCACTTTCACAATCGGCGCAGGCCCACAGGCATAGCCGAGGCGCCAGCCCGTCATGGCGTAGGCTTTCGAGAAGCCGTTTACCACAATCGTGCGCTCCTGCATGCCGGGCAGCGTGGCGATCGAAACATGCGGGTGCAGGCCATAGTTCAATTCGGCGTAAATTTCATCCGAAAGCACCATGATATTCGTGCCGCGCAGCACTTCGGCGATCGTTTCCAGATCTTCCTGCTCCATCACGGCGCCCGTAGGGTTGTTCGGGAAAGGCAGGATCAAGAGCTTTGTTTTCGGCGTGATCGCGGCCTTCAAATCTTCCGCTGTCAGGCGGAATTCATTTTCGGCTTTGCATGCCACATGTACCGGCACACCGCCGGAAAGCGTCGTGATCGGCTCGTAACAAACAAAGCACGGCTCGGGCAGGATCACTTCGTCGCCCGGCTCGATCAGGGTGCGCACACACATATCGATGGCTTCGCTGCCGCCGACGGTAACAAGGATTTCCTTGGCCGGGTCGTAGGTAAGGTGCATCCGGCGCTCCATATAGCGAGCGATCTCGGCGCGCAGCTCCTTCAGGCCGGCATTTGCGGTATAACGGGTACGGCCGTGCTCAAGGCTGTCGATGCCGGCCTCGCGGATGGCCCAAGGGGTTTTGAAATCCGGCTCGCCCACGCCGAGCGAAATACAATCCGGCATATCGGCAGCCAGATCAAAAAACTTGCGAATACCGGACGGCCGCATAGCGACGGCCGCGGGCGCAAGCAGCTTATCATACTCCATCACAGCACCGTGCACTCTCTCTCGTCGGTTTCATCCGCCGTATAATCGCGGCCTTCCTTTTTATAGGTGTGCAGCACAAAATGCGTCGTCGTGCTCAGCACATCATCCAGCGGCGAAAGGCGTTTGGCCACAAACAGGGCAATCTCCTGAAAGGTTTTGCCCTTGATGATAACCTGCAGATCATAGCCGCCGCTCATCAAAAGGACGCTTTCCACTTCATCGAAAGAGGCAATGGTAGAAGCAATCTCGTCAAAGCCGCGGGATTTCTTCGGGCTGACGCGCAGCTCGATGACGGCCTCGACGCGCTCGGCGCCGGCCTTCTCCCAATCAATCAGCGTTTTATAGCCCTTGATAAGGCCATCGGCCCGGGCTTTATCCATCATGCCCGAAACCTCGGCGGGCGTTTTCCCGAGCATGGCGGCCAGATCTTCCAGCGGCAGCCGCGCGTTGTTTTCAAGGACCTTTAGCAGTTCTTCCATTTCCTATCTCTCCTGTCCGCCGCAGGCTTCTGCGGCACAAAGTCATTCTCTGCTTCGTGCGATTGGTACTATTATAGAAAAAATCTTTTGTAAAGTAAACTAAAACCGTGAAAAAACGGATAGTAAAGCCCGCGGATTCTGTTATAATGAAGATGTTGCATTTTTACCGCGGAATGGGAACAAAGGGGGAACCGATTATGAAAGCATTTATTACTGTTATCGGTAAGGATACCGTGGGCGTTATCGCCAAGGTATCCGGCTTGTGCGCCGAGATCGGCATCAATGTCGAGGACGTAACGCAAAGCATTTTGCAGGGCATGTTCGCAATGATTATGCTCGTGGATATTTCCGGCTGCAAAGTCAGCCACGATGAAATGCATGCCCGCTTTGCCGCGCTGGGCAAAGAGATGGGCATGCAGATCAATGTAACGCGCCAAGAAGTTTTTGACGCGATGCATACGGTTTGAACGGAGGGCGGCCATGAGCATGTTCAATACCGGCGACATCCTCGAGACGATCGAGATGTTTACCGAGGAAAATCTGGACGTCCGCACCGTGACGATGGGCATCAGCCTTTTGGATTGTATCGACCCGGACCCGGACCGTGCCTGCCAGAAAATCTACGATAAGATCACCACAAAGGCGGCCCGCCTTGTGCCCGTCGTTGACCATATCAGCAGCGAATACGGCATTCCCATCGTAAATAAGCGCCTGAGCGTAACGCCCGTGGCGATGCTGTTGGGCGCCTGCCCCGAAGCCGACCCTGTGCAGTTTGCCAAGACGCTGGACGCTGCAGGCAAAAAAGTGGGCGTCAATTTGCTGGGCGGCTTTTCCGCGCTGGTGCACAAAGGCTTTTCGGCGGGCGATAAACGCCTGATCGAAGCCATCCCGCGCGCCGTGGCCGAAACAGACATCGTGTGCAGCTCCATCAACATCGGCTCGACAAAATCGGGCTTAAATATGGACGCCATCAAGATGATGGGGCCCGTTGTGCGCGAAGCGGCCGAGCTGACAAAAGAAAACCAGTGCTTGGGCGCATCGAAGCTCGTTGTTTTCTGCAACGCGCCGGAGGACAACCCCTTTATGGCCGGCGCGTTCCACGGCCCCGGCGAGCCTGATTGTGAAATCCACGTCGGCGTTTCCGGCCCCGGCGCCGTGCGTGCCGCGCTGGCAAAGCTGCCGAAGGATGCCCCGATCGATCAGGTGGCCGAGCTTGTAAAGCGCACCGCCTTCAAGATCACGCGCGTGGGCCAGCTGGTGGCAAACCTTGCCTCGAAAGAGCTGGGCGTACCCGCCGGCATTATCGACCTTTCGCTGGCCCCGACGCCGGCCATTGGCGACAGCGTTGCCAATGTGCTGGAAGAGATGGGCCTTGAGCAGTGCGGCTGCTGCGGCACAACCGCCTGCCTCGCGCTGTTAAATGACGCCGTGAAAAAAGGCGGCGTGATGGCCTCAAACCATGTCGGCGGGCTTTCGGGTGCATTTATCCCCGTCAGCGAGGACGACGGCATGATCCATGCGGCCGAAAGCGGCTGCCTCACGATTGAAAAGCTCGAGGCCATGACGGCCGTGTGCAGCGTGGGCATTGATATGGTGGTAATCCCGGGCGATACGCCGGCCGAGACGATCAGCGCCATGATTGCGGACGAAGCGGCGATCGGCATGGTAAACACGAAAACCACGGCGGTGCGCGTGATCCCTGCGATCGGGCGCAAGGCCGGCGAAACGCTGAACTTTGGCGGGTTGTTCGGCTATGCGCCGATCATGGCGGTAAATACGCGCAGCCCGAAGGTTTTCATCGACCGCGGCGGCCGCCTGCCGGCCCCGATGCAGGCGCTGAAAAACTAACAAGCGGCCGTACCCTGCGGCAGGCTTTGCGGCGAAACAGATGCCCGCAAAGTGCCGCATATCTAAGGTATCAAGCCACAAAAGCACCGAATCGCCGGCCAAAATCACAGATTTGGTATAAACCTCCTTTTGAAAGGGCAGACTAGCGGTAAACGAAGCAAACGCTTTGTGTCTGTTTTCAGGAAGGAGGTTTTTCTTGTGCAGGCATTTTACAAAGTCTGTTTGGTGCTGCTGATTATCGGCGGCATCAACTGGGGTCTGGTTGGCCTGTTCCAGTTCGATCTGGTAGGCTGGCTGTTTGGCGGCAGCGCATCCATCCTCTCCCGCATCATTTTTGTCATTGTCGGCATTGCCGGCCTGTGCGCGATCCCGTCGCTGTTTTCCTCCGACGATTAACGCCGCACGGCAACGTGCAAAAAGAGGAGCCTTCTCCACCGAGAAAGCTCCTCTTTTTATGTTATGCTTTTCGGGCCATACGGCGCCGCCCTTTTCGGGCACGTTTCAGCGGTTTTGCTCTGCAAACAGGCCGATCAGCTTATCCCAGTTCGCCGGGCTTTCCGGCGTATCGGTATGGGCGGGCGTTTGGGCCGTATCCGGCAAAACCACATCCACCGGCGCGGCGGCTTCGGCAGAAGTCTGCTCTGTTTCAGGTTCTGCTTCGGGTTCTGCTTGTTCCGGCGCATCCTCGGCAAAACACATTTCTTCGGGTTCCGCTTCGATCTCAGTTTCTTCCGGCGGCTCTTGTGCCGCGTCGTCTTCCTCGGCGAGGCAAATGTTTTTCATCAGGCCCGCGCACACGCGCTCGATGGCGCTGCAATCATCCGGCATATCGGTCAGGCTCTGGCCGTAATGCGAAAACAAAACCTGCCCCCCGCGCCCTACCGCCAGCGTCAGCGGAAGCTGCTGTGGTGCATTTTTTTCAAGCTGAAAGCCCTGTTTTTCTGCCGCGTGGAAAATTTTTGCCGCCTCGATCGACCAAGAAAAGCGGCTTGTCGTTGATTCCACATTAAAGTAATCATACAATACGCCGCCCGCATCGCAGATCAGCGTAAAGGGATACTCGCCGTTCAGGCTGTGCGCAATCACCTGCGGATCGCTATGTACCACGCAGGCCAAGCGCCCGCTGCGGAGTGAGCCGAGCGTATCGGCATAGCGCGAAAGGTACACACGGCTGATCGGGTGCCCGTAGTTTGGCAAAAACACCAGCATCAGCGGGCGATCATCCTCGCACAATGCATAAAAATCCTGCTGTGGGCAAGTCGGCGTATCATAACAAAACCGGTCGATCGTCGCGCCGGTCAAGTCCTCTTGCTTCAAGATGTGCACACTTCCTTTTTCGCTTTTGATCCCAAAATAACAAGCCCCCAAAAGGGGGCAAAAAGACAAAAAATGATCCTGCCCGGTCGTCTGTGGCTCGGTTAAACCTACTCTTGCGAATAGGTGGGTGCCCTGTCTCCGGTTTCGCGCTCCCGCATCGAGCCTCTATGGTGAACCATAGCGGGGCGGTCTGCATTCCGCCGGCGAACTTCACGGGCTCCCGATAGAAATTTAGTAGGATTCCATGCAAAGCCACAACAAATCGTGCCGGGCAGGATCGGTCCTTTCAGGGTTACTGCGTGATCTCGTAGGCATCGCCCAGATGCTTTTCAAAAAGCTTGCCCAAAGTAAGCAGCTGTTCGTCGTCGTCCACGATCTCGAAAAATTCGCCGTCGTCATCCTTGCCTACGGAAAGGATCACCATCACGTCCTCATCCTCGGCCGGTTTTTCTGCGTCGGCCGCTTCCACTACGGCAATGTAATGTGTGCCGTCATGATCGAGTTCGTCGATCTTTTCAAAGGTCACTTCGTTGCCGGCATCGTCGCTCAGCGTAATAAAGTCGGTTTGCTCTTCTTCCGGCTCCTGCGCAGGTGCCGCGCCGTTTTCTTTCTTTTCTTCCATATTCATCCTGTCTCCGCCAAAGCGGCCCTTCGGGGTATTTCGTTCTGGTGCCAGTGTACCGTTTTTTTTGCTCTGCGTCAAGCCGGATCATGCGGCTTGTACCGTTCGTGAAAAATCGTTTTTGCTCTCGTCAGAGCGGGTATAATATGCTATACTACAGGATATGAAGAAAGGGGCAGTATTATGCGCAAATTTTTTGCCGCACTGTTGGCGTGTGCCGTTTTGGCCGCAGCTTTGGCAGGGTGCGGGGGCAGCTCCGGCAAGGGCCAGGATGCCGAGGCCAGCGGGATCAAACGCAGCAAAGTAGATTCCGCCGAGGTGCAGTTTACCGGCCCCGCCGGCGGCGATACCATCGCTGTTTTTGATACTTCGGCCGGGGAGATTCGTGCCGTGCTGTACCCGCAGTATGCCCCGCAGGCCTGCGAAAACTTTACCGGGCTTGCGCAGCAGGGATTTTTCAACAACACCAGCTTTTCCAAGATCCTGTCCGGCTTTTGCGTAGAGGGCGGCCTTTCGGCCGACGGTGCGGCCAGCACGATCTGGGGCGGAAGCGCCTTTGCCCCCGAAACAACGGATGCGCTGCATCATTACTCCGGCGCGCTGTGCGCCGCCGCCGATGGCTCCGGCCAGTGCAGCAGCGTATTCTATTTTATGCAGACGCTGCCCGAATCTCCGGACGACGAGCTGATCGGCAAAATCACGGATGCAGGCTATCGCAGCGAGGTAATCAGCACCTATCAGGCAGCCGGCGGCGCGCCTTATCTCGATTATACCGATACTGTGTTCGGGCAGGTATACAGCGGCATGGACATCGTGGATAATATCGCGCAAACCCAAGCCGACAGCAACGGCAAGCCCGCCAGCGATATTCTCATTAACAGCGTTACGATCAGCACATACTAAACCGCCGCACGGCAAAAATGGTGTGTCACAGCCGATTTTACCGGCCTTATGCCGGTAGCAGAATATTCAGCTTTCAAAAAAGGCGCTCTTCCCGTTTTTTGCGGGGAGGGCGCCTTTTGGTTGCGTTTTGCGTTTGACCGGCTTACGCTTCGTCGGGATGATGCCTGCGCCAATCAAGATAGGCTTCTAAGATGACGCTTGCGCTGACAGAATCCAGCACAGCCTTTCGCTTTTTTCCGAAGGTTCCGTTTTCTGTCAAAATGCCAGCCGCCGTAACGGTGGTGCGGCGCTCGTCCCACATGCAAACGGGCAGGCCGCTTTTTTCGGCGATCATATCGCCCAGCTTGCGGCTTTTTTGCGCGCGCGGGCCTTCTGTGCCGTCCATATTGCGCGGCAAGCCGAGCACGATTTTCTGTGCGCCCTGCGCCGCCGCCGCCGCGCATACGCAGTTGGCTACTTTGCCCATGCTGCGCTCCTCGATCTGCGGGGTGACGGGCGTGGCAATCAGCTCGCTTGCATCGCAGACGGCAAGGCCCGTGCGGCTATCGCCGTAATCTACTGCCAGAATCTTCATGTCAGCGTTTCCTCTCTGCCGCGGCTTACGGCGCCCGTGTTTTACCGCACAGGCCGCTAGTTTCTATTTGTGGCCAGTATAACGGTTTTTGCGGTTTGCGTAAAGGCAAAGTTTTGGGTGTTGGAGAAAACATGCTCAGAAGCGCTTCTTTTTAGCAGGCGAGTAATGGCGCGGCGTATAGTTTGCCGCAGGGGCCGTCGGCCCGTCGGCTTCGTTTTGGCGCAGGCCCACGTGGCAGTGCTGCCCACCGCGTTTCGCCGCGGCGTACAGATACACCCCGAAAGCAGCGGCAAAGCAGGCCGCGGCAAGCAATATTATGCCACACGTATCTGCTTGCATGAAGTCAGCAGCCCGCCGCGAGGACGCTACAGTGGCATCCGCCGGGGCGGCACCGGTGGGCGTATCCAAATCTTCCGCCGCAAATTCGGCCGTCTGCTGCCCTGCCGGGGCCGCGCCGGAAGCATCGCCCGATACTGGGCCGGCGGCCAACGGGGCCGCGGTTTGGCTCGGCATGGCCGCCATCGGCCGAGGCGTTTTTTGTGCAGATGACGATTGTTCAGGCGTCGATTGTACAGGCGCCAATGCCTGTGACGATGGCGTGGCCGGCGACGTGGCCATATACGTCGGCGAAGCTGTTTTCGTTGGCGTTGATGTTTTGACAGGCGTCGGCATAGCCGTGGCAGCCGGCGGCGTGGCTGTTTTCGTTGGCATTGGCGTCGGCGTGGTAATCGGCGTTGGTACAGCCGTTTTCACAGGCGTCGGCATAGCCGTGGTAATCGGCGTCGGCGAAGCTGTTTTCGTTGGCGTTGATGTTGCTTTTGGTGTCGGCGTTGATGTTTTGACGGGCGTCGGCATAGCCGTAGCAACCGACGTCGGCGTGGCTGTTTTCGTTGGCGTTAGTGTCGCTTTTGGTGTCGCTGCGATTGTCGGCGTCGGCGTGGCAGGCGGCGTTTTTTGCGCAGAAACGTTCCATACCGTCGCGCCCGGCTCCTGTTCTTCCCTCGCCCGGTGGGCCGACGATTCCGCCGGAAGCTGTGCGAGGCAGTTTCCGCCGCAATCTAACTGCATCAGGTGGCCGTCATACGCGGCATCCAGCGTCAGCTTCGTCAGGCAGTTTTCCTGACAAGCCAGATCGCTTAACACAGCACACGTGGAAACGTCCAGTTCCGTGAGGGCGTTTTTCTGGCAGTGCAGCACCGCAAGCGCGCCGCAGCCCCGCAGGCACAGCGTGCCAAGCAAATTCTCCTGACATTCCGCCTGATTCAGGTTCTGGCATCCCGAAAGATCCAGCGTGACCAGCGCATTGCCGCTGCAATACAGCATCGTCAGATTTGTACATCCGCCCAGCGGCAGGGCCGTCAGGGCATTGCCGCTGCACCGAAGTTCCGTCAAGGCGGTATCGCCTTCCACGTCCAGTTTTGTCAGCGCGTTTTCTTCACATTGCAGGACAGACAAGCTCGGCAGGCCGGAAGCGTCCAGCGCCGTCAAGCAGTTTCGGTCACACACCAAAGTGGTAAGGCTGGGCAGGCCGGCTACCTCCAGTGTCTCCAGCGAGCAATCCGCGCAGTTTAGCGCTTCGAGCGCCGGCGCACCCCTGACATCCAGATTTTTCAGCGCTTTTGCGCTGCATTCCAGCGTAGTCAGCGCGCCGCAGCCCTCCACATTCAGCGCGGAAAGCGCATCCCCGCCGCATGTCAGCTGGGTAAGATGCGCCATCTGCGAAACATCCAGCGCGTTGAGCTGCGTGGCCGGGCAAAAAAGTGTCTCCAGCGCGGGCAAGCCGCGGACGTCCAGCTCTGTGAGCGGGTTATAGCCGCAGCTCAGCCGAGTTAGCGCGGTACAGCCCGTCAGATCCAGCTTTACAAGGCAGTTCGAGCCGCAGTTCACGCTTTGCAGTGCCGTCATACCAGCCACGGGCAGCTCAGCAATTCGGTTCGAGCTGCACTCCAGCTTTTTCAGCGCCGTAAAATACTGGATCCCCTGCAGGCTGGCAACAGTTTCGCCCCGAAACCGGTTTGGAAGCGAAAGCGCCGTGACAGCGCTGCGCTCTTCGGGCGAAAGCGTACCGTCCCCGTTTTTATCATACTTTTTCCCCACATAACCGCGGAAAGCCGCATCGGGAAAATGGGCAGCGTCCAGCGCAATACTTTCTTCTGCCGGCGCCGTGCCCGCAAATACCGGGAGCGGGGCAAGAACAAAGGAGAATATTCCCATGCCCAGCAAAAGCGCCGCAATTTTCCTTTTCATACGAAAAGCCCTCGATTTTCATTGTGATTCCAACCGAAATTTTAGCTGTACAATTCCGAATTATACTCGCATTGGTTTCTTTTTCAAGAAAATCGAGAGTTTTTTCTATTGGTCCGATATTTTTTTGATCACCGAGGGAACGGATATTTATGCTTATCGTGTACGCTGATCTCTTTGCCCAGCTGCACTTCGAGAATCTGCATGCCCTCTTTTCCGGCAATTACCGTATGCTTGCAGGCAGCCGCCATCCGGACAACATCGCCCGGCTTTACGGCCTGCTCTACGCCATCCAAAACGGCCGTCCCTGCCCCGGACATCACCGTCCATACTTCATCCCGATGGTCATGGCTGTGATAATTCAGCCGATGCCCCGGCTGAAGCACGATTTTAATCGTCATGCTGCCATCCTGAATATCCAGAACCGTAAAGCTTCCCCATGATTTCTCAGCATACATCACCTGCTGCTCCATTTGGTCGACAAATGGTTTGATATAGCTGCTTTGCTCTTTTTCGCTCACAAGGATTCCATCGTTGCTTGCGGCAATCACCATATCTTTGCAGCCCATGCAGAGAATCGGAAGGTTCAGCTCGTTGATAACATTCGTATTGTGGCAGGTTTCGTTCAATACGGCATTGCCGATCACAGGCGCATCCATTGCCTCGGCAAAGGTATTCCATGTGCCAAGATCCTTCCAACGGCCTGTGTAGCGCATCATTTGGACATTGGGTTCGTGCTCGACGACCGCATAGTCAAAGCTGATCTTCTTCTGTTCGCCATAATGCAGAAAAAGGTCTTGGTAATCTGTGAAGTGAATCTGCTCGTGGGCACATTTCAGCAAGTAACCCAGCCGAAAAGCAAATACGCCGCCGTTCCACACGGCGCCCTGTGCCAGATAGCGCTTGGCGGTTTCCACATCCGGCTTTTCCTTAAAAGTTTTCACTTTGCTTACTTCGCCCGTGCCCTCCGGGAGAATGTATCCGTACTTTTCGCTGGGATATGTCGGCTCGATCCCCATAAGGGTCAAATTTGACGTGCCGGCCTCCGCCAGCGCACAAAGGGATTTCAGCGCCGAAAAGTAGCTGTCATCCACATAAGGGTCCACCGGGCAAACCACGATGGCTTCATCTTCGCCCACGCCCTTTTGGTCATGCAGAAAAGCCGCCGCCAGCGCAATGGCCGGAAAAGTATCCCGACGCTCCGGCTCCACGCAGATGGACACTTTATCACCGAGCTGATTTTTGATGGCGCTCACCTGCTTTTTGCTGGTGGCGATCGTCACAGAGGCCTCCGAATCTACGCGCGTGATTTGCCTGTATACGCGCTGTACCATAGAATCATAGCCGCCGTTTTCGTTGCGGAACATTTTAATAAACTGCTTAGAGCGCACATCGTTGGAAAGGGGCCAAAGGCGTTTTCCGCTTCCCCCGGAAAGTAAAACCACATTCATTTTTCAGTCTCCCGCCCAAAAGGCCGCGTACGGCCTGTGCTTTCAGCGCTCCGCGCGCATTGTATTATGCAAAAAATCCTCATAGGAAAGCCGGATGCCTTCCTCAAGTTCCGTTTTATAGTGCCAGCCCATCGCCGCGCTCTTGGATACATCCAACAGCTTACGCGGCGTACCGTTCGGTTTGCTGGCATCCCAGCGAATTTCCCCCGCATAGCCAACAACCTTCGCCACAAGCTCGGTTAGCTGCTTGATCGTCAGCTCTTTACCCGTGCCGGCGTTGACGGTTTCGTTGCCGGAATAGTGGTTCATCAAGAATACACATAGGTTGGCCAGATCGTCCACATACAGAAACTCCCGCAGCGGGCTGCCGTCGCCCCAGCAGGTAACATACGGCAGGTTCTGCTCCTTTGCCTCATGGAAACGGCGGATCAAAGCCGGCATCACATGGCTGTGTGTCGGGTGATAATTATCGTTCGGCCCATACAAATTTGTCGGCATTACGCTGATGTAATCTGCGCCGTATTGGCGGTTCAGAAACTCGCAGTACTTCAATCCCGAAATTTTGGCCAGCGCATATGCCTCGTTTGTCTTTTCGAGTTCGCTCGTCAGCAGGCAGCTTTCGTGCATCGGCTGCGGCGCCATGCGCGGATAAATGCAGGAAGAACCGAGAAACTCCAGCTTCTTGCAGCCATTTTGCCATGCAGAATGGATCACGTTCATTTCCAGCGTCATATTGTCATACATGAAATCGGCAAGCGCTTCCTGATTGGCAAGGATGCCGCCCACTTTTGCCGCCGCCAGAAATACATAGTCCGGCTTTTCCTTTGCAAAAAAATCTTCCACATCCGCCTGACGGCACAGGTTCAGCTCCTGATGTGTGCGGGTAATCAGGTTTGTATAGCCTTGGCGCGCCAATTCGCGCACGATCGCAGAACCGACCATTCCACGATGGCCCGCCACATAAATTTTCGCATTCTTTTCCATCATTCTGAAAAGCTCCTCTCGTATCCCCCGCAGGGGAACTGACTCTTTTTATTCTAAAAGTTTCTTTTGCTGCAGTGCCCTGCACAAAGCAGCGTTTAGCCTTGCGCCGACAGCACGGCAGCTTCTTTCTTTGCTAATTTGAGATCATGCTGTGCCATGATTTTTATCAAATCCTCATACCCGGTTTTCTGCGGATTCCAGCCCAAAACCGTCTTGGCCTTGGTAGGGTCTCCCCAAAGGTTGTCCACATCCGTAGGACGGAACCATGCCGGGTTTACACATACCCGCATTTTCCCGGTGGCCGTATCGTATCCCTTTTCTTCCAGGCCGCTGCCCTTCCATGCAAGCTCGATTCCCACCGCACGGAAAGCCTTTTCGGTAAAATCGCGGACGCTATGCTGCACACCTGTCGCAATTACAAAGTCTTCCGGCTTTTCCTGCTGCATCATCAGCCACATGCATTCCACATAATCTTTGGCATAGCCCCAATCGCGCAGGGAATCCAAGTTGCCCAGCTCCAGATGATCCTGAAGGCCACAGGCGATCCGGCCGGCGGCCAAAGTAATTTTACGGGTAACAAAATTTTCTCCGCGGCGTTCCGATTCGTGATTGAACAGGATGCCGTTCACGGCAAAAATGCCATAAGCCTCACGATATTCCCGGATCATCCAAAAGCCGTACTGCTTGGCTACGGCATAAGGGCTATAAGGGTGGAACGGCGTCGTCTCGCGCTGCGGCACTTCTTCCGCTTTGCCGAACAATTCGGAGGTGGAAGCCTGATATACGCGGCAGGTTTTCGTCAGGCCGAGAATGTGGACAGCCTCGAGGATACGCAAAACCCCCAAGGCGTCGACATCCCCCGAATATTCGGGCACATCGAAGCTGACCTGCACATGGCTTTGTGCGGCCAAGTTGTAAATTTCGTCCGGCTTTACTGCGCCGATAATGCGCATCAGGCTAGAGGAATCCGACAAATCTCCGTCGTGCAGCGTAATCGAATGCGCCGCGATCAAATGGTCAATACGAGCTGTATTGGAAACGGAAGCGCGGCGGGTAATGCCGTGCACCTCATAACCCTTTTCCAGCAAAAACTCTGCCAGATAGCTGCCGTCTTGGCCTGTAATGCCCGTAATAAGTGCTTTCTTCATGGTGGTTTCTCCTCCGTTTTGACGATAAGGCTCTATGCAAAGCCTTTTATAAGAAGCGGACGTATCTTAGCGCCTTTGAAAAAACGCATTATCTTGACTTATGCCGCTCATGATGCCCATACATTTACAAAGTACTATTTTGCAGTATAATAAAAGAGCATTCCGCTGGCAATGCACTGGCTTGTCATTGGTTAGCATTATCTTGCTTTATTCCATACAAAGGAAGGAACGCTTATGCAAAATATTGAGATGTTTTCCAAATGGTATGGAAAAGGCTCTCACCGCGCCATCTGTACTCCCGGCAATTTTGCCCGGGAGCATCTGTTTTATGTGCAGGAAATCGGCCACATCTGGCGCTTGAACGGAAACCACGAGCGGCAGCGCAGCGCCCTGAACTCCTATTTATTCGTAGCCGTATGCGCCGGAAGAGGCGAGCTGATATATGAGAAGGCGCATTATCCTCTGGCAACCGGCGATTGTTTTTGGATCGACTGCCGGCACGACCACTGCTACCACAGCAGCAACGATGCCCCTTGGGAGCTGCGGTGGGTACATTTTAACGGGCTGAACGCACCGGCTTTTTATCAGGCTTTTCGGGAGCAAAACCCCTGTGTGTTTCATCCCGAGAACCTTGCGCCGTACTCCGTTTTGCTGGAGCAGCTTTTTCGTGATGACGGAGAATCCTGCAGCCAGACCGAGCTTTTGCAATCCTGCCACATCACAAGCCTTTTAACGCAAAGCATCACGGCGGCCGGCCAAGCGGCCGCCGGCAGCGCCGACGCACATATCGAATCTGTGCGGCATTATCTCACCGAACACTTTGTGGAGCATCTTACGCTGGATCAGTTGGCGCAGCAGTTTTTGATGAGCAAATTTTATTTGGCGAGGCAGTTTAAGGCTGCTTATGACATGACAGTAATGGAATATATCATCAGCCAGCGGATTACTTTCGCCAAGCAGCTACTACGGGAAACAGAAAAAACAATAGCCGAAGTATCCGCCGTGTGCGGTTACTCCGACCAAAACTTTTTCTCTCGTCAGTTTTCGCAAATTGAAGGCATAACGCCAGTGGCCTACCGCAAAGCTTGGAAATAAAGCCCACGCAGCAAACTTTTTGGCTGCCGGCTTGTCAGTTTTTCATTTTCCTCTCAGATAGGCATTCCAGATAAATTTCGTGTTGGTATGGAAATAGCGGTAAAACAGCCTCTTGGGATCTTGCATAAACCGATAAAACCATTCCATGCTGCACTTTTGCATCCATTCCGGGGCGCGTTGGATGTTTCCCGCCAAATAGTCAAACCCGGCGCCGACCCCTACCATAAAGCCGTTGATTTTACCCTGATGCGCTGCCATCCATTGCTCCTGTTTCGGTGCGCCAAGGCCAACCCATACAAAATCCGGCTTCGTATCGTTGATGCGCCGGATGATCGCCGCATCTTCTTCCGGCGTGGCCGGCCGAAACGGCGGGCTGTACATCCCCGCAAGCGAAATGCCCGGATATTTTTCATGCAGAACCTGCTCAAGCTTTTCCAAGGTTTCCGGCGTGGAGCCATAGAAATAATGGCGATAGCCTTTTTGTGCGGAGATTTTCAAGATCTCCTCTAAATAGGAAGGCCCGGTGGTTCGGCGCATAGCAGAATATCCCCGTTTGCGCCCGATTGCCGAGAGCGGGCCTCCATCCGGGATTGCCATGATACCGCCGTTCTGAACCGCACAATACGCCGCATCCTCGTAAGCACAAACCGTTGTGTGCACATTGGCCACACACATATAATCGCCCGCCAAAGCCTGTATGTTTTCCTGTGTAAAACGGAGCAGCCAATCCATATCAATCGCTGCAATATTCACTCCCATAATATTGCAGACAGGGATTTGGCTTTTATCCACTTTCCCGGCAAAAGTGTTGTTTTCTTTCTCCATATTCGTCCTTTTCTCACACGGCAGCCCCGCGGGGCCTATAATCTCTTTTCTTCTGCATTTTTCTTTTTTGCCGTGTATGTATGTCCATATTATAGCACAAAAAGCCATTGCATTGCCATAAAGCCCCAGAGCGTCTTTTCTCTTTCCCGCTGCTGCCGCCTTTTCTGATCGCGTTTTGCTTTTGGGCATGCAGCCCGTCGGCAACCGCTACGTCCACAAGGTACAGCGACCATTATAAAGGGGGCCAAGGCGGCGATTCCGCGCATAGCGGCAGGCCTGCCCTCTGCTTTAGGGTACGTTAAGAAACAATATAACGCATCGGTTTTATCCGTAAGCGAAAAAATCATGTAAGAATATAATTTGCCCGTCTTTTTAAAATCCTTCAAAAATTTGGTAAAACATATTGACATGCTGGGTTTGGCGTGTTATCTTGTTATCAACCTACTTACATAGTAGGAATAGAGGTTTTGAGGAGGAACGCACCATGCAGTATTCCATTGTCCGCGGGATGATGTGCTGTCGCTGTATGCAGATGCCTGCGGCAGGGATTCGTCATGCGTGCAGTTTGCCTTAGCACCGTTTTGCGGATGGCAAAAGGGAGCGGGAGCGCGTATGCGGTCCTGCTCCCTTTTGGGTTTGGATAGGAGGATTGAATTTGCCGGATTGGGGTTTTATAGCAAGCTATGCGCCGATGTACGTGCAGGCTGCCGGGCTGACGGCACGGATCGCCTTTTGGGGCATTTGTTTTGCCCTGCTGTTGGGGGCCGTGTGCAGCTTCATCCAGTATGCACACATCCCGGGCTTGCGGCAGATAACGGCGCTTTACATCGAGCTAAGCCGCAACACGCCGCTGCTGGTGCAGCTATTTTTTCTTTATTTTGGCCTGCCGAAGTTGGGCATCCGCATTTCCGCGGAAGGCTGCGCCATTTTAGGGCTTACCTTTTTAGGCGGCAGCTATATGGCGGAGGCGTTTCGCAGCGGGCTGGAAGCCGTGGAAAAAAGCCAGCGCGAAGCCGCCCAAAGCCTTGGCTTTTCGCCGGCGCAGAGCTTGTGTTACATTGTTTTCCCGCAGGCGCTGGCCGTCAGTATCCCGGCGCTGTGCGCCAATGTAATCTTTCTTATTAAAGAAACCTCGGTTGTCAGCGCCATCGCGCTGGCCGATCTGATGTATGTGGCGAAAGATTTGATCGGGCTTTACTACAAGACGGATGAGGCGCTGGGCATGCTGGTAGCCGCTTATCTGATATTGCTTTTGCCCATTTCGGTTCTCGCCGCATTTTTGGAAAGGAGGCTTCGTCATGCAGGCTTTGGGAATTAATGTCCTGTTCGAGGGCAGCAACTTTTTGCGCCTGTTGGGCGGGCTTTGGGTGACGGTGCGTATCAGCCTACTTTCCGTTGCGCTTTCGCTCCCGCTGGGGGTTGCGTTCGGGCTTTTTATGATGGTGCCACATCCCCTTGCAAAAGCCATCAGCCGCTTGTACCTAGATTTCATCCGCATCATGCCCCAGCTGGTGCTGCTGTTTTTGGTGTATTTCGGCGTAACGCGAGCCTTTGGGCTAAATCTTTCCGCATGGGCCAGCGCCGTTCTTGTATTTACTTTATGGGGCACGGCGGAAATGGGCGATTTGGTGCGCGGGGCGCTTATCAGCATCCCAAAGCACCAGTATGAAAGCGCCGAGGCGCTGGGGATGTCTCCGCTGCAAACCTTTTGGTACGTAATTTTGCCCCAGACGCTGCGGCATTTGCTGCCGCCGGCCATCAACCTGACGACGCGCATCATTAAAACCACGAGCTTGGTGGTGTTGATCGGCATTGTGGAAGTGCTAAAGGTCGGCCAGCAGGTGATCGACGCCAACCGCTTTGCCTATCCCACGGCGGCGCTTTGGGTGTACGGCACAGTGTTTTTGCTTTACTTCCTCGTTTGCTGGCCGATTTCGCTGGCGGCAAAACGGCTGGAACGCAACTGGAAAGGAGCCTGACGCAATGGAACAGGAGATTCAGCTAAAGGCCGCCGGGCTGACAAAGCGTTTCGGCGGCGAAACCGTATTGGACGGCATTGATCTGGAAGTGCATCGCGGCGAAGTTGTGGTGATTGTAGGGCCTTCGGGCTGCGGTAAAAGCACCCTCCTGCGCTGCCTGAACGGGTTGGAAATCATGGATGCCGGGCAAATCGAGCTGGACGGCGAGCCGATTGCGGCGGGCGCCAAAAACATGACGCGCATACGGCAAAAAATTGGCATGGTGTTTCAAAGCTACGATCTTTTCCCGCACAAAACTATTTTGAGCAACGTTACTTTGGCGCCGATGAAGGTGCAGCACCGCACAAAGGCCGAGGCAGAAGCCGAAGCAGAAACCTTGCTTAAGCGCGTCGGCCTGTGGGAAAAGCGAAACGCCTATCCGCGACAGCTTTCCGGCGGGCAAAAGCAGCGCGTTGCCATTGTGCGCGCTCTGTGCATGCATCCCGAGGTTATGCTGTTTGATGAAGTGACTGCCGCGCTCGACCCGGAAATGGTGCGGGAAGTGCTGGACGTGATGCTGGAGCTTGCCGAACAGGGCTTGACGATGCTAATTGTCACCCACGAGATGCCGTTTGCCCGCGCCATCGCCGACCGTGTGCTTTTTCTGGACGGCGGAAAGATTGTAGAGCAGGCCACGCCGGAATCATTTTTTACCGCGCCACAAACCCAGCGGGCACAGGAGTTTTTGCATACCTTAACGTTTACCAAGCGCGCCACCGAGGAAAACTCGGTCGTCATATAACACAACACGAAACAAAACAGAAAGAGGGATTTTTACATGAAACGCAGAGAATTTATTCGGAAAGCAGCGGTGTTAAGCGCCGCCTTGACTTTGGGCACTTCTTTGACAGGCTGCGGTGCAGCGGCCGCCGCTTCCGCCGCGCAAAGCAGCGCCGACAGCACGGCCACAGGTTCTTCTGCCGCAGCAGGCAGCGCCGCGGCGGGCAGCTTCCGCACTTTGGACGAGATCCAATCCAGCGGCAAAATCACGATTGGCGTATTCAGCGACAAAGCGCCCTTTGGCTATGTGGATGAAAACGGCGCCTACCAGGGCTACGATGTCTATTTTGCGGATCGGATCGGAAAAGATCTGGGCGCAGAAGTGGAATATGTTTCTCTCGACCCCGCCAGCCGAGTAGAGTTTTTGGAAACCGGTAAGGTGGATATTGTTCTGGCCAACTTTACCGTAACCGAAGAGCGCGCCGAAAAAGTAGATTTTGCGCTGCCCTACATGAAGGTTGCGCTGGGCGTTGTCTCGCCCGACAGCGCCGTGATTCAGGATGTAAGCGAGTTGGACGGCAAAACGCTGATCGTGGCCAAGGGCACCACGGCTGAAACTTATTTTGAAAAGAATTACCCCAACGTGACCCTGCAAAAATACGATCAGTACGCGGATGCCTACAACGCCCTGCTGGACGGCCGCGGCGACGCCTTCTCCACCGACAACACCGAAGTGCTTGCTTGGGCGATTGCAAACCCCGGGTTCACGGTTGGCATCGATTCTCTGGGCGATCTGGACACCATCGCGCCCGCCGTAACCAAGGGCAACAGCACCCTGCTGGATTGGCTGAATGCCGAGATCGTGGCGCTTGGCAAGGAAAACTTCTTCCATGCCGACTATACCGAAACGCTGGCGCCCGTTTATGGGCAAGCCGCCGACCCGGATTCTCTGGTTGTCGAGGGCGGCGTAGTGGAATAAGCGCAAAGCCTTTTGAAAAAGCCTGCCGCCAAGGCAGGCTTTTTCATTGCCGCTGCATCGTTGCCACGGGGCGTATTTCATGCTATACTTTTTAGCAGCCTACTAATCGGGTAGGGAATTCCGTGTTGCGGCATTTCGCCTGCAGCCGCGCAAAAACCGAAGGAGCCGATATGACTTTACAACAGCTGACCTATGCCGTTACAATCGCCGAAACGGCCTCGATGAACAAAGCGGCGCAGGCCCTGTTTTTATCGCAGTCCAGCCTTTCGGCCAGTATCCTGAACTTGGAAAAGGAACTTGGCTTTTCGTTGTTCCGCCGCACCAACCGGGGCGTAAGCGTTACGCCGGAAGGCAGCGAGTTTTTGATCTACGCGCGGCAGATCGTAAACCAATACCGCCTGACCGAAGAAAAGTTCATCCTGAAAAAAGAGAGCAAGAAAAGCTTTAGCGTTTCCGCACAGCACTATACCTTTGCCGTCAAAGCCTTTATTGAGATGGCGCGCCGGTTTCAGCCCGAGCAGTACGCCTTCGGCATCTACGAATGCAAAACCGGCGAGATCATCGAGAATGTCCGCAGCTATAAAAGCGAGTTGGGCGTTTTATATGTAGATGATTTCAACGAAGAAATCTTACAGCGGCTTTTTGCGGATAACGGCTTGACTTTTACCGAGCTTTTCCCCTGCAAAACCTACGTGTTTTTGGCGGCGGCGCATCCGCTTGCGCGCCGGGCAAGCCTTTCGCTGGAGGATTTGCAGCCTTATCCCTGCCTTTGCTTCGATCAGGGCGAAAATCAATCTTTTTATCTCGCGGAGGAAGTGTACAGCACCTGGCACTATCGGCAGGTTATCAAGGCGAGCGACCGTGCCACGCTGCTGAATTTGATGATCGGCCTAAACGGCTATACCCTGTGCAGCGGAATTTTGTGCGAAGATTTGAACGGCACCGATTACCGAGTCATCCCGCTGCAATCGGATAAAATTATGCACATCGGCTATATCCGCCGGCAGGGCAGCATACTGAGCAAGCTGGGCGAAATCTATCTGGAAGAACTGCAAAAATGCAACGTACACATTTTGCCGGAAGGAGGCGCGCTGTGATGCCAAAACAAGAAGCACCTGAAATCACGTGGGAAGAAGTGTCGGCGCGTGATCCCGCTTCGATCATATTGGTGGATGTGCGCGATGAAATCGCATATCAGCACGGCTCGCTTCCGGGCGCCGTTTGTCTCGATCGGGATACGATTTTGGCCGATGCCGTCACGCTTCCCGCCGGGAAAACCGTTATCTGCTTTTGCATGTGGGGCGTGTTGAGCAAAGAGGCAGCAGACCATTTATGCAGCAAAGGCGTATGCGCATACAGCTTAAAGGGCGGCTATGCACAATGGCTGCGCAGGGAGCTTGCGCACGAAGCCGAAGATACCGAACGGCGCGATAAAATAGAGGAAAGCCTCCGCCGGAAATTTCACAAGGAGCTTTTCACGCCGTTTGCGCAGGCGGTTTGCCGCTATAATCTGGTGGAGCCGGGCGACAAAATTGCGGTGTGCATTTCCGGCGGTAAGGATTCCATGCTGATGGCAAAACTGTTTCAGGAGCTGAAGCGGCACAACAAGTTTCCGTTTGAGCTGGTATTTCTTGTCATGGACCCCGGTTATAGCCCGGTGAACCGGGCTGTGATTGAAAGCAACGCCAAGCTGCTGGGGGTTCCCATCCAAATATTTGAAACAGACATTTTTGAATCTGTTTTTCACGTGGAAAAATCCCCCTGCTATCTCTGTGCCCGGATGCGCCGCGGCCATTTATACCATCAGGCGCAGCAACTGGGCTGCAACAAAATTGCGCTGGGGCATCATTATGACGATGTGATTGAAACCACGCTGATGAGCATGCTTTACGGCGCCGAGGTGCGCACCATGATGCCCAAGCTTCACAGCCAAAATTTTGCCGGCATGGAATTGATTCGCCCCCTTTACCTGATACGGGAGGACGACATCAAGCGCTGGCGGGATTATCATCATCTGCACTTTATCCAGTGCGCCTGCAAATTCACGGATAGCTGCACCACCTGCCATACCGACGGAACGACCAGCTCGAAACGGCTGGAAATCAAAAATTTGATCCGGCGCATGAAGCAGGATAACCCGCAGGTAGAAAGCAATCTGTTCAAAAGCATGGAAAATGTCAATCTCGACACGGTGATCTCCTATCGCAAAGGCGGCAAGACCCACCACTTTCTCGAGGAATATTGAAAAATCGCAAAAGGCCCGTCACGGTTTTGTGGCGGGCCTTTTGCGATCGCTTTTTTCGATAACGGGCAATTTGCTTTTGATATTAACACTCTTTTGAAAAACATAGTAAAATAATGGGTATAGAAACAGAAAGGAACTGCCGGATATGAAAATTGTGCATTTTACAAAAATCCAATGGCAAAAAAAGCCCCGCAAGCGAATGTGCCAAGCGCGAATGTGATGTACCGCAAAAACGCCCTGTACAATACACCGCTGCTGCCCGCAGCCTGACGATAAAGAGGTAAACATTATGGCACAAATTACGAAAGAAACCCGCAGCGCCTGGAAATTTGAAACGCGCCAGCTTCATATCGGCCAAGAAGATTACGACCATACCACCGATTCCCGCGCCGTCCCTATTTATCAAACTTCCTCGTTTGTATTCCGCAACAGCCAGCATGCGGCCGACCGCTTCGCCTTGCGGGATGCCGGCAACATCTATGGCCGCCTGACCAACCCCACCGAAGACGTATTTGAACAGCGCATCGCAGATTTGGAGGGCGGCGTTGCCGGCTTAGCCGTTGCTTCTGGCGCGGCGGCCGTCACCTACGCCATCGAAAACGTGGCCCTTAAGGGCGACCATATCGTGGCGGCGCAAAACATCTACGGCGGCACCTACAATCTGTTGGCGCATACGCTCGTGGATTACGGCGTGGAAACCACCTTTGTAGAGCCGCTGAAAGTCGAAAATTTTGAAGCAGCGATCCGCCCCAACACCAAGGCCATTTACATTGAAACGCTGGGCAACCCCAACAGCGAAGTGACGGATATTGACGGCATTGCCGCCATCGCGCATAAGCATGGTGTGCCCCTTATCATCGACAACACTTTCGGTACGCCCTATTTGATCCGCCCCATCGAGCACGGCGCGGATATTGTTGTGGAATCGGCCACAAAGTTTATCGGCGGCCACGGCACCACCATTGGCGGCGCAATCGTAGACGGCGGCACCTTTGACTGGGCCGCTTATCCCGAAAAGTTTCCCCAGCTGACGCAGCCCAACCCCAGCTATCACGGCATCAGCTTTGTGCAGGCCGCCGGCCCGGCCGCATTTGTAACGCGCATCCGCGCCATCCTGCTGCGCGATACCGGCGCAACGCTTTCGCCCTTTAGCAGCTGGATTTTCCTGCAAGGGCTGGAGACGCTTTCGCTGCGCGTAGACCGCCACGTAGAAAACACCCTAAAAGTGATCGATTACCTGAAGACGGTGCCGCAGGTAGAAAGCATCAGCCACCCCAGCGTCAGCACCGACCCCGAGCAGCGGCGCCTGTATCAAACCTATTTCCCGAAGGGCGCGGGCAGCATCTTCACCTTCCGCATCCGCGGCGGCGAAAAACAAGCGCAGGCTTTTATTGACAAGCTGCAGCTGTTCAGCCTGCTGGCCAACGTGGCCGATGCCAAGAGCCTTGTAATCCACCCCGCCAGCACGACACATTCCGAGCTGAGCGCCGCCGAGCAGCGCGAACAAGGGATTTACCCCAACACGATACGCCTTTCGATCGGGCTGGAAAACATCGAGGATATTCTCGCCGATCTCCAGCAGGCCTTTGCGCAATAACCGCGCAGCGGCATATGCATTTACAGCTTTTTTACTTTTGCACACGGCTATGCTTTACCCTGCCCCAGCGCACGGCGCTTCCGAGAAATCCAAACCGGAAATATTGCCCGCACTGTCTGTCAGGATGTTGATTTTCGCGGTTATCCGTTTCCTTTTCTCGCAAAAACACTCCCCCTGTAAGAAACAGTGGAGTTCTTCCCTGTTTCCCGCAGAGGGAGTATTTTGCATGTTTTTTCTGCCGCCTTTTAGGGGGCAGGCTTTAGGATAGCAACCCCATAGGCTTCGAGTTTTAGCGTACGCGAAGCCGGGCTGTCATCAATCATCTCCTGATAGTTTTTCCCCAGCGGCAACAGCACCGGATAGCTGTTATGGTTCAACACAAACATAGCCGAAATCGCGCCATCGTCGGCGTGGACGATCTCTACGCCGGGGATACTGTACAGCGGCAGCGGCAGGCCCACCTGCCCGGCCAGATAGCGTGCCAGTTTTTCCATCGCGGTTTCGCCGAGGTCACAGCCGAGATAATACACGTGCCCTTCGCCGTAATCGTTGACAGTCATGCAAGGCTTGCCCGCATAAAAATCGCCGAGATATACGCCCAGCGGCTTGGCAGAGGTGGGCTTCAAAATATCGCACCAAAGCGTAGCCGTGCTTTTGCCAAACACGCCGGAAACGTCCGTCTGCTTTTCCATCTGCGGGTCATAATCTTCGGTCACGACACCCGCCATTTCCGAAAATACGCCGGGCGCAGCCTGCGGCAGCATCGCATTGTATTCATCCTTGATGCCGCTGCGCAGCGTAAGCAGCAAGGTACCGCCGTTGCGGGCGTAGTTGGCAAGGTTATCCTTTTGCTTGTTGGAAACCAGCAAAAATGCCGGAGCCAGCACGAGATCATAGCCCGAAAGCTGCTCGTCGGGAGAAACAAAATCGACAGAGATGCCCAGCTTATAAAAGGCACGGTAGAAATCCAGCTGGTAACGGTCGTACTGAAAACCCTCTACATGGCGATGAATGGAATGGCTCCACTCGCTGTCGAAAGATTTCAGGATAGCAACCTTGCTATGCGGCATCAGGGCCTTATAGGTTTGGCTCAAATGCTCCATCTCGGCGCCGATCTGCGCAATCTCCTGATAGCGGCGGCCGGGCTTGCCATCATGGTCGAGGATGCCGTGCCAGTATTGCTCCAGCCCGAACAGCGCCGTGCGCCAGCGGAAATACACCACGGTGTCCGCACCGTTTGCCACGGCGTCATACGTCCAAAGGCGCAGTTTGCCGGGCGTTGGCGTCGGGCCCATCTTGCTCCAGCCACAGGCGCCGGCCTGCTGCTCCATCACCCAATAGGGCTTTTGTGCAACCTGCAATGTGCCTACTTTAGCGCGCGGGTCTACCTCAATATCCAAACGGTCGAAGATTTCTTTCGTCTGGCGATACATGGCGGCTTCGTCAATCAGGCCATGCTTTAAGGGGTATCGCCCGAGCCACACGTTCTCCATGACATTCTGGAACAACACCTGATTCAGCTCCTGATGCACCATCGCCACGTTATGCGCCAGCGCATCGGATGAATCAGAAAACGCCACGCTGGCGCCATCCAGAAGAATCTCCCCGGCATCCTTGTGGTAAATGCCGAACAGACATTTCATCAAAGTGGATTTGCCCGCGCCGTTTTCGCCCATTAGGGCATGCACCGTACCGCGGCGTACCCGAAGGTTGCCGTCCGATAACGCCTGAACGCGGCCAAACGACTTTGAAATGTGGTTCATTTCCAATAGATATTCGTTAGCCATTTTCTCATCCTTCTTGATTTTTGAAAAAGCGGGAAGAGAAGCAGCTTCTCTCCCCGCACAGCAAATGCCGGAAACTCTAATCAGGAAGCGTAGCCCGCGGCTGCCTCGGCGGTATTGCCCTGATTGATTGCCTTATAAGGTACACGGATCGCCTTAGTGTCAGCTTCGACCTCGTAGCCGTCGAGGCCATCCAGCGGGTCCTTGCCGTTGACAAGGTTGCTGGCAACCTTAACGACCAGCTCACCCTGCGTAGAAGAATCCTGCAGCACAGAGCAGTAGATTTCGCCGGAATCAATGTAGTTCAGCGTATCGGGCAGCGCGTCGATGCCGACAACCGGGATGTACTTTTCAGAATCATAGCCCTTATCGTTGAAGCCGGCCGCCTCGATGGACTGCAGCGCGCCGATTGCCATTGCGTCGTTTGCGCAGACGACGAACTCGATCTCGTCGCCGTACTTAGAAACCCAAGCATCCATCTTTTCCTTGGCCGTTGCGGTGTCCCAATCGCCATAATCGCAGGCAAGCTCCTTATACGGGATGCCGGCGGCGTCGAGGCCGTCGTAGATGGCCTGTGCACGGGGGATGGTTGCCGTGTGATCGGCAGAGCCCATGAGCATAACAAACTGCAAGGTGCCGTCGCCGTTCTTGTCCACCTTCACACCGGTGCCATCTTCGCCCTTAAAGGCGTCGGCAATTTCCTGTGCTTCGATGTCGGCGCCATAGCCGCCGGCCGTGGACAGAACCTGATACACGTTATCGTAGCCGGCCAGCACGGAAGTATCGGTAACTTCCTTATTAAAGAAGATGACAGGCAGATTGCCGGCATCTTTGGCCTTCTGGATGATCGTCTGTGCGGCAGAAACGTCTACCAGCGAAAGGGCAATGGCCTTTGCCCCTTTGGCGATCATAGCGTCCACTTCGTTGTTCATCTTGCCCTGATCGTTCTGCGCTTCCTCGACGGTGCACTGGAATGCGCCGGCTGCATTTTTTTCAATGGCGGTAGCGAGATAGGTGTTGAAGTTGTCGCTGGCCGAGTAGATGGCCGCGCCCAGAACCGGCAGATCACCGGCAGCGGCCGTGCTGCCGGATGCAGCGGAAGAAGCGGTACCGGCCGCGGCAGACGATGCGGCACCGCCGCAGGCGGACAGGCTCAGGGCAGCGGCAGAAGCGCCCAAAACCTTCATGAAGTCACGGCGTGTAATGCGAGTTTTCATTTGGTTTTCCTCCTTCAAAATGGTCAATTTATGTTTTCCGCGGGCAAACGTGTGTTTCTTTCCGCGGTCGGATACGAAATACTGTCAAATAACGACAGGCGCTATAGCTTTTTGCAGGGCTTTCCCGGAAAATCAGAAATATGTGACGTTTTTAACGAATTGTTTACTACAAATAATTGTTTTTTTGTAGCTTGTGAGCCTATTGTACTGAAGAACAGTAGACAAGGCAATTCTCTACTCCGCCTTGTTCCCGGCAAGAAACTTACCTATTCCGACTTGAATTGCTTTTTCTTTTGGATTTAGTAACAGAAGATTTACAGGAATCTCCTATTTTATGGTATTTTTGCATTATACCCGCGCTTGCAATACCGCGCAGTATCCTGTAAACTGGCAAAAAGGAAATTTTCAACCGAATCTGCATTGGAGGTTATGTGGCATGTCCTTATCGCAGTTGCTGGAAGACATTTTGCGGGATGATCCGAACTGCCGGAAAAGCAGCGTGGATGCCGGATATGCCTATCTTTTTGAAGATAATACCGCCCAACAGCTGGATAACGCGGACGCTTCGTGGGACATTCGGGATCAGATTATCCTGACGACATGGAAAACCGACCGCCGCGGAATTTTGTCGTGGCGAGTGGATTATTCGAAAGGGAATATATGCAAGCGGGCGCAGGCCCCCTACACGCATTTACAGGTAAACTCACTGCACAAGCACAACTATATCGAGATCACATATGTGCTGGAGGGGCGCATTCGCCAGCAGATCGAAGGAAAAGAAGTGGAATTTCATGCCGGTGATCTTTATATCATTGATTCGCGCAGTATGTACCGGGAGCAGTTATTGGTCGAGGACAGCAAGGTCATCTTTATCGGAATCTCGAATAACTTTTTCACCGAGACCATGCTTTCTTCCGAGCATGATACTCAGGCAAAGCAGTTTTTAAGTTCGACGATCTTTGAGCACAAAAAGAAATACGATTATCTGGTTTTTCACCCGCGCGGCTCTGACGAAAAGGTACAGATGCTGCTTTCCGGCATCGTACAGGAGATGATCGGGCGTCAGGTAGGGTTTAGCTACCTGATTAAGGGCTACGTGGCGCGCATGCTAGGCCTTTTGACGGAAGATTATACTTTTTCGATTTCTGCGATAGAAAAACGCCAGCTGCGCCAGATCGTCTTTCAGGATGTACAGAACTACTTGTTTTCTCATTATCAGGACGCGAGTATCGAACAGTTAGTCGGCCATTTCAATTATAACTTGGACTACTTCAATCGGCTTATAAAGGAAAAAACAGGAAAAACTTATTCCGCCTATTTACAGGAGATTCGCCTTGCCAAAGCCGCCAATCTGCTTAAATCCAGCAATCTGAACATCAGCGACATAGCCGAAGCGGTTGGTTACAGCAATCAGGGGTACTTCTATAAAATTTTTGAAAAGCGCTATGGCGTAACGCCCAAAAAATATCGTGCAGAGGATTAAGCTTGAGGTACGGATAAAACCCTGAGCCAAGAGATTGTGGAATAGGCCATGTATTCTTTAGAATTCAAAACGTACGCTGTGCAAGTCTACATAGAGAATCTGTGCAACAAACAAGTGGCCCTGCAGCAGCTTGGCAAATGGCGGTGGCAAACGGCACCGAGGCGCTTACTTTGCAGCATGAAAAAAAGGCCCCCACAAGGGCATTTTCTCCGCTGTGTGGGCGCACAACGAGAGAACTTTACCTTATGGGGGTCATATAGGATGCTAGTCAGCCACTATCTTTGGCAATAAATGCCCTTATCGCCATTAAAAATGCATCGACAAAAGGCTTTGTAACGGCCCAAACCAACAAGAGCCAGAGGATTGCTATCTAACAATCCTCTGGCTCTTGCTTTTTGTAAGGCTTTTTCTTGCGGTGTTTGGTGTCAAACGGGTGTGAAATCAGTCAATTCGTTTCCAAAAGTTATTTAACTTCGTTTGCTTTCAGTCAATCGGCTTCATTGTGGGGAAAAGCAGCACATCGCGGATGGAGGCCGAATCCGTCAGCAGCATCACGAGGCGGTCGATGCCGAAGCCGAGGCCGCCCGTCGGCGCGAGGCCGTACTCAAGCGCGTTCACGTAATCGTAATCCACCTGGGCTTTGCTGGTCGGGTCAAGCGCCTTGCGCTCGGCAACCTGACGCTCAAAACGGGCCTTCTGATCGATCGGATCGTTCAGCTCGCTGAAAGCGTTGCCGTACTCGGTGGCGTCGATAAAATACTCAAAACGCTCGGTAAAGGCCGGGTCGCTCGGCTTGCGCTTGGCAAGCGGGCTGATCTCGACGGGATAATCATAGATGAAGGTCGGCTGGATCAGCTTATCTTCCACAAAGGCATCGAAGAATTCGGCCAGGATCGCGCCCTTCGTGGGCACCTCGGGCAGCTCGACGTGATGCTCCTTCGCGGCGGCAACAGCATCTTCGTCCGTTTTCCAATCGGCAAAATCGACGCCGGAATACTTTTTCACAGCCTCGATCATCGTCAGGCGCTCCCAGTGGCCCATGTCGATCTGCTTGCCCTGATACGGGATGACCAAACTGCCGCAGACGCGCTCGGCAAGGCGCTTGTACAGCTCCTCGACCAAATCCATCATGCCGTGGAAATCGGTAAACGCCTGATACAGTTCGATTGTGGTGAACTCAGGGTTATGCTTCGGGTCCATGCCTTCATTGCGGAAGATACGGCCCACCTCGTACACACGATCCATGCCACCGACGATCAGGCGTTTCAAATACAATTCGGTTTCGATGCGCAGCACCATATCCATATTGAGGGTATTGTGGTGCGTAAAGAACGGCCGCGCCGAAGCGCCGATCTCAAACGGCGTCAGGATCGGCGTATCCACTTCCAAGAAGCCCTTGTCGTCGAGATATGCGCGAATCTCGCGCAAAATCTGGCTGCGCTTGATAAAAGTCTGCTTTACTTCCGGGTTGACGATCAGATCGACATAGCGCTGGCGATAGCGCGTTTCCTGATCGGTCAGGCCGTGAAATTTTTCCGGCAGGGGGCGCAGGGCCTTCGCCAGCAGCGTGATCGAGTTAGCGCGGACGCTCAACTCGCCGGCCTTCGTGCGGTACACTTCGCCCTCAACGCCGATGATGTCGCCGATGTCCATCTTTTTGAACGCGGCATACGGCTCGTCGCCCAGCACATCGCGGCGCACGAACAGCTGTAAATCGCCTTCATTATCGCGCAAATGGGCAAAGCTCGCCTTGCCCATCACACGCTTGGACATCATGCGGCCCGCGACGTGGACGGTCTTTCCGCTTTCGGCTTCCGGCTCCAGTGCGGCAAAATCGCGTTTCAGCTGCTCGGAATAGGCATCCTGCGGATATTTCGTGATCGTAAACGGGTCGTTGCCCGCGGCGGCAAGTTCGGCCAGTTTTTGGCGGCGAACCTGAACCTGTTCGCTTTCGCTCGGGCCGGCATTTTGCGGGCGGGCTTCGTTCTTCTGCTGTTCTGCCATTTGGTGCTACATCCTTCCCTGTTGAACGGTGAATATAAAAGCAGGCGCCGGGGCGCCTGCCGAATGCATCCTTTTACTTGCTGCGCTCGATCTTGACGATCTTATAGGTGACGGTGCGGCCGTTCGGGAGCAACACCTCAGCGGCATCGCCCACGCCCTTGCCCAGCAGCGCCGAGCCAACCGGGCTTTCGTCGCTGATTTTGCCGTTCAGCGGGTCGGCTTCTGTGCGGCCGACAACATCATATTCCTCGGCCGAAGCGCCCTTCTCCTGAATGGTAACGTGCATACCGACGGCGATGCTGTCCATGTTCAGCTCGGATTCGTCGATGACCTTCACGTTTTTCAGCATCTGCTCCAGCTCGCTGATACGGTTTTCGACAAGGCCCTGTGTGTTCTTGGCCTCATCATACTCGCTGTTCTCGGAGAGGTCGCCGTGGCTGCGCGCTTCCTTGATCTCTTCAGCCAGCTCCTTGCGGCGAACCGTCTTGAGATATTCCAGCTCATCCTGCGCGGCCTTCAGGCCGGCAGCGGACATAACGACTTCATTGGATGCCATATACGAAAATCCCCTTTTCAGAAAAGATTTTTTCAGGTCTCGCTTTTTCTACAAGTGTATGATTAGACTTATCTATTATATCCATCCGCCGGGGCGGTGTCAACCAGTTCCGCAAGACAAAAAGAGGTTCCGCCGGCAGAGGGAATGCCGGCGGAACGGAAAATGTCTTGTCGATCAGTCTTCGCTGTCATCCGGGAGATTGCCCAGCTTTTTCGCCTGCTCGACGATTGCGGGCACAAGGTTGGCGGGCACAATCTCATAGCGCGCCGGCTCCAGCGAAAACCAGCCACGCCCCTGCGTCATCTGGCGGATGACGGTGGTAAAGTTTTGCATCTCGCTGTGCGGAACTTCCGCCACAACGGTCTGCAGGCCGTCTGCGTCCGGCTCCATGCCAAGCACCCGGCCGCGGCGCTTCGTCACATCGCCCATCACATCGCCGGTATTGTCGGCGGGCACATGGGCTTTCAGTGTATCAATGGGCTCGAGCAAAACAGGGTCAGCCTCCGGCAAAGCGGCACGGTAAGCGAGCTTTGCGGCCTGAATGAAGGCCATTTCGGAGCTGTCGACGGGGTGATAGCTGCCGTCCAGCAACGTTGCTTTCAGCCCGACGACGGGATAGCCGGCCAGCACACCCTTTTCAGCCGCAAGCCGCACACCCTTTTCGACGGCCGGAAAGTAGTTTTTCGGTACGCTTCCGCCAAACACCTTTTCTTCAAACACCACGGCGTCGCCGTCTGTCGGCTCAAAATTGATAACCACATCGCCGAACTGGCCGTGGCCGCCGGTCTGCTTTTTATGGCGGCCCTGCTTTTGGCAGGCTTTGCGGATAGATTCGCGGTAGGCAATGCGCGGCACGGCCAGCCCAACCTCTACGCCGAACTTGCTTTTCAGCTCGGCTGTGATAACATCCAAATGCTGCTCGCCAAGGCCGCCGATAATCTGCTGTTTGGTTTCAGCGTTCGTCGTATAGGCAAGCGTCGGGTCCTCTTCCATCAGGCGGGCCAGCGCGCTGCCAATTTTGCCTTCATCGCCCTTTTTGCTGACGGTAACGGCCATAAACAGGCTTGGCCGCGGGAAATGGGGCTTCGGCAGAGAAACTACGCGCGCCGCATCGCAAAGCGTATCGCCGGTTTTCGCCGTAACAAGCTTTGCCACCGCGCCGATGTCGCCGGCGCCGATTTCCGAGGCATCCGCCTGCTTTTTGCCGCACATGAACAGCGGCTTGCCGAGTTTTTCGGCTTCGCCCGTGCGGGCGTTAACAAGGCTCAGCCCGGCCGTCAGCTTGCCGCTGACAACACGGAAATAGCTCAGCTTGCCCACAAATGGGTCGGCTACCGTCTTAAACACATAGGCGGCTGTTGGCTCGGCTTCGTCGCAATGCAGCGATACCGCTTTGCCGGCGGCGTCTTGCGCGAGGACGCCCTCTTCGCTGTGCGCCGGGCTGGGCAGCAGCTTGCGCATATTGAACAGCAGCATATCCAGCGCCTGCAAATTGACGGCGCTGCCGCAAAGCACAGGCGTAATCTTGCCGTCCTTGACGCCTTTACGCATGCCCTCGACGATCTCATCCGTGGTAAACGGTTCGCCGCCGAAAAACTTTTCCATCAAAGCGTCGTCCGTCTCGGCGATTGCCTCGCTCATGGCCTCGATCAGGCCCTTGAAACGATGGCCGATGTCCGGCAGATCGACCTGCATCTGCTTGCCGCCCTCATATTTGAAGGCCTTCTGGCTGAACAGGTTGATGTAGCAAACCGTGCCGTCGTCCATCCGGGCGGGCACGACACACGGGCAGACGGACGTGCCAAATTTGATCTTCATATCCTCCAAGATCTTAAAGAAATCGGCATTTTCCAGATCTGTTTTGGTGACGAACACCATCGTGGCCTTATGATTTTTACACGCCAGCCGGAAAGCCTTTTCCGCGCCGACGCTCACCCCGCTGCGGCCGGAAACGCAAATTAAAACGCTTTCCGCCGCAGGGATGGATTCCATCTCGCCGGCCGCAAAATCAAACAGGCCCGGCGCATCGATCAGGTTGTACTTAATGCCGTCGTATTCTACGGGCACGACAGAGGCGGAGAGGCTGGCATGACGCTTGGCTTCCTCGGGGTCAAAATCAGAAACCGTTGTACCGTCCTCTACACGGCCCATGCGCTCCAGCTTCCCGGCAAAAAACAGCAGCGCTTCCGTCAAAGTGGTTTTGCCGCAGCCGGCATGGCCCGCGACAAGAATATTGCGGAGATTATTGCTTGCGTATTTCATCTGGAGTCCCTCTTTCCGCCAGCGGATTTTCGTCCGTTTTGTGGCATTTCATACAAAGATAATATCACATTTCATGCAAAAATTAAATATAATGCGCTATAGTTTTCTATTGTGAGCCTCCAAACTTTCCGCAGCGGTTTTGTGCAGATTGCGTTTTGAAAAAATGGCTGTGTCTCTGTTTTTTTGCACAGCTGTATGATAAAATGAAGCAAACATCTGCCGGGCGCCGCGCGCCGGCAAAAAGGGGAATTTGGCTTGAAACGAAAAGACTACCTCAACTGGGACGAATACTTTATGGGCATCGCCACGCTGACGGCGATGCGCTCGAAGGACCCGAACAGCCAAGTGGGCGCCTGTATCGTCAGCCCGGAGAACAAGATTCTTTCGCTGGGCTACAACGGTATGCCGATCGGCTGCAGCGACGATGAGATGCCGTGGGACCGAGAAGGCGACCCGCTGGATACTAAATATATGTATGTCTGCCATGCCGAGCTAAATGCCATCCTGAACAGCGCGCACAACAATCTGAAGGGCGCGCGCATCTACGTGACGATGGCCCCCTGCAACGAGTGCGCCAAGGCCATCATCCAAAGCGGCATCCGCGAGGTAGTTTTCGGCTGCGACAAATATCCCGAAAGCCCTTCGAGCAAAGCCGCGCGGCTTTTGTTTTCCAAGTGCGGCATCAAGGTGACACATTATCGGCCCACCGGGCGCGAAATCGCGTTTGAACTGTAACCGCCCGCGCGGCCGGTGCTGAGGCGGGATGCCGTGCCCCGCTTTCCCTTGCCCGCCATGCAGCTCTATTTTTATCAAAAAAGCCCACCGCCCGGAAACAAACTCCGGCCGACAGGCTTTTATTTTTTTGCAGCTTCGCGGGGTATTTTCAAACAATCGCACTGCCGTTTACATAAACATGATGGCCGTTTGCCGTAATGCATGCCGTGCTACCGTTAAACTCGGTCAAATAGCAATCGTCGGTAAGCGTCCAAGTGCTGGTGTCATCCAGCGTAACGGCTACTGCCGAAGCGCCAGAGTTTTCGCTGTTGACGCTGCCCGTCAGGCTGCTGGCGCCGGAAAGCGTCAAATTCAGGGTGCTGGCTTCGTCTACCGCAAGCTTGCCGGCCAGCGTCTGGGCCGTGCAGTTTACCTGCGCCTGCCCGCCGTTTTTGCCTGCGGTGCCCCAACCGTTTGCGCCGTCGTTGCCCGCGACGGTAAGCAGGTTGCAAGTTGTATCATAATGCAGCGCCACGGCGTTAAGGTTGATGACGCAGTTGGTGTTCGTTATATAAAAGAGATCGCCGTTTTCGGCTGTCAGGCTACCCTTTTCCATCGAAAATTGGGCCTGCCCCTCGTCGGCGTCGCCGCTCATGCTTTGGTACAGCATTACGCCGTGGATATTTTCGCTGTCGGTGCCATACGTGCCGTCCATCGCGCCGCTGACCGTGCAGTTTTGCAGGCTTACGCTGTTTTTGCCCTCCACAACAACCGCTTCGCTGTGGTTTGCCGTCAAGGTGGCGTTGCTCACGCTGACGTTTGCCGTGCTGTACACGGAAGGGCTTCCTGTACCATTTGTAATATATATACCGTCTTCGACCGTTTCCGTGCCGCCGCCACGGTCGCTGCGGATGGCCGCGGCGCTTTTGCCTTCCGTCTGCACATCCAAATTTGTGGCATATAGGGTGCCGCCCCCGGCAACCTCAATGCCGCCGCTGTTATCCTTTGTGGTGCGGATTTTTGTATCGGAGACATTGACGACGCCGGTGCCATAGGCAAAAACGCCGTTGGCGCCCGAGGCGTTTGTTGTGACATCCGCGCCGGAAAGGTTGAGCGTGGCCCCCTCTTCGGCGAGCGCCCCGGCGTTCATGCCGTAAAAGTTCGAGCGATCTTGGCTCGAGGTATCGCCCGTTTTGCGGACGGTCGCCTTTGTCAATGTAACATTGGCGCCGCCTGTGGCGCGCACGGCATTTTCGTCGGCGGCATCGGAATGGTAGCTTTCGCCCGAAAGCGAAGCGTCGCTGTCATACGTCGTGGCCGCCGTGCCGTTATCCTGCGTTGTGCTTTCGCCGCCCGGCTGTGCCGCGCCCGTGGCATTGCCGCGGATGACGATTGCCGTCGCCGTATCGCCCTGCGCCGTCACTTCCACAATGCTGCCCACCGTCAGCTCCGACGCGGCGGCGCTTTCGGCGCTGCCCTGTGCAGAAACTGTCGTTTTCGCGGAGAGCGTCAATGTGCGGGATTCGCCGGTTTCGCTATAGTCGCCCATGCCGGGCGCACCGCCCTGCTGCGGCGGGTTTGCCTCCGTAACGGCGCCGCTGTCCGGCATGGCGCCGGAGACCGTATCCGGCTTTTCGTGGTCTTCGTCGAGGTCGTCCTTCTCGTCGTCGGCCTTTTCGTTGTCTTCTTTATCGTCGTCGTCTTTACCGTCGGCACCCTTTTGCTCGGATGTCGCGCCCGCCGTGCCATCAACGGCTTCCGAGGTTGCACCGCTTACAGCATCCGGCTTTTCCGGGGCTTTTCCGTCGCCCGGCGCAGCCTGCGCTGATTCTTCGACAAGCGCAATGGTCAGGCTGGTATCATTTACCGCCGTAACCTTGCCCAACAGTGTCTCCTGTTTGGCCGAAGATGCCGCCGTGCTGCCGCATGCCGCCAGCACAGACACGCTAAAAACCGCCGCTGCCAGCGCAGCCGCCGCCCTTAAATGGTGTTTCATAACATTCTTCCTTTCGCTGCCGCATGCCGCCAGCGGCCCCGTTGCTTTTACTCTAGCGCCGGGGTACAAAAGAAGTATGATAAAGCTTTGTGGAATTTGTGAAAGTGCGTCAGAGCTGCTCTTTCCCGCGGCAGTAACGCAAAATATGCGCCTGCATCTGGCATACGGCCGGCGCTGTGGCAGATGCATCCTGTACGGCAAGGCCGATCACACGGTATTCCTGCGGCACGATCGGATAAATATCCACGGCCGCACGGCAATCCTGCAAAATCAGCTTCGGCATGATGGCAATGCCGATACCGGCCTCGACCATTGCGAGGTTTGACATATCGTCCACGACGCGGCAGCGCGAAAGCGTCTCGATTTTGTATTTCTGCAAGAAGTTTTGGATGTCGGCATCGGTGGCTTCGCCCTGAATGACAAAGCGCTGGCCGCGCATCTGCTCGGGCGTCATCACGCCTTCGGGCGGCACAGGCCAGCCCTTTGGCACCACACAACACAGCGGGTCTTTCAAAAGCGGCTCGATCGGATAGCCGCCCGCGCTGCTTGTCGAAAGAAAGCCGAGGTCGACTACGCCGCTGCGCAGCCATTCGAGAATATCAGAGTATGTCCCCTGCATCACTTCCACATCGATCTGCGGATACTGCGCCGAAAACTCCTTCAAAATGCCGGGCAGAAGGCAGGTACAGGCCGAGTTGAACGTGCCGATGCGCACACGCCCCTTTTGCATGCCGTTCAGCTGGGCCACCATTTGCTGTAAGGTTTCGTCGCTGTTCAAAACGGCGCGCACGGCCGGATACAGCGTTTCGCCGTTGCGCGTCAGCGCAACACCGCTTTTGCTGCGGTGGAACAGGGCAAAGCCCAGCTCCTGCTCCATCGCGGCCACGGCATGGCTGATGGCAGAGGGCGTCAGATGTAGCTGCTGTGCCGCACGGTTAAAGCTGCCCTGATGCGCGACAGTATCGAAGATCGTATAGGAGAACAACGTCATGGCCGGTGCCTCTTTCTGGTATGAATTATTTTCATGTTATTCATGAGAAGATTGAGTTTTACTTTTTATGCAAAGTGTACTATGATACATCGTGAACTGTCAAGGTCTTTGACAGTTGTTTGATATGCCATCTTCACGGAAAACTGATCTTTTCCGTTTATCCTTTCCCATAAAAAGGCGGGCCTGCTGTTGCGCACAAACAGCGATAAGGCCCGCCTTTTTGTTATTTGAAAATCCAGAGACTTCGGAAAGAATCGGCGGGGCTGCCTCGTCATATAAACGTAGTACATCGGCAAGGAGGATTGTTATGGAAGAAACCCAGCCCGCCGCGCAGCGGCCAAAGCGCAGCCTTTCGGGCACGGCGCTGAAATATATCGCCTGCCTTTCTATGTTGCTCGATCATATCGGGGCCTCGTGCCTCGAACAAGGGCCGCTGGCCGCGCTGGCCGCGGCGCCCAGCGATACCTGGGGTTCGCTTTTGGCCGTACAGCCCGCCCTTTACGTGCCCTACTATACAGATATTGTTTTGCGCCAGCTTGGGAGGCTGGCTTTCCCCATCTACTGTTTTTTGCTGGTCGAGGGCTTTTTACACACGCACGATGTCAAAAGGTATCTGCTGCGCCTTGCCGCCTTCGCGGCGCTTAGCGAGGTGCCGTTTGATCTGGCCTTTTTCGAAAGCCCTTTTTACCCGCAATACCAAAACGTATTTTTTACGCTGCTGCTTGGGTTGGCCTGCCTTTTGTGGCTGCAGCAGGCAGAAAAACAGCCGGGCATAAAATCTCGGCTGCTTGGCATCGCAGGCATCCTGCTTTGCGGCGCGGCGGCCGAGCTTTTCCAGAGCGATTACGGCTTTGCGGGCGTGGCGCTGATCGCTGTTTTGTATCTGATGCGGTACAAGGGCGTATGGCAGCTGGCAGCGGGGGCCATCGTTATGTGCTGGGAGCCTGCATCGATCTTTGCATTTATTCTGCTGCATTTTTATAACGATACACGCGGGCGCTGCACCCGGGCCGAGCAATACGCCTTTTATGCATTTTACCCTGTACATCTGTCGATCCTCGCCGGGATCGTGCTGCTGGCGCTGTAAGGCGCAGAAAAAACAGCGCCGCAGGCAATTTTGCCGCGGCGCTGTTTTTCTCGAAAGCGTTACGCCATCGGCGCTGCGCTTTGTTCCTGCATCGCTGCCCATACATCCTCCATGCCCTTTACCAGCGTGAACTGGGTACGGGCACGGTCAAGGTTTTGTTCAGGGCGGCTGATCTTGAAATAGTGATCTCCTTCGAGGTAATCCGTCAAAAAGCGCATGCCGCATTCGAGCGTCATGAGCTTTGCGCCCCAAGGCAGATATGTCTTTTCCGCTTGCGTGAGGGCATCGCCCGCCGCGGCCAAGAAGCCGCGCGCAAACACCTGATACAAATGCAGGCTGAAATGCACCTTGCTCTGGTCCGGCTCATCCTCGGCGCAATCGTTAGCGCCAAAGCGGATAGAATCGCCAAAATCATAAAGGGATAGCCCCGGCATCACAGTATCGAGATCGATCACGCAGATGCCGCGCCCCGTGGCGCGGTCAATCAGGACGTTATTCAATTTGGTATCATTGTGCGTCACGCGCAGGGGCAGCTCGCCAGCGGCCAGCAAATCGGTTAAAACGCGGCAATCCTTTTCCCGCGCGCGCACAAAGGCGAGCTCTGCCGCGACACCGGCGGCGCGGCCCAGCGGGTCGGCTTTCACGGCCCGCTCCAAGTTGGCATAGCGGGCGGGCGTATCGTGGAAGTGCGCGATCGTCTCGTGCAGGCTGGCCGCCGGATAGCCGGCCAGCTGGCGCTGAAAATGGCCGAACGTACGCGCAGCGGTATCAAACTGCTGCTCGTTTTCCACTTTTTGCAGGCAGATGGTATCCTCGACAAACGCATACGCGCGCCAAGCGCCGCCCTCGCTGTCGGTAAAAAAGGGTGCCCCCGTTTTTGCGGCGATCACGTTCAGCGTCTCACGCTCAGGGTCTCCGCCGGCGGCAATAATCGCACGGCGCAGGTAGGCCGTCACGCCGCAGATGTTTTCCATCAGGCCCGCCGGATCGGTAAAGGTATCGGTATTGATGCGCTGCAAAATAAAGCGTTTTGTGCCATCGGCGCGGCGCACCGCATACGTATCGTTGATATGCCCGGCGCCGTAATGCTCGGCGGCGCACACAGCCCCGCCAAAATCAAACGCCTGCTCTGCTTCGCGCAAAACCTGCTGCGTCGCTGCTTTCATTGCGCTGCCTCCCAAAGATTTTCCGGGTACACCCCATCGGCCGTTTTTTGCGCGATGGCCGCCATAACGATTGGTTTATCCTCCTGATAGGTCATGCCGTACCAGGTATCGTTGCTGTGCAGGATATGCACCGTCGCTTTTTGCTCGTCGATCAGCTGGCTGACAACCAGCGGCAGGAAATATTCGCACTTAAGCGGGTTTTTCGGCAAGTTTTCGCGCAGATAGCCCGCAAAACGCGCCTCGGCCTCGCGCACAAAGCTCTCGCCGAAGCCCCACAGGTTCATGCTGACGGGCGTATTGCCGGGCACATCCACCCAGCTGGCGCCGCCGTCCTCAGTATAGTGGATGCCGCCGGGATATTTTTCAATGCGGGTGCGCTCGGTTACGCTGGCAAGGGTGCCGTCCGGGCGGGGCACACACACGCCGCGGGCCACGCTGCCGTGGTCAGAGACGGTGTTACGCAAGAGGTAGCTTACCATCGCGTACTGATATTGTGCGCCATCCTGCTGGCGGGCCAAGAAATCATAGATTACGCGGAACGCCTCCGGCCCATAGTAGTCGTCGGCATTGATGACGGCAAACGGCCCGTCGATCTCGTTTTTGGCGGCCCATACGGCGTGGCAGGTGCCCCAAGGCTTGGTGCGGCCTTCCGGCACGGAGAACCCGGCAGGCAGCTCATCCAGCTCCTGAAAAGCATAGCGCACGTTCATGCAGCGGGCCATACGGTCGCCGATGGCGGCGCGAAACTCGGCCTCGATGCCGTGCTTGATGACAAACACCACCGTCTCAAACCCGGCGCTCCGTGCGTCAAAGATCGAGTAATCAATGATAAGCTGGCGGTGCGGGCCGACAGGGTCGATCTGCTTCAAGCCGCCGTAACGGCTGCCCATGCCGGCCGCCATCACAACAAGAATCGGTTTTTTCATAGCGAACTCTCCTTACCGTGCCGCCGCGCGCGCTCGGCGCGCCGCAGGGCTTTTGCCGCATGCTTCGCGCAGCGCGAAGGGTGCGGCCCCTTTTCGGGTTTAGATTTCATACCAGCGGATTTCGTCGGCTTCCAGATGCAGCGGGAAAGATTTTCCGTTTGTGGTATACACGGTGGTATCCTGCGGCGCATAGGTATTGTTGACGACGCAGTATTTGCCGTTTTTCACATAAGCGTGTACTTCCACGTTGAAATTGGAAGAGAACCATGTGTGCAGCAGCTCCTCACCGTGCGCGCTCCAAAGCAGGGCGCGATACAAAAGGCGGCTGTTTTCAAAACTGTACGGTACGCCGCTGAGATATACGGCGCGCCCTTTGCCAAAGCTATTGGCGGCAAGCTGTACGCCCTTATCCCGCTGCACAAGCACCTCGGCGCCCGGCAGCGCATACATGTTCTTTTTGCCCTCGCCAAAATCCACAGGCTTTGTGGTATCGGCCAGAATAAAGTGATCCGGGTGCTCTTCCCAGTTGTACTTATCGTAGTTCAGCGTAAAGCCGTTTTCTTCCTCGACGCCAAGCACACCCGCCAGCTGCAAAATACGGCCCTGATACGGATGGCCCGAAGGCTCGCCTACGCCGATAAAGCCGCCGCCCTCATGCACAAAGCGCTTGATCGCCGCCGAGATGACAGGGTCCTCCCAATAAGCGCCGCCGGTATGTGCGGTATCGGCATCGCCGATATTCAGCACCACGTCCACGTCGTTCAGGATGGCGGGATCGGCCTTGATGTCCTCAAAGCTGATAAACTTTACATCGAACGGCGCGCCCGCCAGCATCTCGATCGCGCCGGCATAGCTGTAATTTTGCTTATAATACAGGGCGTGATGGACCATGTGGCAGCCCCACGCGCGCATTTTGCCCCAGCAGTTCAGCACGGCAACGCGCTTAAAGCAAAACGGCGTTGTGCCTTTGATATTATCGTAAAGCTGGCGGAACTCCTTGCAGACGCTTTCAATATAGCTGACGAACTCCGGAAATTCGAGCGCCAGCTTTAAGTAGCCACCGTAGCCAATGCGGTCGATCGGCTTGCGCAGGATGGCGCGCCGCGCCGTAACCCAGTTTTCCTTGGCTTCGCGCACAGGGTCTCCGCCCGGATGGAACGTATCCGGGAAAAAGTACGGCAAAAAGCGCCCCTCGGTATATTTCACGCCTTCAATATCGGAGATCAGGCGCAGCGTCGCGCCGTTGCCCACGCTGCCCACCACGGCGTCAATACCGATGGCTTTGAACTCGGGCATGAACGGCTCGGTGCCGATCCAGTGATCGCCCAAGAACATCATGGCCTCTTTGCCGCATTCATGGGTGATGTCCACCATCTCTTTAGCGAGCTTTGCTACTTCGCGCCGCTGGAACGCCTGAAAATCGCGGAACTCCTTTGTGGGCACACGATACTGGTTATTGTAGTAGCCCTGATCGATGATGAACTCCGGGCGGAACTTATAGCCCACCTCTTGCTCGAACTGTGCGAGGATATACGGGCTTACCGAGGCGGAATAGCCGTACCAATCCACGTACTTTTCGCGTTTCAGCTCGTCGAACATCAGCGTAAACTGATGGAAGAACGTTGTATAGCGAATGACGTTGACATACGGGTGCTCGGCAATAAACTTGCGCAGGCGCTCCATCGTATATTTGTGCGTTTTGGGCTGGCGCACGTCGAACGTGATCTGGTGCTCAAAATCTTTCCAGTCGTTCACAACGGCATTGTACATGTGCACGGGGTCCCAGATGAGATACGCAAGGAAGCTAACCGTGTAATCGTGGAAAGGCTCGGCTTCCACCGTCACGGCGCCGTCGGCATAGCTCCATTTTTCGCACGGCACCACACAGCCCGTCGTGCGGTCGATCACTTCCCACCAGCGGGTGCGGTCGTCGCGCTCGTTCACCCGCATCAGCTCGGGCGAAATGCCTTTCATCAGCGGGATGGTAAGGCGCGGGCCGTCGGCCGTAGAAAAGCCCGTCATGATATAGCACTGCTGGATCTCGTCGGGGTTTGCTTTTGCCCAAGCGTTATCCTTGCGCGTGGTGTAATAGGTGGAATAAATCTTGGCGTCCACTTTTTTCAGCTCGGCCGGAAAATCCGTGCCGTCACAATCGCGGATGGCATCCGCGCCCCAGCGCTTCAAAATCTCGAGGGTTTCGGGCACCACATCCACATCCGTAGGGATCGTGACGCGGCCGGTAGTTGTTTTTTGTTCGCTCATGGGCTGTCTCCTTTTGAAGGGCGGCGGCGCGGCAGTTTTCTGCCAAGGCGCCAAGCCGCTTTTTCTGCGTTTTAGTCCTTATATGCCGCGTTATACAGCCACAGCGCCGCCAGCAGCAGCACAAGCCCTGCCAGCATCCACAAAAGGCCGCTCATCTGGCCCGTCATGCGCCATCCGGCGATCAGCAGGGCCAGCCCGGCGGCAAAAGCCGCCGCGGTTAAAATCATGCGCAAAGCCGTGTGCGTTTTCCAAAATTTCGCCATTGTCTTCACCTTAGCCTTTCAATCCGCCCAGCGTCATGCCCTGTGTCAGTTTTTTCTGCACACAGATATACAAAAGCAGCGTGGGCAGCATCACCAGCACAAGCCCGGCGTACAGCGTACCGTATTCGGCTTTTGCCTGCTGCGCCTGCATCAGGTTCAAAAGCCCGACCGGCAGCGTCTTTTGCCCGGTAGCCGAGCTCATCAGCGTCATGGAGATGATATATTCGTTCCAGAAAGAAAGGAAGTTAAACAGGATGATTGTAATGATGGAAGGCTTCGCCATCGGGAAAATGATTTTCACCATCGTGCGGCCGTAGCCGGCGCCGTCGATATAGGCGGCCTCCTCAAAATCATGCGGCAGCGTGGAGAAGTAGCCCGACAGCAGATAGATCGTGAAGGGCAGCGCCGTGGCCGCATACACCACCGCCAGCACCACCAGATTGTTGAGCAAAAAGGCGTGGCCGATCGTGGTTTTCAAAAAAGCGTCCGTATCGCGTAGCATCAAAAAGATCGGCACAACGATATAGTTCACGTTGATGAAAAGCCCCGCCATAAAGCAGGCGTTCCACAGCGAGCGGCCCCGGAATTTGAAGCGCGCCAGCACATACGCCGCCGGCAGCGCCACCACCAAAAGAATTACCAGCGCAAGCGCCGTAACCAGTACCGAATTGAGCATGTAGCTGCCCATGCTTGCGGCGTTCCACGCCTTGGCGAAGTTTTGCCAGTAAAAGCTTTGCGGCAGCGCCCACGGGTTGCCGTAAAACTCGCTGTTTTGCTTGATCGAAGCCAAAAATACCCACAGCACCGGCACCAGAATGCTGACCGCAAGGGCGGCCAGTACCAGATAAATGAACGCTTTGTAGATGCGCTCGCCCGAGCTGTGTGCCCGTTTTTTCTCTGTCATTTTGCCGCCCCCTTAAAATTCGTAGGTGTCCCGCTCGGTGACCTTATTTACAATGGCCGAGAGCAAGAACGAGAACAGGAAGATCACCACGCCGATCGCCATGCTATAGCCGTAAAGCCCGGCATCCTTTTGGCCGTACATATAGCTCAGCGCCACTTCCGATGCGCCGTTCGGCCCGCCGGAAGTCATGGCTTTGACGAACAGAAACGCCATATTGATCGTGGAGATGATGAAAAACGTCAGTGTCGTGCGAATATTTGTCCAAATCAACGGCAGCGTGATGCCGAAGAACTGGCGGATGCGCCCTGCGCCGTCAAGGCTGGCGCTTTCATAAAGGCTTACCGGCACCGCCGCCATCGAGGCCATATACATAACCATATAGTAGCCGATTGCCTGCCAAACCATCGCAATGATAAGGCTTACCATGACAAGCGGCGCGCCTTTCCACAAAATCGAGACCGTCTTGCCCGAAAGCAGCGAAAGCACACTGTTCAGCATGCCGTTTTCCGGCTTATATATTGCGGAAAAAATGCCCGAAATAACCACAACGGAAAGGATATTCGGGATATAGAACACCACGCGGAAAAAGTTTTGCCCGCGCAGCTTTTCGCGCGTGAGGATACCGGCAAACACAAGCGCCAGCGCAAACGTGATTACCGTAACCACCACGATCATCAGGATCGTGTTCTGCATCGCGCGGATAAACTTGGCATCCTGCAGCAGCGCACGGAAGTTAGCCAGCCCTACAAATGTTTCCGTGGGCGAATACGCCCCGCGCTCAAACAGCGACATCCGAAAAACATTCAGTGTGGGCAGGATCATAAAGATAAAAAACAGCAGGACGGCGGGAAACAGGCACAGAAAAACAAATCGGCTGTAGCCCTTGTGCTTTTGCATGACGATCTACTCCTTTCGAGTTGCGGCCTCGCAGAAAGGGCGGCGAGTAGAGCTTTTCTACTCGCCGCCCCTTTTCGCTTTTTCGGCTTGGCGTCGGCCTTATGCGGAGATTATGCCTGGATATTCTGAAGCATCTGTGCGCTCGCCGTCTTGATGTCGGCGATCCACTGGTCTTCCGTCAGGCTGCCATCCACAAGGGAGTTGACCGGATCGAGGAAGACTTCGCGCACGGTGCCAAGGCCCGCGGCAGAAGTGTAAGAAGCGAAGTTGCCCATAGCGGCTTTCGCGCCGTTGTCGTAGATAGAATAGAACATTTTGTTGTCGCCTTCGAGGATGTCGGAGATGCCCAGCACAGGCTGAATTGCGCCCGCCTCGGCGAAGATTCCGCAGGCCTTGAAGCTATACAAAAAGGCAATGAACTGCTTTGCGCCGTCCACGTTCTCGGCGCCGGCCGGAGACCAGCACTGCTCAAACCAAGTATAGCTGTAGCTGTCGCCGCCGGCCTTGACAGCAGGCACCGGCATCATGCCCCACTTAAAGTCATCAGCGCGCGGCGCATCGGCCATTTCGCCGACGATCCAAGTGCCGTTAGGCATAAAGACAGCCTTGTTATCCAACACGAGCTGCTGGTTCTGGGTAAAGTCCTGATCGTTGGCCTGTGCGGTGGTGATGGGGTTCGTGTAGGTGGCGAGCTTTGCGATGATGTCAAAGCAGGTTTTTGCTTCGGCCGAATCCCAAATGCCATCCTGATAGTGCGTGGCGGCATCAAAGAACTCTGCGCCGCCGGCCGCATACATCAGAGCATACAAGAATGCATCGAAGTAGCCGGTGGTCGGGTAGGTAAACAGGTAGCTGCCCTCGGCCTTTGCCTTTTCGGCCAAATCCCACATCTCATCCCAAGTCGTCGGAACCGTCCAGCCCTTTTCTTCGAGCAGGCCGGCATTGTAGAACAGGCCGCACGGAGAATAGAACATCGGGGCGAGGTAAGTTTTGCCGTCGCCATACGGGTTGGTCAGAGAGGTTTCGGTAAAGCCGCCGGCAATCTTGTCGGAAACCTTTTTGTCCTCGCCGGGCACCGTCATGCTCAGCACATCGGTGATGTCGTTGATGTTTTTATCCTTGATGAACTGCTCGGTCAGGCCCGCCTCACGGCCGGTTGCCAGATGGATAACATCCGGGTAATCGCCGCCCTGCATGGAGGCGCCAATCACGTCCTCGAGGTTTTTGTCGGTCGTCAGCTCGACGGCGATACCGGTTTGCTCCGTGAATGCATCACAGACCTTTTTCCACATATCGGCGCCGTAGGCCGTTTCGATGGCGGCAACCTTGATCGTGCCGGTTGCACCCGCGGAG
Organism: Faecalibacterium sp.; assembly: GCA_022652735.1. Classification (GTDB taxonomy): domain Bacteria; phylum Bacillota; class Clostridia; order Oscillospirales; family Ruminococcaceae; genus Faecalibacterium. The sequence continues at coordinate 57,526 of JALCRP010000003.1, read as the reverse complement.
GCGGCCGAAGATGCACTTGCGCTGCCGGCAGAGCTGGCAGAGCTTGCGGCGCCGCAAGCGGTAAGGCCCAACGCTGCGGCAGAAACGCCGGCAGCCTTCAGGAAATTACGACGAGAAATTCTCATGTTCATAGTTGTTCTCCTTCTATGCTTTCCGTTCGTGTTTTTGTGTTTTCGCTTTTGCTGCTTTCACTATAGGGATTTTCTGCCCCGCGGGCAAGGCGCTTCTTGTTCACTATTTTATATTTATTGCTTTTCTTCTGTTATCTGGGGAGTTTCTTCTTTTTTCCTTGTCATTTTATCCATCTTATGCTGTTACTGTTTTGACATTTTTCACTTTATCCCCATTTTTACTTAGAATCTTGTTTTTCTCTTTCTAAAACGAGACAAGATTCCGAAAGGCATTTTTCTGCTTTTTCGGCTTTTTTCTTTTTATGCTTTTTTATTCTTGCTTTCTATTTTACAATTATTGCTTTAGCGGTTGTATCTTTTCACTTTTTTTGTAAAATAGAAAGAGATCGTTGTATTCTTTTGCGGTTTTTTCTCTCGGAAAGACAAAACCGCCTTGAAGCTCGGAGGTTTTTGCCATGAGCAGTGAGCGTTTCGACGTGAAATTTTCTCCCGCTCCGCGGGAGGCCGTCCGGCTTTTATATATCAGCAAAAGCCGCTACGGCGGAGATTGGCACTCGATGCTGCATACGCACTCCTGCACGGAGGTGTTTTACTGCCTTTCGGGCGCGGGGCAGTTTAACATTGCCGGGCATCTGCATGCTGTCTCGCCCGACGACATGGTGATCGTGAACCCACAAGTCGAGCACACAGAGCTTAGCCTGAACGCGAACCCGCTGGAATACGTCGTGCTCGGCATCGAAGGTATTGAGTTTTTGTTCAGCGGCCCGGAGGACACGTATGCGATGCTAAACTGCCGCACCGAGCGCGAGCGAGTTTTGTTTGTGCTGCGCGCGCTGTTACAGGAGATTAGCCTTGACGCGGACGGCTGTGAGGTCGTCTGCCAAGATCTGCTGGAGGTGCTGCTGCTCTGGCTTGTGCGCTCCAACTCGTTTACGGTGCGCCCGTGCAGCGCCCCCATCCGCAGCGGCAGCAAGGAGTGCGCCGCCGTAAAGCGCTATCTCGAAGAAAACTTTAAGGAAAATATCACGCTGGAGCAGTTGGCCGGCGTCGCTCATATCAACAAATACTATCTTTCCCACGCATTTCAGCAGGAGTACGGCGTCTCGCCGATTGCCTATCTTGGCCGGCAGCGTATCTCGGAAAGCAAGTACCTTTTGGAAAACACAAACCACAGCCTTTCCCAGATCGGCGAAATGCTGGGCTTTTCCTCGCTGAGCTATTTTTCCCAATGCTTTCATAAAGCTGAGGGCATCAGCCCGAACGAGTATCGCCGACAGGTACGCGCCGGGCAGCGCAAGGGCGTCGGCACAAAAGAGAGAGGTAAGCTCGGCTGACGGACGCGGCGCCTGCCGTGCAGCGATTTTTGCCGCGGGCTTTTTCTATTTTTTGCTCGGATGCTATGCCGCAAATTACAGTATTCCCATTTTTTCCCTCTGCTACACGGAAAATATGCTTTTACGCAAAAACAGGCGCGCTCCGATTTCTCGGAGCGCGCCTTGCCTTTTCTTAATAGGTTTTGCCGTTTTACTTTGCCGTATCGATAAAGCTGCGGTTATCCCACAGATATTTTACGCCGGAAATGGCCGTTGCCGCGCCCGAAAGCCAGCACAGTGCGATCGAAATCGGCATCACGCCGTCGATGCCGGCCGGGCCGGAAAGCGCCGCCGCAAAGAAGTAGAACAGGATCGTCAGCATCTGAAGCACGGTTTTCACTTTGCCCCACATGTTGGCGGCGATCACGCGGCCGTCCTTGGCGTCGGCCGCGACCATGCGCAGGCCCGCCACCGCGAACTCGCGCGTGACGATGATAGCCAGCACGATCGGCGAGCAGACGCCGTCACGCATCATATACAAAAAGGCGATTGTCGTCAGCACCTTATCGGCCAGCGGGTCGGCAAACTTGCCGAAATCCGTTACCATGTGCCATTTGCGCGCCAGATGGCCGTCGAGATAATCGGTAAAGCTGGCCGCCGCAAACACGATGGCCGCCACCAAATACCATACCGGGTTCCAGCTTGGCATGCCGTACTGGGTTAGCGAGACAAAGATCATAAAAACCGGCACCAAAAAGATGCGGGCCATTGTCAGCTTGTTTGGCAGGTTCATGGTTTCCTCTTTCCGCGGCAGTGCTGCTGCCGCCCAAAAATAATAGGCTTTTTATAAACGGGCCGCTGCCGCAGGCGGCATCCCAAAGTTTTTCTGCCGCGGCGCGTAGGCCTTTTATGCTTTACAAGGAATCTTCAGGCTGCACTTCTCCGTACAGATCATACATGTCGCTATCTGTAATATGAACCTTGTAAAATGTGCCCGGATACAGCGGCGTATCGCTTTTCACGCAGACATTGCCGTCGATTTCGGGGCAATCGGCTTCGGTGCGCAGCAGATACAGGCCGCTTTCTTCATCGAGGCCGTCGCACAGGCACACGAGCGTCTGCCCCACGCGGGCCGCCTGCTTTTGCGCCATAATATGTGTTTGCGTCTCCATAATGATGTCGGCGCGCTGTTGCTTCACCTCGTCCGGCAGCTGGCCGTCCATTTTCGCCGCAACCGTATTTTCTTCGGCCGAATAGGCAAAGCAGCCAAGCCGATCAAACTGCATCTCTTTTACAAAGCCGCACAGCTCTTCAAACTGCTGTTCCGTCTCGCCGGGAAAGCCCGCGATCAGCGTCGTGCGCAGCGTGATGCCCGGAATTTCACGCCGCAGCTTTCCGATCACATCCACAAGCTCGGCATGGTTGCTGCGGCGGTTCATGTTTTTCAAAATCACATCGTTGCAGTGCTGGATGGGCAGATCGAGATACGGCAGCACTTTTTCGTTGCGCTTCATCGCCGCGATAAAATCGTCGGTGATCCGCTCGGGGTAGGCATACAAAATGCGAATCCACCGCAGCCCCTCGATGCCGTTCAAGGCATCCAAAAGCGCGCAGATGCTGCCCGGCTTGCCCCAATCCTCGCCATAAGCGGTTGGGTCCTGTGCAACCAAGATGAGTTCCTTTACGCCTTCGCCCGCCAGCCAGTGTGCTTCGCTAACGCAATCTGCCAGCGGGCGGCTGCGCAGCGGGCCGCGGATCATCGGGATGGCGCAATAATGGCAGCGATTGTTGCAGCCCTCGGCAATTTTTAAGTAAGCGTAGTGGGCGGGGGTACCGATCACGCGCTTGCCGCCCAGCGGAAACTCCTGCTTGGCGCCATAGCTTTCCACTTCTTCGCCGCCCGTTACGCGCGCCACGATGGAGCAGATTGCCTGATTAGAGCCACAGCCCACCACCGCATCCACTTCCGGGATTTCGGTTTTGATTTGATCGCGGTAGCGCTCGGCGAGGCATCCTGTTACGATCACCTTCAAATTGGGGTTGCCCTTTTTATAGGCACAGGCGTTCAGGATATTTTCAATCGCCTCGCTTTTCGCGCTTTCGATAAAGCCGCAGGTGTTTACCAGCACCACATCGGCCTCGGCCAAATCGGCGACAGTTTCATGCCCAGCTGCCAGCAGCGCATGCACCATCACATCCAAATCGACCTGATTTTTGGGGCATCCAAGAGAAATGCAGGCTATTTTCATCGTAAATCCTTTACCAATCAAAATCTGTTTCGTCTTCGGGCTTTGCGCCGGCCAGCGCAAGCGCCGCCTTTGCCGTGCCGTAGGAAAAGCCGCGCCGGGCCAGCGCCGCTATCACCAAATCCGCCCGGCCTTCGGCCAGCTTGCGCCTATACTGCTTTTTCACCAGCGCCGCGGCGGCCAGCACATCCGCATCCGGCTCGCCCTCCTCACGCGCATAAAGGGCCTCCAGCGTATCCGCGATCAGGCTTTTCTCCAAGCCTTTGCGGCGCAGCACATCCGCCGCCGCGCGGCGGGATTTGTGCTCGGCCAAAAGGATGCGCGCTTTCATCGCCGCATAGCGGGCATCGTCAAGATAGCCAAGCCCCACCATCGCGGCCACGGCAGAAGCCGCCGCTTCCTCGGTGAAGCGGCGGCACAGCCGTTCGTATAATTCCTGACAGGCAAAATCCCGGCCTGTCAGCAAATCCAGCGCCTTTTCGCGGGCAGCGGCGGCATCGGCCGAGCGCTCGGCGGGCAGGGTTCGCTTTTGCCACGGCAAGGCTTATTCCTCCACCATGATGTCCAGATCGCTTTCATTGCCGGAAGCAGCCGCTTTCGTATCCGCGGCGGGTGCCTTTTCTGTGGTCACTGCCGGGGAGGCTTCGGCCTTTGCGGCGGCGCCGCGGGGCGCCTTGCGCGCGGGCAGCAGCTTATCTGCGTTTGCGCGGATCTGGCCCTCGATGTCGTTTGCAATTTCCGGGTTATCCTTCAAAAACTGCTTGGCGTTATCGCGGCCTTGGCCCAAACGAATATCGCCATAGCTGAAGTAAGCGCCGCTCTTTTGCACAATGTTCAGCTTTACGCCGAGGTCGATCAGCTCGCCGACCTTCGAGATGCCCTCGCCAAACATAATGTCAAATTCTGCCTCGCGGAACGGGGGCGCCACCTTGTTTTTGACGACCTTGGCGCGGGTACGGTTGCCGACAAAGTTGCCCGAGGAATCCTTAAGGCCCTCGATGCGGCGCACATCCACACGCACAGAAGAATAATATTTCAGCGCACGGCCGCCCGTTGTCACCTCAGGGTTGCCGTATACGATGCCTACTTTTTCACGCAGCTGGTTGATAAAGATGCAGACGGTGTTTGTTTTGCCGATAACGCCCGTCAGCTTGCGCAGCGCTTGGCTCATCAGGCGGGCCTGCAAGCCCACATGGCTGTCGCCCATCTCGCCCTCGATCTCCTGCCGGGGCACCATCGCCGCGACAGAGTCGAGCACGATCGCATCAATCGCGCCGCTGCGCACCAGTGCCTCGCAGATTTCCAGCGCCTGCTCGCCGGTATCCGGCTGGCTGACAAGTAAGCTGTCGATGTCCACGCCGAGGGCCGCCGCATAGGTCGGGTCAAGGGCATGTTCCACATCGATAAAAGCAACTTCGCCGCCCTTTTTCTGGGCTTCGGCCAGCACATGCAGCGCCAGCGTCGTTTTGCCGCTGGATTCCGGCCCGTACACCTCGACGACACGGCCGCGCGGCATACCGCCCACGCCGAGGGCCAGATCAAGCCCAAGGCTGCCCGTCGGGATGGCATCTACCTGCATGGCAACGTTATCGCCCAGCTTCATTACGGCGCCTTTGCCGAACTGCTTCTCGATCTGGGCCAGCGCATTCGCCAGCGCTTCCTTTTTGCCCATTGTGGGGTCCTGTGCGGCTTTCGCCGAGCTTTTCTTTTCTGCCATACGTCTTAACTCCTTTGATGATGCCGGGCGGCCGGCCATCTCTTTCCGTTTGCCCTATTATACATGCCTTGCGGCGAAATTACAACCATCAGTTGTTATTTTATTTTAGGCCGCTTTGCCGTCAGGCAGCGGTCGTTGCCGCCAAAATCCTGCCGGCAGCAGACATCCTGCCAGCCGTTTTTCTCCAGCAGAGCCGTTACACTTTCGCGTTGCTGCCAGCCAATCTCCAGCACAAGGCACCCGCCGGGCACAAGGGCCTTTTGATAGTGTTCCGCAAGCGCGCGGTAAAATACCAAACCGTCCGCGCCGCCATCCAGCGCCATCGCCGGCTCTTTGGCAACCTCGGGCTGCAGCGCGCCCATCTCAGCTTGGGTAAGATAGGGCGGGTTGCACACAATCAAATCGAGGCTGCCCGCGGGCAGCTTCGCGCTATAGGTAAACAAATCGCCTATGACGGGCGTGATCGCGGGCGTAGGGATGCCCAGAGGCACCAGCGCGGCCGCGTTTTGCCGCAGATAGGCCAGCGCCGCCGCGGATTTTTCCACGCAGGTTACCGTAGCGCCGGGCACAAAGCGTTTGATGCCCAGCCCCAGCGCGCCGGCTCCCGCACAAAGATCCAGCACCTGCGGCTTTTGCTTGCCGGTGGCTTTCACGGCCTCAACTGCGGCCTCGGCCACGATCTCCGTATCGGCACGCGGGCACAAAACCCCCGGCCCGACATGCAGCGAAAAATCCAAAAATCCCCATGTACCGGCCAAATATTGCAACGGAACGCGCGCGGCGCGCCGGCGGGAAAGGTTTTCCAGCTTCTCGGCCTGCGGCTGCGTCAAGGGGATGTCCGTCAAGCGCGCGTTCCGGCCTGTCGCCAGCATATACAAAAAAGCCGCATCATACCCGGCATCCGGGCAGCCGGCATTTTCCAGAAGGGTGTGCACCTGTGCAAGCGCTGTGCGGGGCGGCATGCCGGCATTTACCATTTTCCGTCCTCCGGGTTCTCGGGCAAAACAGGCGTCACGGCCGCGATGGCAGCCTCGATCATATCATCCTCCGGCTCAAACACGGTGAGCCGCTGTACCCAAAGGCCGGGCGCGCGCACGATATGGCTCAAAAGGCTATCGCTGCGGCCGCACCACTTCAAAAGCTCATAGCTGATGCCCATCACCACCGGCAGCAGCAGCAGCTTATATACCACGCGCAGCGCCATGTTGTTCCACGGCAAAACGCTGTACAAAAACACGCTGATAATCAAGATCAGAATCAAAAAGCTTGTGCCGCAGCGCGGATGGAAGCGCGGATACTTACGAATATTTTCCACCGTCAGCGCATCGCCGGCCTCATAGCAGGCGATCGTTTTATGCTCGGCGCCGTGATACTGGAACACGCGGCGAATTTCCTTCATGCGGCTGACAAGAAACAGATACAAAACAAAAATCGAAACCTTCAAAACAGCCTCAAGAATCACCTTTGGCCAGCGCCCCATCGGTACCACATGGCTGACGCCGCCCACCACGAGCGTAGGCACGATCGTAAACAGCAAAATGGCCAGAAGGCCGCCCAGCACGGCCGAGCAGCCCAACAAAACCTTTTCTGCCTTTTCGCCCAGATGCGCCCCCACCCATTTTTCAAACGCGGATTCATCCGCCGTTTCATCGTAATCCTCGCCGGCGCTTATCTGCGCCGAATACATCAGATAATGATACCCAACGAGCAGGCTTTCGATCATAGCGCAGGCGCCGCGTACCAGCGGAATCTTCTTCCATGCGTAGTCTTTCACGTCGTCCGTCGTTACTTCCAGCGTACCGTCGGGCTTGCGCACGGCACAGGCGATCTTTTTCGGGCCGCGCATCATAATGCCCTCCAGCAAGGCCTGCCCGCCCACGCTGGTTTTGAATTTGCAGTTTGCCTGTTTCATTTGCTTTCCTTACTTTCTGCGTTCGGTTTTGGCATGACGGCCAGCGGCAAACTCAGCGTTACCACTGTACCTTTGCCGAGGGTGCTGCGCAGATCCAGCGTACCGTTCATAGCGTTCATGATTTCATCCACAAGCGCCAGCCCAATGCCGCTGCCGCGGACGGAATTGCGCCCCTTATAAAATTTAGCCTTAACGTTTTCCAAATCCTCGGGCGGGATGCCGCGGCCCTGATCCATCACTTCGACAAAGGCTTTTTTCTCGCCGGCCCACACCTTTACGGTAATTTTTCCGCCCAGCACCGAGTATTTTACGGCGTTATCCATGATATTGACAAACACCTGCCGCAGCCTGTCCGGATCGGCTTGGACAGGGATGGCAGCTTCCGGCTCGTTATAATCCAGCGTCAAAGCGTTCTGCTCACAGCGCGGCTCCAAAAACAGCACAGCGTCCGTGGTTTCGGCCACAAGATCCAGCAGCTGCATCTTGACGGTAAGGCGCCCGTTTTGCAGGCGGGAAAAATCCAGCAGCTCCTCTACCATATTATACAGGCGGTCAGTTTCCGAGCCGATGATGGAAAGGCCCTTGCGGTAGTTTTCGTCCGTCGGATCGTTGATGGCTTCCATCGTCTCAACCCAGCCCTTGATACTCGTCAGCGGGGTGCGCAGCTCATGCGAAACCGAGCTGATGAATTCGCTTTTCATCTGTTCGGTTTTGGCAAGGCCTTCGGCCATGCGGTTGATGGAAACCGACAATCGGTCCACTTCATCGCGCGCGTCGCCTTTGGCGGGCAAGCGCACGGCAAGGTCGCCTTCCGCAATGCTGGCGGCCGTTTTTTCCATCGCGCCCAAAGGGTTAACGATGCTGCGAATAAAATAGAGGCCGGAAAGGATCGTAAAGCACAAAATAGCCGCCACAATCACAAGGCTGAACACCAACACATGCTTAAGCTGGTTATCCACCAGTGTCAGGCTTGTTACCAAGCGCAGCGCAGTCACATCCTCGGCCGCATACGGCACGATCATGCACACGGCCATCACGCGCTCGCCCGTCGCCGTGGTATAGCTGGCGCTTCCGATGTTTGTCATGCTTGCGCGCGCGGCGGAAAAATCCTTGTCGGAAACAATGCCGCTTGCTGAGGTGCCGCTGGAGGTAGCGATCACGCTGCCATAGCCATCCAGCAGCATAAATTCGTATTTATCTTTATCACCGAACTGCTCGACCATATGGCGCAGCGCGCGGCTGCGCGCCGCGGCGGTATCCTCATCGGTTTCGCCCGTATACATTTGCAGCTGGCCCGTCATGGACGAAAAGCGCGTCACCATGCTTTGGCGTACGCTGCCATAATAGCTTTGAGAATAGAGATAGATAAACAAAGTTTCCGCCATCGCCACTGCGATCACGGTAATCAGCAGGCTGCCGCGCAGCCAGCGCCGGGTAATGCCGCTTTTCATGGGGCAGCCTCCTTTCCGCGTTTTGCCGCAGGGTTAGTTCCAGCGATAGCCGTAGCCCCAAACCGTCAGGATATGCTTCGGGTTCGACGGCTCGTCCTCCACCTTCATGCGCAAGCGGCGGATGTTTACGTCCACGATTTTTACGTCGCCGTAATAGTTCTCGCCCCAAACGCCCTTCAAGATCTTTTCGCGCACAAGCGCCGTGCCCGGATGCTTAAAAAACAGCTCCATGATCTGAAATTCCACTTGTGTCAAGTCGATGGGCTTGCCGTCTTTCAACAGGACGCGGCTGTTTTCGTCGAGCGTAAATTCGCCCGAGACGAGCTTTGCGGTTTCCTCGGGGGCCGTGCGGTTTACGCGGCGGCACAGCGCCTCTACGCGGGCAATCAGCTCGCTGACAGAGAAAGGCTTTGTCATATAGTCGTCCGCGCCGATGGAAAGGCCCTTGATCTTGTCCGATTCCTGGCTTTTTGCGCTGACGATGATGATGCCGATCGCGCTGTCGGTACGGCGAATGTTTTCGCAAAGCGAAAAGCCATTCATGCCGGGCAGCATCACATCCAGAAGCGCCGCATCGCACGGTGCTTCGGTTTTCAAAAGGGCCAGCGCCTTTTCCGCGCTGTCTGCCTCTACGGCCTCCATGCCGTTCATACGAAGGTTCAGGGCGATCATTTCCCGGATACTGGTTTCATCCTCTACGACCAAAACTCGTTTCATGGAAGGTTCCCCCTTTTTACAAAATATAGATAGCTTTTGAAAGCATATAGGCGGTCGGCGTTTTGATGTCAGGGCCCATCTTGGCCAAAATCTGCATCGAGGCCACCATGCCGAGGCGCTGCCAGCTGTCGTAGGAAACATCGTCGTCCGTTACGCGCAGCGTCATATAGATTTCATCGCCGGAAAGGTTAGAAAGCTGGATTTCGCCCTCCTCGGCGCCGTCGGTCATCAGCAGGTTACCCTCCCATTCGGCGGGCAGCTCGAGGTAAAATCCGTATTCCTCATCCACGATACCAAAGCTCTTTTCTGGGTGCCAGCCGGTAAAATCCATCCAGCGCACAAACGAAAAGCGCTTATTTGCCGTCAGGTTTAAGGTGCCTGCCTCCTCGACGGATTGCGCCGGGATTTCCACGATGCCGTCGTTATCAAGATCACGGCTGATAAGGCACGAAGCATACCGCAGCGAATCGTTATATACATCGTCCGTGCCCGCGAGGCTGGCGGGGTCCATCTGGCCCGTGGTCGCATCATAACGCAGGATGCTGGAAGCAAGATAGCTGCCCGAGGCGCCTGTCCAGCCATCCAAGATCAGGTAGTTACCGCCAAATGCGCCTTTGCCGGCCGCCAGCGAGGCATAGCCGGAAAACTGCTCGGAGGAAAGCCCCACCACCTGCATCGAAGTAAAGCCGTCCGGCCCGTCCGTAAGCATCTGTACCTGCGTCTGGCCGTTTTCGTCCGAAGAAAGCAACACCAGATCTTCGGTGCCGCGGCCCGTAAAGTCCTCGATCAGATATTGATTGTACGGCTGCTGCAAAACGGTTTCGAGTTTGCCGTCGGTATAGGAATAAACAGCCAGATATTCGTCGCTGGTAATTGTGTAGCCCACAAGGATTTGATCGGCGCCCGGCGCGCGCATCGCGGCAAAGCTGACGGAATCGACCGAATCCGAAAGGCCCTCGGCCGTGCCGCATACTTTCCAGTTTCCGCTTACATCCTTTTGCAAAATCGCCAGCTGCACGTTTACCGACGTGCTGGAAACGTACAGCACCGCGGCGTCCTGCACATCGTCGCCATCCCAATCGCCGAACAAAAACGGCGAAAGGAAATCGCCGTTGGCCGGATATTTCAGCTGCGCGCTCTCGCCCAGATACTCGTTCAGCGCGGTTTGAACGGCGCTGTATTCGCCCGTAAGCTGCGGCGCGCGCAGCATTTCGTCCAGGCTCATTGTGCCGCCGACAGAGCATCCCGCCAAAACCGCGCAGGCCAACACTGCGCCGATCATCCGGCACAGAACCCTCGATTTTCGCATGGCGCAGCACCTCCTGTGCCGCGGCAAAATCGCCGCGGATATACAGGATATAGTATATCACGCCAACGCCGCAATGCCAAGTATCATCCCCCCGACGCCAAGGGCAAAGCCGATGGCCGCCGATTTCTTTTCGCCCAGCGCAAACCCGCCGAATAAAAGCTCGGCGCAGCTTACCCAGCTCATCACGCCGGCCACCAAAAGCGTAAGGCCGTTCAAAAAGCCTTCCGTCAAAAAGCCGCGCAGCAAAAAGTAAGCCAGCAGCGCGCCGGCCGGCTCGGCAAGGCCCGATAAAAAGGCCGCGCCTGCGCTTTTTGCGCGGCTGTGTGTCGCATACCACAGCGGCGTCGCCACGCTGATGCCCTCGGGGATATTGTGCAATGCGATGGCAATCGTCACGCGCAGGCCGTCGCGTGGGTCTGCTACGCTGGTAAACAGCGTGAGGATGCCCTCGGGCAAATTATGCAGCAGCAGCGCCAGCCCTACGGCGATGCCGCAGTGCAGCGCGCGCGCCCGCAGCGCAACCGCTTCGTCGCTTTCTGCCCCGGCGGCAAAACCTTGCTCCGGCAGGGCTTTTGCGCCGTCCCGGGCAAGCTTTTCCATCATTTTATTTTCGTCTGGCAAGATGCCATCCAACAGCCCCGCGATCGCCATACCGGCCAAAATAAGGCTGCCCGCCGCACACCCCGCGGCAAACGGCGGCAGAAAGCCGCGGTAATAGGCCATCCCGGACGGCACAAGGTCGGCAAGGCTCACCGTCAGCATCACGCCGCCGGCAAAGCCCAGCGCAAGGCTGACGCCACGGTTTGAGGGGCACTTCCACAAAACAAGCAGCCCGCCGAGCCCTGTGGAAAGCCCGGCCAGCGTCGTCATCAACAAAGCAGGCAGCAGCATAAAAACACACCTCCGCAGCATATCGGTAAAAGATATGCTGCGGAGGTGTCGTTTTATCCCGGGCGCCGTATCACCGCGGCGCCGTTTTTATGCATTTTTCTTTGCGCCGCTGTGCTTTTGGCGTCAGCCGGGCAATGTGCCGCGCTTAATAGCCTTTGGCCTGCTGGCCGTTCATCAGTTTAACGGCGCGGCTGGTGCCGAGGCGATCCGCCCCGAGGGCCAAAAACTTTTCCATATCCTCGACGGTGGAGATGCCGCCGGCCGCCTTGACCTTGCAGCGGCCCTTGACGCAGCGCACAAACAGCTCAACATCATGCAGCGTTGCGCCGCCCGTCGAAAAGCCCGTGCTTGTCTTGATATAATCCGCGCCGGCCTCCGGCACGATGTCACACATTTTTTCCTTTTCGGCATCCGTGAGAAGGCAAGTTTCGATAATAACCTTCAGCACATGGCTGCCCACGGCCTTTTTCACGGCCGCGATCTCGCGCTTTACATCGTCATACTGGCCGTTTTTCAGCCAGCCGATGTTGATGACCATATCCACTTCCGAAGCGCCGTTCTCGATGGCCTTTTTCGCCTCGAAGCATTTAGATTCGGTATCCATCGCGCCCAGAGGGAAGCCCACGACGCAGCATACTGCCACGCGGCCCGCGAGATAGGCGGCCGCCTGCTTTACATAGCAGGTATTGATGCATACCGAAGCACACCCGTTTTCCACGGCTTCCGTGCAAAGCTGCTCAATCTGCGGCCATGTGGCCTCCGGTTTTAGCAGCGTATGATCTACATGCGAAAGAATTTCCTGTTTCGTCATCATGATTTCTCCTTTATTTCAGCCTGCGGCCCTTCTGCCAGCCGATCAGCCCAAAGATCAGGCCCAGAACGGCGATACCCAGCGCCACAAACCCCAAGATCATGCCGGTCAAACGCAGCCCGAAGCCCCTTGTACCCTTTTTCATACGACAAATGCCTCCTTGTTGTGTTTTGAATCCTTTACGATTGCTTTTTGAAAATGATGAGCTTGCTGAACACATAGTTCAGCACGATCACGATTCCATTGGAAAACACCTTGACGCCCGTGCCCCACAGCCCGAGATAGGCCGGCGCAATCAGGGCCGGGCCCATCACGTTGCCGCCGACAAACATGATGATGACATCCAGCACCATCGTGCCGAGGCGGCAGGTAACAAACTTGCCAAACTCCTGCCATGCGGCCTTGCCATGCGTTTTGCTGGCAAACACCCATGTACGGTTTGTGCCGTAGGCAAACAGGATACAGATGATGTTATCCAGCACATTGCCCCAGCTATTCGCCGCTTCGTAGCCGAAAAGTGCCTGAAATACCGCATACAACACGATATTCAGCAGCGTCGCCAGCACACCGAAGATCAAATAGTTGATTACCTCGGCATATTTTTTCCACATTTTGCGGGCCCACTCGATCATAACTGCACCATCCATCCTGTTTTTGGCTTTTCCTAGCGCTAGTATACCACGGTTTGGCGAGCGGTTCAAACCCCAATGCCGCAGCAAAAAAAGGCCGTTTACCCGCGCGCCCCTTGTGCGCGTGAAAAAAGCGCACCGGCTGTGCAAAGCATTTTGCCGCAGCAAAAAAGCGAGCCTTCGCCCAAAAGGCGAAAGCCCGCAAAATGCTTGAGATTATTCCGCAGAATCGGAACCTTCGGTTTCCGGCAGCAGCGCCTTCATAGAAAGGCTAATGCGCTTCTTGTCGAAGTCGACATCCAGCAGCTTCACGTTTACCATGTCGCCGACCTTCAAAACGTCGGAAACCTTCTCCACGCGCTCGTTGCTGATTTCGCTGATGTGAACCAAGCCATCGACGCCCGGCAGAATGCGGACAAAAGCGCCGAACTTCGTGATAGAGACGACCGGCGCCTCAAAGGTGCTGCCGATCGGATACTGGCCCTTCAGCAGAACCCACGGGTTGTCCTCTGCCTTCTTGTAGCCCAGAGAAACCTTGTGGTTCTCCGTGTCGATGTCCTTGACATACACTTCGATGGTGTCGCCGACGGAAACGACCTCAGACGGATGCTTGATACGGTTCCAGCTCAGCTCGCTGATATGGCACAGGCCATCCACGCCGCCGATGTCGACGAACGCGCCGTAAGAAGTCAGGCTCTTGACAACGCCCTGATAGTGCTTGCCGATCTCGACGCTTGCCCAGAACTCATCGCGCTTGGCCTTGTTGGCTTCGGCCGTCACCTTGTTGATGCTGCCGACGATCTTGCGGCCGGAGCACTCGGTAACAACCAACTGCACATGCTGGCCAACCAGCTGGGTGTAGTCTTCGTCACGGCGCATCGTTGCCTGGCTGCGGGGCACAAACACCTTGACAGCCTTGACGGTAACCACGACGCCGCCCTTGTTGAACTCGGTAACGTCGCCCTCGACAATCTCGCCGGTTTCCGCGGCTTTGGCGATCTCTTCCATGCCCTTGCGGGATGCCAGCTTCCGGCGGGAGAGCTGGATGGCGCCGTCCTGATCCATGACCTTCTCGACAATGAGGTCCAGCTCATCGCCAACCTTGACCAGATCTTCGACCTTTGCAGAGGAATCGTCTGTCAACTCGCTGAGCTTGACAAAACCTGTCTGCTTAGCGCCGATGTCTACCTGAATCTCGTTAGCCGAAATGCTGGTAACGGTTCCTTTCACAATACTGCCTGCATGAACACGCTTCTCCTCAGATGCATTCAGCATCTCCTCGAAGCTCATGCTGTCATTGATTTCTTCGCTCATACTGTTAAGTACCTCCTCAATAATAGACGATGGCGTTGAAGCCCCGGCTGTAACGCCCGCCGTTTTTACATGCTCGAACCATTCTGGCCTTAGCTCGCTGGCTGTCTCGACCGTAACCGCCCGCGTATGTTTTTCGGCGACCGCAAGCAGCTTTTGGGTATTGGAAGAATGATGACCGCCAATGACGACCATAAAGTCGCATCTTTGGCTGAGGTCTTCCGCTTCCTGTTGCCTCGCCCACGTCGCAGAACATATTGTATCAAAAATTCGGGCGTTTGTATAGGCTTTTTTTATAAACTCGGAACATTTCAACCATTTTGTTACCTGAAAAGTCGTCTGTGCGACAGCAAAAATCGGGCGGTTGGCAATTTTTGGGCCGCTCCACGCCATTAATGTGTCTAAATCGCCAAAAACAAATACTTCACCTTTTGTGTGCCCGACGATGCCTTCCACCTCGGGATGCTCCGCATCCCCCGCCACCAGCAGCACGGCGCCGGCGCGATCGGCCTGCTCGGCGATGCGGTGGATCTTCGCCACGAAGGGGCAGGTGGCATCTTGATACGAAAGCCCGCGCGCCGTAATTTCATCGTAAACGCTTTGCGGTACGCCGTGGCTGCGGATAACGACCTCATAGCCGGCAGGCACCGCGGCGACGGAATCGGCGATGACCGCCCCGCGCCGCTCCATATCGGCAACGGCCTGCGGGTTATGGATAAGCGGGCCGAGCGTCGCCACCGTTTTGCCCTCGTCGAGCAGGCGGTTTGTCAGCTCGACAGCACGGTTTACGCCAAAGCAGAAGCCCGCCGTTTTGGCAAGAAGAATCTCCATATATTTCCTTCCGGCGGCCGCGCCGAAGCCGGGCGGCCATCTGTATATATCCAGCATTATTTTCCAGCCGCTGCGGCCGGCATTGTGTACACCAGCGCGCCGCTAAAACTTGTTTTGCTCATACAGCGCTTCCCACGCGGCCGCAAGGCGCTGCTTGGCAGCTTTCAGCTTTTGGATGTCTCGCTTTTCGCCCATTGCCAGCTCTGCCGCCGGGATCGGCGCGCCGTAGCACACGCGCACCCGGCAAAACGGGCGCAGGCGGCCATCCTTTGTGCCGTAGATGATGCGGCACGGGATCATATCGACGCCGGCCGACGAAGCCACGACAAACGCGCCGCTTTTAATCTGCCCGATTTCACCGTCTTTGCTGCGTGTGCCCTCGGGGAAAATCAACAGCCCGCGCCCTGCTTTGCATTCGTCGACTGTGCGGTTCACAGCGTCCATTTCGCCTTTCGTGCCGCGCACAGCCACAGCGCCCGCCATCGTCACAAACCATGTGACAAACGCATTGATCTCGTAGAGTTCTTTCTTTGCGAAGATACGCATCTTTTTTCCAAAAAAACGCGTTACGATCACAAACACGGGGTCGAGGCAGGAAATATGGTTCGGGGCCAGAATAAAGCCGCGGTTCCGGATCAGGTTTTCGCGCCCAACAACGCGGATGCGAAAGCCGATGTGCCAAACCAGCCACGCAATCGGCAGCAGAATGTAATACATAGGGTATCCTCTTTTCGGCGCGGCATTCTCTTCGGGCGGATTTCCCCAAGGCTGCCGCGCGGTGAAAGTGCTTTTACCCGCCGCGCCCGGGCCGCTCGGCTTTTCCGGCAGAGCAAGCGCTTTGTGCGGGCGGGCAATTTGTGCGCCGCGCAGTTCAGCCGATCTTGTCGCAGATCGTCTTTTTCAAAAGAGCAAAGCTCTCGTCAAAATCGAGCTTTGAGGTATCGACCAAAACGGCATCGGGCGCCTGTTTTAGCGGCGCGGCCGCACGGTGCATATCCTGATCGTCGCGCCGGCGGATGTCGGCAAGCACCGTCTCATACGCAGCGGGCTGGCCCTTTTGGCACAGCTCCTTCAGGCGGCGCTCGGCGCGCGCCTCGGGGCTTGCCGTAAGGAAAATTTTTACCGTTGCATCCGGCAGCACAACGGTGCCGATGTCGCGGCCGTCCATCAGGACATTTTGGCTTTTTGCCATCGCGCGCTGGCTTTCCAGCAAAAAGGCGCGCACCGCCGGGATTGTCGCCACGCCGGAGGCCGCCATACCCACTTCCTCGCGGCGGATTGTCTCGCTAACATCCTCGCCGTTCAAATAAATATGCTGCGCGCCCTCGATGCTTTCCAGCCGCAGCGTAATTTGGGGCAGCAGCGCCGCCACCGCGGCGGCATCCTTCGGGTTTTTGCCCGCGCGCAGCGCAAAAAGCCCTACCGCGCGAAACATGGCCCCCGTATCCACATAAATATAGCCCAGCTCTTTGGCCAAGCGCTTTGCCAGCGTAGATTTTCCCGCGCCGGAAGGGCCGTCAATCGCTACTGAAATCATTGTTTCTCCTATTCTCCTTTATCTGTGTTGCGCACAAGCCCGCGGGCAAACGCCTGCGCGGTGCACCAAGCGATCTGCAAATTGTAGCCGCCGGTATAAGCGTCCACATCCAGCACCTCGCCCGCGAAATACAGCCCCGCAGCCTTTTTGCTTTGCATCGTTTTCGGGTCAATTCCGCGCACATCCACGCCGCCCGCAGTAATCACCGCATGCTCCAGATCGCCGCGCGCCGTAATGGGAACCTGCCAATGCTTGCAAAGCTGCACCAACTGCTGCTTTTCTTCGCGCGTGATCTGGTTGGCCTTCGTGGCCGGGTCAAGCCCCCAGCGCTGCACCATTACGGGCTGCATACTCGCGGGCAGAAGTTTGCCCAGCGCGCCCTGCGCCGCATGGTTTGCCAGCGCCGTAAAATCCCGCGTGATACGGGCATAGAGCTGTTCTTCGGAAAGGGCGGGCTTCCAATCCAGCTCGGCAACATACGTGTGCTTTGCCATATCGCCCAAATGGCTGGAGGCGCTTAAAGTCAGCGGCCCGCTGATGCCGAAATGCGTAAACAGCATTTCGCCCTGCTCGGAGAAAATGGGTTTGCCATCCTCAAGCAGCGTCAGCGTTATATTTTTCGGTGCGAGGCCCATCATCGCCTTACAGGCAGGGTCGCTTGAAACCAAGCTGCACAGGCTCGGCACAGGCGGCACGATCGTGTGCCCGGCCTGCCGCGCAAAGCGGTAGCCGTCGCCCGTGCTGCCCGTTACCGGGTAGCTTTTGCCGCCCGTCGCCACTAAAACCGCGTCGGCATGATATTCCCTGCCCGAAACGCCGACGGCGCCCACACAGCGAAAAAGCGGGCCGGCCTTTTGCTTTTTTGCCGCATGCTTTTTGCCGAAAGCCGCCTGCGGCGCGCCTGCTTTTTCCGCGACATCCGCCGAGCCTGCGGAAATGACATCTTTCGCCTGTGGCGCGCCGTTTGTGCAAGCCGTATTTTCGGCAATTTCGTCTTGCGGCACATTGCCCGGCTCGGCCGATGCGATTGGCTCGAGCAACAGGCGCGCGGCGCCGTCGTGCACGATAGCCGCGCCCGCAGCATAGCGCAGCAGCGCTTGCCGGATGTCCTCGGCGTGATCGGATACCGGGAACACACGCCGGCCGCGCTCCTCTTTTAAGGGTACGCCGAGGCTTTCAAACAGATGCATCGTATCCGCCGGCAAAAACGCCGTCAGCGCCGAATATAAAAAACGCGGGTTTTTGCGCACCTCCGCCAAGAACTCCGCCTCGCCGCAGGCATTTGTCACATTGCAGCGGCCTTTGCCCGTAACAAGAATCTTCTGCCCCGGCTTTTCGCTGTGTTCCAAAAGCGTTACGCTGTGCCCCGCCCGTACGGCGGCCCCCGCGGCCATCAGGCCGGCAGCCCCTGCGCCGAGAATCAATATATTCAAGTAGTTTCTCCTTTTTGTTCGGTGGGCAGGTTTGCGCCCGTTATAATGCCCGCCACCGCATACGTCAGCAGCAGCGGATGCACACTGGCCAGATACATTACATAGGTGCCGATTTGGAACGCGGCCACCTCCATAAAGGCGATCATGCCGCAGCGCAGCAGCGCCATGCCCAGCACGCCCAGCAGCACCAGCCATAAAACCAGCCCGTCGGCGTTTTTATGCCGTATCATCCACACAAGCTTTCGGATTTGCAGCGCCGCGGCCGCGATAAGCATAAGGGGCAGCGCCACGCGGTAAATCAGGCGCAGCAGATCAAACAGATTGTACAAAAGCAGCTGGCGCGGCGCATAATACGGCTCGGCCCCGCCCTCAACGGCGGCATAGTTCGGCACACTGCCGAGATACGCCGCGTATTCCGCCGCATCCTCGGGCAAAATCAGGCTCAAATCCTCGGCCTTATAATAGTAGCAGCTGCAATCCTCAAACGTGGCGCAGAATACGACGCTGTGCAGCGCCTCGGCGATCGTGGGCAGCACATCCCGCCCGCGGATGATCGGCGTCGTTGTGCTGCGCGGCCCGCAGCTCGCTTCCAGTGCGCCCTCGTCAATCGCCGCGTTGATGGCATCGGCAACGCCCTGCCAGTAGGCGGCGGCATCCGCGGCGTTATCGTAGATGCCCTCCTCCTGCGCGGCGCGGCGCAGTACCCAATAAAAGCTGCCCGCCTGATAATCGCCAAGTTCTTTATTCAGATAGGCATTTTGGATGGCCTTGTTTTCTTCCAGCCAAGGCTTCAGGCGGGCCAGCTGCGGCACATTCGCATACAGCTTTTCGCGCACATCCTTTGGCACGGGCACTAAGCGCGTATCGTTTTCGTGCGTTACGCGCGTCATCGCGCCATAGGCGGCCGCAAAAGGCCCCTCGGAAAAATCGCTGGTGCAAAAAACGCCGTAATAGGCGTAGTTTACGGCCGAAACGGCCACCACTGCCGCCGCCAGAATACCAAACGGCACCGCCAGCGAAAGGCAGCGCCATACCTTTTTATCAAGGCCTTTTTCGCGCACGATCGCCACAAGCAAGATGCCTGTGCCGAGCAGCGCGAACGGCGCAAGCCAAATGCCGTCCTCGCGCGTCAGCTTCGCCATACCAAAGCCCACGCCGGCGAGAATCAGCCAGAGCCAGTATTTTTTCAGGCCTTGCCGATAGCGCAGCGCCACGCCGATCAGCCCGGCGAAAAACAAAATGCACTCCGACGGGAAAATGTTATCGCGGTATACGCGCAGCGTAAAACTTGCGGCCGCCGCCGGGCTGAACGCCAGCGCGGCAAACAGCAAGAAACGGCTTTTGTTGCGTTTGAGCACCGGCGCAAAGGCAAACGCCATCGCCAGCGCCGCGCCGCACAGCAAAAGC
The DNA here is from genome assembly GCA_022652735.1 of Faecalibacterium sp. Taxonomy (GTDB): domain Bacteria; phylum Bacillota; class Clostridia; order Oscillospirales; family Ruminococcaceae; genus Faecalibacterium. Next base: position 37,880 of record JALCRP010000003.1, on the reverse strand, counting down.
TGCCCCGCGATCAGATACGGAAGATGCACCAGATGGCACAGCGCCAGCCACACCGCAAAGCCCATCTGCTTAGAAAGTGTAAGGTAGTTGTAGCTGCCCAGCCAGTTGCCCGCCGAGATGCTGCGCGCCATTGCATACATCAGCTCGTCATCCAGCGGCGCGCCGCCCACCCAGACATAAATCTCCTGCTGCCAAGCAAGCACGGCTTTTGCCGCGAAAGTGCAGCAGATCAAAATGCCCAGCGCACGGCGGGACATATCCTTTTTGAAAATGTTTTTAAGCTTTTCCAAAGGTTTTCCCTCTTATTTCTGGATCTTTTCGATACCCTCGACGAGGCTCGTCTGCTTTTTGAAGGTCAGCGCCAAAATCAGGCTCAGATACTTGCACACGATGGCCAACACCGCAAACACCCCAAAAAAGCCCACCGTCAGCACAAACATCATCGTCGTCCAGCCTTCGATCGGGCGGCCGCCGAAATAGATCGCCAGCGTATAAACAAGCTCCGCCAGCGCCAGCACGAGCATCGCGCCCGTAAGCCCGACGCTGAATTTATAGCCTGCATCCGTGTACAGCGCAAGGCTGTCGACGGCGAGGCCAAAGCGCCCTTCGCCGCGGCAGGGGGCTTTGCCCGTATAAGGCAGCGTCTCCATCTTTAGGCCGCTGGCCGCATAGGCGGCTTTGCGGTAAGGCAGCTTTTCTGACACGGCATGTACGCGGTTGACCGCGCGGCGGGATACCAGCCGAAACGCATCCGTGCGCAGCGCATAGGCCGAATGGCTGTTGGCGTTAAACAGCGCGTAAAACAGCTTTGAGCTGCCGCGCTGTACCGTCGGGCACACCGAAACAATATCGCTGCCGTGCAAAGCCGCATCGTAGGCCTTTTCGATAAACGGCTCGGGCCACGGGGCCTCGGGGCAATCAAACTCATACACATAATCGCCGATGGCACAATCCAGCCCGGCGTTCATCGCGCCCTCAACACCCTGATATAGGCTCATGTGCACGATCGTCAGCGGCTGTGCCAGCGCCTTCGCCCATTCCTTGACGGCGGCCACGGTACCGTCGGTGCAGCGATCGTCTACGGCGACGATCTCGTAATGGGCAAAACGTGCGGCAAAGTGCCCATCCAGCATGCGCAGAAACGGCACGGCTCTTTGCTCGTCGTTATGCAGATAGACGACGGCCGAAACAAAATTCTGCTCTTTATAAGTTTTTTCAGCGTTCATCCTGCAATACCTCGTCCAAATCGTATACGGTGTTGATCTTGCCCGAAAGCACACTAACAAAAGTCGGGCTGCTGGCATAGCGGCGCACGACGGTTGGGCGCGAATCGTCCACCTCGCTCGCCTTCAAAATCGGCTTCATGCTGAAAAGGCTCGAATGATAGGAAAAGCCGTATTCCTCTTTCAGATACTTTTTGGCAAGCCGGCTCATGTAGGGCCACGCGCTGGCGGGCTTGGCCGGGCAGGCGTTGCAGTTAAAAAGGCTGCCCGGGCGGCATCTGCCCTCGCTTTGCGCCTGACATGGAAAAGTTGCCACGCTGTCGTAGCTGGTATTATGGGGCGTAAACGTCACGGCCGAAAGGCTGTGCAGCCCCGTGCACCCAAACGGCATGATGGAAAAAAACGGCCCGTCCATCACGGTGATGCCGAGGTTTTGGAAAGGTTCCGCCACCGTGCACAGGATCATCTCGCACAGCTCGTATTTGATCGGAAACGCATCGAAGCCCATCATCGCGTGGATGTCGTTGATGCCCGCATACGTCGCGTTCAAAATAAACGGTGCCTCGGCCATGCTGCCGTCGGAAAGCGAAACCTGCCATGCGCCGCCCTTTGCGGCGGCATGCTCGGGCTTTACGCCAAAGCGCAGTTCCACCGTCGGCTCGGCCGCAATTTGGGTCAAGAGATGCTCTTTGAGCAGCTTGGCATCGTAGGTGTATTCGTTGGTTAAAAAGGCGCCGTCGCACAGGCCCGGCTTAAAATAGCGCTCTGCGCTGACGGCGTCGCAGCGGATATGCGCGGCATCGCAGAACTTTTGAAATTCCGGTGCGCTCGTCCACGAAAACTCGCGGCTTGTCGCATATACCTGCTCGAAATCCCGGTACAGGCAAAAGGAATAATCCTCGCAAAAACGCCGAAAATAGTGTGCGCTTTTGATAGCCGTAGAGTAGCTGCGCGGATAGTGATACCCTTGATGCACCCGTGCCTGATTGATATACGTCGCGCGCTGAAAAGGTGCCGCGTCGCGCTCCACGACGAGTACCCGCTCGCCGCGGGCGCCGCACTGCTCGGCGGCATACAGGCCGTAAAGCCCTGCGCCGAAGATGATTTTATCATAAACCATACTGTTCTCCCTGCCGCATGGAAAGCATCTTTCCTTTACGGGTTGTATTTTCCTGTCAGCGCGCCCCAAAGGCAGCCCAAAAGCTCATTGTTGCCCTTCATGCCCTTGATCTTCGTTGGCGTTGCGCCCGTTTTCGGGTAGGCGCGCCGCACCGGCACCTCGCAGGCTTTCATCCCGAGCTGCGGCCCGCGCACGGAAAGGTAGGCCAAAAGCTCGTACCCGGTAAAAATATCGCGCAGCGGCTGCACCCGCGGATCAATCAGGTAGCGGCGGCTGTAGGCACGGTAGGCGTTTGTGGTATCGGTAAACCATTGGCGCGCCGCAAGGCTGATAACCGGCGCATGCAAAAGGCGCACGGCCCAGTAGCGCACGGCCGGCGTGTTGACGGCCTGCCCGCCTTTTACAAAGCGGCTGCCCTGTACAAAATCATAGCCGGCGGCCAACTTTTCCAAAAACAGCGGGACACTTTCGATCGAATCTTTATTGTTGCCGTCAACGGTAAGCACACCCGCATAGCCACGCGCCAGCGCAAAATGCAGGCCCATGCGCAGCTGCGCGCCCTGCTTACCGGGGCCGCGCTTTACCAGCAGCGTATTCACGCCGCGAAGCGTCAAATTTTCCGGCGACATACTGCCGTCGGTGGAGCCGCCGTCGCACAAGATCACATCCACCTGTGTGCAGATCTCGGCTTGCCGTGCACGGTCCAGCTCGGCCAAAATGCGCCCTCCTTCGTTGATAACCGGGATCAGCAGGCAGTAGGCGGCGGTATGCGGCGCAAACTCCTGTACGGTATACGCAGGCACCCCGGCCACGCCGGAGATCGTGCGCACGGCGTTTTCCGCCACATCGGGCTGCTTTTCGGCCGCCGGGGCTGTTTTTTCCGCAAAGGCTTTTCGTTCTTCGCTCATGCAAAAACCTCCGCGACATATTCCAGCGCTTTTTCCATCGTATCGGCGTCGGTGGTTTTCATTTCCACCGAAACAAATCCCTGATACCCGAGGCCTTTGAGCAGCAGCGCCAGCTCACGATGGATCGGGTGCGGCACGATGGGCGCAAGGCCCGGCTCACTAATGTGTACGTGGCTGACAAGCGCCAGTTCGCCCACGATGTCGGCCAATGTCTCGCCGTTTGTCAGCATCGCGCCGACATCCAGATTGACGGAAATGCCCGGCACCCCAAGATGCTTTACATAATCGAGCGTATCTCGAGTGCGGGTGCAGAAATTGTTATCGTTATAGCAGGGCGGCACAGTTTCCAGCGCCAGCGTCACACCCTGCCGCGCGGCCAACATGCCATTTTCGCGGAAGAAATCGTCCGCGTCAAAAATCGTTTTGCCCTCGGGCAGGCGGCGGTTGCGCGGGCAGCCGAACACGAGGTTTTTGCAGCGGCAGGCCGCGGCAAAGCCGTAGGCGGTATCCAGATATTCCGTCAGCGCAAAACGGCCCGCCTCGTCAAACAGGTTTTCCGTTTTCCCGTTCAGGATACTTTGCATGCTCGGGATCACGAGGCCGTATTTGCGGTAAAGATACCCCGCAAACAATGTCACCGAGGGCGCACAATCATACGGGCGCTCAGGGAAAATGCGCGTCGGGGCAATTTCGAGGCCCTGATAACCGAGCGCCTGCAATTTGGCATAAATGCGCTCGTCGTCCTCTTTTTTCCAGCCGATATTGCTGGCCGAAAGGCGGATGTCTGCCATCGTTTCAGTCCTTCCAATCTTTCATAAAACGCACGATGTCGGCAAGCTCCTGCTCTTTCGTGCAAAGATAATCGCCGTGCCCGCCGAGCATTTCGGCGTAATTCGTGTGCAGATCATACGCATAAGGCGGCGCGGCCAGCGTATTGTGCCAATCCGCTTTGCCCGTTACCGCCTCGTACGCCTCGGCGGCCGAGACGGGCGGCGTGGCAAGGTTTAATACCGTCAGGCCGCCATCCAGTGCCATTTCAATGTCGTGCCAAAGGCGCGCCAGCGGGTAAAACTGATAGCGGCTGCGGGAATCGGTAAAACAGAGGGCGTTAAAGGCGTTCGCGGCAAACCACGCTTTCAGCGCGGCGGCATCGGCCGTGCCGTTCAGTGCGAAAAAGCCGTTGCCTTTGTCGGAGTATGCGGCCTTTACCAGCGCGCTTTCGGCGGCCAGCTGTGCATACTTGTCCGCTTTCAACATTGCGGGCGTAATGGTGTGCAGATCATACAAAAAATTCTTTTTAAGGCCCCTGCCGTACAAGGCGGGCAGCCGCACAATCAGCGCTTTGGGAAAATCCTCGCGCACCCACTGCTCAAGCTGCAAGCGGTTTGCGCCATAGGCGGCAAGGCCCTCGCCCGCAGGCGCGTCGGCCTCGGTTTTGCCGCGGCTGTCGGCATAAACGCAGATCGAAGAAACCAGCACCGTACGCTTTGCGGCGAGGCGGCGCAAGTTTTCGCGCGCCGAGCGCATCACGGCGAGATCAGCGGCGGGGTTGCTGTTGGCCAAAAACATCGCCGCAGGCACCCCGGCATACACCACCAAATCGTTTTCCTGCCCAAAGCCGTCTTGCACGTCGGTGGAGTGATAGCATTTTGTAAAACGGCCGGCAACGGCGAGGTTGCCGCCCACAAAGCCCGTCGAACCGACCAGTACCGTTTCGCCCATGTGGTTTCCTCCTGCATCTGCCCATAAAAATACAGTATACATTATAGCCTACACCCCGCCAAAAAGCAACGCGGCCGCGCCCTATGCAAAGCGCGATTGCGCGGGGCGCGGCAAACGGCTATAATAAGAAAAACGCATCCGTAAAAGGAGAACTGCTATGCCGCAAAAGCTGCCCGCCGCAAGGCGAAAAACTTTACTGTATCTTTTTTCCGGCGCGCTAATCGGCGCACTGGTATTTTTTGCTGTGCATACGGGCGCGGCGCTGGATGTCACCAACGACGGCTGGATTTTGACGGGCTATGTAGAAAAGGATGTTTTACAGCACTATACGGGCTGGCTTTTTTACCGCGAAAGCCCACTCGGTTTTCCGCTGGGCGTAGCGGCCAACATGGGCAGTACCGTCAGCTACTCTGATTCCATCCCGCTGGCCGCGATTCTATTTCGGCTGTTTGCCGCATGGCTGCCCGAAACGTTTCAGTATTTTGGGCTGTGGACGCTGCTTTGCTACATTTTGCAGGGCATCTCGGCGGCGCTTTTGCTTTCGCTTTTTTCGGAAAGCTTCCCCGCCGTTTTGGGCGGCACGGTGCTGTTTTGTACCAGCCCGATTTTGCTCGAGCGCAGTTTTCGCCACACGGCGCTAGCCTCGCATTTTCTCATTTTGTTTGCGCTGTATTTGTATTTTTCCAATCGGCGGCAGGGCTTTCGCTTTCGGGCGGGGTATCTTGTGCTGCTGGGCCTCGCCACGGCGATCCACCCGTATTTTGTGCCGATGGTGTTCGCCATCTTGTTTGCCGACCTCGCCGAGCAGGCCGTGCGCACACGGCGCTTTGCCCGGCCGCTGGGCTTTTTGGCGGCAGGGTTTGCCGTGGTGTTGGGCGTTGGGTATGCGATCGGCATGTTTTCGGCCGGCTCGGCCGATCTCGCCACAGGGTATGGCCATTTCTGCATGAACCTGAACAGCTTGTTCGACCCTGTCAGCACGGGCGGCATCGTATGGTCGAATGTGCTTAAGCAGCGGCCGCAGGCCCTCGGCTCGGCCGATGGCTTCAACTATCTGGGCCTCGGCGTACTGGCGGCGGCGCCGCCGTGCGGCATCATTTTCCTGATGAAAAAGCGCTGGCGCGGCGCGCTCGAAACGCTGCGCCGCCACTGGGCGCTGGCGCTTGTCTCGTTATGCCTGACGCTGTTTGCCGTCTCGACGACGATCCTTTATGGTAACCTTGTGGTGGTGCGCCTGACGCTGCCTGCCGCGCTGGAAACGCTGTGCAGCACCTTCCGCAGCAGCGGCCGTATGTTTTACCCGGTGTATTATCTGATATTCCTATTTGTATTTTCCATGTTGGCACAGTGCCGCCCGGCCAAAGCGCACTGGCTGCCCGCCGCGCTGGTTACGGCGGTGGCGGTAGTACAGCTTTGGGATATGGCGCCCGCGCTGGCCGCAAAAAGCAGTTTTTTTGCGGAGCATCGGCAGGATTTCACCTATCCTTTGCAAAGCGCTGTGTGGGAAGAGGCCGGCAGCCACTATACACGCGTCTGCTCGCTGGATGTTTCGCTGTATCAGGCCGTATACCCCGCCTATTTTGCAGCCAGCCACGAGATGTCGACGGACGATGCCTTTACCGCGCGTTATGATACCGCCCAGCGCCAGACAGCCAACAAAGAGACGCTTGCCCGCCTTGAAAGCGGCAATTACGACCCCGACACGCTCTATATCACCTCGGATTATGATACCTTCCTTGCGCTGGCGTGCACGGCGGGCGACGCCGCTTATGCCGTCGAGGCTGACCGCTTTTGGTATCTGCTGATCCCGAAAAAACAGGGCGTCACAATCTCCGCCGACGCCACATCCGCGCTTTACCCTGCTCTGCCGCTGTATCTGGCCGATTACTCCGATGACGATTGGACGCACGGCGTATCGAACGCCAACCCCTCGGTGGCGATCTTCCGCGAAGACGAAACCACGCCCCGCTGGGCCGATGCCGAAAGCATCACGGCAGACGGCAAGGAATATACCGTCCTCGCCGCAAAAAGCCGCGGCGACGGCTATTGCGAAGTGACGTTGGATACGCCCGACGCCGGCGTTTTGCGCGATACGGTTTTGGCCGTACAGCTGCGCGGGGAAGCTTAAAGCCCGGCCGTACCAAAATGCTGCATGCAAAAAAGCGCACTGCCTTTTTGAGAAGGCCGGTGCGCTTTTTTCGTTTTAGTTTATCCGATGATCGCGGCAGGGTCCGTATATTTGCCGTTTGCGATCACTTCCAGATGCAGATGAGAGCCTTCGGCGTTTTCGCAGCCAATCGTGCTGGCAGAGCCAAGCTGCTGGCCGGGCACAACGCTGTCGCCCACCTTAACGCTGGGCTTCGACACCCCGCAAAGGCGCCATGTGCGGCCCTCGGCGTCGGTGATCTCGATCACGCCGCCCCAGTTGCCGTCTGTCATTACCGTCGCCACAGTGCCGGTTGCCGGCGCATAAACGGCTTCGCCGCTGCCGCAGGCATAGTCGGTACCGTTATGGGTGCGCCAATCTTCTAAAGTTTTGCTGTATACCAGTTCGTCGCCGCTGAAGGCGTTAATTACCGAGCCAGATACAGGCTGCGTGTAAGAGGGCGCGCCCGCCGCGGCAGATTTTCCGGATTTGCTTTGCTCTGTGCCAGACGACGAAGCCGAACCAGACCCAGACAAGGCAGCAGATGAGGTCTGCTGTCCTGCGCTCGATCCGTCTTCCGGCACACCCTGCGCCTTGCCTGCTGCATCTAAGCCTGCTTCCCATTCGTCCGTCCCCTCTCCGTTCTGATTTGCGCCCGGATAAGTTTCCAAACCGGCGTCATCCGCGCCGCTCGTCCCATCCGAATCCGAAAGGTTGTTTTTCACCGAGCGCACGGCCCAGATGCCCACGCCCGCGGCGCATACAACACACGCCACCACGACCAGAAGGACAGCCTTATCCCGCATAAAATTTCTGAACTTGTCCATTTCGATTCTCCGTTCCGTTATAAAATGTGTACGGCCGGGGTCAGCCCCCGCTTTGTGTTTATTGTGCGGCACGGAGCATCGAATTATACAAGCGTCCCTTTGCGAAAACGCAAAAGCGGCCAGAAAAAAGCAGCGCATCCGCCTTCTTTCCGAAAGCGCATACGCTGCTTTGCATTTTTGATACGGGCAAACGGCGCTGAAAGCCCCGCCCCTTTCGGGCGGGCGCCGGGCCGGTTTTAGTTGTTGCGGCGGCTTACGCCCACAAAGCGCAGCACGTACAGGAAAATGTTGATGAAATCGAGATACAGGCTCAGCGCGCTAAAGATCGCGCTTTTTTCCAGCATTGCGCCGTCGGCGCTGTAATAGCGGTAGTAGCTCTGGATTTTCTGCGTATCATACGCCGTCAGCAGCATAAAAATGCCGAGGCCGATCGCGCTGTAAAGCATGCTCATGAAAAAGCCCATGCCGAACAGCATCCCAATCAGGCTTACCACGATCATGCAGACAAGCGCGATCATCAGCTTGCGCCCCCAGCCGGAAAGATCGCGGCTGGTGCGGGCGCCGTACACGGCCATCACGCCGAAATACAGCGCGCTTGACAAGAAAGCCAAGATCAGGCTCGAGGCGCTGAACTGTACAAAATAGAAGCTCAGCACCATGCCGTTCAGCGCAGAATACGCCAAGAACAGGGCGCGCGCCGTGCCCACCTGCATTTTCTGCACCCGTGCGCTTAATACAAATACCAAAACCAGCTCAATCACCGTCAGCGGCAGGTACAGCATGGCCGCCGTATAATACAGCGACGTATACGCCGTGGCAAACGACATGGCGAATGTCACCAGCAGCCCCAGCGTCATCCAGCGGAACGTGCGGCCGAGATACTGGCTATAGCTCAAGCCCTGCGCGGCCTGCCCATAGGAAGCGCTGTTTTGTTGAAAACCATAGTTGTTATCGTTGTACATTGAATTTCTCCCTTTCCGTACAGCGCGGGGATACAAATCGGATATTAAAAGTATACCCCTTTGTCAAGTTCTGCGAAATCCAGTATACTATACGGCAATGAACGAATTATGAAGGGCGTGTGTTTGTTTTATGGCGCTGGGGCTTTACTATCATATCCCATATTGCTTTTCCAAATGCCGGTACTGCGATTTTTATTCTGCTCCGGGCGCGCGCGGCGTACCCGAGGCGTTTGTTGCGGCGCTTTTACGGGAGCTTGACGCCTTTACCGGCGGCGAAGCGTTGCGGCCGGATACCATTTATTTTGGCGGCGGCACACCAAGCCTGCTTTCGCCCGAGGCTGTAGCGCGCCTGATCGCAGCCGCGGCCCCGCGGCCGGGCGCCGAAATCACGCTCGAAGCAAACCCCGAAACCGTGGATGCCACACAGCTGGCGGCTTTTCGCGCCGCGGGCGTGAACCGCATTTCGTTTGGCGTACAAAGCGCGCGCGATGCGCAGCTGCGCACGCTGGGCCGCCCGCACACAGCCGAACAGGCGCGGCAGGCTTTCCGGGATGCCAAGGCCGCGGGTTTTCAAAACATTTGCGGCGACATCATGCTGGCGCTGCCTAAATATTCCCGCGCAGAATTTGACGAAACGCTTGCATTGATCGAGGGCGGCGGCGCCACGCACATCTCGGCGTATCTGTTAAAGATCGAGCCGGATTCCGCCTTTGGCAAGTGCCCGCCCGCCGGCCTGCCCGACGGCGACGCCGCGGCCGACTTTTATTTATATGCGGTTGCGCAGCTGGAAAAGGCCGGCTACCGCCAATATGAAATCTCCAACTTTGCGCGGCCGGGCTTCGAGGGGCGGCATAACCTGATTTATTGGAACTGCAGCGATTATCTCGGCCTTGGCCCTGCCGCCCACAGCTGCATCGGCGGCAAGCGCTTTTACTTTGCGGCGGATACCGAAGCTTTTGTCGCCGGCACGGCACATCCCATCGCCGACGGCGGCTGCGGCGCCGAAGATTTTTTCATCTTGCAGCTGCGCCTGACAAAAGGGTTGGATCTGGCCGAATATAAGCGCCGCGGCGGCAAGCCGTTCAGCGCCGTACAAGAAGCGTTTTTGGCGCGGTGCGTTGAAAACGGTTATGCCCGTTATGATGGGCACACGCTGGCGCTGACGCCCGCCGGGCTGATCGTGCAGAACTCGATTTTGGCCGAGCTTTTATAAAGCCGCCGGATACCGGGTGCCACAGCGCAGGCGGTTTAGTTCTTTTCGGTTTGCTTTTCCTGTGCGGCAAAGCCCGGCACCTTTTTCACGATTTGCCATACTGCAAAAAACACTGCCGCGCCGATTGCGGCCGTCGCCATCTGGATGATGCCGAAGGAAGCCATCGCGGCCATTTTCAGCTTATCAGGCAGGTTTGCGCCGAACAGCGGCAGCACAACATAGCCCGTCAGCAAAAACATCGCAAGGCCCTTGCCCACTGCGGCAGCCACAAGCCCCGGGATGCCCATCAGCGGCTTGCGCAGCGCCCACGCCAGCGCCACCAGCACACAGTTGCCCAGCATCACTTCAACCAAAATGGCCGGGCATGCCAGCATAATCGGCGGGTTTTTGATGACGAACACAAGCAGCGGGTTTAGCACAGCAACCGTCAGGCCGCAGGGCAGCCCGCCCGACATTGCCGCCAGCAGCAAAATCAGGTTAACGGCCGGGCCGGTAACCCACTGGCCCAGATTGACAAGCTGCAAAACAACGCAAAGCGCCAGTAAAACGGCCGTGCGCGTAACAAACTGTACCTTCTTATTTTTCATACAAGATTCCTCCCAAGCGGTGAAAATTTTGCAAACGCGCCGGAAAAATGCTTTTTCCGTTGCGTCGCTTTTGCAATTCTACTATAATAGGAGACGGAAAACTGTTGCATAGGCAACAGAGAGGAGCGTTATGGACGACACGACGGCGCTGTTGCTGCGCCTGCCCCTGTTTGCCGGCATGGAAGAGGCGGGCCTTGCCGAGCTGTTTTCATGTATCCGCCCACAACGCCGATATTACCCGCGCGGGGCCTGCCTTTTAGAATACGGCACCGTCAGCCGCGCGATCGGCATCGTGCTGCGCGGCCGGGTAGAAGCCTACCGCCCGCTGCCTTCCGGCGGGCGCATCCCAATGGCCCGCATGGGCCGCGGCGGCGTGTTCGGCGATGTATTAAGCGGCGCGGCACTGAAAAGCCCTGTTGCCGTAACGGCCGCCGAGCCGTGCGAGATTTTGCTTTTGCCCTCGGCGCAGCTTCTGTGCCCCTGTGCGCGCGAATGTGCGGCCCACCGGCAGTTTCTCGAAAATCTGCTGGCTACCGTCGGGCGGAAATACTTTGCCCTGTTTGACCGCATGGAGATGCTGACCATGCACTCTCTGCGGGCAAAAGTCAGCTCATTCTTGCTGGCCGAGGCCGCGGCACAGGGCGCCGATACGTTTCAAATCGAAGGCACCCGCACATGGCTGGCCGAGTATCTCGGCTGCGACCGCAGCGCGCTGTCGCGCGAAATTTCGCGCATGCAGGCCGACGGCCTGCTCGAGGCCTATAAAAACAGTTTCAAGCTATTGGACAAAGCCGCGCTCGAGCGGTTTTGCCAAAGTTAAAAGGAGAAAAAACTATGACACAAGCCAAACCGATTTTGTGGATCGTGATCCCCTGCTACAACGAAGAAAAAGTTCTGCCGATCACGGCGCCGATGTTTTTGCAGAAGATCACCGATCTGACCGCCGCGGGCAAGATCAGCGACAAAAGCCGTGTGCTGTTTGTCAACGATGGCTCAAAGGACAAAACGTGGTCGATCATTGAGACGCTCGCACAGGAAAACGAGCACTTTCTCGGCATCAGTCAAAGCCGGAACCGCGGCCACCAAAACGCTGTGCTGGCCGGCTTGATGGAAGCGAAGGATACCTGCGATATTACGATCTCGATCGACTGCGACGGGCAGGACGACATCAACGCGATGGATCAGATGGTGGACGAATATCTGGGCGGCTGCGAGGTAGTATATGGTGTGCGCTCGAAGCGCGCGACGGATACTTTCTTCAAGCGCTTTACCGCCGAAGGCTTTTATCATGTGATGAACTGGATGGGCGCGGACATCGTGTTCAACCACGCAGATTACCGTCTCATCAGCGCGCGCGTTTTGCAGCATTTTGCCGATTTCAAAGAGGTCAACATCTTTTTACGCGGCATGGTGCCGCTTGTCGGCTTCAAAAGCACGAGCGTGTATTACGAGCGCGCCGAGCGCATCGCGGGCGAAAGCCACTATCCGCTGAAAAAGATGCTGGCGCTGGCATTTGACGGCATCACGAGCCTTTCCGTTAAGCCCATCCGCATGATTACGGGCTTTGGCTGCATCGTCAGTGTGCTGGGCTTTCTCGGCATCATCTGGGCGATCGTGATGGCCGCACTGGGCAGCGTCGTGGCCGGGTGGGCCTCGACGGTATGCATCGTATGCTTTATGGGCGGCATTCAGTTGCTGTGCCTTGGCGTGATCGGCGAGTACATCGGCAAAATTTATATGGAAACGAAGGCCCGCCCGCGCTATATCATCAGCGACCGCACATGGGCGCCTTATGAGAGGAACTATAAGGGATGACAAAGCAAAGCTGGAAGGCCGGCACTCTGCTTAACCCGGAGCCGCCCGTGCTGGTATCCTGCGGCACAATGGCTGCGCCGAACCTGTTGACGATCGGCTGGACGGGTACGATCTGTACCCAGCCGTGCATGGTTTCCATCAGCGTCCGGCCTGAGCGCTTCAGCCACCACCTGATCGAAGAAAGCGGCTGCTTTGTTATCAACCTGCCGACGGAAAACCTTGTGCGCGCGGTAGATTGGTGCGGGGTACGCAGCGGGCGCGAGCACGACAAATTTGCCGAGATGGGCCTGCATGCCGAGGCTTCGACTGTGTTAGAAGGCTGCCCTGTGCTGGCCGAAAGCCCCTTGAATCTCGAGTGCCGCGTCACGCAAAAAATCCCGCTCGGCACACACGATCTATTTTTGGCCGAGGTTGTGGGCGTAGATGTAGACGAAAGCCTTATAGACGAAGCGGGCAAGCTTTGCCTTTCGCGCGCGCACCTAATCGTATACAGTCACGGCGACTATTTGGCGCTGGGGCGCAAGCTCGGCTCGTTTGGCTATTCCGTGCGCAAAAAGCCGCATAAGCGCTAAGCGCCGGTTTTAGTGCGCTGCGCCCCGCATTTTATAAGAAGCAAAAAAGGCCCCGCCGGCAGTTGCCGGCGGGGCCTTTTCATACGATATTACCGCTCTGATCAGTTGAGGATGGTCAGCTCAGTCTCGGCATCGAACAGGTGAATCTTGTGCGGGTCGAACGCGACGGTGATGGTATCGCCGTTCTTCGCCTTAGAGGTAGAAGCAACGCGGGCGGTCATCTTGTTGCCCTTGTACTCAAGGTACAGGTAGATTTCCGCGCCCATCATTTCAGAAACATCGACCATTGCCTGCAGGTGGCAGTTGGCGTGACGCTCGAGCACTTCCGGATCATCATCAATGTCTTCCGGACGGATGCCCATCTTGACAGCCTTGCCGACATAATCGGCCAGCTTCGGATCGGTCGTCTTTTCCTGCGGAAGCGGGATGGTGTCGCCGCCGAGATCCAGCACGTACTGATCGCCGTTCTTGGTCAGCTTGGCATCGAGGAAGTTCATCTGGGGGCTGCCGATGAAGCCTGCAACAAACATGTTGCACGGCAGATCGTACAGATGCTGCGGGGTATCAACCTGCTGGATGATACCATCTTTCAGCACAACGATACGGTCGCCCATCGTCATAGCCTCGGTCTGGTCATGCGTAACATAGATAAACGTGGTAGCCAGACGCTTATGCAGCTTGATGATCTCAGTACGCATGCTGGTACGCAGCTTAGCATCCAAGTTGGAAAGAGGCTCGTCGAGCAGGAATACAGCCGGGTTACGCACCATAGCGCGGCCCAGAGCAACACGCTGGCGCTGGCCGCCGGACAGAGCCTTCGGCTTACGGTCAAGCAGGTGCTCGATTTCCAGAATCTTCGCAGCTTCGTGTACGCGCTTGTCGATCTCATCTTTCGGGGTCTTGCGCAGCTCGAGGCCGAATGCGATGTTCTTGTAAACGGTCATGTGCGGGTACAGAGCGTAGCTCTGGAACACCATCGCGATGTCGCGATCCTTCGGGGGCACATCGTTCATCAGCTTGTCGCCGATGTACAGTTCGCCTTTCGTGATTTCCTCCAAGCCTGCGATCATGCGCAGGGTGGTGGATTTACCGCAGCCAGAAGGGCCGACGAAGATGATGAATTCCTTATCGGCGATTTCCAGGTTGAAATCGGTAACGGACGGGGCCGTTGCGCCCGGGTATACTTTGTAGATATGACGGCAGCTGATAGAAGCCATGTTTAAATCCTCCATTTTGTTTCGCCGCCCGACTTGACGGCGTTTTTTTTTACTGGTACTATGATACCAGACAAAATTGTGATATGGAATAGCATTTTATTGATTTGAGGTGTCATTTTTTGCTGTACGACCAAACCGGTACGATCTGCCTTGCAGAGCTGCGCGATGTTGCGCCCGAAGCAGCGCTTACTTTTGCGGGCAGCGGGTTATGGGTGCTTTTGGTATCCAGCGGGCAATGCCGTTTTGCCGGCAACCCGCCGCAGCAAGCAGGGGCCGGCACGCTGGCGCTTTGGGGCGGCCCGGCGCAGCTTACGCCCATCGGCGGCTGCCACATTTTGGCCGCGCGTTTGGATGGCCGGGCGCCCGGCGATTTTTTGGCGGGCCTGCCGGCAGGCATTTTTCTGGCCCGCGGCGAAAGCTGCCCCGGCGCCGCCGAGCTTCTGCGCCAGCTGGCCGATGCCCCGGTACAGCACAGCACAAAGCTGCAAAGCCAAGTTGCCTTTTCGCTGCTGTGCGAGCTGGCAGATGCCGACGCCGCCGCGCCCGTTTTGCCCGGCCTTGTGGAATCCGCCGTAGCGGATATTCGGCAAAACTATGCCGGATTGTACGGCGTTGAGGAGTTGAGCGAGCGGCTTGGCGTTTCCAAAAGCCATCTGGTCCGCGCATTTCATGCGGCGATGGGCGTTTCGCCCGGCAAGTATCTCACTTCTGTGCGTGTGGAGGCCGCAAAGCGCCTGTTGGCCCATCGCGAGTACAATCTTGATGTCATCGCAAGCCTGTGCGGCTTTTCGGGCGCTAACTATTTATGCCGTGTGTTCCGGCGCGAAACGGGCGTTTCGCCCGCCGCATGGCGCGCAGCCGCCATTGCCGCACAACGCGGCGGGCGCGCGGCGGTACAGACGGCGCTGGAAAAAGAGCTGTACGTGTAAAGGCGCAGGGCTTGTGCTTTGTGGCGCCGACTTTTATAATGAACACAAGAAAAATGCGCAGCGGCCTTTTTTCCAAAGCGGCATGCGCAGAAAAATCGGCAAACAGAAAGGTGGGGCAAAATGTCTGTGCAGGGAATTCTGGTTATTATCGTGCTGGTGGTTTTGTTTGCGCTGGCCGTCGTATGGATTTCGCGCAACGGCGGCTGGCAGAATGAAGGCTGCCACGGCAACTGTGCCGAGTGCCATAAGAAATGCGAAGAGCCGGAGCAGAAAAATCCGCCCCGGCCGTAAAGGTACGCAACACTGCGGCAGGCCCCACGCCAAACGGCGGGGCCTGCTTTTTTATGTAGGAGCATCCGCAGCCCCAAAAGGTCAATCGCTTAGCGGTATGCCGTTTGCGTCCGTAGTAATGCTCTGGCCGCAGAGGATCAAAATGCCCTCCACAAAGCCCCAGAGCGAGCCGACGCCACAGGTAACAAGCGTCACAATGATTTGGATAATGCCAATCGTGGTATAGCCCAAGTAAAAGCGATGAATCCCAAAAGCGCCCAAAAAGATGCCCAGCAGCCCGGCCGCGATCTTGGATTTTCCGCCCTGCATTGGGGCCGGAGCCAGCGGCGCGCCGCAGCCCGGGCACTGGATTGCGTCCGGCGCAGTTGGCTGGCCGCAGTTCGGGCAATAGTTTACGCCCTGCCCCACCGGCGCGCCACACTTTTCACAGGCCACGGCGTTAGGCTGCATTTCGTTTCCACAGTATCTGCAATACATAATTTGTTTCCTCCTGCTCTATTTCTCAATAGCCCTTTTACGGCACGGCCCGCTTGGCCGTACTTTTCATAAAAAAGCCAACTTGGGTGTTTGTTTTCGGGAATCCATGCACTTGCGGCGGCACGGCGCTTTTAGGCAAGCACCCGCGCCATGCGCAGCGCCCATACGGCCAAGAAGCCCGCCGCGATGCCGCCCAGCACAAGCGCATTTACCGTTTTGCGGCGGAACGCACGGCCGTCTTTCCAAAAATACAGAAAGAGCACCGGCAGCGCCCAGACCATCGGATGTGCGGCAAATGCGGCGCGGGCATCCAGCCGGCAGGCCGCCAGCACCGCGCGCGTCAGCCCACAGCCAGGGCAGCGAACCCCTAAAAAGTGAAGAATGGGGCAGCCGACGCCTGTGGCATACAAAGCTGCCACTGCAGCCGCGCAAGCGGCCAAAATCAACAGCTTCGCGGCCCATCGGGACAGGCATACCTGCGCCGGGGCGGGCGGCGTTTTCGGGGCGGCAGGCGCGGCAATGCGGGGCGGGCGCAGAGAAATTGTGCGCGTAGTGTCCTGCCCGGCAGCCCGGGGACTTTTTTTAGCCGTAGGGGTCATACAGATCATACTCCTCCCCGGCGGCGATCTTGTCGCTTAAAATCGTGCGCGCTTTTTCAAGCTGGCTTTGGCTTGCGCCCGCCTCGCTAACCAGTGCGGCAACCGCCTCGGGGACGCTGCCGGCAAAAAGCGTATCCATGCGCTCCCGCATTACCGCCACGCCGTAAGCGCGCCGCGTAACAGCCGGGATATACACATTACGATTTTGCACCCTCTCAGATTTCACCCAGCCTTTCTTTTCCAGCCGATATAAAAAATTTAGGATGGTGCTGGGCGCCCACGGCGCGCCGCTGCTCTGCCGCGGCAAATGCCGCGCAATCTCAGCGCGGGTTGCCGGCGGCGCGGCGGCCCATACTGCCAGCATCACCTGTTCTTCTGCCGCGGAAATTTTCTGTAAACGTTCCGGCAAACCATACATTGCTTGTTCCCCTTCTCGATGCGGCAAATGCAAAAATTTGTTTTTACATTTGTAAAATAAATTCCTTTTTGTTCAGTATATCCACTTTCTTATCCCCGTGCAAGCCTGTATGCAGCCTGCTTTTTGCAGTATCTTTTACCTTTGTAGTCGTTTTTGTCTTTTCTCGGAATACATTTGTTGCTTTTGTGTGTTTAGTATTGAAACGCAGGCACAAAGTTTGTGTATTTGTCCTCTATCTACCGGCCGCCCGCTTTCGTTATAATAGCGGCATCGGATAAGAGCACGTAGGGTAGGCCATCTGCCGTGCGGGTGGCCTTGCAAAGGGAAAAAGGAGAGATACGTATGGCTAGAATCTATAATTTCAGCGCCGGGCCGAGCATGCTGCCTGTGCCTGTTTTGGAAAAGGCGCAAGCCGAACTGCTGGATTATCACGGCAGCGGCATGAGCGTGATGGAAATGAGCCACCGCAGCAGCTGGTTTGACGATATTATTAAGGAGACGGAAGCCTCTTTGCGCCGCGTAATGCAGATCCCCGACAACTACAAGGTCGGCTTTTTTCAGGGCGGCGCCACGCAGCAGTTCGCTATGGTTCCGCTGAACTTTATGACAACGGGCAAGGCGGATTACATCGTTTCCGGTAACTTCTCGAATTTAGCCGCAAAAGAAGCCGCGAAGTTTGGCGAGGCGCATATCGTCGCCTCCAGCGAAGATAAAAACTTCACCTATATCCCCGATGTGCACACCATCGCGTACGATAAGGACGCCAGCTATGTCCATATCTGCCAGAACAATACGATCTTCGGCACCAAATATGTTGATGTGCCTGAGGTTGCGGGCCTGCCGCTTGTGGCAGATATGAGCTCGATGATCCTTTCCGAGCCGGTGGACGTATCGAAGTATGGCTGCATCTATTTCGGTGTACAGAAAAACGTCGCCCCGGCCGGCATGGCGATTGCCGTAATCCGTGAGGATCTTTTGGGCCATGCGGCCGACAATGTGCCGACCATGATGAACTACACCACCCTGCTGAAAAAAGACAGCATGTACAATACCCCGCCCTGCTGGTGCATTTATATGACGGGCCTTGTCCTCGAATACCTCGAGCACGAGATCGGCGGGCTTGCCAACATGCAGAAGATCAACGCCAAAAAGGCGGGCGTCCTGTATGATTATCTCGACGGCCAGAGCTTTTTCAAAAACCCTGTTGAGCACAAATACCGCAGCATGATGAACGTCACCTTTACCAGCCCGAACCCGGACATGGATAAAAAGTTTTGTGCCGAGGCCGGCGCGGCCGGCTTTGTCAACCTAAAGGGCCACCGCCTTGTGGGCGGCATGCGCGCCTCGATCTACAACGCAATGCCCGCCGAAGGCGTCGATAAGCTGGTACAGTTTATGGAAAACTTCCGCAAGAAAAACGCCTGATTTCACCGTTTTGCCGATGCGTCACTTCGCGGGCGGCCCGCCGCCCGCCTCAAAAAAGGAGCCAACATGTATACCATTAAAACTTTGAACGCTATCTCGCCCGTCGGGCTGGCGAAGCTGCCGAAAAATCTGTTTGAGGTGCTTGTCGACAGCGATGCGCCCGACGGCGTTTTGGTGCGCAGCGCCAATATGCTGGATACCGAGTTCAAACCGAACCTGCTGGCCATCGCGCGCGCAGGCGCAGGCGTCAATAATATCCCGTTGGAGCGCTGCAGCGAGCAGGGCATTGTCGTGTTCAACACGCCGGGCGCAAACTCCAATGCCGTGGCCGAGCTGGTAACGGGCATGCTGATCGCCGGCAGCCGCAACCTCGCCGCCGCCGCCCAGTGGACGGCCGGCCTTAAGGGCGACCCGGATATGGCAAAGAACGTGGAAAAGGGCAAAAAGCAGTTTGTCGGCGGCGAGATCAAGGGCAAAACGCTCGGCGTTATCGGCCTTGGAGCCATCGGCGCAAAAGTGGCAAACAACGCCATCCATCTCGGCATGGAAGTTTACGGGTATGACCCGTACATCTCCATCGAAGCGGCGTGGAGCTTAAGCGGCAAGGTGCATCACTGCGTCAACCTGAACGACATGCTGCCGCTGTGCGATTTCGTCACGATTCATGTGCCCTATCTGCCCACCACAAAGGATACGATCAACGCGCAGACGCTTTCGCTTTGCAAGGATGGCGTCCGCATCCTGAACTATGCCCGCGGCGAGCTTGTCAACAACGATGCCATCCTCGAGGCGCTGGACAGCGGCAAGGCTGGCGCCTACCTGACAGATTTTCCGTGCGAAGCCGTGCTGGGCCATCCGGGCGTCGTCTGCACCCCGCATCTGGGCGCTTCGACGCCCGAAGCCGAGGACAACTGCGCCGAAATGGCCGCGACGGAGATCAGCGATTATCTGCGCAATGGCAATATCACGCATTCGGTCAATATGCCCGAAGTAAGCCAGCCGCGCGCAGGCGGCAAGCGTATCTGCATCATCCACAAAAACGAGCCGGGCATGATTAGCCAGATCACCGGCCTTACGACAGCGGGCAAGCTGAACATCGAAAACATGGTGAACAAGAGCAAAAAGGATATGGCTTACACTATGCTGGATGTCACCGGCGCCGTTGACCCGCAGATTGCGCAAAAACTAGCCGCCATCCCGGCCATTATCCGGGTGCGTGTGCTGTAAGCGCCCGCGTTTTCGGCACAGTCGCTTTGCTTCGTGTTTTACAATCGAAAAGGGACCGAACCTCTTTTGAGGCCCGGTCCCTTTTTTATGGAAAGGAAGATGTCATTTGTTCTTTTCCTTCAGGGCCGCAAACACAGCCTGAAGAATGATGAAGAAGCACAGCAGCGCCGCCGTGGCGATATTGGCCCAGCTGGAAAGCAGCTTGCCGTTTGTTTTGATGATGGTGGAGATCGTGCCGTTAATCATGACGCCGAACAGCGTACCGACGACATTGCCCACGCCGCCCGTCAGCAGCGTACCGCCGATAACGGAAGATGCGATGGCGTCCATCTCAAAGCCTTTTGCCTGCTGGACGCTGGCCTGCATCGTGTTCAGCGCATATAAAATGCCGCCGATAGAGCACAGCGTCGAGCTGAGCGTATACGCCAAAAGCTTTGTGCGCCGTGTATTCAGGCCCATCATTTTCGCGCTTTGCTCGCTGCCGCCCACGGCGTACAGCGAACGGCCGAATTTCGTGTATTTCAAAAGCAGGAAGATGGCCACCAGTACGACGATGGCTACCAAAACCGTCACGCGCAAAAATGGCAGCATCTGCTTGCCCTTGTTGTTCACGTAGCCGCCAAACGGCAGAGTGATTTTGATATTGGCCAGCGCCGAAAGCACCGGGTCGTCGATCGAAAGCTGATCGGAGCAGATACACGCCGTAAGCCCGCGGCAGAAGTACAGCCCCGCCATCGTGACGATAAAGGGCTGGATGCCCAAGTACCCTACCAAGAAGCCCTGCCACAAGCCGAACAAAATGCCGAACACAAGGCAGATGCCCAACATCACCACGGCCGGAATGCCCAGCGTACTGGTGCCGTAGGCCAGCAGCATGCAATCGAGCGCGACCAGCGAGCCGACGGAAATATCAATGCCGCCCGTCAGCATCACAACCGTGAGGCCGCATGCCACACAGACGAGGCCCGCATTCGTGATGAACAGGTTCAAAAAGGTTTGCAGATGCGTAAAGCCTTTGCCGGAATATAGGATGCAGCCGACAAGGTACATCACCACAAACAGCGCCATCGTGATATACAAAAGCAGCTGGTTGCCGCCGATGCGTTGCTTTTTCAGTTTCGTATTCATTGCACCGCGACCTCCTTCTGGATCTTTTCGGCTTCCCGCTTCATCTTGGCGTTACGCAGCGCATCGCGCACCACAGGCGCCTGAATGGCGACGACGATCACGATGACGATCGCTTTGAACACCGGGGCCTGATCGGTCGAGACGCCCATCGCCAGCAGCGTGGTTGTCAGGGCCTGAATCGTGTAGGCGCCGATGATGGAGCCTGCGAGGTTAAACTTGCCGCCGCCCAGGCTGTTGCCGCCCAGCGCCACGGCGAGGATCGCATCCATTTCAAAGTTCAGGCCGATATTATTGGCATCCGCAGAGTAGATGCGGCTGCCGCCGACCACGCCCGCGATGCCTGCGCACAGGCCGCACAGCATGTAGCACAAAAAAATGATAACCGTCGAGTTGATGCCCAAAAGGCGCGAGGCGTTCGGGTTGATGCCGACGGCCTCGATGTAAGTGCCCAGCGCCGTTTTGCGCAGCACGAGCGATACGATCACGATCACGCCCGCCGCAATAAAGATCGGCGTCGGGATCGGGCATTTTCCGATGAAGTTGCCGAACATCTTGAACGGCTCATAGCGGACATATACGATCTTGTTGTGGTTGACGACAAGGCCGATCGCGCGCGCCGCCGTATACAGGATCAACGTGGCAACCATTGGCTGGATTTTCAGCTTGGCCACCAGCGCGCCGTTAAAGCAGCCGCATACAACGCCCGTTAAAATGCCGACAAGGATGCCGACGAACATCGGCACGATGATCGTGTTTGAGGTATCGACGCCGTAACCCACAAGCGTTACGCAGCAGGTAGAGGCGCACAGCGCCATCACCGAGCCGACGGAAATATCCGTGCCGGCAGAGGATGCCACCACAAGCGTCATGCCTACCGCGAGGATTGCGATTTCAGAGCCGCGGTTTGCGATGTCGATCAAGCGGCCGTACAGTACGCCGTTATTAACCGAAATCAGGAAAAAGCTCGGGTCCTTAATCAGGTTCACCAGCAAAATCAGCAGCATGCAGAACACCGGCAAAAACAGCGGCTGCTGATAGATTTTTTTCTTCTTGTTCATCAGGCTTCACCTCCTGCGATGGCCTGCATCACGGATTCCTGCGTCATGTCGCCGCTTAGCTCCCCAACCTTCGCGCCATCGCGCAGAACTTCCATTTTTGTGCAGGTGCGCAGCATTTCCTCGATTTCGGAGGAAATAAACATCACCGCCATGCCTTTTGCGGCCAGATCAAGCACCAGCTTTTGAATTTCCGTCTTGGTGCCGACATCAATGCCGCGCGTAGGCTCGTCGAGAATCAAAAAGCGAGGATCGGTGGCAAGCCACCGGCCGAGAATTACTTTTTGCTGGTTGCCGCCGGAAAGCTGCTTGATCGGCGTCTCGCGCGAGACGGTTTTAATCTGCAGCATTTTGATATAGGTATCGGCGATCTCGCACTGCTCTTTCATCGGGATGCGGTGCAAAATACCGCGCTTGGCCTGTAACGCCAGCAGAATATTTTCGCGGATGGAAAGGTCGGCGATGATGCCATCCACCTTGCGGTCATCGGGCAGATAGCCCATGCCCAGCTTCATTGCATCGATAGGGGCTTTGATTTTCACCTCTTTGCCGTCCACCTGCAAGGTGCCCGTCTGCGCCTTGTCGGCGCCGTAGATACAGCGCGCCAGCTCCGAGCGGCCCGAGCCGAGCAGGCCCGTCAGGCCGATCACCTCGCCCTTATGGATAGCAACGTCAAAGGGCTTGATCTTGCCCTTATGGCTCAGGCCCTTGGCGTCGATCAGCATTTCGTCCGTTGCCGTGCCGCCGTGACCTTTGATCTCGGCGAGGTCGTCAAAATCTTTGCCCATCATTTTTGCCACAAGTTGGATGCGCGGCAATTCTTCGGCCATATATTCGCCAACCAGCGCGCCGTTGCGCAGCACGGTAATACGGTCGCTGATTTCATACACCTGCTCCAAGAAGTGGGTGACGAACAAAATCGAGACGCCCTGCTCTTTCAAATGGCGCATGCGCGCAAACAGGCGCTTCACCTCGTTATCATCGAGCGAGGAGGTCGGCTCGTCGAGGATCAGCACTTTGCAATCCATATCGACGGCACGCGCAATGGCGATCATCTGCTGAATCGCCACCGAATAGCTGGAAAGCTCGCGCGTAACGTCCACTTCCAGCTGAAAATTCTCCATCAGGGCGCGCGCTTTCTGGTTCATCGTTTTCCAGGAGATCGCGCCCGTTTTGCTGCGCGGCTCGCGCCCGATATACAAGTTCTCCGCCACGCTCAAATTCGGGCAGAGGTTTACTTCCTGATACACGGTGGAGATGCCGATCTTTTGGGCATCCATCGGCGAGCGGTTGATTACCGCCCCCTCGATGCCCTCCAGATGAATCTCGCCGGCCTCAAATTTGTTGATACCGGTCAGGCACTTAATCAGCGTCGATTTTCCCGCGCCGTTTTCGCCCATCAGCGCATGCACTTCGCCCTTGCGCAGGGTCAAGTCCACGTTATCGAGGGCTTTTACGCCGGGGAAGGTCATGCTGATGCCGCGCATCGTCAGGACGATATTCTCATCCATACCAAGGTTCCTTCCTTTCCAAAAAAGGGGAGGACCGGCCAACCCGTATCCTCCCCCACAGTTCCATGCTTATGAAAGGGTTTCGCGCCGATTAGTACGGGCGTGCATCCAGCACATCCTGCGTCATGGTGGTCATCTTCTTTTCGGTGCCATCGACGGTGACGGTCGGTACGCTGTCGTCGCAGGCGAAGCAAGCCTCATCGACGTAGTTGACCTTATCGGTGATCTCACCGCCGCCCTGCAGCGTCTGGATCGCTTCGGCCACAAACGGGGCAGCCATCGGGTTGCACTCGAAGTCGGCGTTGATATTGCCGTTCAGCACTTCGGTCAAGCCGGCATTCGTTGCGTCGAAGGAGATGATAACAACATCGCCATCTTTGCCGTAGGTTTTGCCCGCAGCCTTCAAAGCGTCGATTGCGCCAAAGGCCTCGTTATCGTTCTGGCAAACCACAACATCGATCTTGTCGTAGCTCTTGAGGTAGCTCTCCATGATCTGCTGGCCGCCATCCTGCGTGAAGTCGCCGTCCTGTTCGTCAAGCTTCTTCCAGTTGGAGTTTTCTTTCGTCACGGCGTCGAAGCCCTCGGTACGGCCCAGCTGCGCAGAAGAGCCGTTTGTGCCGGCGATTACGCAGATGTTCACTTCGTCCGTCTTGCCCTTCGCGGCGAGGTAGGCCTTCAGCCATTCGCCGGCTGCCTTGCCCTCGGCGGTAAAGTCAGAGCCGAACCATGCCACATACAGGCTCTCGTCGGCGTCGACGGTACGGTCGATGATGAACACCGGAATGCCGGCATCGGAAGCTTCCTGCAAAACGGTATCCCAGCCGGTGGCGACGATCGGGTCTACGATAATGTAATCAACCTGCTGCTCGATGAAGCCACGAACGGCCTCGAGCTGTGCCGCAGAATCGTTGTCGGCATCGTTAAACTGCAGATCATAGCCGTTTGCTGCAGAGAAAACATCCTGTGCAGAGTTGGTGGAAGCGGCGCGCCAATCGGATTCATGGCCGACCTGTGCGAAACCGATGGCAAGCGTCCCGCCCGCGGCGGCTGCGCTGGAAGCGGCTGTAGAGGAGGCAGCAGTAGAAGCGGCGGTAGAAGCAGCGGTAGAGGCGCTGCCGCAGGCGGTCAGGCCGAGCGCGGCGGCAGAAGCACCGGCGACTTTGAGGAAATCACGACGAGAAATCTTGTTCATAGAAATGTTCCTTCTTTCTTCTTACGCGTTTGCGAAAATGCTTTTCGGCCGGGCTTTGTGTGCCGGCGCGCATTTCCTTTCGACGGCTTGAGTATAAAAGGAACACGCTCCTCGGTCAATAAAAGTTGCCTATGCAAGTTATTTTTTGGCAGACATTTTCATACAGCTTTGGGTTATCCCTGCAAAAAAGAATACAGCTTTTGCCCAAGGTGAGAAAAAAGTTTGTTTTCTTTCGATGCAATAGGCCGTTTGGGGTGTTTTCTTTCGATGGCGGCGGCGGCACGGTGTGTTTTTGTGCTGTCGCTTTCAGAGGCTTTTCCGCAAAAGTATTTTTTCTTTGGATGCTTTCCGGCACACGGGGCGCGTTTTTTTGCAAAACCTGTTACTTTTCTGCAACCCGAGCTGTGTTTTTTTCATGCTTGACCATACAAGTTCCAAACGCAGCGCCCTATTTTCCTGCGCAGGGCAAAAGGGGCGATGTTATAATAGGTACAGGCAGAAACCTGCCGAAAAAAAACAGCCGCAAGGGGGCGGGTGTGGGATGGCGGCAAAGTATCTTATGCTGGTTTCTCAGCTGCGCAGCCGGCTTCGTGACGGACGCGATGTGCTCGCGGGGCACCTGCCCAGCGAAAACGCCCTCGCGCAGGAGTACGGCGTCAGCCGCCAAACCGTGCGGCAGGCGTTGTGTATCCTCGCCGAGGAGGGCCGCATCGAAAAGCGAAAAGGCAGCGGCTCCCGCATCGTCGCGCCTGAAGAGGGCGGCGGGCGGCAAATCGCCGTTGTGGCCTCGTATCTCGATGATTACATTTTCCCCGGCGTCTTGGCCGACATCCGGGCGGTTTTGGCCGCGCACGGCTATGTGCCCGCCGTATACGCCACGCAAAACTCGGTTTCGGCCGAGCGGGAAGCGCTGCAAAAGCTTTTGGCTGAAGGCGCCGCAGGGGCGATCATCGAGGGGGTGCGCACGGCGCTGCCCTCGCCCAATGTTGATTTGTATGAACAGCTTGCCGCGCGCCGAATCCCGGCCGTATTTTTGCATGGATGCAGCCCACAGCTAAAAGATGCCGTCTGCATCTCTGATGATAACGAAGGCGGCGCCTATTTGCTCACGCGCACCCTCGCTTCGCTGGGCCACCGGCAGATCGCCGGCATCTTCAAAAGCGACGATCAGCAGGGCCTTGCGCGTTATGCAGGCTATACCGCCGCGCTGCGCGACGCCGGGCTTGCGCTGCCGGCCGGGCAGACGCTTTGGTATTCCACCGAAGATCGGCAGGATTTCCTCGACGCCGGCAACACCGCCGCCCTGCAAAACTTTATCCGCCGGCGCCTCGGGGCCTGCACGGCTGTGCTGTGTTATAATGATGAAATCGCTTATTTGCTCATCCGCCTTCTGGCCGCGGCGGGCCGCCTTGTGCCGGAGGATGTCTCCGTCGCCAGCTTTGACAACAGCTATTACAGCGACGCTTCGCCCGTGCCTATTACGTCCCTCGGCCACGCGCCGCATGCGATGGGACGCACGACGGCCGAGGCGCTGATGGATCTTTTGGCCGGCATCCCCCACAAAAGCGAACAACTCGCCTGGACTTTGCATCAAAAGGAAAGTACCGCACCGCGAAAGGAACGATAAATATGGACATTCTCTTCACTCTCGACGAAGCCTACGCCGCCTACCTGCAAAGCGCGGCCGAGCTGAACCGTCAGACCAACCGCCCCGCCGGGATGTTTCAGCGCCTGCTGGGCAGCGGCCGCAACCCGGGCGACGCCCAGCTCAACCCGGATTTTTACCATAAGATCGAAGGCATCCTACAGGCTTTTGCCGCCGAAAGCCCTGATTCCGCCACAGTACGCGCCGCCGCAGAAAAGATGTTTTCGCTTGCGGCCGCCCACGCGGATAACGGCGTTGCTAAATGGATGCTGATCGCTGTACAAGGCCTGCTGGCGCCGCTTGTGCCGTGCCTTTCGGCCGAGGACCGTGCCGCGCTGGCGCAGGCTTATGCGGCGCAGTATCCCCGCAGCGAGCGCTTCCCCACGCAGGAAACGCTGTATCATACTTTGATTTCTTCTTAATCTCCTTCTACTTTTATTCTTGTGCAGAGAAGCCGGGCAGCGATGGCCGTCCGGCTTCTCTGTCGTTTTTCTTGAAAATTGCCGCAAAAAGGCCGTCGCAGCGCTTACGTGCCGCGGCGGCCGGGTTGCTCCTTAATAAAGGCGGGAATCGATCAGCGCCTGCGTGATAGCGCGGAAATCAAACGAAGTTTCGTCCACATACAGTTCTTTTTCCGGCTGCTCGCCTGCCTCCAGCTGGCGCACGATAGCCTCGGCATAAGGCCCCTGCAAAGGGTTGCACTCCACATCCAGCGCGATTTTGCCCGCAAGGCAGGCCGTAAGCCCGGCGTTTGTAGCGTCAAAGGAGATTAGGAGCATCCCGTTTTTCCCGCCGTAAGAAACGCCGGCTTCGTCCAGCGCCTGCATTGCGCCCAGCGCCATATTGTCGTTTTGGCAAATCAGCACGTCGATCGGCTGGCCCTGCGCCAGCACCTGCCGCATCACTTCCGTGGCCTTGGCGGTAGTAAAATCGGCGCAAACCTGCCGATCGAGCGCCCAGTTTGTGTGCTTTTCAACGGCGGCCTCCAGCCCGGCCGTGCGGCCCAGCTGTGCCGTGGAATCCAGCGTGCCCTGCAACTCCACAATATGGATGGTTTCGCCCGTGCGGCCATAGCCCGTCAAATAGGTATCGAGCCACTGCATCGCCGTGTCGCCCTCCTTGCGGAAATCCGAGCCGACGTATGCGGCGTACAGGCTGGCATCCGACACATGCACAAAGCGGTCGGTGATAATCACCGGGATATGGGCATCCTTTGCTTCCTGCAAAACCTCATCCCAGCCATCCTCCGTGATCGGGCTGAGCACAATATAATCCACCTGCTGTTGGATGAGCCTGCGAATATCACGGATTTGGTTTTCCTGCTTATTCTGCGCATCGCAGTAGATCAGTTCGTAGCCGTTTTCTTCCGAAAAGGCGCTTTTCATAGATTCGGTATTTGCCACGCGCCAATCGGATTCGGCGCCCGTTTGGCAATAGCCCACAACAATCGGGTCTTCCGGCGCGGAAACGGCCGCGGCCGCGGCGGCCGTATGCGCGGCACAGCCCGAAAGCAGCGCCACCGCCAGCAGCGCACAAATCATCCGCTTCATCGAATCGCCTCCTGCTGATCGAGAATGCCCTTTACTTCGGGCGTGTTCGGGATACGTACCGTAACCAACGTGCCTTCGCCCGGCGTACTATCCACGGTAAGGCCGTAGGGCGCGCCGAACAAAAGCTGCATACGCTCGTGCACGGTGGCCAGCCCAAAGCCGATCTTCGCTGTACTCGAAAGCCCTGCGCGCACCATTTCAAGGCGCTCCGGCGGCATACCCACGCCATCATCCCGCACCTGCAATACAACGTCGTCGCCCTCGGCTCGGGCCGCCACCCAGATGTGCCCCGGGCCGCGCTTCAATTTGATGCCGTGATACAGCGCATTTTCGACAAGCGGCTGCAAGGTTAGCTTCGGCAGCATGCAGCCCGTCAGCTCAGGCGGGATGTTTACCTCATACTGCAAAATATCGCGGTAGCGGATCTGCTGGATCTCCATATAACTGCGCACATGCTTTTCCTCTTCGGCAAGGGCAATAATGTCGCGCCCCTTGCTTAACGATGTGCGGAAGAAAGCCGACAAGTTCGACACCATCTGCTCGGCCTGCTCATATTGCTGTGTTTCGATCAGCCAGATGATGGTATCCAGCGTGTTATAAAGAAAATGCGGGTTGATCTGTGCTTGTAGCAGCGCCAGCTCGGCGTTGCGCAGGCTGATTTGCTCCTGTTTGCTCTGCTCGATCAGGCCGCGCAGCTGGTCGACGGTTTTTTCAAAGCCCTCGCTCAAGGCGCGTACTTCTGTCTCCTGCGCTTCCACGGGCGGGCGGCTTTCCAGCTCGCCGCGGCCGATCGCCTTGACGCGCTCGGACAATTCGCCGATCGGGCGGGTGATGCTGTGGGTGATGCGGTTGGCATGCACCGTGAGATAAATCAGCAGCATCAACGCCGCCGCCCCAAGGAAAAACACCTCGCGCAGCACGGAATGATAGAGGTTTGTCTGCAAAGTGCTCAGCTGCACCGCCTCGTAATAAAGGTAATTATACATGTACTCCTGAATCAGATCGGTCAAAACATAAATGTTGTTTTCCAGCTGATTCTGGCGGTCATCATAATTATCCGTATCCTGAATCTGGTAGATTTTTTTCTCGAGGTTTTCGCTTAGGTTTAGCACACTTTCGATCGCCCGGCGGGAATCGTGGTCGGTCGTGGTGGCCATCAGCGCGCGCGCAAGCTGCTGCGCATCCTGTACTTCCTGAATGGGCAGGCCCGTGGAGTAGCGGCTGCCCACCACGTAATAGTACATTTCAAGGTCGATGCTTTCCTTAAAATTCTGGTTAAAGGCCGAAGCCGACGTGACGTTATGCAGCACAGTATTATACTGCATCGAGTAGTTCAAAAGCAGCGTCAGCAGCAGCACGATCACAACCGTCAGCGGCACAAAGCAGAACACGACGAGCCGACGCAGCCGCTGCTCAAGCGAAACCGGCCGGCGCATCACGGTTTGCCTCCGGCGCTCGCGCGGTAATCCCGCGGGGTGCACCCTTGCGTTTTTTTGAATAGATAGCTGAAATAATGCGAATCTTTAAAGCCCACGGCAAATGCCACTTCGCTGGAGCGCAGTGCCGAAGTGCGCAGTAGCTCCCGCGCCTTTTCCATGCGCTTTTCCGTCACATACTCGGTAAAGGTTTTGCCCATTTCCTGGCTGAACAGCGCCGAAAAATAGCTAGCCGAAAGGTTTACCGCCTTTGCCACGCCGTTCAGCGAAAGATCCTCGTGGGTATAATGCTGCTCGATGTATTGTTTTGTCTGATCCATCAGCGCATGGTAGCGGTCGGCTGCAGAGCGATCCCGCAGGGCAATCGCTTTGGAAAGCAAATGCGAGATGTAGGCTTTTGCCTGCTCGCCCGAGCCTGCCTGCCGGATGACATTTTCACCCGAGATCGCGGCCAGAAACTCCTCCCGTGCATCGGGCAGCGTCTCAACAAAGGCCGTGGCGGTAAAGCGGACGTGCAGCATCAGATATTGGCAGAACAAAAGCGAATCCAGCGCGTTCTCGCCGAGGCTGCCGCAGTATTCGCTTACAAACGGCTCAACTTCCTCCGGCTGGGCGGCCTTCAAGAAATTCAAAATCCGGGAGGAATCCAGCGCGGCGGCATCCAGCTGGTTTAAGCGCTCCTCATCCTCGCGGGCCGTCAGCGGGCGCGCGATGTCCGGCGTAAGGACGTGCTGTTTCGGATACAGATAGCGGTAAGACAAAAGGCGGCTGACAGCCGCAAAGCAGCCCGGCAGCGCCGAAAGGCGGCCGACGGGTACGCCCGAGGCAACATGCCATTCCACGCCCGCCTCGGCATTTTCGCAGCGGCGGCAGATGCTCTCGGCGCAGCGGGCCGTCAAGGCGGCGATCGTATCCGGCTCGCCTTTGATAAGCACGGCAAAGGTTGTCAGGTTCCAGCGAAACAAAAGGTATTCCGGGCAGCAGACAAGCAGCTGCCCCAGCTCGGCCTGCAGTTCGGCCGTCGGCTCAAAATACTGGTCAGAATTATCCTCCTGCTGGATGGCAAACTGCAAAATGTTATACTGCGAAGCCGTGATGTCCAGCCCAAGCTTGGCCGCGCTTTCGTAGATTTCCTGCACGGCCAGCCGGCCCGAGACGAGGTTTTCAAAAAAGCGTCTGCGCGAAAACTGCTCGTACTCCTGTGCCTCGCGCAGAAACTTCTGATAATAATCGGCCTGCTCCTGCTCGGCATCAAGCTTGGCGCGCAGCTGATTCAGCACATCAAGCATTGTCGCTTTCGTGATCGGCTTGAGCAGGTATTGCTCTACCCCAACCTCGATGGCGGCGCGCGCATACTCAAAATCATCGTACCCGCTGGCGATTAGGATTTTCATTTTGGGAAACTCCGCGTGGACGATGCGCGAAAGCGCCAGCCCATCCATAAACGGCATGCGAATATCCGTAATCAACACATTGGGCCGCAGCTGGCGGATGCGCGGCAGCGCGGCCTCGCCATCCGGCGCATCGCCCACATAAGAAAAGCCGTACTGCTGCCACGGGATGATGTCGCGCAGGCCCTCGCGCACCACGATCTCGTCTTCTACCAAAAAAACTTTGTACATTCCGTCGTTCCCCTTTTTGCATCCGCAGTTTGCCGCCCCGGCGTATTTTTTGTACGTACAACTTCCGGCAAGCCCGGCAGCCGCCTTTTGCTCAAAAATGCCATAGGCACCAAAGCAGCCCATACAGCGCCGGCTGATGAAGCACATAGATTAGCAGAGAATGCCGCCCCAAAAAGCACAGCGGCGCCCAGCCCCGCCGAAATACCGGCGGCAGCCCGCCTGTACGGCGCAAAGCCAGCTGCGCCGCGAAATAGCCGCAGAACACCAGCGCCGCCCACGGCAAAATCGGGAAGTAATCGCTGGAATAAAAGCCCGGCGCCAAAAAGCCCAGAAACGTAGCAAAATAGCCTTGATACAGCACCTTCGGCAGGATAACGGCCTGCCACGTACCAAGGCCGAGATAGCCCTTTGATAAATTGTGGCAAAAGGCAAAAACAGCCAAACTGGCCGCGATACCCGCCGCAGGGGGCACCCTGCGCAAAATTTTATCCAGCGGGATCAGTAGCAGCGTCGCCGCGCCCAGCAGCGTCAAAACGCCAAAGACAACCTTTTGCGCCGGGTTAAACACGAGGGTGACGGCGGTAATCAGCGCACCGCACGCCGAAACCAAAAGCCCTTGCCGCAAATGCCGCCGCCCCAGCGGCCAGCAAAACCCCGAAAGCAGCAGAAAGCTCCAGCAAATCGTCTGCTGCCAAAGCGCTGTGCCTTCGCTCGGGTACCACGGGCACGGCACACGGAACAAATAGACCAGATCCCACACCGTATGATAGGCCACCATGCTGCAAATCGTAAGCCCGCGCAGCATGTCCAAAAGCGCATAGCGGCGCCGCAGCCTCTGTTGCTCCATCTCTGCGTCCCTCCGATTTTTTCTGCCTACAGCATAGCACAGCCGCGCCGCTAAAAACAGCTTTTCTTTGCAGGCGGAGGCAAAAAAATGCGGGCGCCGCCAACGCAGCCGCCCGCATCTCTTATTTTCGCTCAGGCTGCGGCCGTGGCGGCAGAGGCGCTGCCAGAAACGGAATCCAGCGAGAATACCGTCCCGAACAAATTGCCCTGTGTGCCATCGGCAAACTCCTCGAGATAGCACACTACATAATAGCCGCTCGTGCTCTTCTGCGGCACTTCATAGATCACATGCGTCGTGATGCTGTCGCCCACAGCCAGCGTATAGTGCTCCTGCATTGTGTCCTGCGCATCCCAGAAAGCCTCAGCCTCATAGCCGTACTCATCCTCGGTAAAATCGCCCCACTGCACCTGAAAATCGTAAATGCTCATGGGCAGCTCCTCGCTTTGCGTGTTTTGGATGGTAAGCACCGTATCCAGCAGCACATTGCCATCCGCGGGGGTATAACCGTCATAAGAATCCACCAGCTGAACGGATTCTACCGTATAATCAAAAAAGCAGGTACTCATGGTTTCGCCCAGCCCGCCGGTATATGTCTCGCTGCTCTCGCTGCCGGCGCTATCGCCGTAATCGTCATAATCATCGTAATGGTCGTTTTCATCGTCGGAGTATGCGGGGTAAGAATAGGCATCCTCCGATTCACTTTCGCTAAGCCAGCGGTCGACCTCATTTCCGAAAATGCCCCAACGCCCACAGCCCGTCAAAGCCAGCGCCAAAGTTCCCACCAAAATTGCCGTCAAGTACTTCTTCATGTCCGTTCCTCTCGCATCTTGCATTCCTCAATGGTTTTATTATACCGAAAGCCCCATGTGTTTTCCAGCTTTTTCCGTATTTTCTGCTTTTGAGCGGCTCTTTTTGGCGCAGGGCTTGCATCCTTTTGGATTTTTCGGTATGCTTTTGCAGGGAAAGGGATGGTGCTTGTCATGACGACACGTCAGCAGCTGCTGGAGGCCCTGCGCACCCAGCCGGATTGCTTTTGTTCCGGGCAGGCGCTGGCCGATCGCCTCGGCATCAGCCGCGCGGCCGTGCATAAGGCCGCAACCGCTTTGCAGGCGCAGGGCTGGCAGATCGAAGCCGTGCCCCGTAAAGGCTACCGCCTTGGCAGCGGCGCAGATGTCCTTTCGGCCGAAGCGCTTGGCCCGTGGCCGGCCCCGGCGCTGTTTTATGATACGATCGACAGCACAAACGCCGCCGCCAAGGCGCTTGCGGCCGATGCGGCCCGCGCGCCGCACGGTACTCTGCTTGTGGCTGCGCAGCAAACTGCCGGCAGCGGCCGGCGCGGCCGGCAGTTTATCAGCCCAGTGGGCGGGGTTTATTTCACGCTGCTGCTGCGCCCGGCGCATACAGCGGCCGATTCGCTTTCCATTACATGCAGCGCGGCCGTGGCCGTGTGCCGCGCCGTCGAAAAGCTTTGTGGCATCTCGCTTTCAATCAAGTGGGTAAACGACCTTTACTATCAGGGCAAAAAGGTGTGCGGCATTTTGACGGAGGCCGCCGCGAACCTGGATACCGGCCTGCTGGAATGGGTTGCCGTAGGCATCGGGCTGAACCTCGCCGTGCCGCAGGCCGCATTTGGGCCGGCGCTTTGCCAAACGGCGGGCAGCCTTTACCCCGCCGGGGCCTGCCCGGTAAGCCGGGCGGCGCTGGCGGGCGAGATTGCGCGGCAGTTGCTGGCCTCCTGCCCCGCGTTTGACGATCTGGCCGAATATCGTGCCCGGTGCTTTGTGCCGGGGCATTGGGTCACCGTCGTGGGGGCAGAGGGCACGTTCAGTGCGCGCGCCGTTTCGATTGACGACATCGGCCGCCTTGTGGTAGAAACCTCGGCCGGGCGGTGCCTCGCGCTGCGGCATGAGGAGGTCAGCATTCGGCCCGTGCTGCTGTAGCGGTGCGCACAGCCGGCTTTCAGGGCGGCATTTTTTGTGCCTTTTGCTCGGCAAAGCGGCGCGGCCGGATTTGCTTTTCCCGCCCGGTTGCGCTATAACTCATACGAAAGGAAGTGAGCGGCATGCCCCGCAGCGATGGCTATAACACCAAAACCCGGCAGCTCATTTTGAATTACCTCATGGATAACCGTGAGCATGCCGTCAGCGCCGCAAACATCCTCGAACATCTGCAAAACGAAGGCGCGGCCCCCAGCCCCACGACAGTCTACCGCTATCTCGAGCGGCTGGCCGGCGAAGGCCGCGTGATGAAATATGTGGCGGACAAAGGCGAGCAGGCCGTTTTTCAATATGTCGGCGACAGCGCCCACTGCCGCGAACATCTGCATCTCAAATGCGTAAAGTGCGGCCAGATCTATCATCTCGACTGCGGCTTTATGGACGAAGTGCGCGCGCACCTCTCCGCACAGCACGGTTTTCTTTTGCAGTGCGAGGGCAGCATGCTGTACGGAACCTGCAGCCGCTGCCGCCAAGCCCCCGACGATGCGCCGAAAGTGCCGTTTCCCGTTGACACGGCCAAAAAGGCGTGATAAAATCCATACCATAAAAGCGATGAACGGGAAAAGTAGCCTCCGAAATCTGTTTCAAGCGAGCGCGGGCCGGTGTAAGCCGCGCGGCAGAGGGAGCGTGAACGAACACCCGCCAGCTGCAAACACAAACCGGTTTTCGCCGGAAGTATGGGCGCCGCAGGCTCTGCGTTAACGGGGCAGTGCTTTCAATGAGGAGAGCATGCAAGGAGGCTGATCCCGTTGGGATCGGCAATTTAGGTGGCACCACGGATGCGGCAGCAATTCGTCCTAAGCATAGGGCGAAGGCTGCCGCATTTTTTCGTCCCGGCGCAGGAATGTCCTGTGCCGGGTTTTGTTTTTGGGAAAAAGGGGTAAGAAAAATGTGTTGTGTGATTGGGTATTCGGGGCACGATCTGCGCCCGGAGCAGTTCAAAACCTATCTGATGCGGACAGCAAGCCGCGGGCCGGACGATCAGCGCGTTATCGAGGGCAGCTTCGGGCTGATGGGCTTCGGCCGCCTCGCCATCATGGGCCTTACGCCCGATGGCATGCAGCCGTTTTACCGCGGGGCCGACTGCGTGGTATGCAACGGCGAGCTGTACGGTTTCCGCTTTGAAAAAGAAATTTTGAAGCGCCGCGGCTACCGCTTTCATTCCGATTGCGATTGTGAGATCATTCTGCCGCTGTATTATGAATACGGCCTCGATATGTTCCGCCATCTCGACGCCGAGTTTGCGATGATCTTATACGATTCCCGTAAAGATCAGCTCATCGCCGCGCGCGACCCAATCGGTATTCGGCCTTTGTTTTACGGCTATTCCAAATCCAGCCGGCAGATCGCATTTGCCTCGGAGATGCAAAACCTGATCGGCTGGTGCGACGATATTCATCCTTTCCCGATCGGCAGCTACTATTGCGACGGCCGCTTTGTGCGCTATGAGGACATCGCCGATGTGCCCGCCCCGTGCGACGACGGCATGGATGAAATTCTGACGAACATCCGCGAGAAGCTGATTGCAGGCGTAGAAAAGCGCCTGGACGCGGACGCACCGGTAGGCTTTTTGCTTTCGGGCGGGCTGGATTCTTCGCTGGTATGCGCCATCGCAGCCAAAAAGCTGAAAAAGCCGATCCGCACCTTTGCCATCGGCATGGACACCGACGCGATCGACCTGAAATATGCGCGCCAGACGGCCGATTATCTCGGCAGTGAGCATCATGAGATCATCATCAACAAAGAAATGGTGCTCGCCCATCTCGAAGAGGTCATCCGCCTTTTGGGCACATGGGACATTACCACCATCCGCGCCAGCATGGGCATGTACCTTTTGTGCAAAGCCATCCACGAGCAGACAGATGTGCGTGTTTTGCTGACGGGCGAAATTTCCGACGAGCTGTTTGGCTACAAATACACGGATTATGCCCCCAGCGCCGCGGCCTTCCAACAGGAATCGCAAAAGCGCATCCGCGAGCTTTACATGTACGATGTGCTGCGGGCCGACCGCTGCATTTCGGCCAACAGCATCGAGGCACGCGTACCCTTCGGCGATTTGGATTTTGTGCGTTATGTCATGGCCATCGACCCGGAAAAGAAGCTAAACTCCTATGGCAAAGGCAAATATCTGCTGCGCAAGGCGTTTGAGGGCGATTGGCTGCCGCCGGAAATTTTGTGGCGCGAAAAGGCCGCCTTTTCAGATGCCGTGGGCCACAGCATGGTGGACGACATCAAGGAATATGCCGAAAGCCGCTATACCGACGAGGAATTTCAGCTGCGCCGCGCCAACTACAGCGGCCACTGCATGCCCTTTACCAAAGAGAGCCTTTACTACCGCGAAACGTTTGAAAAGTACTATCTCGATCAGGCCGGCACCATTGTGGATTTCTGGATGCCGAACAAGGCGTGGCCGAACTGCAACGTAAACGATCCTTCCGCCCGCGTACTGGCAAACTATGGCGCCAGCGGAACGTAAAATCGCCTTATGTGCGAAAAAAAAGAAAACAATGCCGCATCTTTACAAATTCCGCCGCAGAAGGTATTCTGGAACCAAACTTTGCATAGGCTGATACCAGAAACCATTTTGCAGGAGGGCATTGTACATGCTGTTTCATCCCGCATCCGCGCAGCGCAGCGAGGCGCCGCGTATTCTGGATTTTTCCACAACCACATCTCCGCTCGGCGTATCAGAAAACATCCGGCAGGCCGTGCGGGAAGCCGCTGAGCACTTGGAGGTTCCGCAGGACGCTGCCTGCCGCGCCTTATGCCGGCAGATCGGCGAAAGCGAAGAAGTCGATCCGGCTTTCGTCTACTGCGGCGCCGATACGGCGGATTTGATATGGCGGCTTGTCGAGGTGATCGCACCACGGAAAGCGATTGTGCCGGCGCCCACCTACGGCATTTACGAGACGGCGCTTTCAGCCGTCGGCTGCCGTACCGAGCGCTGCCTTTTGTGGGAATCGAGCGGCTTTGCGGTAGGGCGCGGCTTTTTGGATGCGCTTACGCCCGAGACGGACTGCGTTTTTCTCTGCCAGCCGAACAACCCCACCGGCCTGATGGCCCCGCAGCAAATTTTGCTGGCGCTGATCGACAAATGTGCGCGGCTCGGCATCTACCTAATTTTGGACGAGTGTTTTTTGGATTTTCTCGAAAACCCTTTGATCTCCACCGAAAAGCCGCTGTTAAAACGCTATCCGAACCTGATTTTGCTCAAATCTCCCAGCGTCACACACGGCATGGCCGGGCTAAAGCTCGCCTACTGCCTGACGAGCAACGCACAGCTGCGGGCGCAGCTGTATGCTTCGGGCCGGCCCTGCACCGTTTCCAATGTGGCGCAGGCCGCCGGCATCGCCGCCTTGCAGGATACCGAATATGCCGCGCAGGCACGCAGCACGTTTGCGCAGGCGCGCAGCGTTCTGCATGACGCACTGGAAAACGCCGGGGCCACTGTTCTGCCGGGCGAGGCAAACTACTTATTGTTCCGCACAACGCTGCCCGATCTCGCCGCGCGCCTTGCGCAGGAGGGCCTTCTTGTAAAAGATTGTGCGGATTGCGCCGGGCTTGCGCCGGGTTACTGCCGCGTATCGCTGCGCACCCTTTCCGAAAATGCGCGCCTTGCACAGGCCGTTTCGGTTTTGCTGCGAGAAAACCCGGCCCCTGCCGCGCCGCCGGCCCCTGCGCCCGAAACGGATTTTGGCGGCGAGACGATCCTTTAATGACAAGCTGTTTATCTTGACAAAAAAAGGCCGCCTTTTCGGCGGCCTTTTTTATTTTTGATACAGGATGCCGGCCGCATCCAGCGCGGCGCGGATACGGGCAAAAGCCTCCGGGCTTTCGCACAAAATTGTATGCAGATGTACGCCGCCCGTCATGCGCGAAAGCAGCCCCTGCGGCTGGCTGGCCGCGCGGCGTAAAAAGATGTCGGCATCATAGCGGCTGGTGATGTGCAGCGTGGCGCGCAGCTCACCGTAAAGCGGGTTTTCCACGGCCACATCCTCGACGGTTCCGCCGTTATCCACAACCAAGTACAGCTCCTGCCGCAGGGCGTCTTCCGTGCTGTGCGCACAGGCCAACATCCCCGTATAACCCTGCGCCGCGCCGCGCACCCGATAGCCGCGGGGCGTGGCATCAATGGCAAAGCCCCCTGCGCGCAGCAGCGCCACATCCCCCACCACAATTTGGCGCGAAACGCCGAGCTGTTCTGCCAAAGCAGAGGCGG
>JALCRP010000002.1 GCA_022652735.1 Faecalibacterium sp. | reverse complement strand
GCCGCCAAAGGCCTTTTGCGTGGGGCAAGCTTCCAGCATGGCAAAATTCTCATGGCAGCCATCCAGAAACAACACCTGATAGCGGCGTTTTTCCAGCCATTTGCGCATATGGCGCTCTGCCTTGGAATCATCCCATAAAAAGCCGAAATCTCCCAGCACAATCACGGTATTGTTTTTGCCCAGCCAGCGCAGCTTCCCTTTGCGGAAGCGATCCAGCTCGCCGTGCGTGTCGCCGGTCAGATAAATCATAGTGTCCTCCTGTATCTGTGCCCTGCTGGGCGCCCAAAGGTGAAATCCCGGCAAAAGGCTTGCCTGTGGCCCCGGAAACTGCTAGAATGAAAGGGTATAAACAATTCTTCCGGGCGTGGTACCATCCACGCTCTAAAAAATAATTGTATCGCTTTTTGAGGGAAATGTCCACATGAAAAAAGTGTTAGCTCTGATCCTGTCGGCCGCCCTGCTGGTGGCCGCGCTGGCCGTCCCGGCGGCCGCCGTTGGGTACGACCCCAGCGCCACTTATAATGTTCAGGCCGAGGGGGCTTATGTTGTCAATACGGATACCAACGTCATCATCTACGAAAAGAACAGCGAGCAGCAGGTATATGCCGGCGGCCTGACAAAGCTGATGACGGTGGCTTTGATTTTGACGAACTATCAAGACGCGCTGGATTCCACGCAGATCACCATGCCAAGCGCAATCTCCGATTATGTCTACGGCACCACCAGCGCCGACATCCGTGCCGGCGAAACGGTTTCGCTGCGGGCGATGCTGTATGGCATGCTGCTTTGCAACGGCAATGACGCGGCGCAGGGCACCGCGTATGTCCTTTCGGGCAACGATCTTTCCGGCTGGACGCAGCAAATGAATGCCCTTTCGCAGAAGATCGGCACCACCGGCTCGACCTGGACAGATGCCAGCGGCATCGACAAAGGCAATATTACTACCGCGAAGGATATGTACCTGATTTTGCGCTATTTGATGGGCTTTGACGCCTTTGTCAAGGTTTCCGGCAGCTACCAGTATGAAATGCCGGCCAACACCAAACATGCCAACAGCTACTATATTACCAGCACAAACAAAATGCTTAGCGCCGCAAACGGCGGCCAGTATTACCGCAGCGCCGTGCAGGGCGGCAAAACAGATGTCTCCGGCATTGTGGAATCGAAAGGCGTTGTAACGCAAAGCTGCGTTTCTTGGGCCACACAGGATGGCTCGAGCTATATTTTCAGCATCCTGAACAGCCCTATGGCCTGTGACGATTACGGCTACGATACGCTTCGCCCCGCTTTGTACGAGACGGGTAAGCTGCTGGATTGGGCGTTTTCCAATTTTGCGATCCAGCCCGCGCTGGATACGACGCAGCCGATCTGCGAAATCCCCGTCAAATATTCCAGCGTCTCCGATACGCTGATGCTTTACCCCGCCGACGATCTGAAAACCATTTTGCCTTCCGGCAGCGATAATACCGTTACGCAAAAGGAATATTCTCTGCCCGAGTGCGTCTATGCCCCTGTCGAAGAGGGCGATGTGATCGGCACCGTTACGCTGAAGCTGGCCGGCTCCACGATCGGCACCGTCGATTTGAAGGCCGGGAAATCCATTGCGCGCAACCCGATCTTGTACAGCGTCGCCAAGCTGCAGGCGTTTTTCTCAAGCCTATTCTTCCGAATTGTCC
Organism: Faecalibacterium sp.; assembly: GCA_022652735.1. Classification (GTDB taxonomy): domain Bacteria; phylum Bacillota; class Clostridia; order Oscillospirales; family Ruminococcaceae; genus Faecalibacterium. The sequence goes on along the minus strand of JALCRP010000002.1, from coordinate 199,042 downwards.
TGATTTTGAGCCTGCTGTGCATCGGCATCTACTTGGTTTGGTTTTTGCGCCACGCCTACCTGTTCAAGAAATCGAACAAGATCCGCCGCCATTGATGCCTTTACTGCGGCGTAGCTTTTCCGCATAAAATCGTATCGCCCGACGAACACTATCGCCGGGTGATTTTTTTGATTGCAGAAAGTTTGGTAACCTTTGCGATCGGTGCCGCCGGCTATGGCGGCATCGAGTTATTGTGGCGCGGCCATACTCATTGGACGATGCTTCTGGCCGGCGGCGTGTGCCTGACAGGGCTGCGCCTGTTAAGCCGCAGCCCCCTGCCGTTTTTAACGCAGTGTGTGCTGGGCAGCAGCCTGATTACGGGCGTAGAGCTAAGCATCGGGCTGGTGTGCAACTGTGCGCTGCACTGGAACATCTGGAATTATGCGGGCCAGTGGTGCAACCTGATGGGGCAGGTTTGCCCGCTGTATTCCATGCTGTGGTTTTTTCTGTGCATTCCCGTGCTGGGAATCCTGCGGTATGTAAACGGCTCTGTGCGGCAAGCCCCTGCGGCGGTGCTCCCCTCGCAGGCATTTTCCGCAGCCGGCGCGCCCCGCCGGCCGGCGCCGTAAGCTGCCGCCGCATATTTTTTTTGAAAAAACTTTGCGAAATATAAAAAAGCAAAACCGGCTTTTTGTAAAAAGGAAGCGGGTTTCCGGCAGAAAATATGTACAAAAAGAAAAACTCACGCCGAAGCGTGAGTTTCTGGTGCGCTTGCGGGAACTCGAATCCCGGACCCTCTGATTAAAAGTCAGATGCTCTGCCAACTGAGCTACAAGCGCATGGAAAAAATGCAGCAAAAGCCGCTCAAATATAATAGCACACACCCGCGCACAAAGCAAGCTTTTTTCACAGAAAGAAGCAGTAAAAAACCTTTTGGCGCAAATCATCGTTTCGGGCAAAGCCCGAATATGTTATACTAAAGAGGGTTTTACTCCGAAATTTGCGGCCCGGAGGTTAGGATGAATTACACTTGGTATGAGCTTGGTTTCTTCTTTTTTGTCTATTCGTTTCTCGGCTGGTGCTTAGAGGTATGCTACCGCGCGTTCCGCACCGGAAAATTTGTCAACCGCGGCTTATTGGGCGGGCCGGTGTGCCCGGCCTACGGCGTGGGCGCATGCCTTGTGCTGCTTGCGCTTGAGCCGCTGGGCGGCAGCAATATCCCCGCGCAGCTGATTGGCTGTGTGATTATTGCCAACATCGTCGAGTTTTTTTCCGGGCGCCTGGTGGAGCGCCTTTCCGGCCGCGTAATGCCCGATTTCCGGCGCACACGCCTTTCTTTACAGGGGCTAGCCGGCTTTTTATACACCTGCATCTGGGGCGGGCTGGCCGTGCTTGGGCTGTACTTTGTGCAGCCGTTTGCCTTTTTGCTGTGCCAGTTGATTCCGTCGCTTTTGCTGCGCATTTTGGTTGTCTGTGCGCTGGTTTTATTGGGCCTGGATACGATTTCGATGTGCTATGTGCTGCATCTTTCCAAACGGGAGCGCCCGCTTGTGAAAGATGTTACGGAAAAGCTGCATGCGGCATCCCATACGCTCGGCACACGCATCTATCATATTTTGCGGCGCCACCTCTACCATGCTTTTCCCGAGCTGGAAAACGCCAAGCCCGCCGAGGGCGAGGGCTTCGGCAGGCCAAAAGGCCGGATTTTTGCACACGGGCTTTGCTTACATAAAGTTTTATGGGTTTTCGTGCTGTGTGCCTTGTTCGGCGATTGGATCGAAACAATATATGTGTTTGCCGTATCCGGTGTGCTGATGAGCCGCTCGAGCGTTTTGTACGGCACGTTCAGCATCGTGTGGGGCTGCGGCGCGGCGCTGCTTACCGTTATGCTGGCGCCGTTAGCCGAAAAGCCCGCGCCCTATACGTTCGTGGGCGGCTTTTTCCTCGGCGGCTTTTACGAATACATGTGCAGCGTTTTCACCGAGCTTGTGTTTGGCACGGTATTTTGGGATTACAGCGATATGCCCCTAAATATCGGCGGGCGCACGAATGTTCTGTTTATGTTTTTCTGGGGCCTGCTGAGCGTCGTATGGATCAAGAAAGTTTATCCGCGGCTTTCCGGCCTGATCGAAAAGATTCCGCCCGTAGCGGGCACGGTGCTTACGTGGATCATCGTGGCGCTGATGGCCGCCGACATGCTGATTTCGGGCGCGGCCATGCTGCGCTATACGGCACGCCGCGACGGCACCGCCACGCAGAGCGCTTACGGCGCTTTTATGGATCAACAGTATCCCGATGCGCTGATCGAATGGACATGGCCCAATATGCTTTACCCCCAATAAAAGCGCGGCTTTTCTCTCGTGCCCAATAGATTTTTCTTGACAAGCGGCCCCTGTTACATTAGTATAAGTAGTAGTATCTAACAGATGGTGGCGCAGGGAAATTCCCGCTTTTAACATCGACTTTGGGGCGCGGCCCCGTTTATTATAAGATATAGTTCGTTCGTTTGGTTCGCCCGGCCGCCCTTTTTTCGGCGGCTTTGGAAGTGAAGATATATCTGATAAAGCATATTATGTTAAAGCGCGGCCCTGCGGCAGCATCTCCCGACTTTATTTGAGGAGAGTGAGCAACATGATGCCCATCACGATCGCAATCGTGGTGGCGCTCGTTGCGGCTGTTGTTTCGGGGGCCGTCTTTTTTGTGGCAGGGTCTGCCTACCGCAAAAAGATGGCGGAAGCCAAAATCGGCAGTGCCGAAACCGAAGCAAAGCGTATCGTAAACGACGCCATCAAAACCGCAGAGCAAAAACGCAAAGAATCTATTATTGAAGCAAAAGATCAGGCTTTCCAGCTGAAAACGGAAGCCGACAAGGAAATCAAGGAGCGCCGCGCGGAAGTTTCCCGCCAGGAAAACCGCCTCGACCAGAAAGAGAACGCGCTCGACAAAAAAACCGAGGCTCTGGAAAAGAAAGAAGAAGACCTGAAACAGCGCAGCGAAACCGTGGAAGCGCGCCTTGCCGAGCTTGAGCAGATCAAGCTGCGTGAGACGGAAAAGCTTGAAACGCTGGCCGGGCTTTCGCAGGAAGATGCGAAGGAGCTGCTGCTCCACCGTGTAGATGACGAGCTGACGCACGAAAAAGCCGTCCGCGTCGCCGCCTACGAATCCAACATGAAAGAGGACTGCGACAATATTGCCCGCAATATGATCGGGCAGGCCATCAGCCGCTGCGCAGCCGATCACTCGAGCGAGACGACGGTTTCTGTTGTGCCGCTGCCCAGCGATGAGATGAAGGGCCGTATCATCGGCCGCGAGGGCCGCAACATCCGCGCGCTGGAAACGGCCACGGGCGTTGACCTTATCATCGATGATACGCCCGAGGCCATCACGCTTTCCAGCTTCGATCAGACGCGCCGTGAGGTTGCCCGCATGACGCTTGAGCGCCTGATCGCCGATGGCCGTATCCATCCGGCCCGCATCGAAGAAACCGTTGAAAAGTGCCGCCGCGAGCTGGAAGTTCAGATGAAGCGCGAAGGCGAAAAGGCCGTGATGGATCTTGGCATCCACGGCCTGCACCCTGATCTTGTTAAGCTGATCGGCCGCCTGAAGTACCGTACCAGCTTTGGCCAGAACGCCCTGAACCACTCGATGGAAGTTGCATGGTTGTCCGGCCTGATGGCCGGCGAGCTGGGCGTCAATGTTACCCTCGCGCGCCGGGCCGGCCTTCTGCATGACATCGGCAAGGCGCTCGATCACGAAATCGAGGGCAGCCATGTCCAGATCGGCGTCGACATCTGCCGCAAGTATAAAGAGAACCCTGCCATTATCCACGCAATCGAGGCGCACCACGGCGATGTAGAGCCGAAAACGCCGCTGGCGTTCATTGTACAGGCCGCCGACGCGATCAGCGCCGCGCGCCCGGGCGCCCGCCGTGAAAACGTCGAGAGCTATATCAAGCGCTTGGAAAACCTTGAGGAGATTTCTTCCGGCTTTGACGGCGTCGAGCAGGCATTTGCCGTGCAGGCCGGCCGCGAAGTGCGCATCATGGTGCAGCCGGAGAAGATCGGCGACGATCAGGTTGTGCTGTTGGCGCGCTCGATTGCCAAAAAGATCGAGGATACCCTCGATTATCCCGGCCAGATCAAGGTCAGCGTTATCCGCGAAAGCCGCGCCACCGAATACGCAAAGTAAACTATGGTGCCCGCAAAATATCGCTAAAAAACACGAAACATCGCTTCTGCCAAAAGAAGCGATGTTTTTTTGTGTGCTTTATGCGTTGTAGCGCGGCGCATTTCTGATAAAATAGAAGTATACAAACGGATGGACTCATCCGGATAAAGGAGCGTTGATTTGTATGCAGATGAATATGGTCAAGCTGCCCACAAAAAAGGGCAATCTGTTTTTGCGCGTTGCCAAGGGGCATTTTGCCACCAGCCACAGCCACATCAATTACTACATTGATGTGACGACGCAGAAGACCCGCCTTTCCGAAGCGAAGGCCGTTGCGCAGGAGCTTGTCTCCGTTTACCGTGCCAGCACGATCGTGGATACCGTGCTTTGCCTCGACGGCACACAGGTGATCGGCACCTGCCTCGCCAGCGAGCTGACCAAAGACGGCTTCGTCAATATGAACGCGCACCAGACGATCTATGTTGTCACGCCCGAATTTACCTCGGGCAGCCAAATCATTTTCCGCGATAATATCACGCCGATGATCGCCGGCAAGCACGTTCTGATCCTTGCCGCCACAATCACTACCGGATATACCGCGCAGGCCGCCGTGGCCGCCGTGAAGTATTACGGCGGTATTGTAGCCGGCCTATCCGCGATCTACGCGACGGTAGACACATGCGAGGGCTACCCCATCACCTCGATTTTTAACCCGAACGATCTGCCCGATTACGCAAGCTATGATGCCCACGCCTGCCCGTGGTGCCAGGCCGGGCAAAAAATCGATGCGCTCGTTAACAGCTACGGATACTCTACGCTGTAATCGGCGCCGTTTTTGCGCAAAAAGCCTCTCGGTACGGGAATTTCCCGCCGGGAGGTTTTTTTATCCCGCACATGCGGTTTGCCCGGCGCGCTTTGTGCCGCGGCAGGCTTTTTATTTTTCTGCCGCTTTGCCCGGCAGCCCATAGCACAAAAAGCGCCCCGCGGAAACTCCGCAGGGCGCTTTGGCATTTTGATCGGCGCACAGTGCCTTGGCTTAGATGGCGCAGGGTACAAAGCCCTCTGCCGTCAACACCTGTACCTCGGAAAAGCCGGCGCTTTTCGCCAGCTGGGCCGCATCCTCATAGCCGAACGTAAGGCTGTCCGTGGTATGGGCATCGGCCGTGATGATTACCTTGCCGCCGAGCTTTTGCCAAGCTTCCAAGATCCAGAAGCTCGGGTAAAAATCATTGCGGAAGCCGCGGTAAACGCCGCCCGTATTGATCTCCAGCAGGCACTCGTTTTCGTTTGCGATGGCAAGGGCCGCCTCGGCGGCCGCCTTATAGCGCGGGCTATTTTCATCAAAATACGCGCCCGTGCAGTTCAGCTTTTTGATAAGATCGAAATGCCCGAGAATATCCGGTTTTTTCGCCGCCACTTCGGCTACGCTGCGAAAGTAAGCCTGTGCCATTGCCAAGCCGTCGCCGCCGAAATCGTGGTCGATGCAATCCTTCAAATCCTGCGGGCGCCAATCAATCTCATAGTATTTTCCGGTTTTCGGCCCGCGCAGATAATGTACGCTGCCGATCCAGTAATCGTAAGCGGCAGGGTTTTCGTCCGAAAACTGATCCCATTCCAGGCCGCAGAGAATATCCACCTTGCCGCGGTATTCGGTTTTCAGCTTCGTGATCGTGGCCTGATACAAGCCCGTGCGGCTCGGCGTCATGCAGTATTCCAAATCACACGGGGTATGGCTGTGGCCCGTAAAGCCCAGCGTCTCCAACCCTTGCGCACAGGCGGCCGAGGCCATCTCCTGCAAAGTGTTTTTGCCGTCGCACAGCGTCGAATGGCAATGCGGCGAAGATTTGCGGTAATCCGCCATACGTATCACTGCATCCTTTCCTGTTTTACCTTGTGGTCAATCACATGGCGCTTTTCCAGCTCGCGCGTCACATCCTCAACGGAAATGCCCGCGCTTACCATCAGCACCAGCACATGATAGGCAAGGTCGCTGATTTCATAAATCGTCTCTTGCTTATCTTCCTTTTCGCCGGCAATGATAACTTCTGTGCATTCCTCGCCGACCTTTTTAAGGATTTTTTCCTTGCCCTTTTCAAACAGGTAGGTTGTATAGCTGCCCTCCTGCGGCTTGGTCTTACGGCCTTCAATCAGGGCGTACAGCGCCTGCCAGCTGAACTGTTTGAGCTCCGGGCTGACATAAACCTCGTTAAAAAAGCAGCTTTCCGCGCCGGTATGGCAGGCCGGGCCTTTTTTCACCACGTCGATCACCAGTGCGTCTTTGTCACAATCGGCCGTGATAGACACCACCCGCTGCACATTGCCGGAGGTTTCGCCCTTGCGCCATATCTCCTGCCGGCTGCGGCTCCAAAACACGGTACGCCCCTCCTGAATCGTCAAAGCCAGCGTCTCGGCGTTCATGTACGCCAGCGTAAGAACCTCTTTTGTGTAGTGATCCTGTACGATGGCAGGGATCAGGCCTTTTTCGTCAAATTTGAGTTCCATATCATGTTCCCCTTTTTCGTGGTATCTTTCTTTCAGTGTACCGAATTTTGGCGGCGGATACAAGGGCAAATTCGGCGGCGTTTTTTGCAGCGCCAAAATCTCCCTGTGCGGGATAATGCATTTTATGCCTTTATGCCTTGCTTACGGCGTTATACCCGCATCTCTACGCCGTTTTCATTCAGATAGGCCTTTAGCGCCGGGATTGTCAGATCGCGGCGGTGAAAAATCCCTGCGGCCAGCCCGGCGTCGATGCCCTTGTGGCCGAACAGTGTCAGGAAATCTTCCTTTTTGCCCGCGCCGCCGCTGGCAATGATCGGCACATTTACCCGCGCGGCTACGGCGTCGAGCATGGCGAGATCAAACCCTGTGCACACGCCGTCGGTGTCGATGCTGTTCAAGCAGATTTCGCCCGCGCCGTGCGCGGCACACCACGGAATCCATTCCAGCGCATCACGGCCGGTATCCTCGCGGCCGCCCTTGGCGAACACGTGAAACGCGCCGTTTACACGCTTTACATCGGCCGAAAGCACCACACACTGGTTGCCGTATTTTTGGGCCGCCTGCGGGATCAGCGTGGGGTCCTTCAGCGCGCCTGAGTTGACAGAAACCTTATCTGCGCCGCATTTCAGCACTCGGTCGAAATCCGCCAGCGTCTCGATGCCGCCGCCCACAGTAAGTGGGATAAAAATTTCGTGCGCCACACGGGTCAAAATTTCGGTAAACAGGGCGCGGTGCTCAAAGCTGGCGGTAATATCATAAAACACCAGTTCGTCCGCGCCTTCGCGGTTATACAGGCGCGCCATCTCCACAGGGTCGGCCACATCCTGAATCCCTTCAAAATTTACGCCCTTTACCACGCGGCCGTCGCGCACATCCAAGCACGGAATGATTCGTTTTGTAATCATCGCTTACTCCTGTACCGCCTCTAAGGCTTTTTTCAGGTCGATTGCGCCGGTATACAGGCTTTTGCCTAAAATCGCCGCCGCCGTGCCGTTATCCTCCAGCGCTTTCAGCTCTTCGAGCTTCGTGATGCCGCCGCTGGCCGTGATCTGCAGCTCGGGCACCTCCTGCGCCAAACGCCGGTACAGCGGCAGATTGGTGCCCTGCAGGGCGCCGTCGCGTGAGATGTCGGTATAGATCACCGCCTGACATCCCGCCTCCTGTAGGCGCTTGCAGAAGGCTATCCCGTCAAGCGCGCTGGTTTCTTCCCAGCCGGATACGGCCACCTTGCCATCGCGCGCATCCACGCCCACGGCGATACGGTCTTTGTATTTTTTGATCATGTGGCGCGTAAAGGTGAAATCCCGCACGGCAACAGTGCCCAAGATGCAGCGCGAAACGCCCAGCTCAAGGTATTGGCAAATACGCGCTTCATCGCGGATGCCGCCGCCCACCTCAAGATACAGCCCGCCCAGCCGGGCCAGCGCGCGGATCGAGGCGAAGTTTGCAAGGTTGCCCTCGCGCGCGCCGTCGAGGTCGACGACGTGGAGATACTTTGCGCCCGCCGCCAAAAACTTTTGCGCCTGCGCGCACGGATCGTTTTCATAAACGGTCAGACGCTCGTAATCGCCCTGCGTCAGCCGGACGACTTTGCCGCCCAAAAGATCAATCGCGGGAAAAAGTTTCATACAACTGCCCTGCTTTCCTGTGTTAGCCCGCCCCAAGGGCGGCAAGCCTTCCCCGGCGGCAAAAGCCGCCGTTTTTGCCGCCTTACGTTTCGGCGAAAGCCTTCAAAATCCGTAGCCCGGTATCGCCGGATTTTTCCGGGTGAAACTGTGTGCCATACACTTTTCCGGCCCGCACCACGCCCGTTACCGGGATAGAATAATCGCTGACGGCCAGCGTACTTTCGGCGCAGCGCTTGGCGTAAAAGCTATGGACATAGTACACGTACTCGCCGCTTTTGATGTAGCGAAACAACGCATCGTCCCGCAAAATCCGCAGCGCGTTCCAGCCGATCTGCGGTACTTTGCATGCGGGATCGGCAAGATCCGGCGCAAGCGGCGCCACCTCGCCTGCAATCAGGCCGAGGCCGGCATGCTCGCCGTACTCATAGCTTTTTTCAAATAGAAGCTGCATGCCGAGGCAGATGCCAAGCAACGGCTTTTTTTGCGCCTCGCTTTTCAAAAGCGGCACAAGGCCCGTGGCGTTCAGCTTATCCATCGCGTCGCCAAAAGCCCCTACGCCGGGCAGAATCAGCCGGTCGGCGGATAAAAGCGCTGCAGGCTCGGCCGTCACTACGGCGGCAAGGCCGAGGCTTTCGAGGCTGGAACGCAGGCTGAACAGGTTTCCCACGCCGTAATCTACGATGGCGATCATCTTACAGAACCCCTTTCGTCGAGGGAATCTCATCCGGGAAATCTTCGTCGATGGCCACAGCCGCCGCCAGCGCGCGGCCCATGCCCTTAAAGCAGGCCTCCAAAATATGGTGGCTGTTATCGCCGGCCATCTGGACAAAGTGCAGCGTCGCAGGGGCGCTGCGCGCAAAGCCGTACCAGAACTCTTTGGCGCATTCCACATCGAAATCGCCGACCTTTTCCGTCGGGCAATGCACCTGATAATTAAGGGTGCACCGCCCCGAAAGATCGACCGCGCACAGTATAAGCGCCTCATCCATCGGCAGCACAAAGCTGCCATAGCGCCGGATGCCGCGCCGGTCCCCGAGGCTTTCGGCCAGCGCCTGCCCCAAGGTGATGCCAATATCCTCGGCCGTGTGGTGATAATCCACGTCGACATCGCCGTGGCAGGTAACCGTTAGATCAAAGCGGCCGTGCCGGCTGAACAGTTCCAGCATGTGGTTCAAAAAGCCGCACCCGGTATCCACAAGATACCGCCCCGTGCCATCGGGGTTGAAAGTCAGGCTGATCTGGGTTTCTGCCGTGTTCCGCTCTACGGTAACTTCGCGCATAACAGCATCCTCCTTATGTGGCGTGCCCTGTGGCCGCGCCCGATCGTATCGTTTTGTTTTTTGTGCCCTGCGCTTGTGGTTGCGCCGGGCCTTATGCTTTTGGTGTTTCTGCCTTGTGCTCCTGCTTCGCTTTTCGGCAGGGCCGCGGGCATTTTTTAATCTGTCGGCTGCGCGGCATTGGCGCGCGATGCGTTTTCCAGAATCGCATCCAGCGCTTCCATCAGCTTGTGCATATCTTCGGGCTTTCCGATCGAGATCCGCAGCCAATCGGCAATGCGCGGCGCATCAAAATGCCGCACAAGGATGCCCTTTTCTTTTAGCGCCGCATACAGTGCGCCGCCCGCCATTTTGTCCGTGCGGGCAAAGACAAAGTTTGCCTTGCTGGGCAGCACGGCAAAGCCGCGCTTGGCAAGCTCCTGTGCCGTTGTTTCGCGCGTAGCGGCCACTATACCGCAGGTGCGGCGGAAATAGTCCTCGTCGCGCATCGCCGTTTCGCCGGCCAGCAGGGTCAGGCGGTTGATATTATAGGGGTTCAGGCTAAACTTCACGCGGTTCAAATCGGCGATCAGCTCGGCGCTGCCCATTGCAAAGCCGAGGCGCGCGCCGGCAAGGCTGCGCGATTTCGAGAATGTCTGCACAACCAACAAATTCGGATACTTTTTGATGAGTGGCACACAGCTTTCGCCGCCGAAATCCACATACGCCTCGTCCACGATCACGACGCCGCCTGCGTTTGCCTGCACGATCTTTTCGATTTCGGCCGCGGGCAGCGCCATGCCGGTCGGGGCGTTCGGGTTGGCGATCACAATCGTTTCGCCGCCGAGGCTGTAATACTTTTTAGGGTCCAGCGAAAAATCTTTTTCCAGCGGGATGACATGAGACGGAATATGCAGCAGCCCGGCCCAAACCTTATAGCAGCCGTAGGTTACGTCTGCATAGGCCAGCGGGGTATCCTCATCGCAAAAGGCCCGCAGCGCAAAAAACAGGTTTTCATCGCTGCCGTTGCCGGGCATCACCTGCTCGGGCTGCAGCTCGTACCGCGTGGCGATCGCTTGCAGCAGCTTTTCACAGGTTGGGTCCGAATACAGGCGCAGCTGGTTCACAGCCGCCGCGTTGATGGCCTCTGCCGCCCACGGCGAAGGCGGATAGGGGTTTTCGTTGGTGTTCAGCTTGATGTATTGCTGATCCTGCGGCTGCTCGCCGGGGGTGTAGGGTTCGAGGTTTTGCAGGCGTTTCGATAAAAATTTGCTCACGGCAAATCGCCTCCTGTTTTGGGTTCGTGTTACTTTTTTTCGTAGCGGATCGTGACACTTTTGGCGTGGGCATGCAGGCCCTCGCGCTCGGCAAAATCGGCAATGCGCGGCGCAACGGCCTCCAGCGCATCGCGCGTATAATATAAAAAGCTGGATTTTTTCACAAAATCGTCCACGCTCAGCGGGCTGGAAAAACGTGCGGTGCCGCTGGTGGGCAGGGTGTGGTTCGGGCCGGCAAAATAATCGCCCAGCGCCTCCGGCACGTTTTTGCCAAGGAAGATACTGCCCGCGTTGCGGATGTCGTTCAAAACGGCAAACGGGTCGTCAACACAAATTTCAAGATGTTCCGGCGCAATGATGTTCACAGCCTCGACGGCTTTTTTCAAATCGTTGCACACAAGGATCTTGCCGTTGGTATCCACGCTGGCGCGGGCGATCTCGGCGCGCGGCAGCTGCGGAATTTGCACTTCCAGCTCGGCCTGCACGGCCTTGGCCAGCGCGGCGCTGTCTGTTACCAGCACAGGGCTGGCGAGCTTATCATGCTCGGCTTGGCTAAGCAGATCGGCCGCAACCCACGCCGGGTTGCAGGTGCCGTCGGCCAGCACAAGGATTTCGCTTGGGCCGGCGATCATGTCAATGCCCACCTTGCCGTATACCTTGCGCTTGGCCGTGGCGACATAGATGTTGCCCGGCCCGACGATTTTATCCACGGCTGGGATGCTCTCAGTGCCGTAGGCCAGCGCCCCGATTGCCTGCGCGCCGCCCACCTTAAAAATTTTCGTTACGCCCGCCGTGGCCGCCGCCGCGAGGATCACAGGGTTCACCTTGCCGTCCTTGCCGGCGGGGGTCGTCATCACAATATCCTTTACGCCCGCCACCTTGGCCGGGATGACATCCATCAGCACCGTCGAGGGATACGCGGCCGTGCCGCCCGGCACATACACGCCCGCCTTTTCGATGGCGGTGTACTTTTGCCCCAGCAGAATGCCCGGCTGCTCGTTCATCACAAAATTTTTATGTACCTGCTGCTTGTGGAAGGCCTCGATATTGGCGGCGGCGGCACGCAACGTCTCCAAAAAGTACGAATCCATGTTTGCAAAGGCTTCTTCCAGCTCCGCCGGCGATACTTCCAGCTCGCCCAGCGTGGCGCCGTCAAACTTTTGGGCGTAATCGCGCAGCGCCGCGTCGCCGCGGGCGCGCACGTCCGCGAGGATGCCATCTACCACGTCCTCAACGTTTTTCTCGGCGCGGATGTCGCGGTTCAAAATTTCTTCCGGCCGCAGCTTGTCAAATTCATAAATCTTCATCATGCTCGATCACCCCACTTAATTTTTTCAGCATCGCGGTCAGCTCTGCGTTTTTGAACTGCCAGCTAGCCTTATTCGCAATAAAACGTGCCGAAATCGGCATAAACTCCGTCACAACCTTCAGCCCGTTTTCCTTTAAGGTCGTGCCCGTCTCTACAATGTCCACGATTACATCCGAAAGCCCCAAGATCGGCGCCAGCTCGATGGAGCCATTCAGCTTGATAATGTCAATGTCGCGCCCGACCGAGGCGTAATAATCCTTAGCAATATTCACAAATTTTGTCGCCACACGCACGGGGCGCGAGGGGTCATCCTGATACCCCGCGGGGCCGGCCACACACATGCGGCATTTTCCGAGGCGCGTATCCAAAAGCTCGTATACGTCGCTGCGCGCCTCGGTTAAAATATCCTTGCCCACGATCCCCACATCGGCCGCGCCGTGCTCGACATAGATGGCGACATCGCTGGGCTTTACCAAAAAGTATCGGATACCTGCGGCCGGGTTTTCCACTACGAGCTTGCGCGTGGCGTTGTAATCCTCGGGGCAGCCGTAACCGATACCCGCCAGAAGCGCATACACCTGATCGCCGAGGCGGCCTTTGGGCAGCGCCACATTGAGCATCGTTTTGCCCTGCGCGCCGCGCTGTAGGGGCGGCACAGAGGCCTGCAGGCGATCCATCTCGTCGAGGTACAGCGCGAAGCCGATGGCCTCGGCGCCGGGCGTAAACTTGCGAATCAGCCCATCATAGCGCCCGCCTTTCAAAAGCGGCCGCGGAATGCCCGCCAGATAGCCCTGAAACACAAGGCCGTTATAATATTCCATATCGCCCGCAAGCGAAAGATCCAGCCGCACTTTTTTGCCATAGGGGCCTACGGCGGGCAAAAGCGCTTTGAGCTGCGCCGCCGCAAGGCGCATTTCCTCGTTTTCGGCAAGCTGTGCCGCCTTTTCCAGCGTGGGCGCGTACTCGCCCGAAAGCGTCAGCAGCGCGGCCAGTTTTTCGGCCCCAGCCGCGCCCGCGCCCGCCGCAAGCGCCGCCGCGCGCAGCTCGTGCGCGTTTTTGTGGCGCAGCTTATCCAAGATACCGCCGCGCGCACTTTCCGGGATGCCCACAGCCTCCAGCAGGCCCGTAATATAGCCCATGTGGCTCAATTCCATCTTGAAATCCGGCCCTGCGGCGGCGAGGCTGTCAAGCGCAAGGCGCAGCACTTGCTCTACCCCTGCCTCGCCCACTGCGCCGAGATATTCAAGGCCCATCTGCCCAATCTCGCGGAAGGTGTGGCTTTCCGTTGAGGGGCGATAGACATTTTCGGTGTAATAATACTTCGGCGTCTCGCCCTTTTCGGGGCGCGCCGTTTTGGCGATGGAAAGCGTCACATCCGGCTTCAGCGCCAAAAGCCGCCCGTCAAGGTCGGTGAAGGTAATCACCTGCTCGGACGACAAAAAGCTGCGGTTTTCCTGATAAAGGCTGTATTCTTCAAAGCGGCCCATGTGATATTTTTTACAGCCCGCCTTTTCGTACAGCGCCCGCAGCGAAAGCTGCGCGCGCTCCTTCGGCTGCAAAATGGAAAGATCGAAATCCATTGGGTTCCTCCTCACTTGTGCCCTGCGGGCGGGTTTGGATGTACGGATCGGCCGGTATTTGCCGCACGAGGTGCGGCCTGCGCCGGCGTGCCGTATCTGCGGCCTGTGCCCATGCCGCCGTAAAGGGGCGCACGATTCTAAGGCTATTATACTTTACCATGATAAAGCTGTAAAGTAGTAAAGTTGCCGGATTTTCCCGTGTCGGGGCCGATTTTCCTGTAATTTTTCACAAGCAGTACGTCCGCATGGTTCCGGGCGCCAAGCCACAGCGCAGGGCGCTTTGCCCTGCAAACGACAAAACGGGCAAGCCCCCTTGCGGGGGCCGCCCGTTTTTATCATCCTTGGCAGCCTAAATCTTCCCAATCGCCAAAATCGTCCGGCGAACAAATCTTCTCCGGGTCAATCGAACCATCCGGCCGGCGCCCGGCCGACGCAGCGGTGCCCAGCACCGGGTTTGCGTTCGGGCCATGATCGGGCCGCGGCGTATAGCCGGCCAGCGGCTCTATGGGCGCATTTTGCGGCGCAGCGCCAAAAGCCGGCTTTGCCTCAGCCGCATCGTGCGCTTGGCGCGCGGCGGCCTCGGCTTCCTGTTCGGCGGCTTCTCGTGCGGCGTCGGCCGTCACGGCATCCGCATCCAAGGCGGCGGCTTCGGCCAGTTCTTCTTCATCCAGTGCGGCCGCGGCCTGTTCCAAGGCATCTTCTTCTGTATTGGCGCGCGCGGCGTCCAGCATTTCCTGCTGCTTTTTCAGCAATTTCCCCAGCGCCGCCGCGCCCACGCCTACCACGGCAAGCGCCGCCGCTGTACCCAAAAATCTGCTTACTGCCGACATATTCTGTGCTCCTTTCGCCGGGCGGCTTTGCCGCCGGGCCGCTGCTTTTGCGCAGCCTTACGAGAAAGTGACCACTTCGTTCAGCGGCTTTTGGCCCGGCTCGATTTTCGTTGCCGTAAGCACAGGGCCTTTGCCGCGATAAATGTTATGGAATTTGACGTTCACTTTTGCCGTTACGATGATCCAATCGCGCTGCTTCAGTGCCTCGACGCCTTCGTATGCGCAGGGGAAGCCCACAAACTGGATGTCTTGGATGCAGCATGTCATGGCAAAGCGGCCCGGCACAAAGCTGCCTTTTCCTGCGCGCTTTGTCTGGCACACCTGCGCCAAAAAACGAACCGTCTTTCCGTTATACTTGTCCGGCTCATCCTGACAATCCATATACCAGATACCGAAATCCTCGTCGTGAATGTCGATCACGGGCGCTTTTACATCAAAGGGCAGCGGATCGGGGATGTCGTCATACGCGACGCTGCCATCCTTGAACTCGTAGGCAATATCGCACTTGCGGCTGGCCTGCCGCACGAGCTTATGCAGCTCCTGCTGGGCATCATCATTGTTCACAGCCTCGGCGCGGTTGAACACCATCAGCTCGCTGCGGGCGCACTTATCCAAAAACAGGCTGCGCATCGCGTTATCGCGCGCATACGTCAGCGCAGTGGTGCCGTCGGCGGTGCCGATCACCTGATAGATGATCCAGCCGGCCGGCAGCGCCGCGGTAAGGTCGTTCATCAGCCACATGCCGTTATACTCGATCACCACGCGGCCCGCGTCGGCATCCTGTGCCAATTTGGCGAGGTTCTGCGCGTTCAGCTCGCTTTTATCGGCGAGATAGGCAACCGTCGTGCCGGGAAAGGCAAACTTTTTCTCGTTGTATTCCTCTTCGCCCTCTTCGCATACCAGCAGCAGCGTCTTGTCACCGGAATCAAACTGCGGGTCCTCAAAGGTCTCCTGAATAAATTTTGTTTTGCCGGATTCCAAAAATCCGACAAACAGATAAACCGGGATTTCTCTAGCAGCCATTCTTTTATCCTTCTGGGGCGCACGTTTGCGGCGCCCGCGGTTTTGTTTTGGGTTGCGCCGGCCGGGCCGTTTTCTCGCCGCATTTTGGGGCGGTTTTGCCCGGCGTGGCGCAAAGGTATGTGCCCGCCTTACAGGCCGAACAGCGCAGCTACGGCTTTTTCATCCAGCTTCGAGCCGATCACAACCAGCTTACCTGTGACGTCCGCGCCGCGGGTGCGGATGTCCACTTCGCCCGGCACAAAGTCAAATTCATACCAAGTGTCGCCGCCGTTCACAATGCCTTTCGAGCGCAGGATTGCGCCATATTTGCCGCTGTCCAGCTCGGCCAGCGCGTGGCGGATTTCTTCCTCGGTGAACTTTTTGGCAGTTTCTGTGCCCCAGCTGGTAAACACTTCGTCGGCGTCGTGGCCGTCGTGATGGTGGTGATGATGGCAGCCGCAGTGGCCGTCGGCATCATGATGATGCTCGTGCTCGTCGTGGTCATCATCGTCATCATCATGGTGGTGGCAGCAGCCGTCGTGATCGTCGTCATCGTCATCATCATGGTGGTGGCAGCAGCCGTCGTGATCGTCGTCATCGTCATCGTCGTGATGGTGGTGGCAGCAGCCGTCGTGATCGTCGTCATCGTCATCGTCGTGATGATGGTGGCAGCAGCCGTCATGATCGTCGTCATGATCGTCGTCATCGTCATCATCATGGTGGTGGTGATGCTCGTGTGCATCTTCTTCAGCATGCGCGGCATTGGCCTGCTCGGCCAGCTTGCGCAGCTCCAGCACAAAATCATCCTGCCCTTCCATCGCCGTCAAAATCTGCGCGCCGGTAAGGCTCTCCCATGCGGTCGTCACGATTGTGGCAGTGGGGTTTTTCTCTTTCAGCATCGCCACGGCCGCAGCAATCTTTTCGTCGCTTGCATTCTGGGTGCGGCTCAAAATGATGCAGCTGGCGTGGCTGATCTGATCGTCATAGAACTCGCCGAAGTTCTTCATATACATTTTTACTTTGTTGACGTCGGCCACCGTGACAAAGCTGTTCAGCTTCACGGGCAGATGCTCGGCCACGCCCTCCACGGCGCGCGTCACGTCCGAAAGTTTGCCCACGCCCGAAGGCTCGATCAAAATGCGGTCCGGGTGATACTGCTCCACAACCTTTTTCAGCGCATCGCGGAAATCGCCCACAAGGCTGCAGCAGATGCAGCCGGAGTTCAGCTCGTTGATCTGGATGCCGGACTCTTTCAAAAATCCGCCGTCGATGCCAATTTCGCCAAACTCGTTTTCAATCAGCACTACCTGCTGGCCCTGAAAAGATTCCCGAATCAGCTTTTTGATGAGCGTGGTTTTGCCTGCGCCCAAAAAGCCGGAAAAAATGTCGATTTTTGTCATATCAATAGCCTCGTTTTCTCTTTTTGATCTTCTCGTTTTGAGAACATCCTTTTCGGGATGAACTGTCGTAATTTTGCGGCGAAAACGCAAACGGAAACAGCGCTGTGTTTTCTTCTGTTTATAGGCAGAACGCCTACGCCATGCAGCCCAAAGCAGTTTACGCCACGTTGCAGGCGGACGAAAGCCAATTTTAAAACAAGCCTGCGGCTTCGGCTGCTTTTCTACCGTACCTCTATTATAGCAAACCTGTCAACGCTTCTGCACCAAAATTCTCCAAAATTTAAGAAGTTTTGGCGAAGAAACGCAACCAGCATGCTATTTGCATCCTGCCGCGGTTCCTGCTAAAATGCAAAAAGAATATTTACCGGGGCGGCGCCGCGCAGGATGCGGTGTTGCCTTGAGAAAGAAGTGTGTTTTGATGCCAGAGCCTATGGAAGTGCGCCGCCGCATTGCGCTGCTGCGCAGCGCCATGCCCGCCGCGGGGTGCGCCGCTTATCTCATCCCTGCAAGCGACCCGCACACCAGCGAATACATGCCGGCCCACTATAACGCCCGAGAGTATTTTTCCGGTTTTCCGTGTGAAAATTCCACGCTTGTGGTAACAAAGGATAAAGCCGCCCTTTGGGTAGACGGGCGCTATTTTGTTGCCGCCGAGGCTGCGCTGCGCGGCACCGGTATCGACATGCAGCGCCTGAATACCGCGGGCACACCCACCGTGGAAGCCTACTGTGCCGCGGCGCTTTTGCCCGGCGAGGCGCTGGGCTACTGCCCGGATACGCTGCCCTTAACAATACAGCGCACCCTCCGCGCGGCGCTGGCAAAAAAGGGCACGACGCTAAAAGCCCTGCATCTGGAAAATGCGCTTTGGCAGGAAAATCGCCCCGCGCTGCCTGCCACGCCCGCCTTTTTGCTTTCGCCGCAGCAAACCGGCAAAGCGCCCGGCGAAAAACTGGCGCTTTTGCGCGCCGCCCTTGTCGAAGCAGGGTGCACAGCCATGCTGGAAAATCGCCTTGACTGCGTAGCGTGGCTTTGCAACCTGCGGGCCGCTGATATTCCCGATACGCCGTATGCGCTAGCCTTTTGCTGGGTAACGCAGCAAAACGCCGTGCTGTTTTTGGATACATCCCGCCTGCCCGCAGCCGATCAGGCTATGCTTGCGGCCGAGGGCTTTTCCCTGCGGGGATACGGCGCGTTGAATCGCTATTTTGGTGCAGAGGGCGCCGCTGCTTCCGGCTGTGAAAAGGCCGTGCCTGTTTGTCCGTGTGAAGGCTCTTGTGCCGTGCTTGGCCGCGAAACCGTCCTCGCCGACCCTTCCAGCCTTACCGCCGCCCAGTATGATCTGCTGGCGGCCCAGCCCGGCTTTACGGTGGTCGAAAAGCCCGATCCGATCTTGCTGCTAAAAGCTGTCAAGAATGAAACCGAGCTGGCTTGTACGCGCGAGGCGCATCTGCGCGATGCCGTATGCATGGTGCGCTTTCAGCGCTGGCTTGAAGGCAGGCTGGCTTCTGCCGCGCCCCTGCGGGAATACGATTGCTGCGAAGCGCTGTACGCCCTGCGCAGCGTCGACCCTGCCTTTGTCTGCCTGAGCTTTGCGCCGATTGCGGCATGGGGCCCCAACGCCGCAATGATGCACTATATGCCGCAAAAAGGCCAAGACGGGCCTATTGAGCGGCGCGGCTTTTTGCTGGTGGACAGCGGCACTACCTGCCGTGACGGCACCACAGACATTACGCGCACCTATGCCGTCGGCCCGCTTACCGACGAGGAAAAAGAGAACTACACCCGTGTGCTGAAATGCCATATCGACATGGCCGCGGCCGTCTGGAAAGCGGGCGCCACCGGCGGCGAGCTGGATATGCTGGCGCGCCAGCCGCTGTGGCGGCATCTGCTGGATTATCGCTGCGGTACAGGCCACGGCGTAGCGCACGTGGGCAGCGTACACGAAGGCCCGCAAAGCCTGCGCCCGCATAACGGCACGGTATTTTGCCCCGGTATGGTTATTACGGACGAACCGGGCCTGTACGAGGGCGGCGCGTTCGGCATCCGCATCGAAAATGAGCTGGAATGCCGCGATGCCGGCGACAGCGAATACGGCCACTTTTTATGTTTTGCGCCGCTGATGTGGGTGCCGATTGATACGGCGCCGGTGCTCCCTGCGCTATTAGATACGACCGAACTCGCGTGGCTGAACGCCTATCACCAACAGGTATACGAAAAGCTTGCGCCGCGCCTGAACGACGAGGAGCGCACATGGCTTAGGGCCAAGTGCGCGCCGCTGGGCGTATAAATTGGGGGCTGCGCACGGCGGAGGAGTTCCCTCAATCTCCGCGCATTGTTATTTTGCGGCCCACAAAAAATGCATACCGCGTTTTATTTTTCCGGGCATACAAAAAAGAGCTGCCGTGCAAATGCACGGCAGCTCTTTTGTTTCGGGAATGATCGAAGAGCAGAAATTACTTCAGCTCGATCTTGGCGCCGACAGCTTCCAGCTTCTTCTTGATGTCCTCGGCGTCGGCCTTAGAGGCCTTCTCCTTGATGGTCTTCGGAGCGCCGTCGACCAGATCCTTCGCCTCTTTCAGGCCCAGGCCGGTGATCTCTTTGACGTTCTTGATGACCTGCATCTTCTGGTCGCCGACTTCCGCCAGCACGACGTCGAATTCGGTCTTCTCTTCAGCAGCGCCGGCAGCGGCACCGCCGGCAGCCGGAGCAGCAGCAGCGGCAACAGCGGAAACACCAAACTCTTCGCAGTAGGTGTCGATGAGCTCTTTCAGCTCGAGAACAGACAGCTCCTTGATGGAGCCGATGATGGCAGTGATCTTTTCAGAAGCCATGATAATATCCTCCAATTACATTCAAATTTTGTGTGTTGTGATTACGCAGCAGCGAAGCGGCCCAAATCAGGCTGCAGGCTCCTGCTTGTCGGCATAAGCCTGCATAGCGACGGCCAGCCCGGACAGCGTGCTCTTGAGCGCGCCGGCGAACATGGACAGCATCCCTTCGTGGCTCGGCAGCTTTGCAATGGCGTTGATCTCGCTCTGAGAGAGAACCTTGCCATCCATAAAGCCGGCTTTCAGCGTAAAACGCTTGCTCTTGTCAGCTTCCTGAAATTTGTTCAGGATGCGGGCAGCAGCGATTGCGTCCTCGTTGGAGAAAGCCATTGCGGTATCACCGACAAAGCTATCGGCAAGGCCCTCGTATGCGGTACCCTTCACAGCAAGACGCAGCATGCTGTTCTTGATAACCTCATATTCAACGCCCGCCTCACGCAGCTCCTTACGAAGCTTCGTGTCATCGGCAACCGTGATGCCGCCGTAAGCGACAACCGCGCCGCCGGCGGCCTTTTCAAACTTTTCCTGCAGGCTCTTGACGTAGGCCTGCTTCTGGCTCAGAATCTTTGCACTCGGCATTTTGTTTCACCTCGTTTCCCGAAATTTTCCTACTGGCAACGAAAAAGCCTCTTTCCCGCATGCGAGAAAGAGGCAAAATACTTTCATATCTTGCGTTTCTCGGCAGGCGAGCATTTGCTCTTACGCATTTCAGCACCTGCTGTCTTAAAAACAGCAATCGTATTTTATCGCATCGCTGCGATTTTGTCAAGCGTCAGGATCAGACACCGTACTTCAGCGTGTTCAGACGGATGCCGGGGCCCATCGTGGTAGCGATGGTGGCGCTCTTGAAATACTGGCCCTTAGAGGCCGCCGGCTTTGCTTTCGCAATGGCGTCCATCACGGTATCCAAGTTGGTGAACAGCTTTTCCGCGCCGAAAGAGGCTTTGCCCACCGGCACGTGGATGATGTTCTGCTTATCGAGACGATACTCGATCTTGCCGGCCTTGGCTTCGGTAACGGCTTTGCCCAGATCGGGCGTCACCGTACCGGCCTTCGGGTTCGGCATCAAGCCGCGGGGGCCAAGCACTTTGCCCAAGCGGCCAACGTGGCTCATCATATCCGGCGTGGTAACAACAACGTCGAAATCCATGAAGCCACCCTGAATCTTGGCAACCAAATCGTCATCACCGACGATGTCCGCGCCGGCCTCCTCAGCTGCTTTCGCGGCCGGGCCTTTGGCGATGGCGCAAACGCGCACCTTTTTGCCGGTGCCGTTCGGGAGAACAACCGCGCCGCGAACCTGCTGGTCAGCGTGGCGACTGTCGACGCCCAGACGGACGTGCAGCTCGACGGTTTCATCGAACTTGGCAGTGGCAGATTTGCAGCAAAGATCCAGCGCCTCGTTCAGGTCATACAGTTTCGTAGAATCGATCAGCTTCGCGCTGTCGACATAATGCTTGCCGTGTTTCATTCTAAATCCTCCTGTGTGGTCTTGCGGGCCTGTTTGCGGCCCTCCCACGTATTATCGGCTCAGTCCTCGACGGTAACGCCCATGCTGCGGCAGGTGCCTGCAACCATGCTGCATGCAGCTTCCAGAGAAGCGGCATTCAGGTCGGGCATCTTGGTCTTGGCAATTTCCTCGACCTGTGCCTTCGTCAGCTTGGCGACCTTGTCCTTGTTCGGGGTACCGGAAGCCTTCTGGAGACCGGCGGCTTTCTTAATCAGAACAGCTGCCGGGGGAGTTTTGGTAATGAAGCTGAAGGAACGGTCGGCGTAAACCGTGATGACAACCGGGATGACATAGCCCATCTCGTTTTTGGTACGCTCGTTAAATTCCTTCGTGAACGCCATGATGTTGACGCCGTGCTGGCCCAGAGCCGGACCAACCGGGGGAGCCGGAGTTGCCTTGCCGGCTTCGATCTGCAGCTTGATATAGCCTGTTACTTTTTGTGCCATTGTGATGCACCTCCAAAAATCTGTGGTGAGTTGCGGCCCGTGTTTCGGGCCTCCCACGAGTGCGCGACCACCGCGCGCTCTATAAGATCGGCAAACGCCGTCTTACCAAAACAAACTTCGCCGCCTGTTACAGCAGCGATACCTGCCCGATCTCGAGCTCGGCGGGCGTTTCGCGGCCGAACATGTTGACCTTCAGGCGTACCTTGAACGCGGCGAGGTCGATTTCCTCTACCGTGCCCATAAAGCCCTCCATAGGGCCGGATGTGATCTGGACACTGTCGCCCACCTTGAAATCGACGGAGAGCGGCGCCTGTGTTTCCACGCCCAGATTCTCCACTTCCTCGGCGCTCAGCGGCACCGGCTTGGAAGCGGGGCCGACAAACCCTGTGCAGCCGCGCGTATTGCGCACGATGTACCAGGTATCATCGGTCATAATCATCTTGACGAGGACATAGCCCGGGAACAGCTTGCGCTCTACCATCTTTTCCTGGCCGTCTTTGATCTCGGGGACCATTTCGGTCGGTACTTTGATGTCGGGGATCATATCCTGCATGTGGCGGTTTTCCACCATCGTCTGCAGGTCCTGTGCTACCTTGTTCTCATACCCGGAATAGGTATGGACAACGTACCATTGGGCCTCCTGAGACTGTTCTTCCATAGCTCCTCCGATCTTACATAAACGAGCCGGTGACGATCCAGTGCATGGTGCCGCCGAATACAGCATCGAGCGCGATCGTTACGACAGCCGCGAGGGCAACGACAACAAGCACAACAACCGTGTTGTTCTTGGTGTCATTTTTGCTGGGCCAGACGACCTTTTTCAGTTCGCTTTTCGTATCACGGAAAAACTTTCCGATACGGCCGAAGAAACGCTTGACAGCATTTGCTGCGCGGACAAAGAAGTTCGGCTTTTTGTCAGCTTTCTTCTCGGTCTTGTCCTGCGCATTTTTCCGGACATTTTCCGCCATGATGCCAGCCGCCTTTCTTACTTCGTTTCGCGATGCAGCGTATGCTTCTTGCAGAAACGGCAATACTTCTTCATCTCAAGACGATCCGGGCTGTTTTTCTTGTTCTTCGTGGTATTGTAGTTGCGCTGTTTGCACTCCGTGCAGGCCAGTGTGATTTTCACTGTCATAGTTTAGCACCTCCAATTAACGGTTGTTGTTGAACCTCCCTCGGAGTTGCGGGGCGGGCCCGCGAGCCGGGCCGGGCACAGCGTATTCGGCGCTGTGAGCCGCCCACAAAAATGGGCACAAAAAAAGAACCCCCGCAAAAGAGGTGCTATCATAGTACCACGCGGGCGCATGTTCGTCAAGCGTCTTGCCGTACTTTTTGGCCCGGCAGTAGAAAAACGATCATTTTTATGGTATGATTACCGTACTTATGAATATCCGGCGGGTTTTTTCCGCCTTTTAGATGGGGGTCTTACATTTATTATGGCACAGACGATGACGGCGGCGCTGCTGTTCGGCGGCCTTTCGAGCGAGCACGAGGTTAGCCGCGTTTCAGCGGGCACCTTTGCCGACAATATGCCGGCCGAAAAGTATACCGTGCTCAAAATCGGCATTACAAAGGGCGGCCGCTGGCTGTACACGCAGGCTTCGACGGCCCAAATGGCCGACGGCAGTTGGGAAACGCTGCCCGATAATGTGCCCTGCGTTGTTAGCCCGAGCCGCGCCGATCACGGCGTAATTTTGCTGCATGCCGATGGCCGCGCCGAAACGCGCCGTGTCGATGTCGTGATCCCGGCGCTGCACGGCCTTTGGGGCGAAGACGGTACCGTACAGGGCCTGCTTAAGTTGGCGGGCATCCCGTTTGTGGGGTGCGATGTGCTGGCCAGCGCCGTCTGCATGGATAAAGCTGTGGCCTGCGCGCTGTTTGCGCAGGCAGGCATCCCGCACTGCCCGTGGATGAGCTATACGCAGTATCAGCTCGAAAGCGATCTGGACGGCTGCTGTGAAACGCTGGAGTTTGCGCTGGGCTACCCGATGTTTGTTAAGCCCGCCAATGCCGGCTCCAGCGTCGGCATCACCAAGGCTTCTGACCGTTATACCCTGCGCACGGCCGTTGAGCTTGCCCTTCGTGAGGATTCCAAACTGGTGTTTGAGGCATTTGTTTCCGGGCAGGAAGTGGAATGCGCCGTCTTGGGCAGCGACCCGGCTTTGGCCACGCAGCCCGGCGAGATTTTGGCGGCAGCCGAGTTCTACACCTACGATGACAAATATAAGGACGGCAAAAGTCAGGTCGTTATCCCGGCGCGCCTGCCCGAAGAAAAGCTCGACGAAGTGCGCGGGCTTGCCGCAAAGGCATATACCGCGCTGGGCTGCGAGGGGCTTGCCCGCTGCGATTTCTTTGTGGAAAAATCCACCGGCAATGTGCTGATTAACGAGATCAACACGTTCCCGGGCTTTACGGCGATCAGTATGTACCCGAAGCTGATGGAGCATCAGGGCCTGCCTGTGCCCGACCTGATTGACGAGCTGATCGCGTTGGCGATGGAGCGCGCCGCCCGCGCCGGGGAGAAGAATCATGGATAATCGGCCGCTTGGCGTATTTGACAGCGGCCTCGGCGGCCTGACGGGCGTTAAGGAGCTGCGGCGCCTTTTGCCCGGCGAGGACATCGTTTATTTCGGCGATACGGGGCGTGTGCCCTACGGCAGCCGCGGGCGCGATACCATTTTGCAGTATGCGCGGCAGGACATCGCGTTTCTGCTTTCCAAAAACGTAAAATACATTATGGCGGCCTGCGGCACCGTCTCCAGCACCTACCCTGCCGCCGAGGCCGCAAAGCTGCCTGTGCCGTATCTCGGCGTAGTAAGCACGGCCGCGCGCGAAGCCGCCGTGGCCACGCGCAGCCGAAAGGTCGGCGTGATCGGTACGGCGGCCACGATCCGCTCGGGCAGCTACGAAACGCTGCTGCGGCAGCTTGTGCCCGGCGTCGAGATCGTCAAGCGCGCCTGCCCGATGTTTGTGCCGCTTGTTGAAAACGGATATTTCAACGACGGCAACCCTGTGGCGAAGCTTGTAATTGAGGAATATTTGACGCCGGTACGCGCCGCGGGCGTGGACACGCTGATTTTGGGCTGCACCCACTATCCGCTGCTAAAATCCATGATCGGCGCTTTTATGGGGCCGGATGTCGCGCTGATCGACCCCGGCAAGGCCGCTGCCGACGCGCTGAAAAGCATGTTGGAAGATAAGGGCCTGCTGGCGCAGCGCAGCGAGGGCCGCGCCGCTTTTTATGTCAGCGATTCCGTGGATACGTTTGCCGCTTCGGCCGACGTCTTTCTTGGGCCGTACCGCGGCGGTTCCGTGGAGCAGGTCGCCATCGACCAATTTTGAGGGGATTATGGCAGCAAAACTGAACGAAGACTATATCATCCATATCAAAAGCAGCGTCGAGCAGGGCAGCGAGCCGGAAACGATCGAGCTAACCACGCGCGGCAGTTTTCTGCGCAAAAACGGCAGCTTTTTTATCACCTATAAAGAAACAGAAGCCACCGGCTATGCGGGCAGCACCACTACCTTAAAGGTGGCCGAGGATGCCTCCCGCGTGGCGATGCTGCGCTATGGCCGCGCCAACGCCCAGCTGCTGATCGAAAGGGGCCGCCGCAATGTGTGCCATTACGAAACCGGCTACGGCAGTGTGACGCTCGGCGTCACCGCCGACGAAATCCGCAGCGAGCTGACGGAAAAAGGCGGCCGCGTTCAGTTCAGCTATATGCTGGATGCCGACAGCGCCGAGCTTGTCAGCAAAAGCAGCCTTGATGTAAGTGTAAAACATATCAACTGAGCAAAACCGAAAGGATGAAACAAAACCCATGAATCAAATCACCGCGCCCGAGCAGGCCCAACTGGCCGAGATGCAAGCCGTCTACCAAAACTTTAACCCGCGTCAGAATGCGCTGGACGAGGCGCGCGCGCTGCTTACGCAGGCCGCCAAGGCCGCGATGGCTGCGGGCGCGCTGCCCGAGGCCGAGCTGCCCGCTTTTATCGTGGAAATCCCTGCCGATACGAAAAACGGCGATATTGCCTCAAACCTTGCGATGGCCGGCGCGCGCGCATGGCACAAAGCGCCGCGCCAGATCGCCGACGCTCTGCTGGCGCATCTGCCTTCGATTAAAGACAGTTGCTTTGCCAAGGTAGAAATTGCCGGGCCGGGCTTCATCAACCTGTTTCTGTCGTGCGGCTTTTTTGGCAGCGTCGTGCTTGGCGCCTGCGCAAACACGCAGTACGGCCGCACCGATTTTGGGCAGGGCAAAAAGATTAACGTAGAGTTTGTTTCTGCCAACCCTACCGGCCCGATGCACATGGGCAACGCGCGCGGCGGCGCGTTGGGCGATTGCCTTGCCTCCGTGCTGGATTGGGCGGGCTATGATGTCACGCGCGAATTTTATATCAACGACGCAGGCAACCAGATTCAAAAGTTTGGCAAGAGCCTTGCCGTGCGCTATTTGCAGAAATATAAGGGCGAGGATACCTATCCCCTGCCCGCCGAGTGCTATCAGGGCGCGGACATCAAGGTTTTAGCCGAAGAGTTTGCCGCACAGCATGGCGACGCCTATGTGGCCGCCTGCGCGGGCAAGGACGAGGACGCCCTTTTTGAAAGCGAAGGCTTTGCCGCGCTGAAAGATGCGCTGATTGCCTACGCCCTGCCGAAAAATATCGCCGGCTTGCAGCGCGATCTCGCCAAATACCGCATTGATTATGATGTGTGGTTCCACGAAAGCACCCTGCACGAAAGCGGCGCCGTTAAGGCCGTGGTGGACAAGCTGCTCGAAACCGGCGCCTGCTATAAGGCCGAAGACGGCGCGATCATGTACCGCAGCGCCCAGTATGCCGCCAAATACGGCACAGTGAATAAGAAAAAGAATGAGGACGGTACCGAGGAAGAAGCCAAGGACGAAGTTCTTGTGCGCGCCAACGGCATCCCCACCTATTTTGCCGCCGACATCGCCTACCATTACAACAAGCTCGCCGTGCGCGGCTTTGATAAGGCGATTGATGTCTGGGGCGCCGATCATCACGGGCACGTCGCCCGCATGAAAGGCTCGATGGATGCCATCGGCCTTTCGGGAGATCGGCTTGATGTGGTGCTGATGCAGATGGTGAACCTGATGCGTGACGGCCAGCCCGTGCGTATGTCCAAGCGTACCGGCAACGCTATCACGCTGACGGATCTGCTTGAGGAAGTGCCCATCGACAGCGCGCGCTTTTTGTTTAACATGCACGATGCCGGCAGCGGCATCGACTTCGACCTCGATCAGGCCGTTAAAGCCGACAGCAACAACCCAGTTTATTACGTGAAATACGCACATGCGCGCATCTGCTCGATCCTGAAAAAGCTGGAAGGCGAGGGCGTCACGCTTGACCCGCGCTTCGTGTTCGACGCCACGCTGCTTACCGAACCGGCCGAGATGGATTTGATCCGCCTGCTGATGAATTTCCCGAACGAAATCATTCAGGCCGCCGAAAAGTACGACCCGAGCCGTATCAACCGCTTTGTGATCGAGCTGGCCGGCGATTTCCACAAGTTCTACAATACCTGCCGCATTCAGGAGGCCGAGCCGGCCCTGCAACAGGCACGGCTTGCTTTGTGCGTGGCCGTGCGTGGCGTCATCCGCAATGTGCTGACGATGTTCAAAGTAACCGTGCCGGAAAAGATGTAACACGGGCGGGCAAAGTGCCCGGCGTTTTGCCGTTTTGGTTTTTGCCGCGCCGCTGTTCGGCCAGAAATTTACAGATTAAAAAGTCGGGGCTTGCCTTTTCGGCAGCCCCGACTTTTTTATTGTAGCACAAATTCTTAGATGTGTCAAATATCCATGAATTAGCCGATTTTATGCACAAAAAGTCCATCTAAAGTTGCTTCAAAACGTCAATGGAATATCGGACAGGGGTGTGATACTATAATGCCAGAGAAAGACCCACCGATGGGAGAGACAAGGAAGGCCGAAAGGCCGATCAGGATCGGGCGGGCCAGAGGAAAGGAGCGGTGCCGATGGTAGATGTTGAACCCGAGCAGTGTGGGCAGGCTGTCGGGCTTCGCCGGATTGCAAGAGCCGCTTGAAATTCAAAGGGTATTAACCCAAAAAGAGAGATAGAAAAGCGTACAGTCTGGAGCGAAGGCGAACCCCCGACAGAACCTGTCAAACCGCAGAAACTTGGATGAAAGAAGTGGACCACATGAGCATTTCATCTCGTCCGCCGTCCATCATCTAAAAAAGGAGAACTCCGATGTACTAGGTAAGGACGCAGAGGCCAGAGCTTAGAAACCGGTAGTCTATCGGCAATCCGAAAGAATGTGGGAACCATGAAAATGGAGAATCGACCGCATCACACCGAATAGAAAGAGGCTTTGACTCCAATGTTCTGATAAAATCGAGCTAGACCCGATCCCCATGAAATAAGTAAGGTCGTGGAACCAATGGAAACTATGGTACGGTCCGAAAAATAGGTTTACGAGGATATGAGGCTATGACTCCGAAGAAGTAAGATGGCCCCGGCGCGCAAGGCAATGCGCCGGGGTCTTTTTTTATGCTCATTTTCCCCTGTCGTTTTTTTGTGTGGGCCGCTTTGCCGCCTTTTTGATATGCTTTTCCCTGCCGCCTTCGGCCGCCGCGTATATCCTGCGCGCCCGCGGGCAAAACTAGCCGCAGGGAAAACTACCCGAAACAGCGTTTCGTTTTGTACGATTACGCAAAACAAAAAGGAGAGGCTATATGAAACTTACGCAAAAGGAATCAGGCCTGATTAAAGACCTCGCGGCACAGGAAAAAGTGTGCATCGAAAAATATGAGTTCTATGCCGAGCAGGCAAAAGATCCGCAACTGAAAAAGCTGTTCGGCCAGATCGGCTCGCAGGAGACGCAGCACTATCAATCTCTGTCGGACGTTTTAACCGGCAAGGTGCCCGCGGCTTCCAGCACAAAGCGCTCGGCCGCACAATCCTATAAGCCGAAGGCAAGCTACACCGCCAACGGAAAATCTGCCGCCAAAAAGCAGGATGCCTTTCTGTGCACAGACAGCATCACGACGGAAAAATATGTTTCTTCTGCCTATGATACCGATCTGTTCCAGTTTTCTTCCCCGGCGGTGCGTGGCCTTTTGAACTCCATCCAAACCGAAGAGCAGCACCACGCCGAAATGATCTACGAGTACAAAACGGCCAACGGCATGGCCTGATTTTTCCCAGTGCAAAGGCGGCCTCTTTTTCGGCCGGCCGATTTTGTGCCAAGCTGAGCAGGATATTCCTAAAAAGTGAAAGCCGCCTGTGTAGAGATGCATGGGCGGCTTTTCTGCTGTGGCCTTTTGCCGCGGTTTTTAATCGCTGTGCTTTGCTGTGGCCTTTCCCTATTTCGTTCGCATTCCTTCGCTTTTGTCCTCTGCCGGGCCAGCCGCTTGCGGTTTTTTCGTACAGCCGTTATAATAGCATTTGTATCGGCCGGCCACCGCCGGCTTATAACTTCGGCGCCGTTCCATTCGCGGCGCTTTGCAAAAAGGAAGGTTTTCCATGCAGGAAAAAAAGACATTTTATATTACCACCCCCATCTACTACCCCAGCGATAAACTGCATATCGGCCATAGCTATACCACCGTGGCCTGCGATGCGCTCGCGCGCTTCAAGCGGATGCAGGGCTACGATGTCATGTTTTTAACGGGCACCGACGAGCACGGCCAGAAGATTCAGGATAAGGCCGCCGCCAAAGGCGTCACGCCGAAAGCCTATGTTGATGAGATCGTTGCCTCCGTCAAGGATCTGTGGAAGCTGATGAATGTCAGCTATGACCGTTTTATCCGCACTACCGACGATTACCACATGGAAACCTGCCAGAAGATTTTCAAAAAGCTTTACGATCAGGGCGACATCTATAAAGGCGAATATGTCGGCCATTACTGCAAGCCGTGCGAAAGCTTTTGGACGGACAGCCAGCTTGTCGACGGCAAATGCCCCGACTGTGGCCGCGAGGTATACGACGCGCATGAGGAAGCGTATTTCTTTAAGACGAGCAAGTATGCCGCCCGCCTTTTGAAATATTACGAAGAAAACCCGCAGTTCATCCAGCCTGAAAGCCGCAAACACGAGATGATCGCGTTTATCGAGCAGGGCTTGCAGGATACCTGCGTTTCCCGCACGTCCGTGCCGTGGGGTATCCCTGTCAGCTTCGACCCAAAGCATACGATGTATGTCTGGGTCGATGCGCTGTCAAACTATATCTCCGCGCTCGGCTACGGCAACGAAACCTACCACGATTACGACAAATACTGGCCGGCCGACCTGCACATGGTTGGCAAAGAGATTTTGCGCTTCCACACGATTTTGTGGCCTGCCATGCTGATGGCGCTTGATCTCCCGCTGCCCAAGCGCGTGTTCGGCCACGGCTGGCTTTTGATGAACGGCGGTAAGATGTCGAAATCCGTCGGCAACGTAGTTGACCCGGTGATCTTGTGCGATCGCTACGGCGTCGATGCCATCCGCTACTTTTTGCTGCGGGAAATTCCGTTCGGCAACGACGGCATGTTTACCAACGAGGCGTTGATTAACCGCATCAACAGCGATCTCGCCAACGATCTGGGCAACCTGCTTTCGCGCACGGTCGCCATGTGTGAAAAGTATTTTGGCGGCACCGTGCACAAGGCCGGGCCTGTCGACGCGCTGGATCGTGAGCTTGAAGAGATGACAAATGCGCTGGCCGCGAAGGTCACGGCCGATATGGACAGCCTTACTATCCCGCAGGCGCTGATGGATATTTTCGCCGTCATTCAGCGCGCAAACAAGTATATCGACGAAACCGCGCCGTGGGCGCTGGCGAAAGATGAAGCCAACGCCGCGCGCCTCGAAAGCGTATTGTATCATCTGTGCGAGGCGCTGCGCTGCTGCGCTATTCTGCTGAACGCTTACCTGCCCGATACGGCCCCGAAGATGATGGAGCAGCTGGGCCTTTCGGCCCAAGCGCTGGATTATACCGCCTGCACCTATGGCCGGCAGGCATGCTATACCGTGCATAAGGGCGATGCGCTGTTCCCGCGCATCGACGTGGCGAAAGAGATTGCCTACCTGAAAGCCGAGGATGAAAAGCGCAAGGCGGCCGCCGAGGCCGCGCATGCCACAAAGCCCGCCGCCAAGGCCCCGGAGGCCGCCGCGGGCGAGCCTGCCGCGCACGAGGCCGAGATCGACTACGACGCTTTTTGCAAGGTAGAGCTTCTTGTCGGCGAAGTGAAAGCCTGCGAGACGCTGCCCGAAAGCAAGAAGCTGCTGCACCTTACCGTGTTTGACGGCGAGCGCGAGCGCTGCATCCTTTCCGGCATCGCCAAATGGTACAAGCCCGAGGATTTGATCGGCAAAAAGCTGGGCATCGTGGCAAACCTTGCCCCGCGCCCGATGATGAAGGGCAAGTATGTCAGCGAGGGCATGATTTTCGCCGCGGATACCGCCGACGGCGGCTGCGCGATTCCGTTCTATCCCGACAGCGTACCGGCCGGCAGCCGTATCCACTGATTTAAGGCGGTATTTCTTACTGCGGCATGTGCTTTGCTTTTTTCGGTGTGCATCTGCCGCAATGCCGCTTTCCCGGGCTTTTGCCCATTTTTCGCAAGGAGGCCTGTATGGGCGACGCATCTTTTGTTCCCGGCCCGATTTTCGATACCCATGCGCATTATACCAGCGCCGATTTTGATGCCGACCGCGACGCACTGCTCGCCTCTTTGCCCGCAAAGGGCGTTTCGGGCATTTGCGAGCAGGCCACCAGCAGCGGCGATGCCGCCGCCTGCGTGGCGATGGCGCACCGATATGATTTTATATATGCCGCCATCGGCATCCACCCCGAAAGCCTGCTGCCCGCGGATACCTGCCCGCCCGGCCAGCTTGCCCCGACGATCACCAAATATCACGGCGATTGGCGCGCCGAGCTGGACGACCTGATGCCTTATTTTTCCGACCCAAAGGTGGTTGCCATCGGCGAGTGCGGGCTTGACCATCACTGGCCTGTGCCCGCCGAGGCGCAGCTCGCCTTGTTTGAGGCCGAGATTCGCCTTTCGCTTGCGCTGGATAAGCCCATCATCGTGCACGACCGCGAGGCCCACGCCGAGGTTTACGCCCTGCTGAAAAAATATCGCCCGAAAGGCATCGTCCACTGCTATTCCGGCAGCGCCGAGGATGCCGCGTGGCTTACGGCGCAGGGTTTATATCTCGGCTTTGGCGGGGCCTGCACTTGGCAGGGCGCGCACCGCGCCGCAAAGGCCATTGCCGCCGCGCCGCTTGGGCAGCTTGTGCTCGAAACCGATTGCCCCTATATGGCGCCGCAGCCCTGCCGCGGGCAGCGCTGTGATTCTTCCATGATCGCCTATGTGGGCGAAACAGTTGCCGCGCTCAAGGGCGTTACGCCCTCTGAGATATTCCAAATCACCGATGCAAACGCCCGCCGGGCGTTTCAAATCAAGTAAGGAGAAATCACCTATGAAAGCACGTATCCCACAACACCGCGAATTTATCATTTCTTTCCCCGAGGAAGTCGATCAGAATCTGCAAAACGAGGGCTGGGCGAAGCTTCAGCAGGTCGTAGAAGATTACAAAAAGGCCCATAACGGCAATTCCGTCTACGAGCCGAGCTTTATCGAGGATTGCGAACCGACCGTCAAAAAGCTGCAGGAAACCTACAAGTTTGAATACAAAGTAGAGCTTGTCTGATTTTTTGCATTTTGTTTTTGCCAAAAAAGCACCCCGCAGCCGATGGGCCGCGGGGTGCTTTTTTACATTGTGCTTGTGTTAGGCAGCTTCGCTGCCGGAAGAAGCGCTCTCGGACGATGCTGCGTCCGAGGCGGCCTCGCTGCTCGCCGAAGCAGAAGCCGCCGTGCCCTCCTCGCCGTTTACGCCGGCAAGAATCGCGCTTTCCACGTCAGATTCCGTCAGCGCCGCGCTGGAAGCGCCGGGCGCCGGCGTGGCCGAAGCGGCCGCAGCCTTTGTCTCGCTTTCGGTCAAACCCGAAAGGAACCAGTTGCCGTTTGTGCGGCTGAAGACATAATCCATATACTTCGTCGGCTGGTTTGAGGTGGAAGTAGTAATGTCAAACTCATCCGTTACCGGCACATAGCCCATCGTTACATACAGCTTGCCGTTGCGCTTGAACATCTTCGTCACCATCGGCGTATAGGAGCCGACGCTGCTGGTTACCGGGATCAGATAGCATTGATTCACATCGTCATACGTGATCGTCATATCTTCCATGTCGAAGCTTTTATGGTCCATCTTAAAGGTGGGGCCGAGCACTTTGGCCAAATAGGCGTCCACCTCGACGCTCGGCAGCATCACCATATCCGTGTCCGGGTCGCGTGAATAGCTGTCAAAGCCGCTTTTCGTATCCATGATGCCATACACTGTGCCCCAAACGGCGGCCGAGCGCAGCGTGGTATCGTCCATGTTTTCGATACCGTCGAAAGGCAAGGGATCAAACATGACGAAGCCCTCGAGCTTATCTGCATACTGGGTATATTCGTCCGTTTTATCAAACAGGCCGCCGATCGCGCCGGCCGCCGCGCGCACAACCGCCACAGTGCCGATCAGGATCAAAGCCCCGAGCAGCAGGCCCAGCAGCTGCCGCATACGGCGGCGCTGGTTGCGTTCGTGTTCTTCTTTCGTCATTATTGCCATAGTGTTCTCCTTCGTTCCTCGGGGCGCACAAAAGTTGCCCCGGACGTTACACTAAATCAGTATATCACACCCCCTGCGGGAACGCAAAACACAAGGCATGGTATTTTTGTGAAAAAGTGGTACAATGATGGCATTCGGCCGTATTTTTCGGCGAAAAAGGGAAAAAATAGTACAGGAGTGTTTCGTATGATCCGTTTCACCAACGATTACAGCGAGGGCTGCCATCCGCTGATTCTAAAGGCAATGGAGGCAGCCAACCTCGAGGGCAATTTCGGCTATTCGCTTGATCCGCATTCCGAGCATGCGCATGCGTTGATCCGCGCCGCCTGCGGCCGTCCGGATGCCGATGTCCATATCCTTGTGGGCGGCACCCAAACCAACCAGACGGCGATCAGCGCCTTTTTGCGGCCGTATGAGGCTGTGATCGCGGCGAGTACCGGCCATGTCTGCGTCCACGAGACAGGTGCGATCGAGGCCACGGGCCACAAATGCATCGCCTGCCCGGCCGATGACGGCCGCCTGACGCCCGAGGCTGTGCGCGCCGCCTATGCCGCCAACACGACAGAGCACATGGTAAAGCCGGCGCTTGTGTATGTCAGCGAAACGACGGAAGTGGGCACCCTTTACTCCTATGCACAGCTGAAAGCGCTGCGCGCCGTGTGCGACGAGCTGGGGCTTTTGCTGTATCTCGATGGCGCGCGCCTTGGCAGCGCGCTGGCCGCCGGGGCCGTTACGTTGCCGCAGCTGGGCGAATTGGCCGATGCCTTTTATATCGGCGGCACCAAAAACGGCGCGCTGTTCGGCGAGGCGCTTGTGATCTTGAATGCACGTTTGAAGCCCTGTTTTCGCTACAATATCAAGCAGCGCGGCGGTATGCTGGCAAAAGGATGGATGCTTGGGGTACAGTTTGAAGTTTTGCTACAAAATGATCTCTATACCGAGCTTGGCCGCCACGAAAATGCGCTGGCGCTGCGCCTGCGCGATGGCATTGCCGCGCTGGGCTATCCGTTTGCCTCCCACAGCGAAACAAACCAGCAGTTCCCCATCCTGCCGGACGCAGTTGTGGAAAAGCTCGCGCCGGATTTCAGTTTTGAGTTTTCGTCGAAGCCCGATGCCTCGCACACTGCCATTCGCCTTGTAACAAGCTGGGCCACACAGCCCGAAAGCATAGACGCGTTTTTGCGCGCGCTGGCCGCTGCGGCAAAATAAAACAAGAGGGAGGGGCTTTGCATGGGTGCCTTCTGGCTGACGGCCTCTGAGCTGCCCGCGGGCAGTGGGTTTGCGCTGTTTGGGCCGGCACACTGGGCTTGGCTGCTTGCCCTTTTGGCGGGCACAGTGCTTGTGTGCCGCTTTGGGCGCGGGCATGGCAGGCTGTTGGCCCGTCTGCTCGCCTGTGCGCTGCCCGCAACAGAGCTTGCCAAAGATATATTCCTTTGGCAAAAAGGCCAGTTTTGGGCCGGCAGCCTGCCTTTTTATCTCTGCGGGTTCGCCATGTTCCTAATCTTGTTGGACGCTTTTTGGCCGTACCCGTTTTTGCTGGATGTACTGTACGGCCTGTGCCTGCCCGGCACAATCGGGGCGTTGCTTTTCCCGGATTGGACGCCCCAACCGCCGTTCAACCTTTTGAGCACACAAAGTTTTGTATTTCATGGGCTGCTGGCGGCCTATATCGTATTTCAGCTGGCGCGAGGCCGTCGGCCGCATCCCGTGCGGGGCGCAGGCTCCTGTGTGCTGTTTTTGCTGGGCTTTGCCCCGCTGACAAAGCTGCTCGATCATTTTTGGGGCACCAACTTTTTGTTTTTGGAAGCGCCGCCTGCGGGCAGCCCGCTGGAATGGCTGCAAATGACGTTCGGCGGCGGGTATCTGTTCGGCTATGCGCTGTTTGCCCTTTTGCTGATTGAGATCATGTATTTTCCGCTGCAGCTTGCGCTGTGGAAAGCGCGCCGCGGCAAAGCCGAGTAAGGCCGCTTTTCGGCAGGCTACCGGATTTCTCCTTTTCTCTAAAAAGTTCTATAAGGCAGCGCCCCGGCGGGTATTTTCCCGCCGGGGCGTTTTTTGTTTATGCCTGCCGCCAAGCCTCCCATACCTCGGGCGCGCAGCCGATGGTTGCCTTTGGGCCGTTGCGTACAATCGGCGTTTTCAAAAGCTGCTGGTTCTCAAACAGCTTATCTTCGCGCTGATATTCGATCAGGCATTGTACCAGTACCAGCGTCTTTTTATCTTTCGCGGCCGGGTCGAGCATCGCCTCGTAGCCGCCGACGGCGTGCTTCACGCTGTCAAATTCGCCGCGGCTCATGGGCTTTTCCTTTAGGTCGATATATTGAAACTTCACGCCACGCTCCTGAAACCAGCGCTGGGCCTTTTTGGTATCAAAGCTTTTGGCGCTGCCGAAAATCTGAATGTTCATTTTGTTTTCCCTTTCTCATCCGAGAATTTGCGTCAGGCTGCTGCCGTGCGCGCCCTTTTTTACAAGAATCTGGTTCGGGATGCGCTCGGCCAGCGTATCCACGTGCGAAATCACGCCCACCATGCGGCTGCCCTGCGTCAGGCCCGCCAGCGTATCCACGGCGCGGTTCAGTACCTCGTGATCGAGCGAGCCGAAGCCCTCGTCGATAAACAGGCTGTCGATACGCACACCGCCCGCATTTTGCGCCGCATCCGAAAGCCCGAGCGCAAGCGCAAGCGATGCCTCAAAGCTTTCGCCGCCCGAAAGCGTGGACACATCCCGCCGCCCGCCTGTGGCGTAGCTGATGACGTCCAGATCCAGCCCAAACTGGCTGCGGCCGTCGCCGCCTGCCTCTTTCAGGGCCAACGCATATGCGCCGCCCGAGATCGTGCCAAGGCGCCGGTTGGCGGCCTCCAGCACCTGCCCGAAATAGTAGCGCAAAATATACGCCTCGAAGGTCAGCTTATCCTTTTGGCCCTGCTGGCGCCCAAGCGCTGTACCGTACAGGCTGCGCAGCGCGGCATAGCGGCCGTCGGCCGCCTGTAAAGCGGCAAAATCCGCCTCTGTTTGCCGGGCGGTGCGCTCGTTGGCGGCAAGGCGTTTTTCCAGCACCATACAGGCCGCCGCGGCATCTTGCTGGGCAGCTTCAAGCGCGGTGCATTCTGCTTTCCATGCCGCAAGCGGGGCGGGCGTTTTGCCCGCCGTGCGCGTGGCCAGTATTTTCAAAGTGGCGGCGCAGCCCTCTACGGCCTTTCGGTACTGATCCAAATTTTCCTGTGCGTGCCGCTGCTCGGCCTCCGGCATTTGCGCCGCCAAAAAATCCTGTTCGGTGGCAAAGCCGCGCTCCTGCAAAGCTGCGGCAAAGGCATCCGCCGCGCTTTCGGCGGCGCGGCGCAGCTCCGGCAGAGATTTTTCCAGCGCCTGCAAGCTGCCGTTCAGCCGCTCTTGTGCGGCGGCAGCGGTTTGCAGCGCCTGTGTGGCCGCATCCAGCGCCGTTTTGCGCCGGGAAGCTTCGGCCGTAACCTGCTCCAGCCGCTGCCGGGCCTGTGCCCCACAGGTAGCCCAATCGGCCTTTGCCGTCTCGGCGTCCATCGGCAGCCCAGCCTTTTGGGCTGTATCGGCCAGCGAGGCAGCCTTTGCGGCGGCGGCCGCCGCCGCCTGCTGCGCGGCAGATTCGCTTTCTGCTGCTGCCTCGGACGCATGGCGGGCCGCCGCTTGCAGGCGTTCCACTTCTTCCTGCGTTACGTTTCCGGCCGGGGCGGCATGCGGACAGGGATGTTCCCGCGCGCCGCATACGGGGCACGGCTCGCCCACGCGCAGCGTTTGGGCCAAAATGCCCGCCTGATTCTGCAAAAAGGCAGTGGTTGCCTCGTTTTGTTGTGCGGCTACTTTTTCTGCGTCGCACTTTTTCTGCTGCCAAGCCACCAGCGCTTTGCCCGCGGCGGCCTGTAAGCTGCCCAACGCGGCAAAGCCTTCCGGCAACTGCTGTAAAAGGGCGGCCGCCGCCTGTAAGGCGGGCAGCTGTGCGGCCTCGGTTTGCGCAGCTTTTGCCGCGGCCTCGGCTGCTTGGGCCTGCCGTTCGGTTGCCTTCTGCTGTGCTTTCAGCTCCTCGCCCTGCTTTTGCGCTTGTGCCAGCGCGGCGGCACTGTCTTCTCTGCGGCGGTATTCCGGCGCGGCAAAGGCCGCCTTGCGGGCGCGGTCGAGCTTGGCCGCGCGGGCATCGGCCTGCGCCCGGCTGGCTTCCAGCGTCTTTTGGTGTGCCTGCTGCGCCGCAAGCTCGTCCAGATCACGGTTCAGCGCCTCGCCGGCCGTAATCTTTCGCACCAGCGCATCCTGTGCGGCGCGGGCGGCTTTTCTCGCTTCTTCCTTTGCGTCTGCCGCGGCACGGTCGGCCTTTTTTTGCAATTTCAGGGCCGCCAAAAAATCCGGCGCGGCATAAGCGTTTCCCGTCGCCGCGGCCAAAACCGCTTCCAAAGGCTTTTCGGCGGGCGTTTCTGCTGCCTCGGCGGGCGCCGATGCATTTTCTCCGGCCGGCTTTGGCATAGCGGGCGTCCGCTCGTTTTCGGCGGGCCACACAGCCTGCGCCATATCCCGCAGAACATCCTGCTTTTTGCGCTCACGGGCCGCATCGGCGGCTAAAAACTCCGTGCGCAGCGTCTCCTGAAAGGCCGAGAATGTCTCTGTGCCAAATATTTTGCGGAAAATCGCTTC
The DNA here is from genome assembly GCA_022652735.1 of Faecalibacterium sp. Taxonomy (GTDB): domain Bacteria; phylum Bacillota; class Clostridia; order Oscillospirales; family Ruminococcaceae; genus Faecalibacterium. The sequence goes on along the minus strand of JALCRP010000002.1, from coordinate 161,028 downwards.
GCGTTCGTCGCTTTTTGCCATCAGCAGCCGGCGAAACTCTCCTTGCGCAATCATAGAGATGCGCGAGAACTGGCTTTGGTCAAAGTCCAAGATCGAGATGATGGCCTCATCTACTTCTTTCGCGCGCGTACAATCCTTTACGTTGCCGTCGGGCAGATACAGCACCACAGCGGCATCGCGCTTGGCGCTTCCGCCCCCGCGTTTGGCCGCGCCGAGATACTCCATATTGCGGCGCACTCGATACATTTTCCCGCGGTAAGAAAACGTAAAATCGACATACGGCTCGACGGTTTCATCCCTATACTGGCTGCGCAGCGATTTCGCCTTTCGGCCGTCCTCGCCGCCGCTCGCCGTGCCGAACAACGCATACGAGATTGCATCGAAGATCGTGGTTTTGCCCGCACCGGTATCGCCCGCAATCAAAAAAAGCGCATTTTCGCCGAAGCGGGAAAAATCGATCACAGTTTTTTCTGCATAGGAGCCAAAGGCCTGCATTTCGAGCTTTTCGGGTTTCATTCGCCTTCCCCCGCTTTCTGCTGTGCAAGAATTTCCGCCAAAACCGCCGTTTCCTGCTCATTCAGCGGGCGGCCGTTGCGCGCGGCGAAAAACTCGCCAAACAGCTCTGCCAGCGCCTTGCCGTGCAGGCTTTGCGCGGCGTTGGCGACGCCCGCCGTCAGCGGCGCGCCCCGGTCGAAATCCAAACCAAGGAGGTTCGGATATTTCATTTTTAGGCGGTCAAGCGGGGCGGTGGGCAGCATCGCGTCCGTCAGCGTAATAAAATAGTAGTCATCCTCTTTTTGCCCGGGGCCAAAGCCTGGCGCCAAAAGCGCTTCCAGCCGGCCCGTAAGGTGCTGGATTTTGTGCGGCGGCGTCAGCGCGGCCGTCTCAATCGTGACATGGCCCGCGGCATCCATCGTGGCAAGCGTGGCCGATTTTTCCTGCCCGGCCTCATCGCGCGCAAACTGCATCGGCGCGCCACAATAGCGGATACGAGGGCCTTTCACGTTTTGGGCGCGATGGATATGCCCCAGCGCCACATACTGATAGGCGTCAAACAGCGCGGCGTCGATATTATCCACGCCGCCCACCAAAAGCTCCTCGCTGCCGCCGGTTTCGGGCGCTTTGCCGCCCGCCAAAACCAGCTGATGTGCCACCAAAACGCTGCGCATCCCCTTTTGCGGCGCATACGCCGCCAGCAACGCCTGCACGGCCTGCTGTGTTGTGCCGCAGCCGCATGCCGGCAAAGCAGCGCGCACGGTAGCCGGGCGCACAAAGGGCAGCAGCGTAATCTCCACAGGGCCGGCCGAATCCTTAAGCGCCACGCGCGCCAGCCCGCTGAATCCCGGCTCGACAACATGTGGCAGATAGACGCCCGCCCGTGCCGCCACGCGGCCGAGATAGGCAATACGCCCCGCGGCATCATGGTTGCCGCTTGTGATACAAAGCGGCGCCCCGCGGCCGGCGGCTTCGCCAATCCACCAATCGGCAAGGCGCACGGCATCCTCCGATGGGTTTGAGCGATCATACAAATCTCCGGCCACCAGCACGGCGTCCGGTTTTTCGGCGTCGATCAGGCGCAGTATCTCGCCCAGAACGGCGCGCTGATCTTCCAGCAGGCTTACCCCGCCAAGCGTTTTCCCGATATGCAGATCCGAAAGATGCAGCAGTTTCACAGCCGAGATCTCCTTTCGCGGTGAGGCGTTTTTCAGGCGCGCAGTTTTTTGCGCGCCGCCGGGCAGCTTTTCAGGCACGTTTTCTGCGGGCATTTTTCCCGCTTTGCTCTATCATAGCACAGCGAAAGTACCAAAACCAACTCTTCTCTTTTTTTGCGCAAAATGGGGCGTATGCCCAAATTTGGCCATCCGGTTTTATTCGTCTGTTTCGCCGGCCGATTTTTTCGCGTAAGATAAATAAAAATCAAACGCAAAAGCAGGAGGAATCTGTTTTGACGGGCATCTTGGATGTGGGCGGCGGCCTGCGTGCCGCATACGGCGCGGGTGTGCTGGACGGCTGTATGGCGCAGGGGATTTTGTTCGATTATTGTATCGGCGTATCTGCCGGGGCGGCAAATATGTGCAGCTATGTGGCCGGCCAGCGCGGGCGGAATCTGCCGTTTTACCGCGATTATTCTCAGCGGTCGGAGTATCTGGGCCTTGCGGCGCTACGCAATTCGCGCTCTCTGCTTGACCTCGATTACATATACGGCACCCTCTCCAACGCGGGCGGCGAAAACCCGCTGGATTATGCCGCCATGCTGGCCAGCCCCGCCCGGCTGAAAATCGTCGCCACCGATGCCGAAACCGGTAAGCCCACCTATTTTGATAAGACGGACATTGAAGAAAACAACTATGGCATTTTAAAGGCCACCTCCTGCCTGCCCGTTGTTTGCCGCCCGGCCGAATGGAAAGGCCGCGCTTATTTTGACGGCGGCGTATCCGACCCTATCCCCTTCCGGCGCGCGTTTGCCGATGGATGTGATCGCCTCGTCGTGATTTTGACACGCCCCGAAAGCTGGCGCATGGCCCCCGGCAGCGTAGACGAAAAGGCCGGCAAAGCCCTTGGGCTGAAATATCCGGCCGTCGGGCAGCTTTTGAAAAAGCGCAGCACCCTTTACAATCAGGCAATGGGCGTGGTGGAGTATTATGCCGCGCAGGGGCGCATTTTTGTGGTTGCGCCGGACGATTGCTGCGGCGTAGAAACGCTTTCCAAAGATGCGGCTTCCATCGAGCGCCTTTATGAAAAGGGCGTGGCCGATGCGGCGCGTGTAGAAGCATTCTTGGCCGGAAAAACCGCGGCCGTGGAGGCGTAACGCGCCCAAACCTGTTTGCCCTTTCTTTGATCCGCATGTTTGCCCGTGCTTTTTTGTAAAAAGGAAAGCACGGGCTTTTTTGTTTTGCATAAATGCCCCCCTGCGCGCCCACACTGCGGATACAACCGTAAAAAGGAGGCCGCAAAATATGAAAGCACAAGTAGATCCCAATACGTGTATCGGCTGTACCCAGTGCGCCGGCATCTGCCCCGAAGTTTTTTCGATGGACGGCAATCTGGCACAGGCGATCCCCGGCGAAATCCCGGCGGAAAATGCCGCGAAAGCCGCCGAGGCAGAGCAGAGCTGCCCCGTCAACGCGATTTCCCTGAGCTAAAGGCAAAGCCGCGACAGAAATTGCCGCGGCTTTTTGCTTGACACAGCGCCATTTTCGTTTTATGCTGTTTTGCACAAGAACAGATAAGGGCGGTGTTTCCTATGAATCTTATCCAAAAAGCATACTGCCGTTTCTATCAGGGCTGCATGCGCCTTGCGCTGCCGTTTTTGCCCTATCGGGAGCCGACGCTGATCGACGGCATCGCCGCCGTGCCAAAGGTTTTGGAAAAAGCCGGGATTCAAAAGGTTTTGCTTGTTACCGGGCCGCACATTTACGCCTCGGGCCTGACGGCGCCGTTGGAGGCCGCGTTGGCCGGGGCCGGCATCGGATGTGCCGTCTACAACAAAACGGTTTCCAACCCGACGGATGCCGATGTTGAGGCCGCCCGGGCGCTGTATCTTGCCAGCAAAAGCCAAGCGCTGATTGCATTTGGGGGCGGCTCGCCGATGGATTGCGCCAAGGTTGTTGGCGCGCGCATCGCCCGGCCGGATGTGCCCGTGGCAAAAATGGGCGGCCTTTTACATATCCGCAAGCCGCTTGTGCCGCTGATTGCCGTGCCCACTACGGCCGGCACCGGCAGCGAGACGACGGTTGCAGCCGTCATCACCGATGCAAAAACGCACCATAAATATGCAATCAACGATTTTGTGCTGATCCCGCCTTATGCGGTGCTGGCGCCGGAAGTTACTTTTGGGCTGCCGCCGCTTTTAACGGCTACTACGGGCATGGACGCCTTGACGCATGCCGTCGAGGCTTATATTGGCCGCAGCACAACCCCCGAGACGCGCGCTGCCGCCACCGAAGCCGTGCGGCTTATTTTTGAAAACCTGCCCTTCGCCTGCGCGGATGGACAAAACCGCTTGGCGCGCGCAAACATGCTGCGCGCCTCGTATCTGGCCGGCACGGCCTTTACCAAAAGCTATGTGGGCTATGTCCATGCCATCGCACATTCGCTCGGCGGAAAATACGGCGTCGCCCACGGCATGGCGAACGCGATTTTGCTGCCCACCGTGCTTGAAGCCTACGGCAGCGCCGTATGGGGCAGTTTAGCCGCGCTGGCGCGGGCCGCCGGCCTTTGCGAAGAGGATGTTTCGGACGAAGCGGCTGCCGCGGCTTTCATCGCCGCCGTCCGCCGCCTGAACGCAGATTGGAACATCCCTGCCGCGTTCGATGTGCTGAAACCCGCCGACATCCCTGCGCTTGCCCGCACCGCCGCGCACGAGGCAAACCCGCTTTATCCGGTGCCCGTTTTATGGGATGCTTCCCAGCTTGAGGCCGTGTATCGTCGGGTTTTGAAAGACGCATAAATTTGCTTGCCAAAAAAACGAAAACGCCCTGAATCGGCCTGTAAAAGCCTTTTTAGAGCGTTTTTGTTTTTATATTGCTTACAGCCTTGCAAATTCCTGTGCGCCCTTATGCGCCGCCCAATGCCAAAGCGCCGCGCCTACCAGCACGAACGCGGCCGCACATCCCAGCAAAAATGCCACATCCGGCACGTTGCCCAATAGCGCCAGCAGCGCATACGCGCCGCCGCACAAAAGCAGAATGCCCATGTCCAGCAACATGGAAACAATCGTGCTCATGCTGGATTTCACAGCCTGTGTTTCGCTCATCCAATCAAATTTCGGAAGTTTGACATTGCACCATACGCCCAAAAGCGCCGTCAGCACGGCATACGCCGCCACGCACAGCAATAGGGCCACCGTTTGCCCTGCGCCTAGGCCAAGGCCGATGCCGCCCAAGATCGGCGCCAACACGGCCGCCGGCAGCGTGATCGTCAGCTGAAGCGCTGCCATGCCGTACAACACCTGCCCGCCCGTAACGGGGCAGGATTGCAAAATCCACAGCGTTTTCGCCTCAAGAGAAATCGCCGCAGCGGAGATCAGCGTTATGGCAAAGCAGAAGCCGAGCACAGCCGCCAGCAGCAGCGACAGCGGCAAGCTTGCCGGCATCTGGCGAAACACTTCCATCAAGAAATCTCGCCGCACCAGAAGCATCACGCCGGCCGCTACGGCAAACAGCGAGCCGAGCGCGCCGTTCAAAATCCAGCCCGGCGCCGCGCCGAAATGCCGCAGCTGATTTTTCCACAACGCTTTGCCCGCCGGGATACGCGCCGCCGCCTGTTCGTGATACTGCACCTTCGCGGCGCCGCGGTGCATCGTTGCGATGCGAATAAAGTTTTTCGCCAAGCAGAAATATACCAGCCCAAATACCGCAAGGTTCAGCGCCGCAATGCCCAGCGCCGCGGCAAGGTTTCCCTCGCCCGCAAGGCCAAACCAGTACAGCGGCGCGCACCACATTTTTACGCCGGCCGCGGCCTGCGCGCCCGCCACAAGCAGATACGAAAGCAGACGGTTCGCCGTGCTGACGATTGCAAAATAGATGCCCAGAAAAGCCACGGATACCAGAACCACTATAAGGGATTTATTCTTTTGCTTTGTGCGGCTTTCCAACATGGCGAGGCCCCACCCCGCAAGGCACGACAGCGCAAGGCAGAAAAGCGGCAGCGTTACCGCCGCAAGCAAAAGCCCCAGCGCCTGTGCGCCCGAAAAGCCGCTCTGCTGCCCGTATACCAAAGCCGCCGGGGCCAGCGTCAGCAAAGAAACCGCATAGTTCGTCGCTATAAGCGGGCACATCCGGCTGAACAAAATATCCTTGGGCGGGATCGGCAGCGCCAAAAGAAGCTCGTTATCCCGCGCCAAAAACAGCTGGTGCTCGGCCAAAAACATCGTCATGATGCAGTTGATCGCACCGGCCGCCAGCGCCGAAATCGCCCAGTACAGCCAGCCAAGGCCCTGCGCATACAGCGGCGCGCAAAGCGCCTGATCAGTAATGTAAAACAAAAACACAACGGTGACGGACGAGTAAACGATCAGCAGCAAAAGCAAGATCGTCACCGCCAGATTGCGGCGCCTGCGGCTGCTTTGCGGCGTTAGCGCGGCGCCCAGCGCATGCATCCGCGTAGCAATCAACGCTTTCAGCATGGTTTCTCCTCCTCCAGCTCCAAAAACACGCTTTCCAGCGAGGCATTGCCTTTAATTTCCTGCATACCGCCCGCGGCCACCAGCCGCCCCTGTTTGATGATGGCCACCTGATCGCACAGCTTTTCGGCCACCTCCAGCACATGCGTGGAAAAGAAGATCGCGCCGCCCTTATCGCAGTGTTCGCGCATCAGCTCTTTCAGCGTGTGCGCGGCGATCGGGTCAAGCCCGACAAACGGCTCATCCATCAAAATCAGCTTCGGGGCATGCAGCCACGCCGAGATGATCGCCAGCTTCTGCTTCATGCCGTGCGAATACGCCGAGATCGGCTGGGCAAGGTCGTCCGTCAGCGCAAAGGCCTCGGCATAGCGGCGGATGCGCGCGGCGCGCTGCTCCGGCTCGACGCCGAAAATATCCGCGATAAAGTTGAGATACTGGATGCCGGACAGAAATTCGTACAGATCGGGGTTATCCGGGATATACGCAAGGCACTGTTTTGCGGCAAGCGGGTTTTCCTGTACGGAGATGCCGTTTACCGTGATGGTGCCGCTGTCCGGCTGCAAAATGCCGCAGCAGGCTTTCAGCGTTGTGGTTTTGCCCGCGCCGTTGTGGCCGATAAAGCCATAGATCTGCCCCGGCAGAATGTGCAGTGAAAGATCGTCGACGGCCTTTTTGCCGCCATAGGCTTTGGTAAAATGTTCAATTTTCAGCATTTCGATTGCCTCCTCTTTCTGATTCCGCGTCCAGCATAGTCCTTCCATCAGGGGGAAAGTCAAGTATTTTTTGTAAAAAAGAAGCCGACAAAAGCGTCGGCTTCTCAGAGATCAGTTTTCTGGATCAAAATTTTCAAAAATCGGCCAAAGCCCCTCTGCCTCGGCGGCGGCAAGATCGGCTTTGGTGCGCAGCGTCCAGCTTGCGCCGGCCGTATGCCAAAGCTTTAAGCAAATGCGGTTGGAAAAATTTTTTCGGTCCTCAAACTTATAAGCAATAAAATCCGGCCGAGTAAACAGATTTGCCAACAGATACGTAGCCATGAAAGCCAACGGGCGGCTCAAGCCGCAGCGGTTTTTCATAAAGTTGTTAGAAAGCTGGCCGCGCACAATGTCGGGGCGGTTTTTGCGCAGCCACTGCACCGCGCGCGGATCAAAGCTTTCGATGCAGTAAAGGCCCGGATAGCTGTCAAGCATCGCGCATGTGGCTTTGCATAAGGCCGCCGCGTTTTTGCGGTAGGTTTTCACCTCGATAATCAGCGGCGTTTTGCCGCCGAAAATATCCAGCACATCGGCGAAAGTGGGGATCGTCTCGCGGCTTTTGCCCAGCGTATAATTTGCGAGATCGGCCGCCGTCAAATCCTCCACGACGCCGGGCCTGCCCGTCATGCGCTGCAATTCGCTGTCATGCATTACAGCGAGCGTGCCATCCTTTAATAAATGTACGTCCAGCTCAGCGCCAAAGCCGCGCGCCACCGCGCGGCGAAACGCCTCTCGGCTGTTTTCGGGCGCGTCCGGCTCGGCGTGATAGCCGCGGTGCGCATAGCGATGGCCATCCAGCAGGGCGCGCTTCGGGTTACCGGTATGGCCTTTCACAATCCAGAGATAGGCCGCACATAGCACGGCCAAAATAAGCAAAATAATCCAAACTGCCTGCACGATAAAATGCCTTCCTTGCTTTTGATTTTGTACGATGCGGCGCCCGCGGCAAAACGCCGCCTTCGCCTGCCCGCCGTATAAGTTTAGTTGAGATCTTCATAGGCGTCGAGGCCCGTTTTCGGCTTTACCTGATTGTCGCCGTGTTTTACAAACAGCATTGTGACAAAGGCACAGCCCACAAAGGCCGCCGCATACGGAAACAGCGTCGTGTAGCCGACACGGCTTAAAAGGGCGCCGGCCACGATCGGCGTCACCGTCTGTGCCGCCATACTAAAAGTATAATAATAACCTGTGAACTTTCCTACCTCGCTGCCCTTGCACATTTCTACAACCATCGGCAGGCTGTTCACGTTGATGGAAGCCCACGCCACGCCGACCAGCGCAAACAGCAGATACAGCCCCGGGTGGAAGCTATGCGAAAAGCAGGTATAGATAAACGCCGCGAAAAAGCATCCTGTCAGCAGCGCCACGCCGCCGAGAATCGTTTTTTTGCGGCCAAAGCGGCTGGCCAGCGCGCCCGCCGGGATGTAGCTTAAAATCGCGCCTACCGTGGCGATCGTCAGGCAGATCGAGGCATCGCCCAGCGCCATGCCCCACATGTGGTTCGCATACGTTGTAAACCATGTTTCGATGGCGTTGTAGCCGATAAACCACAGCGCGATCGACGCCAGCAAAAAGCCGAGGCTTTTTTTCACTTCCGGCGGAAGCGTTTCCTTGCCGTTTTCGTCGGTAACAACAAGGTTTTCTTCAGGGTGCGCGGCCTCATACGCCTGCGCGCGGGCCGAAAGCTTCGGCTCATCCACAGTCGTCATCAAGACGGCCAACGCCAGCAACATGATGCCCGCCACCACGCAGAACAGCATCACATAGCTGACATGCGCCATGCCGGCGGTGCGCGCCGAAGAATACAGTACGCTCGCGATAATCAAATACAGGATGCCGCCCACCGCGCCCATCAGGTTAATAATGGCGTTTGCTTTGCTGCGCAAAGGCTTCGGGGTAACGTCCGGCATCAATGCCACGGCCGGGCTTCGGTAGGTGCCCATCGCCACCAAAAGGCAGCCCAGCACACCGATAAAGGCAGCCAGCTTCCACGTTGCGGCGGCCGTAAAATAGCTGTCATCCAAAAAGGGCAGCGCCAGCATCAGCACAACGGCCGCGATCGTGCCCGCCAAAACAAAAGGCTTGCGGCGGCCAAGGCGCGCCTTGCAGCGGTCGCTCAGGCCGCCAAACAGCGGCAGCAAAAACAAGGCCAAGATGTTATCCGCCGCCATGATGACGCCCGACCATGTTTCGTTGAGGTGAAAGGTGTTTGTTAAAATCAAAGGGATGACGCTGTTGTACATCTGCCAGAACGAACAGATCGACAAAAATGCAAAACCGATCAGGATGGTGCGCCGGGTATCCAGTTTCAGCTTTTCCATGCAGGGGCCTCCTCGTTCATGCGGGTGAACCGCCGGTATTTCTTACGCCCTCTATTATAACAGGCAATAGGGGCTTTTCCATCGCTTTTGCCGGAATTTTACAAAAAGAATCCGCTGTACGCCTTGCGCAAAATGCTTGCATTCTCAGCCGGATGCGATTAGATTATAAGGATATAGATTCCACACGGAAATGCAAATCAGGGAGGTAGCTTTATGGAAACGATCGGGTTTATCGGCTGCGGCAATATGGGCGGGGCCATTGCGCGCGCCGTATGCAAAGCCACTGCGCCGCAAAACGTCCTTTTGGCAAACCGCACCCCGGAAAAAGCGCAGGCGCTTGCCGCAGAGCTTGGCTGCAAAAGCGGCACAAACGCCGAGGCCGCGGCCTGCAGCTGGGTATTTTTGGCCGTAAAGCCGCAGGGCATGCCCGCGATGCTTTCCGCGCTTATGCCGCAGCTCGCCGCCCGGAAGGATCGCTTCGTGCTTGTCACGATGGCAGCCGGGCTTTCGCTGGCGCGTATCCAGGCGCTTTCCGGCGGGCGCTATCCCGTAATCCGTATGATGCCGAACACGCCGGCCTCCATCGGCGCGGGCATGATCCAGTTTTGTGCCGAGGGCACCACGCCCGAAGAAACGGCCGCTTTTTGTAGGCTTCTCGCGGCCGCGGGCCGGCTGGATGAAATCCCTGAAAGCCTGATTGACGCGGCAAGCTGCGTTTCGGGCTGTGGGCCGGCATGGGCCTATCAGTTCATCGAGGCGCTGGCCGATGGCGGCGTGGCCTGCGGGCTGCCGCGCGCCAAAGCCATCGAATATGCCGCGCAGATGCTGGCGGGCAGCGCCAGCCTTGTGCTGGAAAGCGGGCAGCATCCCGGCGCGCTGAAAGATGCCGTATGCAGCCCGGGCGGCTCGACGATTCAGGGGGTGCGCCTTTTAGAGCAGCGCGCTTTCCGCGGGGCCGTCACCGATGCGGTGATTGCCGCATATGACAAAACCAAAGATATGGGGCAGGCAAAATGAGAATTGTCGTCAAGGTAGGTACCTCGACGCTGGCGCATCCCACAGGGCTTTTGAATATCCGCCATGTGGAAAAGCTCGTCGAGGTTTTGAGCGATCTAAAAAACGCGGGCCATGAAGTAATTTTAGTGTCCTCCGGCGCCATCGGCATGGGCGTGGGCAAGCTTTCGCTGAAAGAGCGCCCCGCGGATATGCCGGGCAAACAGGCCGCCGCGGCCGTGGGCCAGTGCGAGCTAATGTATACATACGATAAGCTGTTTAGCGGCTATAACCATACTGTGGCCCAGATTTTGCTTACGGGCGTGGACATCGACCATGACGACCGCCGCCAAAACTTCCAAAACACATTGTTCCGCCTGCTGGAGCTGGGCGCGCTGCCTGTCATCAATGAAAACGACACCGTCGCCACCGAGGAAATTGCCGTGGGCGACAACGATACGCTGGCGGCCGTGGTCGCCTGCTGTGCCAAAGCCGATCTGCTGGTTTTGCTCAGCGACATCGAAGGCCTGTATACGGCCGACCCGCATCGCCACAAGGATGCCATGCTGATCCCGCTTGTAACGGACATCACGCCCGAGATCGAGGCGCTGGCGGGGGGCAAAGGCTCGACACTCGGCACGGGCGGCATGGAGACGAAACTTCATGCGGCGCGCCTTGCCACGGCGGCCGGCGTCGATATGGTGATCGCCAACGGCGCAAAGCCCGAGCTTTTATATGATGTTGTCGCCGGGCTGCCCGTCGGCACACGCTTTTCCGGCCACAAAGCCTAACTGCACGATGCAAAGGAGCTTTTCATGAAATCGACGCATGCGATCTTACTCGAAGCGCAAAGCGCAAAGCGCGTATTGGCCCTTGCGGATACGGCGCAGAAAAACCGCGCCCTGCTGGCGATGGCCGATGCGCTTTTGGCCGGCACGGCAGAGATTCTTGCCGCCAACGCGGCCGATCTGGCCGCCGCGCGCGGGCATATTTCCGATGTAATGCTCGACCGGCTGGCGCTGGACGAAGCGCGCCTTACCGCAATGGCCGAGGGCATCCGCGATGTTGCCGCCCTGCCCGACCCCGCCGGGGCTGTTTTACAGCGCCTTGCGCGCCCGAACGGCCTTGTGATCGAGAAAACGGCCGTGCCGATGGGTGTGCTGGCGATCATCTACGAAAGCCGCCCCAATGTGACAAGCGACGCCGCCGCGCTGGCCGTAAAAAGCGGCAACGCCTGTGTGCTGCGCTGCGGCAAAGAGGCTTGGGGCAGCTGTATGGCCATCGTAACCGCGCTGCGCGGCGGCCTTGCGGCGGCCGGCCTGCCGGAAAGTTGCCTTGCTCTACTGGAAGATACCACCCACGCGGGCGCAGGCGAGTTGATGACGGCCGTGGGCCTTGTTGATCTGCTGATCCCGCGCGGCGGCGCCGGGCTGATCCGCGCCTGCGTCGAAAATGCGAAGGTGCCCTGTATCCAGACGGGCACCGGCATCTGCCATGTGTATGTGGATGCAAGCGCCGACCTTGCGATGGCGCTTGACATCATCGAAAACGCCAAAGCCAGCCGCCCCAGCGTCTGCAACGCCGAAGAGGTTTGCCTTGTACACGCGGCCGCCGCGCCGCAGTTTTTGCCGATGCTTGCTTCGCGCCTTGGCCCCGAGCGCATCGCCAAGGGCCTGCATCCCGTCGAGCTGCGCCTTGCGCCGCGCGCCGCGGCGATCATTTCCGGCACACCGGCCGGCCCGCAGGATTTCGACACAGAATTTCTCGATTATGTCCTCGCCGTAAAGGTTGTGGACAGCACCGACGAGGCCATTGCACACATCGCCGCACATTCGACGGGCCACAGCGAGGCGATCGTTACCCGCAGCGAAGCCGATGCTGCGCGCTTTACCGCCGCCGTCGACAGCGCCGCCGTGTACGTTAACTGCTCTACACGCTTTACGGACGGCGGCGAGTTCGGCAAAGGCTGCGAAATCGGTATTTCCACGCAAAAGCTGCATGCCCGTGGCCCGATGGGCCTTGCAGAGCTTTGCACCTACAAATATATTATTCGCGGCAATGGGCAAATTCGCTAAAGTGGGCCGCACAAGCCTCTCTGTTTTGCACGTTCGTGCCCGGCAGAGAGGCCTCTTTTTTAGGAAGTTTCTCCAAAAACCTTGCCTTTTAGGGGGTTGCTCGTTTATAATAGAAAATACGAAACGAAAGTGCCCGGCTGTCGCAGTATCTGCCTGCAGCCAGACAGAAAAGGACGAGAGATTATGACGATTGCTTTGATTGCGCATGATTCCAAGAAAGAGCTGATGCTGCAATTTTGCACGGCTTACAGCGGTATCTTGGCGCAGCATAAGCTGATTGCCACCGGCACAACGGGCCGCCTGCTGCAGCAATCCATCGGGCTGCCGGTACAGTGTTATCTGGCCGGGCGGCTGGGCGGCGCGCAGCAGATTGCAGCCCAGATCGCCTGCAACGAGGTCGATTTGGTGCTGTTTTTCCGCGATGCCGTCCATGCCAAACCCTCGGAGCCGAACGAGCAGACCATTTTGCGCCTGTGCGATATGCACAGCGTCCCCATTGCCACGAACATCGCCACCGCCGAAATGCTGGTGCGCGGGCTGGACGAAGGCGATTTGGATTATCGCGAGGGCTTGCACAATACGGAATCCTGATGGCGCCGCAGGCGCCCACATCGAAACACAAAAGATGCCCCGAGCAGCTATACGCTGCGGGGGGGCATCTTTTTTTGCGCCGCGCTTTTGGTTTAATTTTTCTCTGTGCGGGCACACTGTATCCGAAACCATACAGAAAGCGGAGGATACGCGATGCGCACACAATTTGAAATTGAAGAAATCGTGGCACGGGAAATTCTCGATTCCCGCGGGAATCCGACGGTAGAGGCCGAGGTGCGGCTTTCCGGCGGGGCTGCCGGGCGCGGCGCGGCGCCAAGCGGCGCTTCCACCGGGCGGCACGAAGCGCTGGAAAAGCGGGATGGCGTGGCCGGGCGCTATGGCGGCAAAGGTACGCGCGAAGCAGCCGCCACGGCGGCCGGGGCGCTGTTTTCGGCCGTGCGGGGCTTGGATGCGCGCGATACGGCGGCCGTGGATGCCGCACTTTGCAAAGCCGACGGCACCCCGGATAAAAGCTGTTACGGAGCCAATGCCATTTTGGCCGTATCCATCGCGGCGGCAAAAGCGGCGGCCGGCGCGCTGGGCGTACCTTTGTATCGCTTTTTGGGCGGTGTTTCGGCCACAACGATGCCCGTGCCTCTGATGAATATTTTGAACGGCGGCGCCCATGCCGCCAACGGGCTGGATGTACAGGAGTTTATGGTGATGCCCGCCGGGGCCGCCTGCTTTGCGGATGCGCTGCGTATGGGCGCAGAAATCTATCACGCGCTGGCCGCCGTGCTGAAGGAGAAAAATCTCGCTACCGCCGTAGGCGACGAAGGCGGCTTTGCCCCTGCCTGCGCCGACGAAACCGAGGCGCTGGAGCTGATTTTGCTCGGCATCGAAAAGGCCGGCTACCGCCCCGGGCGGGATTGTGTGCTGGCGCTGGATGCAGCGGCCAGCGAGTGGGCCAAGGCCAGCGGCAACGGCTATGCCATGCCGAAATCCGGCCGCCGCTTTACCGCGCAGGAGCTGATCGCCCACTGGGCGCAGCTGTGCCGCGATTATCCGATCGTCAGCCTGGAAGACCCGCTTGGCGAGGAGGATTGGCCCGCATGGCAGGAGCTGACGCAGCAACTCGGCCCCACCGTGCAGCTTGTGGGCGATGACCTTTTCGTTACGAACACGACGCTGCTGGAAAAGGGCATCCGCCAAGGTGTGGCAAACGCCATCCTCATCAAGCCGAACCAGATCGGTACCCTGAGCGAGACAATGGCGGCCGTGCGCATGGCGCGCCGTGCCGGCTATGCGGCCATTTTAAGCCACCGCAGCGGCGAAACGGCCGACACCACGATCGCCGACCTTGCCGTAGGGCTGAACGCCGGGCAGATCAAATCGGGCGCGCCCTGCCGCGCCGAGCGCACGGAAAAGTATAACCGCCTGCTGCGCATTGAAGGCGAGCTTGGCGCGGCGGCTATATGGCCCGCTTTCGCGGTGCCGGGCGCCGCTTTTCAGGGGTAAGCCCGACGCCTTTCCCATCGTTGATACAAAAACCGCCCTGCCCCGGCCACTGCGCCGGAACAAGGCGGTTTTGTTATATCTTACGGCTGTGCCGCTTTATCCTTTCGGAAGAAAAGCGTTCTGCACCGCCATCAGCACCCCGGCACGGCTGGCCGAAAAGTTCAGCCCGCCCTGTAAATAGCAGGTATACGGCGCGCGCAGCGGCCCATCGCACGAAAGCTCGATCGTACTGCCCTCGGTAAAGCTGCCGCTGGCCATCACAACAGGGTCGGTATAGCCAGGCTCCTCGCTCGGCTCCGGCGCGACATAGCTATCCACGGGGCTGGCCTGCTGGATGCCGCGGCAAAAGCCCGTCAGAGCCTCGGCGCTGCCGGAATCAAAGCATGTCACAATGTCGTTATGATCTTCGCAATAGCGGGGCACGGGCTTTACGCCGCACTGCTCCAGCAAATATTCCGCGTAGATCGCAGTTTTCACGGCTTCGCACACCACGCCCGGCGCATAATAAAGCCCCAAATACAGCGCGCGCAGCGTATCCAGCGTACAGCCCAGCTCTTTGCCAAGGCTCGGCCCCATCAGGCGGCAGGCACATTTTGCGACAAGATCTTTCCGGCCGGCGATATAGCCGCCCGTCGGCGCGATGCCACCGCCCGGATTTTTAATCATGCTGCCCACGATCAAATCGGCGCCCACCTGCGTCGGCTCCTGTTTTTGCGTAAATTCGCCGTAGCAGTTATCCACAAAGATGATAATATTCGGGTTGGCTTTTTTTGCCGTCTCGGCGATTTTTTGAATTGTCTCCAGCGAAAACGCTGTGCGCTGCATATAGCCGCGGCTGCGCTGGATATGGCATACCGTGGCGCCGGGCGCCTTTTGCGCAATCAGCGCATAATCGGGCGTTTTGTCGGGCTTCAGCGGGGCTTCGTCGTATTTCACGCCGTAATCCGCCAAGGTGCCGTTGCCTTTGCATTTTCCGTCCAGCCCGATCACGCCTTCGAGCGTATCATACGGGCGGCCCGTCGCGGCCAGCAGCGTATCGCCCGTGCGCAAAACCCCAAACAGTGCCACCGCCAGCGTGTGTGTGCCCGACATAAACTGGGTGCGCACCAGCGCATCCTCGGCGCCCACAAGCTGCGCAAAAATCTGTTCAAGCTTTTCGCGGCCGGCATCCCAAAGGCCATAGCCGGTTGAACCCAGCATATGCGTTTCCGCCATTTGGTTTTCGGTAAAGGCTTTCAGCATTTTCAGCTGATTGTAATCCCGAATTTCCTCCATGCGGGCAAAATAGGGGCGGCAGGCTTCCATCGCCTTTTCGTCCAGCGCCAGCGCCTCGGGCTGATAGGGAAAGAACTCACTTAACTTCATAGCAGCGTTTTCCAATCTGTATATTTTTTATTTTTATGTTCAAAACGTCTTATCGTGTCATCTGCAAATAGGTGCCCGCCGCCATAAACCCGAGGCGCGCATAGAACGGGCAAAGCGCCGCCTCGCACAGCAGCGTAACGCGCTCGCCGCGCGCCGCCAGTTCGTTTGCCAGCTGCACGATCAGCCGCCCGCCAATGCCTTTGCCGCGCCAGCCTTGTGCGGTTTCGCCCGCAGCCATATAGGCTTCGCCGCCAAAAATCGCGCAGGCGCCCACCGTGCTGACGGCCTCGCCGCCGCAAAGCGCCAAGCGATATTCGGCCCAGCCGCGGTTACGCGCCGCACAGCTTTCGGCATAAAAGGCGTCGGCATCCGGCGCGCCGCCCCATAAAAGGTGCGTCACCGTGCGCATCGGCGGTTCACGCAAAAGTGTGAAGGCCGTTTCGCACGGCGGAAGCGGCAGCTGTACCCCCGCCGGCAGCACATAAAGCGAAAGGGATTTCTCCGGCCGCCACCCGGGCAGTGAAAGCCTCTCGGCCGCCAGCAGATGTGTGGCCCCCAAAAAGGCCAAGAAAGCGGCCAGCTCCTCTGTTTCCCACGCGCCGCAGGCAAACGCCGTATCGCCGCGCACCGCCAAAGCGGCGCATACGCCGCGCCCGCCTGTATAAAACTGCCAGCCGGCCGCCGGTGTCTCGCCGTACAGCGAAAGCCGAAGCCCCATAACCGCGCGGAAATAATCCTGTGCCATTGCCGCGCGCAGATACTGCTGGCGCTGCAAGGCATCTTTTACGGCCGTAATCACCGGAGCGCGTTCACGATACGCTTAAAATCTTTGCCGCGCACTTCAAAGTTCGGGTAGAGATCGAACGAAGCGCTTGCGGGCGAAAGGCTTACCACATCGCCCGGCTTTGCGGCTTTACGCGCCAGCGCAACGGCTTCTTCCATATCCTTCGCGTGGTCGATCACAAGGCCGCTTGCGGCAAAGCCCGGGTCCTCCCGCAGGGCCTTTTCGATGCGCGGCGCTGTCGCGCCCATCAGCACCAGATGCTTTACGTGCGCCACAATTTCCGGGGCCAGCGGCTCATACGGGATTTTTTTATCGTATCCGCCCGCGATCAGGATGATCTTTTCTGCAAAGCTGCGCAAACCCGCGATCGTGCGCGTCGGGCTGGATGCAATAGAATCGTTATACCACGTTACGCCGTCCAATGTGCGTACCGGCTCGATGCGATGCTCGACGCCCATAAACGTGCTGCCTACCTTTTGGATACACGAAACCGGCACCTCGCCCCATACCGCGGCGGCCGCCGCCAGCAGGTTTTCGATATTGTGCAAGCCGCGCAGTTTTACATCCTTCTGCGCCAAAAACGGCGTTATCTTTCCGTTTTCGGCCATGCAGAGCATGCCGTCCTTGCGCAGAAAAGCGCCGTTATCGGTATCGTGCAGGCGCGTAAACCACACCTGTGTGCCCTTGCAGTCCTTCTGCATACCGCGGGTGATCTCGTTTTCGTAGCCCAGAACCTCGCGGCAAGGCGGCGTTTGATGCAGCAAAATATTGCGTTTTGCGTCGATATACTCCTGCATATCCTTATGATGGTCGAGATGGTTCGGCGTCACATTCGTCACCACGGCGATCTTCGGGCTGCGGCGCATACTGATTAGCTGGAAGCTTGAAAGCTCTACCACGGCCACATCCTCGGGGCGTACTTCGGGCAGCATGGGCAGCAGCGCCGCGCCAATATTGCCGCCGAGATGCACGGTACGGCCCGCCGCCTCATAGAATTTACTGATGAGGGTCGTTGTTGTCGTCTTTCCGTCAGAGCCGGTTACGGCCACGATCTCGCAGGGGCAGAACTCAAAAAACAGCTCAACCTCGCTTGTCACCATCGCGCCGGCATGCAGCGCATCCTGCAAAGGCTTTTGGTAAAACTCAAAGCCCGGTGTGCGCAGGATGATGTCCTGCCCGGCAAAGCCGTCCATATAGTGTTCGCCGAGGCTCAGCGCCACGCCGTATTTTTCAATCGTTGCGGCGAAATCTCCGAAATCCTCAAGCTTTTCTTTTTTATCGCAAAGCGTTACCTTGGCCCCCATTTCGGCAAACGCCGGGATCAACGCCTTATGGCTTACGCCGGCGCCGATAAAGGCAACTTTTTTGCCGCAGATCAGCGCCGCAAGCTTTTGCTGTTCCTGTTGCATAGAAACCCCTCTTTTCTATCATGATACAAATGGTATTATAGCCTTTTTACGGCGCCGGCGCAACGTAAAAGCCGCTACGCCGGGAGGAAATTTGCGTTTTATGTCGTTCTTTGTTAGAATGTAGTATTAGCTTGATATTTCTGGAAAGGGCGGATTCTTTTGGCAAAACGATTGCTTTCAATTCTGCTGTCTATGCTGCTTTTGGTCTCGCTTTCGGCCACGCTGGCCGGCTGCGGCAAAAGTAAGGTAAACAGTTTTACATGGTTCGTAGATGACATCCCCACAAATCTCGACCCGCAGGTCGCCTCCGACAGCGCGGACGTGATCGCGTGTACACATTTGTATGATGGCCTTTTCCGCAAGGATGCCGACGGCACCCCGCAAAACGCCTGCTGCGCCAACTATACAGTTTCGTCTGACGGCCTCACCTATACGTTTACGCTGGAAAGCGGGCTTACCTATCAGGAGTTCAAGGGCGGTGCCTCAGAACATCCGCTTACCGCGCAAGATTTTGTGTTTGCCTTCCGGCGCGTGTTTGATGCCGCCACCGCCTCGCCGTATGCTTCGAGCTTTGCGGCCATTGAAAACGGCCCGGAGGTTTTATCCGGTGCCCAGCCCGCCACCGCGCTGGGCGTTTCGGCGCCCGACAATACCACGCTGGTAATTCGGCTTTCCTCGCCGGACGAAAACTTTTTGGAAAAGCTGACGCTGCCCGGCGCCATGCCTTGTAACGAGGCTTTCTTCAACAGCACAAAAGGCTCTTATGGCCTCAGCAAAAATACCGTGCTGACAAACGGCCCGTTTTACCTTTATAACTGGACGGAAAGCGGCTTGTTTTTGCGCAGCGGCGCAAAAGGAAATGCAATCAACAGCCTGCGCCTTGTGCAGAACACCGACGCTTCCGGCATGTCGCCGCAAGCCCTTGTGGAAAACGAAAAATGCACGGCGGCATTAGATACTTCTTCTGAGCCTACCGCGCTGCAAGAAATCTCGTATTCCGATACAACGTGGTGCCTCGTATTTAATGGCAGCAGCGTATTTTCCAGTACGTCGCTGCGCATGGCGCTGGCGGCGGACGCGCAAAAAGCTGATATGCCCGCCGATACCACGCTGTATACCGCGGTGGACGGCATTATCCCCCGCGGCGTGGCCGTGGATGGCTACGATTACCGTACAACGGCAGGCAGCGCGCGCGCCTCTTTGTCCGATCCGAAAGCCCTCTTTACCCAAGCGCTGGCCGAGGCCGGCACAGAAAACCTGAAGGGCCTGCGCATCCTTGTGCCTGAAAGCGCCGACGCCGCCTATGTGCAGGCGCTTAACAGCCTTTGGCAAGAGGATTACTCACTGTTTTTCTCTATCGACACGGTAGAGGACGAAACCTTTTGGCAGCGCTACAACAGCGGCGATTACACGATGGCGCTTGTGCCGCTTTCGCTTTCTCAAAGCGATCCGCTCTCGATGCTGTCGCCCTTTACCGATACAGCGCTTTTCCCGGACGTTTCCTTTTCCGGCTTGATGCGGCAGGCCGCCTCTGTTTCGGGCAAGGCCAAGTGCGACGCCATTTATCAGGCAGAGCGCCGCCTGACGGACAGCTGTGAAGTTGTGCCGCTTTATGCGCAGGAAAAGCGCCTGCTGGTCGATCCTTCGATCGTGGGCCTTCGCTTTGATCCTTACGGCCCGCTGATTGACGTTACCGGCGCAGAAATAAAGCAGTAACCTTTTGTGCGCCGATTTTTGCCGGTGAAGCCGGTTGTGCGGCGAGCATCCGCCGCGCGCTCTTATATAAAAAACCGTCCCGTGTCGGCTGTTTCTTGCCGAACGCGGGGCGGTTTTCTTTTTTGTTTTTGGCTTTCGCAGCAACGCCTTTGCCCTTTTGGGGCAGATGCACAGCGTTATTCTTCGATCTCGCCGTGGCGGACGGCCAGCAAATGCTGGATCTTCTTCATCGGATCGCAGATGGAAGAAACCGACATATCGTGGTTCAGCGCCGCGACAAAATAGGCAATGTATTTGGATACATCCACATCCATATACCACTCACGGCCCAGCAGTTCCGGTGTGCGGTAGGTAAGGTTTGTGCCCAGCACGGCGGTGATAATGCCGTCGGCATAGGCTTTGTCAAACTTATCCGTGCCCGCCGTAAACAGCGGAAAAGTTGCGTCCGCAATGATGCGCGCCGCGCCGCGGGCTTTCAGCTCCCCTGCCACTTCCAGCATGCTCTCGCCGGAGGCAATGATGTCGTCGGCGATAAAGACGGTTTTGCCCTCTACGGATTCGCCCAGGTATTCGTGGGCAACGATCGGGTTGCGGCCGTTTACCACGCGGGTATAATCGCGGCGCTTATAGAACATGCCGAGGTTGCATCCCAGCACACTGGAAAAATACATGTTGCGGTTCATGGCGCCCTCATCCGGGCTTACGACCATGAAATGATCCTGATCGAAATCCAGCTCGGGCATATTGCGCAGCAGCGTTTTGAGCACCTGATACGTCGGCATAACGTTGTCGAAGCTCATCAGAGGCACAGCGTTTTGTACGCGCGGGTCATGTGCGTCAAAGGTAATAATGTTGCGTACGCCCATCGACTGCAGCTCCTGCAAAGCCACGGCGCAATCAAGGCTTTCGCGCGAGATGCGGCGGTGCTGGCGGCCGCCGTACAGGCTCGGCATAATCACTGTTACACGGTGCGCCTTGCCGGAAACGGCCTGAATGATGCGTTTCAGGTTGGCAAAATGGTCATCCGGAGAAAGGTGATTTTCGTTGCCGAACAGCTTATAGGTGACGCTGTAATTACCGGGATCGACAACGATATAGATGTCGTCCCCGCGGACGGAATCCTTTACGAGGCCCTTTGCGTCGCCGCTTTGAAAGCGCGGGCAATCGCTTGCAATAATAAATGTTTCGGTGTCAAAGCCAACTTCCTTTGCCCAGCCGATCAGATACCGATCAATCAGGTTGGTCAGTTCTTCGGCGCCCGGGCAGGCGATCAGCCCCAGATCGGCCACCTGTGTATCTCGTGCAAAAAATTCCCTCGGGTTCACATAGCTTCCTGCCATACCGCGCAACTCCTTTTACTCTCCACAAAATGCAGCTGTTTTTCGCCCACAACCACTGTTATTTTTATTTTAGCACATTTTTTGCCCGCCGTTACAGGCTTTCGGCCTGCTTTGACATTTTCTGCGCCTTGCACATGTATTTTGAAAAATCGAAATGGGTACTGGTTGTTTTGACAAATATTATAGTTGTTGTTTACCAAATGTAAACAGGAAAAGCCTGCCCGTATGCATCGGGCAGGCTTTTGTTGCATTTTAGCAGCCGACGGCGGCTTTCAGCGCGTCGACACGGTCGGTGTTTTCCCACTTTACGCCAAGGTCCTCGCGGCCCATGTGGCCGTAAGCGGACAGCTGGCGGTAAATCGGCTTGCGCAGGTCCAAATCGCGGATGATCGCAGCGGGGGTCAGGTCAAACACCTTTTCCACGGCCTGCTCGATCTTCTCGTCGGCCACTACGCCGGTGCCAAAGGTATCGACCATGATCGAGACAGGCTTTGCCACGCCGATGGCGTAAGCAACCTGTACTTCGCACTTTTTGGCAAGGCCGGCGGCCACAATGTTCTTTGCCACCCAGCGTGTGGCGTAGGCGGCGCTGCGGTCAACCTTGCTCGGATCTTTGCCGGAGAAAGCGCCGCCGCCGTGGCGCGCATAGCCGCCGTAGGTGTCGACGATGATCTTGCGGCCCGTCAGGCCGCTGTCGCCCTGCGGGCCGCCTACTACAAAGCGGCCGGTCGGGTTGATGAAATACTTCGTTTTGCTGTCCAGCAGCTCGGCGGGGATCACTGCCTGAATGACATGCTCCTGCACGTCGGCGCGCAGCTGTGCCATCGAAACTTCGGGGCTGTGCTGGCTGGAGATTACAACCGTATCCACACGCACGGGCTTGCCGTCCACATATTCCACGGTCACTTGGCTTTTTCCGTCCGGGCGCAGATAGCCCATCAGGCCGCTTTTGCGCACTTCGGTCAGGCGCTTGGAAAGCTTATGCGCCAAGCTGATCGGCATGGGCATCAGCTCCGGCGTTTCGTCGCAGGCATAGCCAAACATCATGCCCTGATCGCCCGCGCCGCCAACTTCATCGTTCGTGCCCAGCGCAATGTCCGGGCTTTGGCCGTCGATGTTGGAAATCACCGCGCAGGTATCGGCGTCGAAGCCGTATTTGGCGCGGTCGTAGCCGATGTCATGCAGCACCCCACGCACAACGCCCTGAAAATCGACATAGCATTTTGTGGTGATCTCGCCCATGATGTGGACAAGGCCCGTAGAGCAGCAGGTTTCGCAGGCAACACGGGCGTTAGGGTCCTGCGCGAGGATCGTATCCAGAATGGCATCCGAGATCTGGTCGCAGATCTTATCGGGATGCCCTTCGGTAACGGATTCGGAAGTAAACAGATGTCTCGACATATTTGGTCTCCTTTCAAATTCCACGGCCGCCGGTGCGGCCACACGAACATGCACAGAAAGGCAACTGACGGAAAGCGCCTTACGGCGCGCTGTTTCAAGACAATGAAAAAGCCCGGACCCGAAAGGTCCGAGCTTGACACTCTTATCTTTCGGTTTCCCGCAGGATTTGGCACCTTACACGGCCGTGCAGCCGCGCAGGTTGTCGGGTTTCATAGGGCCTGTCCCCTCCACCACTCTGGATAAGTTGCTATTCTGTTTTGCAAAAAGAATTTTACCATTCCGGCGCGGCGGCGTAAACGTACAAACCGCCCAGTTTGCCCAAAAAAGATACCGTACATGCGCTGTTTTGGGCATTCGGCAAAAAATGTTCAAAGAAAAAGTACCCCACCGCGTATTCTGCGGCAGGGCACTTTTAAGCCATGATCTTCGGCTGGATCAAACCAACTCCAGCACAGCCATTTCAGCGGCGTCGCCACGGCGCGCGCCAATCTTGACAATGCGGGTGTAGCCGCCGTTACGGTCGGCATACTTCGGGCTGATCTCATCGAACAGTTTCTTGGCGACATCTTCCTTGGTAATATAGCTGTAAACCTGACGCTTTACGTGCAGGTCGCCGCTCTTACCCAGGGTAATCATCTTCTCGGCCATAGAACGAACGTCCTTGGCACGAGGAACGGTAGTTTCGATTTTGCCATTCTCTAACAGGTAGGTAACCATCGCGCGCAGCATCGCGTTGCGGCTGTCGCTGGTTCTACCGAGCTTTCTGGTACCGGGCATCCCGTTTCACTCCTTACAAAATTAGTCGTCGTCCTGGTTCAGCTTAAAGCCGAGCGAATCCAGCTTGGCCATAACTTCTTCCAGGCTCTTGCGGCCGAGATTCCGAACCTTCATCATCTCGTCCTCACTCTTGTTTACCAGATCCTCGACGGTATTGATACCGGCGCGTTTCAGGCAGTTGAACGAACGAACGCTCAAATCCAGCTCTTCGATAGTCATCTCAAGCGCCTTTTCCTTGCTCTGGTCGTTCTTTTCCACCATGATTTCTGTACCGGCAGCCTCCTCGGAGAGATTCACAAAGAGGTTCAAATGCTCCGTCAGCACACGAGCAGCAAGGCTTACCGCCTCCTGCGCGTTGATTGTGCCGTCCGTCCATACTTCAAGCGTCAGCTTGTCGTAGTCGGTGATCTGGCCGACGCGGGTATTCTCCACGTTGTAGTTCACCTTGAGCACCGGGGTATAAATACTGTCAACCGGCAGTGTATTGATGTCGTTTTTCTCGAGGATCGCCTGTTTGTTGCGCTCCGCCGGCACATAGCCGCGGCCCTTGTCGAAGGTCAGCTCCATTACAAGCTTTGCCCCTTCGGCCAGCGTGGCAATATGCCAATCGGGATTCAGGATTTCGATCTCATCGCCCTGCTTGATGCTGCCCGCCGTGACTTCGCACGGGCCGACAGCCTCGATACGAACAGCCTTGGGGCCATCCGTATACAGCTTTGCAGCAATGCCTTTCAGGTTCAGAACGATTTCCGTGACATCTTCCTTGACGCCCTCGATGGTGGAGAACTCGTGGACCACGCCGTCGATCTTGACGCTGGTGACCGCGACCCCGGGCAGAGAAGAAAGCAGCACACGACGCAGGCTGTTGCCCAGCGTAATGCCAAAGCCGCGCTCCAGAGGTTCGGCCACAAACTTACCGTAGCGGCCATCGGGAGAAAGGCTCGTCGTTTCGATTTTGGGACGTTCAATCTCCATCATATCAATGCCCTCCTTGTAACACCGGCGCAAAAAGCGCCAGCCCATTTATTCTTGTTGCGAAGAATGCGGGGAACGCGCCTATAAACGCGCTTCCCAATGGATTACTTGGAGTACAACTCGACGATGAGGTGCTCGGAAACTTCGTAGTCGATGTCGCTGCGCTCCGGCAGTTTTTCAACCTTGCCCTTCAGGGCGCTTGCATCGCGGCTCAGCCAGGACGGCAGCGCCACAACCGGGGCTTCCGGCCCAACAAGCTTTGCGAACTTGGCAGAAGCGCGGCTGCTCGCCTTCACTTCGATCACGTCGCCGGCTTTCACCTGATAAGACGGGATGTTGACCTTGTTACCGTTCACAGTAAAATGTGCGTGGCTGACCAGCTGGCGGGCATCGCGGCGCGTGGAAGCAAAGCCCATGCGGAACACGACGTTGTCAAGCCGACACTCCAAAAGGCGAAGCAAGTTCTCGCCGGTTTGGCCCGGAAGACGAGCTGCCTCGGAGAAGTAGTTGGAGAACTGACGCTCCAACACACCATAGATGAACTTAACCTTCTGCTTTTCCTTCAGCTGGGTAGCATACTCGGACTCCTTCTTGCGGAAGTTGCTCGTGCTGGAGTTACGGGTTGTGTTTTTCTTTGCGTAGCCCATGACTGCAGGAGAAATGCCCAGAGCCTTGCAACGCTTTGCGATGGGCTGCATATTCTTAGCCATAATTTCGTTTCCTCCTTCAATCAAATGCGGCGGCGCTTCGGGGGACGGCAGCCATTGTGCGGGATCGGGGTTACGTCTTTGATGAGCGTAACTTCGAGGCCGGTAGCCTGCAGGGCGCGGATCGCGCTCTCACGGCCGGCGCCGGGGCCCTTTACGTAAACTTCCACCGTTTTCATGCCATGCTCCATAGCGGCCTTGGCAGCCGTTTCGGCTGCGCTCTGGGCTGCATACGGGGTGCTCTTGCGGCTGCCGCGGAAGCTCAGCGCACCGCAGCTGGACCAAGACACTGCGTTGCCCTGCATATCCGTGATCGTCACAACAGTGTTGTTGAACGTAGACTGGATATGAGCTTGGCCCGCAACAATATTCTTGCGCTCGCGCTTTTTACGAGAGACGCCTTTGGTAGCTTTATCGTTAGCCATTATCGCAAATCCTCCTTACTTCTTCTTGTTAGCGACCGTGCGCTTCGGACCTTTGCAGGTACGTGCATTCGTCTTCGTGCGCTGGCCACGGCAAGGCAGATTCTTGCGATGACGCATGCCGCGATAGGACTGGATCTCGGTCAGACGCTTGATGTCGAGCGCCACATTGCGGCGCAGGTCGCCTTCCACGATGATGCCAGCCTGATCGATATAATCACGGATCTTGGCTTCGTCGTCTGTGGTCAGGTCCTTCACGCGGGTGTCCGGGCTGATGCCGGTCGCGCTCAGGATCTTGTTAGAAGTGGTACGGCCGATACCGTAGATGTAGGTGAGACCGATCTCCACGCGCTTTTCGCGGGGAAGGTCAACGCCGGCAATACGTGCCATAGTTTTTCCTCCAATGCATCCCATGTCAGTGTCGGGGCCTGCGCCGGGAATCTACGCACTTGGCCCCCAGGCGCAGGAAATCAGCCCTGGCGCTGCTTATGCTTGGGGTTCGGGCAAATGACCATCACGCGGCCTTTACGGCGAATGACTTTGCATTTCTCGCAGATGGGTTTGACGGAAGGCTTGACCTTCATGATGATGAACCTCCTTTTGGTGAATAACTCGGCGGGCGAATTACTTCGAGCGCCAGGTAATGCGGCCCTTCGTAAGATCGTAGGGCGACATTTCCATCGTAACTTTGTCCCCCGGCAGGATGCGGATAAAATTGGTCCGCAATTTACCGGAGATGTGCGCCAGCAGAACATGGCCGTTCGGCGTAAGCCGGCCGGTATCTTTGTCCTCGCTCAGCAGCTCGACCTTAAAGATCGCGTTGGGCATTGCTTCGCGCACGATGCCTTCTACTTCGATGACGTCTTCTTTAGACAAGCTAATTGCCTCCTTAAGGATTTCTCAGTTTGTCTTTGTGCGGACGGGCAGCGGTGGATGCCACATACTTTCTCCCGCGGCACAAAATCCGCAGAAAAACAGGCTTTTTGACCTCTTCCCGAGAAAGTATCTGGCCTACCACGGCAATAATTTATTATACACCGGGATTTCTTCCTTGACAAGCATTTTTTCGTTTTTGTCCAAGAAAAAACGGCCCCGCTGCGGCAATTCTCGCCCCTTTCGGCGCAAAAATGCCTTTACAGCTTAAAATCAGGGTCTTCCCAACCTCTGGTCAGGATCTCGGGCCCGCCAGGCAGAATGGCGACGCTGTGCTCAAAATGTGCCGCCAAACCGCCGTCACGAGTTTTTACCGTCCAGCCGCCTGGCCCCGGTACTACGTGATAATCGTTCTGGCAGACCATCGGCTCAATGGCAATCGTCATGCCGCTGACAAGGCGCGGCCCGCGCCCTGCGTTCCCGTAGTTCGGAACCTCGGGGTCCTCATGAAGCTCCTTGCCTACGCCGTGGCCCACATAATCGCGGACAACGGAAAATCCGTTCTCCTCGCAGTAGCTTTGCACGGCATGGCCGATGTCTCCGATGCGGTTGCCCGCCTTCGCTTGCGCAATGCCCAAGTGAAGTGCTTCTTTGGTTACATCCAGCAGGCGCTGGGCTTCGCTGTCGATTTTGCCGCATGCAAACGTGCAGGCATTATCGCCGTTGAAGCCGTCAATCTTTGCGCCCGTGTCGATGCTGATAATATCGCCCGGGTGAATCACCGTATCATGGCTCGGGATGCCGTGAATGACAACGTCATTCAGGCTGATGCAAGCCGTGCCCGGAAATCCGTAAAGCCCCTTGAAGTTCGGCTTTGCGCCGTGCTTCACGATAAAATCATAGATCAGCTTATCCAGCTCTGCCGTTGTCATGCCGGGCTCGATGCTGTCGCCGCCAAACTTCAGGGCCGCCGCGCTGATTGCGCAGGCACGGCGCATCCCTTCCAGTTCTTTGGCATTTTTAATCTGGATCAAAACTTACGCCTCCACACCGAGAGCGTGTAGAACAGCGGCCACATTTTCCGCTAAGGTTTTCTGGTTTTCTACCGTGGCCAGCTTGCCGCGCTCCTTATAAAACGCCACAAGCGGTTCTGTCTGCTCATGGTATGCTTTCAGACGATCCCGCACGGTATCCGGATTATCATCCTTGCGGATTACCAGCTTGCCGCCGCAGGCGTCGCAGACGCCGGGGGTTTTGCTGGGTTTGTTCTGGATGTGATAACTCGCGCCGCATTTTTCGCATACACGGCGGCCTGCCATACGCTGCAGAATCACATCGTCCGCCACGGACAGCTCCAGAACTTTGTCAATCCGAATTCCCATACGCTCAATAGCTTCGGCCTGCGCGATCGTGCGGGGCACGCCGTCCAGAATGAAGCCATTGGCGCAGTCGGGCTCGCCAAGGCGTTCCTTGACAATACCGATGATTACGTCGTCAGGGACAAGAGCGCCGGCATCCATAAAGCTTTTCGCCTTCTGGCCCATCTCCGTGCCGTTTTTGACAGCGGCGCGCAAAATGTTGCCGGTACTGATGGCGGGAATCTTGCACTTTGCGCAGATGATCTCGGAATAGGTCCCTTTACCGGCGCCGGGGGCGCCGAGCAGAATCAGATTCATAGGTCAAAAGTCCCCTTTCGTAGTCAGCATTTTTAATTGTTTTGTCGTTTTGCGGCGATCAGCCCAAGAATCCTTTGTGGTTGCGCATCGTCATGAAGCTCTCCAAGCTGCGGGAGGAATCCAGCGCCACGCCGACAACGATCAGCAGGCTGGTACCACCGAGCTGGATGCTTACGCCGGTCAGGTTGCCCAAGATAATGGGCAGCACGGCCACCGCAGCCAGGAAGATCGCGCCGATCAGCGTAATCTTGCTCAGGGTCTTGGTAATGAAATCGCTCGTCGGCTTGCCCGGACGGATACCAGGGATGGTACCGTTATTCTGGCGCAGGTTGTTGGCGATTTCGATCGGGTTGTACTGGATAGCCACATAGAAATAGTTGAAAGCCAGAATCAGCAGCAGATACAGCACGATATACACCACGCTCGTATAATCGAACGCATGCAAAAAGGCATACCAGAACGGATGTGCCTCTCTCGTGACATTGATAAAGCTGCCAATCGTGCCGGGGATGGAGACCATCGCCGAGGCGAAGATGATCGGCATAACGCCGCTCATGTTGATCTTCAGCGGGATATAGCTGTTCTGCCCACCCATCATCTTGCGGCCAACTACGCGCTTGGCGTATTGAACCGTGATGCGGCGCTCGGCGTTGGTCAGCACGATGATGAACACCACGACGACCAAAGCCAAAACGACCAGAAGCGGCAGAAGGATATAATACTTGCTTTCCCCGGCCGCGGCTTTCGTCAGCAGGCCTTTGACGGTGGTATACAGGCTCGACCAGCGCGATACGATAGAGACAAAGATCAACAGCGAAATGCCGTTGCCGATGCCCTTGTCGTCGATCTGCTCGCCGCACCAAGTAATCAGCTGTGCGCCCGCGGTAAAGGCCAAAATAATGACGATTGCCGTGAACCATCCGGCAGCGCCGGAAGTATAGCTGAGGCCACCCTCGCTGCGCAGAACAAAGTAGTAGCCGATGGACATCACAACTGCGATGGCCGCGCCTGCGTACCGTGTAATCTGCTGCAGCTTCTGCTGCCCGTCGGGTTCCTTGGCCAGATTTTCGAGGTAAGGAATCGCCACGCACAGCAGCTGAATGATAATAGACGAGTTGATGTAGGGAATCACACCCAAAGCGAAAAGCGTACACTCAGAAAGCGCGCCGCCGGACATCATGTTCAGATAGGTGAGCATGCTGCCGGTAGAAAACATGTTCTCCAGCGCCGAGGCCGCGATAAACGGCACCGGCACAGCGCATCCGAGGCGGTAGATGACAAGGATGAGCAGCGTAAACAAAAGACGCTTGCGCAGTTCCGGGATCTGCCATGCATTTCGGAATGTTTTGAGCACCTTACATCACCTCAGCCTTTCCGCCCGCCTTTTCGATTTTTTCTTTGGCGGAGGCGGAATAAGCTGCGACTTTAACGTTCAGGGCCTTGGTCAGCTCGCCGTTTCCGAGAATCTTAACGCCATCCAGCGTTTTCTTCAGGATGCCCTTTGCCTTCAGGCTCTCGGCATCCACAGTCTCACCGGCATTATACTTTGCATCCAAAACGCCCACGTTTACCGTGGCATACTCGGTTGCAAAAATATTGTTGAAGCCGACTTTCGGCAGGCGGCGCTGCAGCGGCATCTGGCCGCCTTCAAAACCGGCCTTCTTGACACCGGAACGAGCCTTCTGGCCCTTGCTGCCGTAACCGGCAGTTTTGCCGTTGCCGGAGCCTGCGCCGCGGCCCTTACGGGTAACGGGCTTGTTGGCGCCCTTGACAGCATGCAGTTCATGCAGTTTCATTATGCCTGCGCCTCCTTCTTGGTCGTTTTCTTAGCTGCCGGCTTTTTTGCGGCAGGCTTCTTTTCAGCGGAAGCCGCTTTCTTTGCCGGAGCTTTTTCGGCCTTCTTGGCCGGGGCTTTTTCAGCCTTCGGTGCGGCAGCCTTCTTGGCCGGGGCTTTTTCAGCCTTCGGCGCGGCAGCCTTCTTCGGGGCAGCCTTCTTCGGGGCCTTGGCAGCCTTCTCGGCGGCCTCAGACACCTTCAGCAGATAACCAATCTGCGTAAGTTTGCCCTGCGTTGCTGCATTGTCAGGCTGAACGGTAACGTCGCCCGGCTTTCTCAGGCCAAGGCTCGCAGCGGTGGAAATCTGTTTTGCGCCGCGGCCGATCAGGCTTTTATGCAGCTCGATCTTGAGCATTTTTTCTGCCATGTTAGTACCCTCCTCAGCCCAGAATCTCTTTCACGGTCTTGCCGCGCTTTGCAGCGACATCTTCTGCGCTGACAAGGCCGCACAAGCCCGCGAAAGTAGCGGACACAACATTGATGGGGTTGTTGGAGCGCATGGATTTCGTACGGATGTCCTTAATGCCGGACACTTCGATGACGGCACGAACCGGGCCGCCGGCGATCACGCCGGTACCGGGGGCAGCCGGCTTCATCAAAACGGAGCCAGCGCCGTAGTTGCCGACGATCTCGTGCGGAATCGTAGTGCCGCGCAGCGCGATCTTGTGCAGATCCTTTTTGGCAGCGGATTCGCCCTTGCGGATCGCTTCCGGCACTTCGCCGGATTTGCCGATGCCATAGCCGATCGTGCCCTTGCCATCGCCCACGACGACGAGCGCCGCGAACTTCATGATACGGCCGCCCTTGACGGTCTTGGATACGCGGTTAATGGAGACGACCTTGGTAGTCATACCATCATCCGGCTGTCTGTTTCTCATCATAGCCATACTGTGTCTCCTCCTCTCATCACAGCTTCAGGCCACCCTCGCGGGCGCCCTCAGCTACGGCCTTGACACGGCCATGATAAACGAAACCGCCACGGTCGAAAACGACCTCTTCGATGCCCTTTTCGAGCGCCTTTTTGGCGATGTTCTTGCCAACCTGCGTTGCAGCGTCGATGTTGCCGCCGTTGCCGCTGAAATCTTTGTCCAGCGTGGAAGCCGCAGCCAGCGTTACGCCCTTTTCATCATCGATGATCTGTGCGTAAATATGCTTGGCGGAGCGGAAAACATCCAGGCGCGGACGAGCAGCAGTACCGCTGATCTTGCCGCGAACGCGGCGATGACGACGAAGACGAGCTTCGTTTTTGTCGATCTGTTTGACCATTGTTTCTCACTCCTTACCTTACTTTTTAGCCTTGCCGGCTTTGCCTTCCTTGTGCCGGACGACTTCGCCCAGATAGCGGATGCCCTTGCCCTTATAGGGTTCCGGCGGCTTCTTGGCGCGCACTTCGGCAGCGAACTGGCCGACCTTCTGTTTGTCGACGCCGCGAATGGTGAAGTTGTTGGCGTCTACCCAGTCGATCTTGATGTCATCCGTCTCTTCGATGTTAACCGGATGAGAGAAGCCCAGCGTGAGGACAAGCTTGGTGCCCTGCTTTGCGCAGCGGTAGCCAACACCCTGAATCTCCAGCTTCTTTTCGTATTCGGTAACCACACCGTTCACCATGTTGGCGATGTTGGTGCGGGTTAAGCCATGCAGGCTCTTAGACAAGTTCTCGTCATTGGGGCGGGTAACCAGAACCTCATTGCCCTCGACCTTCACATTCATGAGAGGGTTGTAGGTGGAATGCAGGCTACCTTTGGGGCCCTTGACGTCAACGGTGTGTGCAGCTTCGTCAATAGTAACCGTGACGCCGGCAGGAATGACGATGGGTTTTCTTCCAATTCTCGACATTGTCTTTTACCCCTTTCTTACCACACAAAGGCGAGCACTTCGCCGCCGACCTTGGCTGCGCGGGCAGCCTTGTCGGTCATGATGCCTTTGGAAGTGGAAATGATTGCGGTGCCAAGGCCCTTCATGACCTTCGGCATATCTTCGCAGTTGGTGTAGATGCGCAGGCCCGGCTTAGAAACGCGGCGCAGGCCGGCGATGACGGGAGAACCGTCATCCTGATACTTCAGCGTCAGAACAATCGTGCCCTGAACGGTATCGTCTTTCACCTGCATCCCTTTGATGTAGCCCTCGTCCACCAGAATCTGGCTGATAGCCTTCTTCATATTAGAAGCGGGGACTTCAACAGAAGGGTGTTTGGCAGTGCAGGCGTTGCGGATGCGGGTAAGCAGGTCCGCGATAGGATCGGTGATTTGCATGCCACTAACCTCCTAAATTATCTCGTATGTGGATTTTCGGGTGAAAGGCTTACCAAGAAGCCTTCTTGACGCCGGGGATCTCGCCCTTGTACGCCATCTCGCGGAAGCAGATACGGCAGATGCCGTACTTGCGCAGCACGGAATGCGGGCGGCCGCAGATGCGGCAGCGCGTGTAGGCGCGGGTAGAGAACTTCGCGGGACGAGCCTGCTTCAGCTTCATAGACAGTTTAGCCATATTCAAGTTCCTCCCTTTCTCAGTTTGCGAACGGAGCGCCCAGAGCCTTCAGCAGCTCCTTGGCCTCTTCGTCCGTTTTGGCGGTGGTTACAAAGCAGATGTCCATGCCGCGGACAGCATCGACTTTATCAAAGTCGATTTCCGGGAAGATGATCTGCTCTTTGATGCCGCAGGCATAGTTGCCGCGGCCGTCAAAAGAATCGCCATTGA
This sequence comes from Faecalibacterium sp., assembly GCA_022652735.1. GTDB lineage: Bacteria > Bacillota > Clostridia > Oscillospirales > Ruminococcaceae > Faecalibacterium. The sequence goes on along the minus strand of JALCRP010000002.1, from coordinate 128,736 downwards.
TGCCGCGGAAGTCACGCACACGCGGCAGAGCCACGTTGAAGAAACGATCCACGAACTCGTACATACGGTCGCCACGGAGGGTGACCTTGACACCGATCGGGGTGCCTTCACGCAGCTTAAAGTTAGCCACGCTCTTCTTTGCTTTGCAGGCAGTGCCCTTCTGGCCGGTGATCTGTGCCAGATCAGCCAGAACTGCATCGAGGATCTTAGCGTTGTCCTTTGCATCGCCGCAGGCGACGTTGACAACAACCTTATCCAGCTTCGGGATCTGCATCACGCTCTTGTAACCGAACTTCTTGTTCAGAGCAGGAGCGATCTCTTTGACATACTGTTCTTTCAAACGAGCCATTTAATTCCTACTCCTTCCTTTACAGTTCGGCGCCGCATTTTTTGCAGACGCGGACACTGACAGTCTTTTCTTTGCCGGAAACCGTCTTGGTTACCAGCTTGTGGGCAACGCGCGTAGCTTTGCCGCACTTGGGGCAAACCGGCATGACCTTGGACGCATACATAGCGCCCTCAGCCTTTACGATGCCGCCCTGCTCGCCCTGACGGCGAGGCTTGACATGCTTCGTGACCATATTGCGGCCTTCGACAATGACCTTGTTCTCGTCGGGGCTGACCTGCAGCACCTTCCCGGTCTGGCCTTTGTCCTTGCCGCTGATGATCTTGACGGTGTCGCCGGTTTTAACATGAAGTGTATTCATTACTTAAAACCTCCTTACAGCGATTCCGGAGCCAGGCTCAGGATCTTGGTGAAGCCGGATTCGCGAAGCTCGCGGGCAACCGGTCCGAAGATACGGGTGCCTTTCGGGCTCTTGTCGGCCATAACGATCACGGCGGCATTCTCATCGAAACGGATGTAGCTGCCGTCGTCGCGGCGCAGGCCGTGCTTGCTGCGTACAATAACAGCCTTCACGACGTCGCCCTTTTTGACAGTGCCGCCCGGAGCTGCCTTTTTGACAGAGCAGACAACAATATCACCAATGTTAGCATATCTCTTGCGGGTACCGCCCAGCACACGGAAGCACATCAGTTCTTTGGCACCGGTGTTGTCGGCCACTTTGAGATAAGTTTGCATCTGAATCATAAGTCAGATTTCTCCTTTCAAAGTACCACGGCGAAATTACTTCGCCTTCTCCACGATCTTGACCAGGCGCCAACGCACATCCTTCGAGATGGGGCGGGTCTCCATGATCTCAACACGGTCGCCAATGCCTGCTTCGTTCGTTTCGTCGTGTGCCTTGAACTTGGCAGTACGCTTCAGGATCTTCTTGTACAGGGGGTGCTGCACGCTGTCCTTAACGGCAACCACGATGGTCTTATCCATCTTATCGGAAACAACGGTTCCGATGCGGGTTTTTCTCAGATTACGCTCTTCCATCGTTTAACCTCCCTTACTGTTTTTCCGCCAGAATGGTCATCACTCGCGCGATGTCCTTCTTGACTGCTTCGATGCGGCCGGGGTTGTCCAGCTGGTTGATGGCATGCTGGAAACGGAGGTTGAACAGCTCACTTTTCAGCTCGGCCAGCTTGGTGGTCAGCTCAGTGGTCTGCATTTCACGCAGTTCCTTAGCCTTCATTCGTGCCATCCTCCTTCAAGCCCTCACGGACCACAAATTTGCATTTGATCGGCAGCTTGTGCATTGCCAGGCGAAGAGATTCCTTCGCCGTTGCTTCGTCGACATCGGCCAGTTCAAACAGAACACGGCCCGGCTTAACGACAGCAACCCAGTATTCCGGGGAGCCTTTGCCGGAACCCATTCGAGTTTCGGCCGGCTTTTCAGTAACGGGCTTATCCGGGAAGATCTTGATCCAGACTTTGCCGCCACGCTTGATGTAACGCGTCATGGCGACACGGGCGGCCTCGATCTGTGTCGAGGTGATCCACGCCGGCTCAAGAGCAACAAGGCCGTAATCGCCCTGACATACAGTATTGCCACGCAGGGCTTTGCCCTTCATGCGGCCGCGCTGAACGCGGCGGTACTTAACACGCTTAGGCAGTAACATTACTTGTTGCCTCCTTCCTTTTTGGCGGCAGGCTTAGCGCCCTTGAGCACTTCGCCCTTGTAGGTCCAAACCTTGACGCCAACTTTGCCGTAGGTGGTATTTGCTTCCGCAAAACCATAGTCGATGTCAGCGCGCAGGGTCTGCAGAGGGATGGTGCCCTCATGGTAAGTTTCCACACGCGCGATGTCCGCGCCGCCCAAGCGGCCGGAGCACATTGCCTTAATGCCCTTGGCCGGAGCAGTGCTGCGGTCACGCGGGCTCATGGCATTGCGCATCGCCTGCTTCATAGCGCGGCGGAACGTGATGCGGTTTTCCAGCTGGCGGGCGATGTCCTCGGCAACCAGCTGTGCGTTCGTGGAGGCAGCTTTCACTTCCACCACGTTTACAACAAAGGCTTTGCCGTATTCCTTCGACAGACGATCCTGCAATGCAACGCGAGCTTCGCCGCCCTTGCCGATTACCATGCCCGGCTTAGAGCAGAAGATGTTCACCGTTACACGCGGTGCGCTCGTGGAAGAATCCACGGTACGCTCGATCTCGATCTTGGGGATACCTGCATCGTAAAGCTCTTTCTTCAGTTCTTTACGAATCTTATGATCTTCAACCAGATCATCGCTGAATTCCTTTTTGGAAGTAAACCAGCGGCTGTCCCAGTCTTGGATGACACCCACGCGAAGCCCGTGGGGATTAACTTTCTGGCCCATTTGTTTACCTCCTTACGCTTTCTCTTTCAGAACAACTGTCATGTGGCTGGTACGCTTCAGGATGCGGAAACCGCGGCCCTGTGCGCGGGGCATCATACGCTTCAGCGTGGGGCCCGGCGCAACGAAGCATTCTGCTACATACAGATTGTTTCTGTCCATATTGAAATTGTTTTCCGCGTTTGCGGCTGCAGATTTCACCAGTTTCAGAAGGGGCTCACAAGCGGCCTTCGGGGTGTACTGCATGATTGCCAGCGCTTCGTCCAAAGGTTTGTTGCGGATGAGATCCATCACGATCGAAACCTTGCGAGGACTGATGCGGGCATAACGAAGAATAGCCCGTGCTTCCATTTTGTGTTCCTCCTTCTACTTATTTCGCCGCAGCAGCTGCTGCCGCACTGGCGTGGCCCTTGAATGTGCGGGTGGGTACGAACTCGCCCAGCTTATGGCCAACCATATCTTCCGTCACGTACACAGGCACATGCTTGCGGCCGTCATGGACGGCGAAGGTGTGGCCCACGAACTCCGGGAAGATCACGGAGGAACGGCTCCAAGTCTTGATGACCTGCTTTTTGCCGGATGCGTTCATCGCTTCCACGTGCTTCATAAGAGCGGGCTGTACGTAAGGGCCCTTTTTAATGCTTCTACCCATAAGTCAAATCTCCTCTCTTATTTCTCGTTGCAGCGCTTCACAATGAACTTGTTGGAGCGGTTGTGGTGTTTACGGGTCTTGAGGCCCATAGCGGGCTTGCCCCACGGGGTCATAGGCCCTGCGTGGCCGACAGGTGCTTTGCCCTCGCCGCCGCCGTGCGGGTGATCGCACGGGTTCATGACGGCGCCGCGGCTGCCCGGGCGAACGCCCATGTGGCGCTTGCGGCCGGCTTTGCCAAGGTTCACGTTCTCGTGGTCGATGTTGGAAACCTGGCCGATGACAGCGGTGCAGTTGATCTGCACATTGCGCATCTCACCGGAAGGCAGGCGAACCAGCGCGTAACCGTTCTCCTTTGCCATCAGCTGCGCCATGTTGCCGGCGCTGCGCACCAGCTGCGCGCCCTTGCCGGGGTACAGCTCGATGTTGTGGATGATGGTACCGACCGGGATGTTCTCAAACGGCAGGCAGTTGCCCGGTTTGATGTCGGCCGAAGCGCCGCTCACTACCTTATCGCCGACCTTCAGGCCGTCCGGGCAGATGATATAGCTCTTCACGCCGTCTTCATACTGAATCAGGCTGATGAATGCGCTGCGGTTCGGATCGTACTCGACGGTCTTGACTTCAGCGGGCATATCCAGCTTCTGACGCTTGAAATCGATCACACGGTACTTGGTGCGGTTGCCGCCGCCCTGATGGCGGACAGTGATGCGGCCCATGTTGTTGCGGCCGGCATGCTTCTTCATAGGCTCCAGCAGGCTGCGCTCGGGTGCGACGTCAGACAGAACGCTGTAATCGGTAACAGTCATTCCGCGGCGGCCCGGGGTGGTGGGGCCGTATTTTTTAATAGCCATTGTTTACTCCTTTGATCATCTTATGACTTATTATCGGGGTCATATCCCCATAAGTGAGCCCTCGGCGGGCTCTTCGATCAGACCATGCTGTTAAAGAATTCGATTTCCTTGGAATCCTTCGTCAGGGTAACGATCGCCTTTTTAGAGGCGGCCGTGTAGCCCTCGTGCATGCCCTGGCGGCGATAACGGCCGCGGACGGAAACGGTATTCACCTTGCTCACCTTGGTGCCCGGGAACAGCGTCTCGACAGCGTTTGCGATGTCGATCTTCGTTGCGTCCGTAGCAACCTTGAAGGTGTACTTCTTGTCGGCAATGCCGGCCATAGAGTTTTCGGTGATGACCGGCTTCAGAATAATGTCCTGTGCGGTTTTCATCAGCCCAGCACCTCCTCGAGCTTCTTGGCTGCGTCGACGCTGAGGATCAGCTTGTCGGCGTTCAGCACGTCGTAGGTGTTTACGCTGCCGGCGAAGGTCGTCTTGACGCCCGGGATATTGGCCGCGCTCTTAACGAACTTGGCATCCACGGCATCGTTGACCACCAGATTCTTCTTGCCTGCCTTGACAGCGCTCAGCATATCGACAACAGTTTTGGTCTTGTAATCTTCAACCGCCAGCTTATCCACGACGATCAGGTTGCCAGAGACAGCCTTATCGGACAATGCGCTCAGCACAGCCAGGCGCTTGACCTTATCGTTGATGTGGTAGTTGTAGCTGCGCGGCTTGGGGCCGAGAGCAACACCGCCGTGCGTCCACTGCGGGGCGCGGGTGGAACCCTGACGTGCGTGGCCGGTGCCCTTCTGGCGCCAAGGCTTTTTGCCGCCGCCGGAAACTTCCATGCGGATTTTGGTGCTCTGCGTACCCTGGCGCTGATTCGCCAGATAGTTCACAACAGCCGTGTGAACTGCATTTTCGTTCGGGGTAATCCCGAACACGGCGTCGGAAAGCTCGATTGTGCTGACCTTTTTGCCGTTCATATCGACTACGTCAAATTTTGCCATTGTAGCTTTCCTCCTTACGCCTTCACGCTGTCGTGGATGGTGATGATGGTGCCCTTAGAGCCGGGAACCGCACCCTTGATAGCGATCAGATTATTCTCGGCGTCGACCTTAACCACCGTCAGATTCTGAACGGTGACGCGCTCGAAGCCCATGTGGCCCGGCAGATGCTTGCCCGGGAAAACGCGGGCCGGCGTAGACGTCGAGCCGTTAGAACCTGCATGACGTGCAACAGGGCCGGTGCCGTGGCTCTCGCGCAGACGATGGCAGTTGAAGCGCTTGATAACGCCCTGATAGCCTTTGCCTTTGGAGACGCCCACCACATCGATCTTATCGCCCGCGGCGAATACGTCAGCCTTCAGCACGTCGCCGACATTCATGCCGGTGATGTCTGCCAGACGGAACTCGCGCAGGGTCTTCTTCGGGGCAACGTCGGCTTTCTTGAAGTGGCCGGCAGCGGCCTTATTGACCTTCTTGCTGCTTACTTCGCCAAAGCCCAGCTGAACTGCTTCGTAGCCATCGCTCTCGGCGGTCTTCTTCTGCACGACAGTGCAGGGGCCGGCCTCGATGACGGTTACGGGCACAACTTTGCCGTTCTCATCGAACAGCTGGGTCATGCCGATTTTCTTACCGATGATACCTTTGACCATTTTTCATTTCCTCCTGTAAAGGTTATTGGTTGGCAGGATTCCCTGTCAACATGACCCCTCCAACCAAGCGAGGGACCGGAGATCGTTTTTCACGTTTTGCCTGCATGTACCGGTAATCAGAAGCTCAAGGCCCTTACGCCGGTATTATAATGTAGGAGTTTCGCGCGATGCCTTTTACAGCTTGATCTCAATGTCCACGCCGGCGGGGAGTTGCAGGCTCATAAGAGCCTCGACCGTCTTGTTCGACGGCTTCAGAATGTCGATCAGACGCTTATGGGTGCGGCTCTCGAACTGCTCGCGGCTATCCTTGTACTTAAAGGTAGCGCGCAGGACGGTAACCACTTCCTTGTCGGTGGGCAGCGGGATCGGGCCGGACACGCGGGCGCCAGTGTGCTTCGCGGTCTCCACGATCTTTTCTGCTGCGGCATCGATCAACTGAGGATCATAGCTCTGCAAACGAATTCTGATTTTTTCCTTGACTGCCATTGCTTTCGCCTCCTAATAAAAATGTGTTGCCTTAGGCGAGCCGACCAACTACTTTACACAGCGCCGGGTGTTTCTCAATTTGGCATGAAGAAAACCGGTGAACCGCTCAGCAGTTCATACCGGATACCCTCTGGCAAATTGAGTTGGACATTGGTTCGGCGCGCGGCGTGAGTAACTACGCCTTGCGGGGAACGTATCCCTTTGCTGTCAGTAATTGTTTCGCCCGGTTCTAAGATCGGACATACTCCGCGGAAAAACCCGTCACAGGCTTACGCCCGGGCGGCAACCTCCCGCATCAACGCATATCGTAGCTTGCACGACTTGTATCGCACAAGCCCATTGCAGCCGTGTGTTAGTGTATCACACTGCCCCGGGTGTTGCAAGTGTTTTTTGCAAAAAAGAACAAAAAAAATTTGGAATTTTCGGCAGGTCTCCAAATCTCTCCGGCTTGGAAAAGTATGGGTGCATGCCGTCAAAAATATACCGTATTATAAAAGAATGCTTTCCCGGCGTATTCTCGTTAAGATCCAGTCCAGATATTCCCCGACAATATTCAAATCTGTATAAATGTATAGCATCCGGGCGCCCACCACGTCCTCAATCTCGTTAAACACCATCTGCCCATTATGGAACACGAAGTCGATGCCCACAAAGCCAAAGTCCATTGCATCGGCCAGCTTTTGCACCATCTGTGTTTCTTTTGGCGAAAGCGGATAGACGCTTGCCTGCCCGCCAAGGCAGAAATTGCTGCGGAAATCCTTATCGGAGCGGCGCAGCATCGCCGCGCGGATGGTGTGCCCGATCACGTAAACGCGCACATCCCGCCCCGGCATGTTGGCTTCCTGCTGTACAAGGCAGTAGGGCTGGCCCAACGCCGTGGCCGCGGCGCGGAACTCGGCATCGTCCCGCACAAGGCACACGCCGCGGCCGCCCTTGCCGTCCACGGGCTTTACCACCAGCGGATATGGCAACCCCGGCTGTGCCGCCTGCGTTGAGATAAAGCGTGTCTCCATCGTGGTAAGGCCGAGGCTGCGCGCCAGCTGATACGTTAGCATTTTGTTATTGCATACGTCGCTGACGGCCGCGCTGTTGTATACGGGCACACCCATGCGCTCAAGCTGCTTTTGAAGCACCGGCGCCACCGCCCGGAACACGACAAAATCCGGCGGGGCAAGGCGCTGCCCATTTTGTAGGATCGAAAGGCCTTGTGGGCCGCAGGCCGGCGTCAGCTCCTGCGCCGTCAAAAGCGTCAGCGAAATGCCGCGCTTTTCGCATTCCTCAAAATAGAAACCGATATATCGGCGGTTGCGCTCCACTTCCGTTGCGTCATACAAAAGCCATGCCTGCATGGTTTGCTCCTTTTTGCGGCCGCTGTGCCGCCCTTTTGCGCGTGGCAATTTCGGTGGCCGCGTACCGCTTTTTTGCGGCCACGCCGCGTGAAAGCGTTACAGCTCCCATTCACCGCGCGGGGCGTCGCCGGGGCGGTTGCGGCCTTCAGCCAGCTCACGGCAGATATAGGCAAAAATCGCATCTGCCGTGTTCACGCCTGTGCAGTGAAAAATATTGATAAAATGCGCATTGGAATTCACTTCGCACAAAATCGGGGCTTCGTTTTCGCCAAATAAAATATCGACGCCCGCAAAATCCAGCCCGAGGCGACGGCAAGCTTCCAGCGCCATCCGCTCCTGCGCCGCATTCGGCGTGTATGCGCGCATCTTGGCGCCGTTCGTGACATTGGCGCGGAAATCGTCATCCACGGCATAGCGATACATGGCCGTAACGACGCGCCCGCCTACAACCTGAATCCGAATATCGTGCCCTTTGCTGGTGGCAATAAACTCCTGCAGTAGCGCCGGGCGTGTGCCAAGGCTGTTCAGCGTCTCGATCAGCTCCGGCACGGTATGTACCAGATAAACCTGTGCCCCGAACGAGCCGAAGCATTCCTTTACAACCAGCGGCAGCTTCAGCTGCGCGGCGGCCGCTTTCGCAAAGCCGCAGGCGGCCCAATCGGTTTCGTGAAACACCTTTGGTACAAGGATCGTTCGCGGCTGGCGAAGGCCCGAGCGCAGCAGCGCCAGCCATGTCAGCGCCTTATCGTCGCAAAGCTCAATCGCGCGCGCCGCGTTGAACGTGCGGATGCCCTGCGCTTCCAGCAGGCGGCACAGCTTTGTATCTTTATCCCAAAACAGGGCAAAATCCGGCCATTCCTCGGCAAAGCAGCCGCCCGCCAGCCGCGGCAGCAGCTCGGCGTTTGTTTTTCGTTCAAGCCGGACGCCGTGCGCCGCCGCGCTCGTTTCCAGCCATGTGAAAATCTCTTCAAACTTTTCCGAGTGGACAAAAGCGTTGCTTACCAGCCAACCATGAAAATTTTTCATTGCTTTTTCCTCTGCCCTGCTGTGCCGGCCTTGCCGGCTTTTCCCTTAAAACAAAAAGCCCCGCCCGGCTTTACAGCCTAGCGGGACTTGTTGGTGCCGGTGGCGGGGGTCGAACCCGCACGGATTATTCATCCACGGGATTTTGAGTCCCGGGCGTCTGCCAATTCCACCACACCGGCCGAGCTTATTTATTATAACGAATCCTTTTTCAGAAATCAAGATGTATCTTCCTTGTGGAAAAAAAGAGCTTCATTATACATTTTGGATTTTTTTGTCAGATTATGCACATTGCATTAAAATCGAGCTTAGCAAAACGAATTTTTTGGTTGACAAATTCAAAAAGAGACTGTACAATAAGTTCATCCTCAGGTAGAGGACAACTAACATGCCCCTGGACGCGTAACTATCAGAGCAATGGTCCCGAAAACCAAGTAATGGAGTGAATCCTTCCGCGGGCAAGATTTAACAAGGAGACTACAACTATGTTCGAAGACAAGACTTTGGTTTGCAAAGACTGCGGTAAGGAATTTGTTTGGACCGCTGGCGAGCAGGAATTCTACGCTTCTCGTGGCTTCGAGAACCAGCCGCAGCGCTGCAAGGCCTGCCGCGATTCCCGCAAGAACGCTACCCGTGGCGAGCGCCAGATGTATGATGCTGTTTGCGCTTCCTGCGGCAAGACCTGCAAGGTTCCGTTCCAGCCGCGCGAAGATCGCCCGGTTTACTGCTCTGATTGCTTCGCAAAGATGAAGGAGCAGGGCTGATTTTTCAGCAAATGCCTTTCAAGGGGGCCACTCGTAAGGGTGGCTCCCTTTTTTGCTGTGCCGAGGCTTGCAATATTGCCCCTTTTTAGGGTATAGTAAACACAATGGCGCGGCAAAGCGCCGAGAAAGAGGATTTTTTATATGTTAAACCTGTTTGGAAATAAAGAAGATGCCGCATCCGCCCGCAAAGTTACGCGCGATACCATCATCGGCGATATTTTGGATATGGACGAAACCACTGCGCCCTATTTCTTTGAAATCGGCATGCACTGCCTCGGCTGCCCTGCCTCTCGCGGGGAGAGTATTGCGGATGCCTGCGCCGTGCATGGCGTCGACTGCGATGCTTTGCTGGAAAAGCTGAACGCACATCTGGCCGGCAAAGCCTAAATGGAGCCACATATCCCGCAGTTGGATGCCCGGCTTGCCACCGCGGCGGCGCTGGTGCGCCCCGGCGAGGCCGTGGCCGACATCGGCTGCGATCACGGCAAGCTGACGGCGTTTTTGGCCGCGTCGGGCCGTTACCCAAAAGTAATCGGGGCCGATTTGCGCCCCGGGCCGCTTTCAAAAGCGCGCCGGACGCTGGCAGAAGCCGGGCTTTGCGCTAAGGCAGAGCTGCGCCTTGGCGATGGGCTTTCTGTGCTTGCCCCGGGCGAGGTGGGCACTATCGTGTTGGCGGGCGTCTCTGCCCAAACGACGGCCGATATTCTGGTCGCGGCGCCGTGGGTTTTCGCTCGCGGCGGCCCGCGCCTTGTGCTGGTGCCGGCCACAAAGCATGCCCTGTTGCGCGGCTGGCTGTACACGCACGGCTTTGCGCTTTTGCGTGATATTCCGGTACAGGCCGCTGGGCGTTGGTATGCCGTCATGGCGGCCGAATACATTGGCGAAGCGCTTTCGCCCACCGCCGTCTCGCTGGCGGCCTGCCTGTATGGCGAAACAGGCCGTGAGCCGGGCGCTGCGGCGTATCAGGCCCTGCAACGTGCCAAGCTTGCCAAAATGCGCCTCGGCCTGCCGGGCGAAGCGCCGTTGGCGCAGGCCATTGACGCTTTATTGGCGCAGGCGGGCACAACCGTATAAGGAGGGCTTTTTCATGGCAACCGTTGCGGAAATCTATGCCTTTATGGCGCGCTTGGCCCCGCCGGAGCTGGCCGCAAGCTGGGATAATCCCGGCTTGCTGGTGGATACGGGCGCGGAAGTTTCCGGCATCCTTACCACGCTGGACATCACCGCTGCCGTCGTGGCCGAAGCCGCGCGCACCGGCTGCCAGCTTATCGTTTCGCATCATCCGGTCATCTTTGATCCGCTCAAGCGGCTTGGCCCGCAGGATGTGGCGTTTGCGCTTGTGCAAAACGGCATTTCCGCGATCTGCATGCATACCAACCTCGATGCGGCCCCCGGCGGCGTTAACGAGGTTTTGGCCGGGCTGTTTGCCATGCAAACCCCTGTGCCCTTTGCCGAAGGCTGCGGGCGCGTTGGCACAATCGCCGAAACCGACACCCGCGCGCTGTCCGAAAAGGCGCAGGCTGTGCTGCATACGGCCGTAAAATTTGCCGATGCGGGCAAGCCCATTCGCCGCCTTGCCGTCATCAGCGGGGCGGGCGGCAGCATGTTTGCGGATGCCCTCGCCGTCGGGGCCGATTGCCTTTTGACGGGCGAGGCCAGCCACCACGCGGCGTTGGATGCCACGCGCCTTGGCCTTTCGCTGATTGCGGCGGGCCACTATGCTACCGAATGGCCCATTGTGCCGGTTTTGGCCGAAAAGCTGGCCGCGGCGTTTCCGAAAATTCGGGTTTCGCCCAGCACATGCTGCCAAGCCCCTTTTACCTATTTGTAATGCTTTGTTGCGCCCGGCTGCGGCCGGGCGTTTTGTGTAGGGCGCGCCGCGCACAGGTGGCCGCCCGGGAAGGAAACCTCTTATGGCTTTGGATGCCGCAACGCTCGCGCTGGCCGTGGGCGAGATCCGGGAAAAGCTGCTCGATGCCCGCATCGCCAAAATTTTCGAGCCGACGCGTGATGAGCTTTTGCTGACGCTGCGTACCCGCACCGAAACGTTGGCGCTGCTTCTTTCGGCGCGCAGCGGCTCTGCGCGGGTGTGTTTTACGCGCGAAAGTTTCGAGAACCCGGATACCCCGCCGGGCTTTTGTATGCTGATGCGCAAATATCTTACGGGCGGCAAAGTGCTGGACGTCCGGCGCGAGCCTGGCGACCGTATTGTTTATTTCGATTTCCAGTGCACCAACGAGATGGGCGATCTTGTCACAAACACCCTTTGCGCCGAGCTGATGGGCCGTTATTCCAACCTTGTGCTGGTGCAAAACGGCCGCATTGTCGATGCGCTGAAGCGGGTGGATTTTGAGGACAGCGATGTGCGCCAGCTGCTGCCCGGCCTTGCTTATACCCTGCCGCCAAAGCCCGCCCGGCCCGATTTCTTCTCGGTTTCGTCGGCCTCGCTTGTGGCCGCCGCGTGTGAAAAGCCCCTGCCTGTGGCCGATGCGCTCATTAAAACGGTGTCGGGCGTTGGCCCTGTCGTCAGCCGCGAGGCCGTATGGCGTGCCTTCGGCGAAACAGCGGCGCTTGCCGCTGAGCTGGATGCCGCGCAGCAAGCCCGTTTGGCGCAGGCGATCGACGCCCTGCGCGCCGAATACGAAGCCGGCGGTACGCCCGTCAGCGTAAAAGCGCCCGAAGGCCGCCCCGTGGAATATACCTTTTTCCGCCCGCAACAGTACGGCGCCGGCTTTGTGCTGACAGAATGGCCTTCTTTCAGCGAGATGCTGGAGGGCTACTATGCCGAAAAGGACCGTGCAGAGCGCCTGCGCACCAAGGGCAAGGAGCTGCACAAGGCCGTGCATAACCTTTACGAGCGCGCCGTGCGCAAGCAGGCCGCCCGCCGCGATGAGCTGGCCGCCAGCGAAAAAAGCGAGACGCTGCGCCTGTATGGCGAGCTGCTTTCCGCTAACCTTTACCAGATGGAAAAAGGCATGCAGCGCGTCACGCTGCCCAACTGGTACGACGGCGGCAAAGAAGTAACCATTTCGCTCGATGCGCGTTACTCTCCCAGCCAAAACGCCCAGCGCTATTTTAAGGAATACAAAAAAAAGCAGACGGCCGCGCGTATGCTGGCCGAGCTGCTTACTTCCGGTGAGCAGGAAATTGCCTATCTGGAAACCGTGCTGTACGAAGTGGAAAGTGCCTCCGGCGAGGCGGCGCTGAACGAGATCCGCGCCGAGCTAAAAAGCCAAGGCTACCTGAAATATTATAAGCAGCGCGATAAAAAGCAAAAGCCTGCCGATTTTCTGCGATTTGTCTCTTCCGACGGGTTTGAGATTCTGGTTGGGCGCAACAACATCCAAAACGAGCGCCTGACGCTGCACACGGCCCGCGGGCGCGATTTGTGGTTCCACACAAAAAATGCGCCCGGCAGCCACACCGTCGTGATGAGCGAAGGCCGTGCCATCCCTGACCGCACCAAAGAAGAAGCCGCGCAGTTGGCGGTTCTCTTTTCCAGCCAAGCGCACGGCATCAAGGTACCTGTGGATTACACCGAGGTGAAAAACATCCGCAAAACGGGCGGCCTCAAGCCCGGCATGGTATTATACGATCTCTACGAAACGGCGTATATTACGCCGGATGCCGCACTGGCCGAAACGCTGGCAAAGCGCTGACGGCGGGCGGCTTTGCCTTAGCATACCCGCCTGTGCCGGGCCTTTTTAGCCAAGCTCGGCTTTCGCGCAGGCCAGCGCGGCCGCAATCACCTTATCCATATCATAATACTTGTATTCGCCAAGGCGCCCGCCAAAGCGCACGTTCGGTTCGGCTTCAGCCAGCGCCTTATACTGCTGATACAGCGCGCCGTTTTTCTCATCATTAACGGGATAGTACGGCTCATCGCCCGGCTTCCATTCGGCCGAATACTCGCGGCTGATAACGGTTTTCGGCTGTGTGCCGAAGGTAAAGTGCTTGTGCTCGATGATGCGCGTATAGGGCGTTTCGGCGTCGGTATAGTTTACCACGGCGTTGCCCTGATAGTTTTCCATATCAAGCGTCTCGGTTTCAAAGCGGACGCTGCGGTAGGCCAGCGCCCCGAGGCGATAGCCGAAATAGGCGTCGATCGGGCCGGTGTAGATCACCTTTTTTGCCAATGCATCCAGCTGTGCCTTTTGCGCCAGATAGTCGACGCCGAGGCACACCTCGGTATCGCCCAGCAGGTTTGCGATAAGCTGCGTATAGCCCTCCGTCGGGATGCCCTGATACAGCGCGTTAAAGTAGTTGTTGTCGTAGGTCAGGCGCACAGGCAGGCGCTGAATGATAAAGGCCGGCAGCTCGGCGCAGGGGCGGCCCCACTGCTTTTGTGTGTAGCCCTTAATGAGCTTTTCATAAATATCACTGCCCACAAGGCGGATGGCCTGCTCTTCCAAATTTTTCGGTTCAGCGATGCCGGCGGCCGCGCGCTGCTCAGCGATCTTGGCCTCGGCCTCGGCGGGCGTAATGACGCCCCACATGGCATGAAAAGTATTCATATTAAAGGGCAGATTGTAAAGTTCGCCCTTATAGTTTGCCACAGGGCTGTTCGTGTAGCGGTTAAACTCTGCAAACTGCGTGATATACTGCCACACGGCGCGGTCGTTGGTATGAAAAATATGCGCGCCGTAGCGGTGCACGTCGATGCCTTCAACCTTTTCGGTATAGATGTTGCCGGCAATATGGCCGCGCTTATCCACAACAAGGCAAGTTTTGCCCGCGGCGCGGGCGCGCTCGGCAAATACCGCGCCATAAAGCCCGGCGCCCACGATCAGATAATCGTACATTTTGTTCTGCATTCCCTTTTCCTTTCGGCGGCCGCGGATTTCAAAGTGCCGCCGCATAAAATCAGTATACCCCCCGGCGCCATTTTTCTCAACCCCGCGCAAGGCGGCCGTTTTTGGGGGCCGCATATTTTTTGTCCGTTGGAAATTCTGCCGGAAGCTTCCGGCAGGGAGGTTTTTTATGCACACCGAAACCGATCTGCTGCATGGCAGCATCCTAAAAAGCCTGCTGCTGTTTGCGGCGCCGCTTTTCGTCTCTAACCTGTTTCAAAAGCTTTATAATACCGTTGACACCATGATCGTCGGGCATTATCTCGGCGATCTTTCGCTGGCCGCCATCGGCGCCAGCATGTCTGTCAATGATCTCTTAATTGGCTTTGCTATCGGCATCGGCAACGGCATGGGCATCGTGATCGCAAAAATCTACGGCATGCGCGATGGCCGCCGCCTACGGCAGGCCGTGGCCTCTACGCTGACGATCGGCGTGGGCGTAACAGTTATTTTCATGCTTTTGGGCGAAATCTGCCTGCGGCCGCTGATGCAGCTGCTGCAAACGCCGCCGGAAATTTTTGATGAGGCCTATTCCTATATCCATGTGATGGTGCTGTGCATCGGCGTGATGTTCGCCTACAACCTGTTTTCGGGCCTTTTGCGCGCCATCGGCAACAGCGTGATGCCGTTTTTGTTTTTGCTGATTGCTTCCGTGCTGAACATTTTCCTTGACATTTTATTTGTCACGCAGTTTTCGATGGGGGTGCGTGGCACGGCGCTTGCCACAGTGCTGGCGCAGGGCGTCTCGGCCGTGCTGTGCCTTGTGTACATTTTGTTCCGCTGCCCGCTGCTTTTGCCGTCGGCCGAAGATTTCCGCTATGATGCTTCGCTTTGCCGGGAGCTTTTGGGGCAGGGCTTTTCGATGGGGCTGATGATTGCCGTGGTTTCGGCGGGCACTGTGATTTTGCAGTTCTCAATCAATCAGCTTGGGTATGAGATCATTGCCGCGCACACGGCGGCGCGTAAGCTGAACAGCTTTTTTACCATGCCCGGCATGACGATCGCGCTGGCGGCCTCCACCTTTGTTTCGCAAAACCGCGGCGCCGGCCAGTGGGATCGCATCCGCAAGGCCGTGCGCTACTCCAATTTGATCTGCATTGGCCTTGCCGCCGTGATGACGGCCGTGCTGGCCATCTGGTCGCCTGCGCTGATGCGCATGATCTCCGGCTCGTCCGAGGCGGTCATCTTGGATAACGGTGCCTTATATCTGCGCCTCAACGCGCCGTTCTATTCTGTATTGGGTGTGCTGCTTACGCTGCGCTATTCCTTGCAGGGCATGGGGCGCAAGGTTGTGCCCGTTATTTCCAGCATCATCGAGCTGCTGGGCAAGATTTTCTTTGTGCTGGCGCTGATCCCGTCGATGCAGTATTTCGGCGTTATCCTGTGCGAGCCGGTGATCTGGTGCTTGATGTGCGCCCAGCTGGCGTTTTCGTTCTATCACGACCCGCACATCCGCAGCGCGAAAGCCACGCCCGCGGCCTGAGCCTTGGGGCCTGTGCGCCGGCAAAGCATTGCTTTATAGCGCCATGCCGATTTTATATAGAGCACAAAAAGCGGCGCATTCGCCGGCCCAAAAGCCGAACGGATGCGCCGCTTATTTTTTCAGCAGTGTGCTAGGGGCAAATCAATCCGTGAACGAAACATCAATGCCGCCGCTGACGGTGTTAAGGGCCATTGCATGGGTGCCGTTCGTCTTGGGGATATTGATGTCGCCGCTGACGCTGTTTGCGGTGATGCTGTAATCTTTATTTTTCAGCTCGAAGGAAACATCGCCGCTGGTGGTGTCTGCCTTCAAATCGCCTTTTGTGCTAACCCCGCTTATCTCGATGCCGCCGCTTGTCGAGGCAAATTTCCCTGTGCCGCTCAGCGCGCCTTCGTCCCACGAAATATCGCCGCTGGTGCTTAGGATCGTCGCGTCGCCGGCGACGGTGCTCTCGGAAAGATCGAGATAGCCGGATGTCGATTTCAGGTTTGCCGCGCCGAGCGAAGCATCCCAAAGCGAGACATCGCCCGAAGTGGTATTCACGGCCAACGTACCCGGCACAATCAGGCCGTAGCCGCTGATGCTGCCGCTGGTGGTCGTCAGCGCAAGCGAATCCTGTACGGCAATATTATCGGCATCTATATCGCCGGAGCTTGTCTGGACGGTAAGCGTACCCGCCTCATAGCCTTCCGGCAGCTTTACCACAACTTCTGTGTCGTCATCCGAAAAAGAAAGAGAAAAATCCGCGGTATGATAGGTTCCCGTCTCCAGCGTCAGCGTCGAACCATCTTGCGCGGCAGTATGTGTTTCGGGCTTGCTGTTGGTCCATTCGAGATGGATGTCATCATCCGGCGAAGTTTCAAAGCTCACATCGTCCGCCTCGGCGGTGATCGAAATCGTCTGCACATCGGCCGCGGCCGCCGTAAAGCTCTGGCGCCCCATCGCAGCATGGTTTCCGCTAAAGGCGGCGTTTGCAGCCTCGCTGGCGCTTGCCACCGCAAAGCATGCCGCGATTACAACGCCCGCAATCACCAGCCCACGCTTGCGGCCGTGCTGCCTGCGCGGCCCCATAACAGAGCTCGGCATCGGCTGGGCGCGGGTGCGTAAAACACGGTCTGCCACCTGATCGGCCGGGCCGAGATGCTCGATGGCCTTTTCCTCGCTTATGCCGTTCAGTACCTCGCCGCGGATCGAGTTGGCATAATAATTTTGGACGTCGGCGATCTCCTCCGGGGAAAGCATATTCAATGCCTGCCCCAGCTGATCCAAATACTGCTGCTGATCCATTTTTGC
Source organism: Faecalibacterium sp. (assembly GCA_022652735.1). Lineage (GTDB taxonomy): Bacteria > Bacillota > Clostridia > Oscillospirales > Ruminococcaceae > Faecalibacterium. Next base: position 111,630 of record JALCRP010000002.1, on the reverse strand, counting down.
TCCTCACCACCGGCCTATGCGCACAAAACGCGCCGCCGGCTTTTCATTTCCGGAAAAACTTTGCCGCCTTTTACAGGGCGCAATGCATCTGGGGATGTGTATTATCATACTCTTTTTTTGCCCGAAAAAGAATCCGCATATTTCACAATTCGATTTTTTCATTCCTCGCCATTTTGTAGAAATAGTGCGTTAAATCGGAATTTCTCTTTGTTGTTTTTTGTGTTGTATGGCTTTTTCCCTTTTTGTGTCGCTGCTTTTGCTCATGAATTTATCCTCTAGGGATTGTTCCAATTCAAAAATGCAATGAAATCGGCCATTTCTCTATGTTTTCTCTTTATATGCCTTCTGTAATTAATGCAATATGTGTATAAATAGAGGGGCAATCGCCAAAAAAGGAGCGCCCACCCCTTATTTCTTTGGGGCAGGCGCTCCTGCATAGCAAACGGCCGCTGCCGTTACTTTTTCTGTTTGCCCAAGTAGGCTTCTTTCACGTGCTCGTCGGCCAGCAGCTCGGCGCCCGTGCCGCTCATGGTGAGGTTGCCGGTTTCCAGCACATAGGCTATATCGGCCACCTTCAGCGCCATGTTCGCGTTCTGCTCAATCAAAAGCACCGTGATGCCGTCGGCGTTCACCTTGCGGATAATGTCGAAAATTTCTTTTACGACAATCGGCGCCAAGCCAAGGCTCGGCTCATCCAGCATCAAAATTTTCGGGCGGCTCATCAGCGCGCGGCCCACGGCCAGCATCTGCTGCTCGCCGCCGGAAAGGGTGCCGGCCATCTGCCAGCTGCGCTCCTCCAGCCGCGGGAACAACGAGTAGATCCATTTCAGGTCCTTTTCGATCTGCTCTTTATCGTTGCGCAAGTATGCGCCGATCTTCAAATTTTCCAGTACTGTCAAATCGGCAAACACGCGGCGGCCTTCCGGCGCCATCGCGATGCCCTCGGCGATAATGCGGTCGATCGGCTGGCTCAAAAGCTCTTTGCCATCCATCTGCACCGAGCCGCTTTCTGCTTTGACAAGGCCAGAGATGGTGCGCAGCAGGGTTGATTTGCCAGCCCCGTTTGCGCCGATCAGCGTGACGATTTTGCCATCCGGCACCGTGAGCGAAACGCCGCGCAGCGCGTGGATGCCGCCGTAGGAGACATGCAGATCTTTGATCTCAAGCATTTTCGTCCACCCCCAGATACGCCTTGATTACTTCGGGATTGTTCTGTACTTCTTCCGGCGTACCCTGTGCGATCAGCTTGCCGAAATCCAGCACATAGATGCGGTCAGAAATATCCATCACGAGATCCATATGATGCTCGATCATAAAAACAGTCAGATGGAATTCATCGCGGATGCGGGCAATAAAGTTTGTCAGCTCGGCCGTCTCCTGCGGGTTCATGCCGGCGGCCGGCTCATCCAGCAGCAAAAGCTGCGGGTTTGTCGCCAAGGCGCGCGCAATCTCGACGCGGCGCTGCTGGCCATAGGGCAGGCTGGTTGCCAGCTCGTTGCGCACATCCTCAAGCCCAAGCACTTCTAATAAGTGCTCGCACTCTTCGCGCTGAAGTTTTTCCTCCGGCGCATTCACGCGGAAAATCGCGCTCAAAAGCCCCGCCGAGCGGCGGCAGTGTTTGGCGATCAGAACGTTTTCAAACACGGTCTGGCTCTTCCACAGGCGGATATTCTGGAAGGTGCGCGCAATGCCGCGTACCGTGACAACGTCCGGCGTCGGGGCCAGCGCGCGCGGATATTCTTCGGCATGCTCGCCCTTATAAAGCTTCTTCATTTTTCCGTGCGGGTGGTTCTCAATAATGCGCTCGCCGTTGAAATAGACGCAGCCGTTTGTGGGCGCATACACGCCCGTTACCACGTTGAACGCCGTCGTTTTTCCGGCGCCGTTCGGGCCGATCAGCGAAACAATCTCGCCTTCGTTTACTTCGAGGTTCAGGTTATCGACGGCCACGACGCCGCCGAACTGCATCGTGACGTTTTCGATTTTCAGAATATTTTTCTTGTCGCTCACTGTGCAGCGCCCCCCTTCTCAGCCGAGCCTTTCCCTTTTTTCGTAAAAAGAGAAGCGATGCGCTGCGGCAGCTTTTTCACGGAATCCAGCGTCAGCTCTTTGTCGCCCATGATACCGCGGCGGAAGAACAGCACAACGCACATGATGATGACGCTGAACACGACCATACGGAAGCCTGAGCGCAACAGCGGCACTTTGAAGCTGCCGATATACGTTTCATTATCCAAAAAGCGCAGCAGCCACTCCGAGCAGCCGATGAACAAGAACGATGCGAGAATCGAGCCGGACACCGAGCCGATGCCGCCGATCACGACGATCAACAGAATCTCGTAAGTCATCGAAGATTTGAAGGTCGTGGCCTGTACGCTGGCCTGATACATTGCCAGCAGCGCGCCGGAAATGCCCGCAAAAAACGAGCTGATGACAAACGAAAGGCGCTTATGATGGGCAAGGTTGATGCCCATTGCTTCCGCCGCGATCTCATCGTCGCGGATGGCCTTGAAGGCGCGCCCGTAGGTGGAATTAATCAGCAGCAGAATGATGGCAATGCATGCGCCCGAGAACAGGAAAGGCATCACCGTTTCGAGGTGGATCGTCGCGTTCCCGGCGTAAATTGTAAAGTCGGTAAAGCTTGTAAAGCCGTACAGCAGGTTCGAGCCGTTGGTTACGGGGCCAAGGCCCTCGTACTGTACCACGGCGCGGATGATCTCGGCAAAGCCCAGCGTGGCGATGGCGAGATAATCGCTTTTCAGCTTCAACACCGGCAGGCCGATCAGATAGGCAAACCCGGCCGCCACGATGCCGCCCAGCAGCAGGCAGAAGATAACGCCCAGCAACAGCCCAAAGCCGCCCAAAGCGCCCGAAAGCGCCTCTGTGACGGAAAAGCCGATGCCGCCGTTTGTGTAGCGCTGATACACGGCCGCCTGATTGCCTACCGGCACGGTGAGGATCGCGTATGTATAGGCGCCCAGCAGCATAAAACCGGCCTGCCCTAAGCTAAACAGGCCCGTAAAGCCGTTCAAAAGGTTCATCGAGACAGCCACCAGTGCGTAGATCGCGCCTTTGCGCAGCACCGTCAGCAGCATCGCCGGGATAAACGGCAGGTTATCGAGCAGCAGCAGGACAATCAAAAGCCCCACCAGCAGCGCGGCGGCGGTTAGGGTACGTTTCATGTTTTTCTGTTTCATACGTCACACCTTCTCCGTCAGATTTTCGCTGAACAGGCCCGTCGGCTTTACGGCCAACACCACAATCAGCAGCGCAAAGGTGAAGGCATCGCTGAAGGTTGTTGCGCCGGTGCCCTTGATAAGGCTTTCGCAGATGCCGATGATAAAGCCGCCGATCACCGCGCCGGGGATTGAGCCGATGCCGCCGAACACGGCCGCGACAAAGGCTTTCAAACCGGGCATTGCGCCGACCGTCGGCGTAACGGCCGTATAGTTGGAGAAGTACAGCATCGAGCCGATGGCCGCCAGAAAGCTGCCTACCGCAAAGGTAAAGCTGATGACGCTGTTGATCTTGATGCCCATCAGCTGGGCTGTCTCAAAATCACGCGAAGCGGCGCGCATGGCCATGCCGATTTTTGTTTTTTGGATCAGTGCCACCAGCGCGATCACCAGCGCAATCACCAAAAACGGCGTTACGATTGTCACACGCTTGGTTTGGCAGCCCAGCACGGTTACGGTATCGCTGATCCACGGCAGCGTAGGATACTGCTTGGCAAGGCCGCCCGTTACATACCACATCAGGTTTTGCAGCAGGTACGACATGCCGATGGCCGAGATCATCACGGACATACGCGGCGCCGTGCGCAGCGGCTTATAGGCGATCTTTTCGACGCCCACGCCCAGCAGAACCGTTGCCAGAATGACAAGCGGCGCGGATACCGCAAGCGGCAGGCTCGCTGTCAGGTACACCATCAAAAAGCCGGCAACGGTAAAAATATCGCCGTGTGCGAAGTTAATCAGGCGCAGGATGCCGTACACCATCGTGTAGCCAATGGCGATCAGAGCATACTGCCCGCCCACGGAGATGCCCGACAGAATGTAAGGCAGGATCTTTGCGACCATAGAGGCCACCTCCAACTTTAGAGTTTTGACAAGCAAAGCGCAGGCGGGGAACCAGCCCTGCCTGCGTTTTGCAAAAGCGATTCGGTTATGCGGGGAAAAATCAGCCCTCGACAGACTGTGTCTTGACAAAGGCGAACGCACCGTCCTTGGCCTGCTTGATGTAAGCCATCGTCTTATTGGCGTCGCCGGTCGTTTGGTCGAACGTGATGTTGCCCGTAACGCCGTCGTAATTCACTTGGAAGATCGCATCCTTGATGGCAGAGCCTTCGGTGGATTTGGCGATCTTGATGGCCTCGACAGCCGACATGTAAGCGTCATAGCCCAGCGCAGAAACCGCCGCAACGATGTCGTTGCCGCCGTTGTTCGTGAGGTTCTGCTTATCGGCATTCAGCCATTCCTTAAAGCCCTTAACGAAAGCCGAAGCCTCGCCGGAATCGTCGTTTTCATCGAAGAAGGTCGAGCAGTAAACCTGCTCGCTCGTGCCGTTCTGCGCATCGAGGATGACGCTGGATTCCCATGTATCGCCCGCGAGGATCGGCTTATCGTAGCCCGCAGAGGCGGCCTGCGTGATGATCTGCGCGGCATACGTCGTGGACGACGGCGCAAAGATCACATCCGCGTTGGCCTTCATGGCGTTCTGGATATAGGCGGAGAAATCAGAGTTACCATCCGGGAACTGCTCAGAGGTAACGGTGCCGCCCAGCTCCTTAAAGGCATTGGTGAAGTAGGTGCCGAGGCCGGAGCCGTAATCTTCGCCCAGCATCGTCAGCACATATGCGCTCTTCGCGCTGAACTGATCCTTGGCGAAGTTCGCCATAACAGAGCCCTGGAACGGATCGAGGAAGCACACACGGAAGTAATACGGGTTATCCTGCGTAACGGCCGGGTTCGTGCACGAGCAGCCGATTGCCGGGATGGAAGCAGCTTGGAACGTAGGCGCCGCCGCGATCGCGCAGCCGGAGCCGTAGGTGCCCAGCACAACGCTGACGCCCTTGGAAACCAGCTCCTGTGCGGCAGAAACCGCCTTATCGGTAGAGGATTGGTTATCTACCTCAACAAGCTGAATGTTGTAGGTCTGGCCGTTGACATCGACCGTCGGCGCAACAGAGTTGGCATACTCGATGCCCAGCACCTCCTGCTTGCCGCCGGCGCCGTTATCGCCGGAAGCCGGCTCAAACACGCCTACTTTGATGACCGGGCCGGAAGCTGCGTTGCCGTTAGAAGAGCCACAGCCTGCCAGAGCCAGAACTGTTGCGGCCGCGCCGGATACCTTGAGAAAATCACGACGAGAAATGTACGCTTTCATAGTAAAATCCCCCTCTAAAAAAACAACCCCGCACCCAAAGAACCCTCAAAAGCTCCATTGCCGTGCGGGATTTACTGTGTTTTTTATAGCACATTAGAAAAGTAAAGTCCAGCAAATCCAGGCCCGAACGGAAAAGTTTGGCAGATAGCAAAAAAACATGTACACCTTGCGAGCACATTTGTTTATATTTACAACGGTTCTGTATTTGTGTCAAACACACTCATTTTGTATCGCTTGTTTGTGTGTTTCTGTCGTGTACACGTAAAAGCCGCCCGCATGGCTTTCCCATACAGGCGGCTTCGTATTTTTATTCAAATTTTGTGGTTTGTTTTAGCAGGCGCCGGATATATGCATAGGTTTTTGCCTGCCCCTCGTCGCGCACCATCAACAGCAGCTTTTCCAGCAGGGCGCGTGTTTCGGGGTGAAGGATATAGTGGCCGCGGCTGCGGGCGTAATATTCCCACGGGGCCGCATCGGTATAGGCATCGCCCATATAGTTTTCGCTGGCGGCCACACGGTCGCACAGCATCTCGCACACATACCGAAGCGGCATCTTCATGCCGCCCATGCTGTGGTCTCCGTCGGCGGTATAGTCGATCCAATATTCGAGATGGTGCTTGTTACGGCCCTTGTGGTGCAGCCACGCGGCCGAATAGCCCTTGGCGCGGCGCTCGGCCTCGTTAGGGCTGTGGTCGCCCTGCCAGTAGCGGCAGCCGTTCCAAAATTCCACGGGCGAATATTTGCTTAAATCGTGCCGCAGCCCCTGCCCGTACATGCCGCAGGCAAAGCAGTGCTTCATCACAAGCAACTTATGCTTTGTGATGGTTTTGAAGTGGCCCCAGATATGCAAAAGTTCTCCCTCCTGCTTTTCGGCGCGCCGTTTTTGCGGCCGCAGGCGGCCCGGTTTTCGCCGTTTTTCGTGCTTTGCAAAAAGCCGCCTTGCGGGCGGCTTTTCCATGTTACTGTGCGCGGAAGCAGAGCTTGCCTGTGGCCGCATCCATGCTTTCGACAATGGCAAGGCTCTCTACGCGGATGCCGCGCCCGCGCAGGCGCGCCCCGCCCGGCTGAAAGCCCTTCTCGATGCAGATGCCGCAGCCGGCCACTTTGGCGCCGGCCTGTGCGCAGATGTCCAAAAGGCCGTCCATTGCCTTACCGTCCGCCAAAAAGTCGTCGATCAGCAGCACAGTATCTTCCGCATGCAAAAACTTCTTTGAAAGCGTGACGTTATAATCCTTGCCGTAAGTAAACGAATGCACCACGCTGGTGTACAAATCGCCGTCAAGATTGCGGCTTTTCGCCTTTTTCGCAAACACCACCGGCACATGGAAGTAGCGCGCCGCCAGCGAAGCGATGGCGATGCCCGAGGCTTCGATCGTGACGATTTTATTGATGCCGGCGTCCTGATAAAGGCGGTAGAATTCCGCACCGATGTCGTCCAGCAGGCCAATGTCCAACTGGTGGTTCAAAAAGCTGTCGACCTTGAGGATGTTGCCTTCGCGGACGTTGCCGTCCTTTTGGATGCGCTCTTCCAGTTCTTTCATGGCTGTTTTCCTATCTTTCTCAGAGCCTTCGTGCTCTGTATGTGCCCTGCGCGGGCGGATGGGCGCGGCAAAAGCCGCCGTTATTTTTTCTCGGTTTTCTTGGCAAAAATCAAAAGCTTGCTAAAAATGTAGTTCAGGATCACGACGATCACATTGCTGGCCACCTTGGCCGCAAGGCCCCAAAGGGCGGCATATTCGGCGGGCACATACGCCGCGCCGAACCAATCGACTGCCGCCAGCATAAACAGCACATCCGTAAAATACGTGATGAGCCGGCAGCCCACAAAAAGAAAGAACTCCTTTACGGCCGCCATGCCTTTTGTTTTGCTGCGGAACACCCATGTGCGGTTTGTGCCGTAGGCGAACAGTACGCCGGCCACCCACGCCACTGTTGTGGCCCAAAAGGTATCCATGCCCCAAAGGTTGGCGCACAGCGCATAGGTAACGATGTTCACCACCGTCGCCAGTACGCCGAAAAACAGGTACGAGATCACTTCCTCATACTTGCGGTACATTTGTTTTACCCAGCCGATCATGCGTTTTTTCTGCCTTTCTGCGCACTCGCTCAAACGGATGCGGCTTCGGTTTTTTCTTCGTGATATTCCTGCTCGGTATTAACCTTCCAGATATTTTCCTTATTGGTGCTGCCCGCCAAAATATCCCGCACGGCCTCGAACGATGTCGCCATCGAGTGATCCATATTGTTATAGCGGTGCTGCCCGTTGCGGCCCACGCAGTACAGGTTGTCGAAGCCGTTCAGCCAACCGATCAGCGTATCAATCTCGGCATACGTATCGAAATAGGCCGGATATGCTTTCTTTACCTTTTCGCAGTGATAATCCTGCACTTCGTCCGCGCTGCGGATCACGCCCATGCGCACAAGCTCGCCGGCGCCGAGGTCTTTCCACTGTTCCGGCGTCATATTCCAGTATTTGTCGCCCTCGCTGCAAAAGTATTCGAGGCCGATCCATGCGGTATGGTCGGGGTCCTTTACCATATAGGGCGACCAGTTGTTGAAGATCTGGATACGGCCCAGCTTCACGCCCACATCCTGCACGTAGATCCAGCAATCGGGCACGAGCTGATCGAGCGTTTTGATCTTCGTCGTGTTCTTTAGCTGCAAAGCGTCGAGCTGCAGTCCCACCGTCACAAAATCGCGGTACGGCAGCCCTGCGGCGATCTTCTGCACCGGTTCCGGCACATTTTGCATGCCGGCCACAAGGTCTTTCAGCGGCATCGAGGAGATCACGATGTCGGCGGCCTCGGTATATTCCCGGCCTTCGCACACATAGCTTACGCTGGTTACATGGCCGCCCTCGGCGTTCACGGCGGTTACGCGGCAGCCCTTTTTCAGCAGTCCGCCCAGCGCGGTATAGCGCGCGGCGGCCGTCTCCCACAGTTGGCCGGGGCCGTATTTCGGGTAGTGGAACTCCTCGATCAGCGAGGTTTCCACCTTGGCGGCGTCCGGCTTGCCGGGCAGCAGCTTGGCAAAAATGTCCTTCAAGATCGCTGCAATCGAAAGCCCCTTGACGCGCTGTGCGCCCCAATCTGCCGAAATCTCGCGCGGATGGCGCCCCCACAGCTTTTCGGTGTACCCTTCAAAGAACATAGAGTACAGCTTTTTGCCAAAGCGGTTAATGTAAAAATTCTCGAGCGAATCCTCGGGCTTTTTGACAAAAATCGTTTTTAAGTAGCTGAAGCCCGCCAGCATCGTGGTGCCCAATCCCATGTTTTTGATGGTGTTGGCGTTCATCTTGACCGGATAATCGAAGAATTTCTTTTTGTAGTAGATGCGCGAAACGCGGTTGCGCGCCAGCATCACGGCGTCCTCGGTTTCCGGGTCAGGCCCGCCGGGGGCAAGGGTGCCCGTACGCCCCAGCACTTTATCATCATAGGTTGGGCTGCCCTGCAGCGGCATCATGTTCTGCCACCATGCGTTCACTTCTTGATCTTTCGAGAAAAAGCGGTGGCCGCCGATGTCCATGCGGTTGCCGTGATAGCGCACCGTGCGCGAAATGCCGCCCACTTCCTCGCTTTCTTCAAGGATCGTCACCGCATACTCGCCGTTATTTTTGGCAAGCTCATAGCCGGCCGTGAGGCCTGCCGGCCCCGCGCCGATAATCAGAACTTTTTTCACAAATATAACCTCCACATCTAGTTAGTTGGCAGATGGATTGAAACTGACATTTTTCTCTTTTCGCCGCAGAATGAGAAAGAGCAATGGAAAAAATATCACAAAGTTAAAATAGAAAAAGCGAAAATCGAATCCCGAAAGCAACAGCATAGTTCCGAAGTTATAGCACAAAATCGGAACGGAAAGCAAGAAGGAATCTATCTCTTGATGAAAGCCAAACTTACTTGCAGATAGAGCGAAAAGCAAATAATTGAAAAGCCCAACAAACAGAAAAGCATAGCGAAAAGGCCCTGCATATATCCAATTCCTTAGCACATGAATTTGGGTGCAGAGATATGCCTGGCCTGTTCCCTTTACACCCTCTAATGGGGTGCTCTCTCCGGGTTCTATGCTTTGATCCCATGCCAATCCAGTATCAACTGACCATACCATACTGGATAAGGTGAGAAATCCATCAATCGTTTCTTTTGGTGCTTCACGCAGAGCATTCCATGTGTACTGTAGTACTTGTTGAACGCCTGCGTTTTCCACGGGTTCTCCGCCATCAGTTGCAAACTTAACATTGTTCCAAGAACCGCACACATAGTTGCTTTCCCATTCTTCCGATGTCGCAATCGTATAAAGAAAAGATTTGGTTTTGTCGTCCAATTTTTCTGGGGCTTCTGTAACTGCATTTCCCAACATAGTCATGCACATTCCCAGAATTTCCGATTGCCGTCGATCCGGCTTTTCCACTCGCAATAGCTTATAAACCGGCCCTTTGACGCATGCTATAATAACTATGCTGCATACTCCAACGAGTGCCGCCTGCCGAAGGATTCTTTTGCGGTAAGTAATAAGTACGAAAAGTAAAATTGGAAAGGTCAGTAAAATCGCATTGTGTCTCATCAAAGTGCACACACCTAGATTAGTAGCAAATAGAATACTGTGGATTGGTTTCTTGAGCCACATCCCATCGGATGCTGCAATTTGGATAAGGTATGCAATGAGAACTAACGCAAAAATCGCCATAGCGCAATCTTTCCAAGGGTACATGAGAATCGCTGTGGTAACAGGATTAAAAAGCGTATAACAAAACGTAACACAGCAAAACCACTTTGGACACAAAGCTTTCCGCATTGTAAAAATGACATATGCCTCAGCAAGTGAAAAGCTTACCAACTGCGCAGGAACAATCGCAGCGGGTGTTCCAAACAATTTCAAGGGCAAAGTAAAAAACAGAAGTGTATGTAAAACCGGATGCCAGTCACTATATTGGCTGCTTTCCGCCTGTTGTAATTGATTGAACGAGTCAGGGGAAAAGACTCCAGGGTAGTAGGCGGCAAAGCAAAAAAGCAGAATTGTTAAAGAACAAAAAAGCGGAAAAACAAACCATACAAGAAATACATTCTTCTGCCGTGTGCCATCCGATAAGTCTTCTTTTCCTATCGTTACAGTTTGAAGCTTCCGCATCATTGCCCATGCAAAAAAGCCGGAAAATATCGCAACTGGAATTGCCAATAGCGGCGTAAAATCATTCCAATAAAGAAACATCTGGCACCAAAGAATCAAAAAGGTATATCCCGTTAAAATTGTGCAACATATCGCCAAGCGCAATTTGCATTTTATACCTAAGGCATCTCGTTTTGTACGCATCTTCTGCTTTCTCCTCACTTACAGATGAGTTTTCCTGTAAGGATATTAGTATAGCGCAAGTGTCACAGGAGTTTCAAGTTTCGCAGGTCGTCGCTTTCCGAAAAATCCTCGCGGTCCTTGGTAAGGCTGGGGTTGTAGTAAGGGTCGTTCAAGATTGCCTGTCTGGTATGCACTTCATACAGGCGGCGCTGTTCGCCGTGGAAGCGTTCGCGCTTGGCGGTATCTTTCTCGTCGAGGCCGCGGCTGCGGCTTTCGTAGTGGGTCAGCGCCGCGTAGGGCGTCCAGACAATTCGCCCGCCGCTTTCGCGCACACGCAGGCAAAAATCCACATCGTTGAACGCGACGGTAAACTGTTCATCCAGCCCGCCCAAGCTGTCGTATACCTTTGCCTCAACAAGCAGACACGCGCCCGTCACAGCCGAAAAATCCTGCACCGTCGCAAGGCGGAACATATACCCGCTTCCACCGGCTTTGTGGTATTTATGGCTGTGGCCCGCATACCCGCCAAGGCCCGTGAGAATGCCCGCATGCTGGATTGTGCCATCGGGGTAATACAGCATTGCGCCGCACACGGCCGCGCCGCCCGGGCGGGCACACTGGCGCAGCATTTCCGTCAGCCATGCTTCGCTGCCCGCGGGCACCTCGATGTCGTTATTCAGCAGCAGCAGGTAGCTTCCTGTGGCAAACTTTCGTCCAAAGTTGTTGATCGCCGAAAAATTGAAGCCGCCCCGATAGGTTACTATCTGTATATTTTTGTATTTATTTGTTGCTTCTGTATAGTAGGCAAACGTGGCCTCGTCCGTGGAGTTGTTCTCGATCACGATCACCTCAAAGTTCGGCCAATCTGTGCGGGCATATAAACTGGAAAGGCACTTTTCAAGGTCGTCCGTATGATCCTTATTGGGGATAAGGATGCTTACCTTCGGTGTGCCCTCGATGGCCCACTTCACGCGATATGTGCTGGGGAAAAGCCCATCGCATACCTCGCCCTTTTGGCCGGTGCGGGCCAGATGATCGGCCAACGCCTTTTTCGCGGCGGCGGCCACATAAGGCTTTGCCGCCGTGCCGCCGCTGGTCGATGCCGCATGTACGCGCCAATAGTAAAGCACCTGCGGCACATGGCAGGCCGTGCCCGTTTTTTCCAAAAGGCGCAAAAACAAATCATGATCTTGGCTGCCATCGCAGGCCGGGCGCTCGCCGCCGGTGGCCTCGTACAGGCTGCGGCGGAACACAGCCAAGTGGCAAATATAGTTGCAGCACAAAAGATAATCCGGCGCAAAATCCGGCTTAAAGTGCCCCACCAGCGGCCGGCGAATATCTTTTTTGAACAAGGCCTCATCGCTGTAAAGAAAATCCGCCTGCCCGCCCTTGGCGCGCGCGGCGAGGATGGCTTTCCCCATCGTATACAAAGCATGTGGGGCCAGCACATCGTCGTGATCGGCCAAGGCGAGATATTCGCCCTCGGCCAGCGTTTCGGCGGCGTTCGTATTGGCAGAGATGCCTTCGTTGGCAATTTTACGGTAGGCGATGGCTATGCCCTTCGCCTGATACGTTTTTACAATCTCGCCCACATAGGCATGTGCATCGTCCGAGGCGTCCGCAAGGCAAAGTTGGCCGTTCGGGGCCGTCTGGCCGGAAAACGAATCCAAAAAGGCGCGCAGATAGGGCGCAGGCGTATTGTACAGCGGCGTCAGCACACTAATGCGCGGCAGCTCGCAAGGGGCGCCGGCATATTCTGCCCGCTGGGCGGCCAGCGCCTTTTTGGCGGGCAGATAGCGCGCCCGTTTGCCGAAAAAGCGCCGCTTAAAAAAGCCCGCGGCGCGTTTCAGCATAGCGGCCGGGCCTTCTTCTTGGGTAAGGCTTACCGCGTAGCCAAACAGCTCCCGAATGCGTTTCAGCTTTTGTTGCATGGCCTTTTTCCTCCTGTGGGCAGTACGCTTGTGCACACGTTTTGCGTCCGCGCCGCAAAACATCATACGTATGCTTGCCGCCTGTATTTTTCGGCTTATTTCAGCCCGAAATTTTCAAACTGATTATTGAAGTGGATATTATAATATGGGTCTGCGCCTTCGGGCAGATACTTGCCCCACCGTGCCTGGAAAGCCGCCTTTTCGCGGGCATAGCGCGCCTGATTGGCCGCACTGGCGGTGTTGCCTTCGTCCAGCCCGCGGCTTTTGCTTTCGTAGTGATACGCCTCGGCCAGCGGCGTGTAGACGTTGAGATAGCCCTGCTCGTGCAGCTTCAGGCACAAATCGATGTCGTTATAGGCCACGGCAAAATCGCCCTCGTCCAGCCCGCCGCAGGCATCGTACAAGCTTGCCTTCACCATCAGGCAGGCGCCCGTTACGGCGAGGTAATCCTGCGCTGTAATCAGACGGAACAAATCGCCCACGGCCTTGCGCGGGTGGCTTTTGTGGCTGTGGCCGGCGCTGCCGTTTATGCCGAGGATAACGCCGCCGTGCTGGATGGTATCATCGGGATAATACAGCTTCGCGCCTACTGCGCCTACATCAGGGCGCTGGGCATAGCTGAGCATCTCGGCCAAAAATCCGTCGCTCAAAATCTCGATGTCGTTATTCAAAAGCAGCAGATATTCGCCCGCTGCCGCGCGGCGCGCAAAGTTGTTAATGGCCGAAAAGTTGAACGCTCCCTCCCACCGCACGACGCGGCTGTTCGGGTATTTTTTCGGCAGTGCGCGGTAGTAGGCTTCCGTTACTTCCATCGTCGAATTATTTTCAGCCACGATCACCTCAAAGTTTTCGTACCCGGCGTGGGCATAGAGGCTTGCCAGGCAGCGGTCAAGGTCGTCGGCGTGGTCGCGGTTCGGGATCAGCACACTGATCTTCGGGCTGCCCGTAAGCGCATAGCGCACGTGATATGCGCCTGGTGCTTCGGGGATGCTTTCGACAGTGGCCTTGCGGCCGATGCGCGCAAGATGCGCCGCAATCGCGCGGCGGCCCGCCTCAACGGCATAGGGCTTCGCCTCCACAAGGTTTTCCGCCGTCGAGTTTTTGCCCGCGCGCCATGTGTACAGCACCTTGGGCAAATGCACGATCTTATCCGGCGTGGAAAGGTTCTCGGTCAGGCGCAAAATCAGATCGTAATCCTGGCTGCCGTCAAATTCCGGGTTTTCGCGCCCGCCCGCGCGCAAAAACAATGCCCGCGTAAACAGGCACAGATGCGTGATATAGTTACATCCGTTTAAGAAATCCGGCGCAAAGCCCGGCTTGAAATGATAGCCGCGCAGCTCCTTTTTGTCGTCGGAAAGTACAATTTCGTCGCTGTAGGCCATCTCGGCGCCTGTTTTTTGTGCCAGCGCCAGCATTTCATACAGTGCGTTCGGGTACAGCTCGTCGTCGTGATCGAGCAAGGCCAGCCATGCGCCGTCCGCCATCGCAAAGCCTTCGTTCGTGTTTGCGGCGATGCCCTTGTTTTCAGCGAGCTTTTGATACACGATACGCGCATCCTTCTGCGCGGCGGCGCGGCAGGTATGCGCCACATCCGCATGCGCGGCGTCGGAGGCATCGGCCAAGCAAAGCTGCCAGTTTGGGTAGGTTTGCTTTTTCACGCTCGCCAGCAAGTCGTCCAAATAGCGCGCAGGGGTGTTGTACAGCGGCACAATAATGCTTACTTTTGGCGCTTCGGCTAAGGGGTTTTGGCGCTGGTGCTTCAGCTGGCGGCGCGTCGGCAGGTCGGCGCGGTGCTGCCAGCGGTCGTGATGCATCGCCAGCGCCACACGGAAGGTAACATCGCGCCAAAGCTGCTCGGTGCCGTCCTCTTTCCATGTTTTTGCGCCTCGCTGCCACAGTGCGGCAAGGTGCTGCGCCGAAAGCAGGCGCTTCGCCATCCCGCCCAGAGAATCCTGTACCGGGGCATCCGCATTCCGCGGTGTCTGCTTTTGCTGCGCCATGCTGTTTTCCTCCTTTGCCTTGGGGCAATCCGCATCCTGTGCGGCCGGCGCACAAAGCGCCGCCTCGCCTGCAAATGGTGCGGTTTTTTACGCTCAAAAAAGCTGCTGCGGAGAAAACAGCAGGGCGCCGCCCTGTGCGCCTCCGCAGCAGCTAAGTTTTTGTTGTTAAACTTCTTCGCGCTGCGCCTGCTTGTAAGCCTCGCAGACCGTCGCGGTATCGCCGTTCATTTTCACATGGCCGTGGCTCAGCCATGCCACCTTGTTGCACATGCGCTCGATCTGCTCGATCGAATGGGAAACAAACAGCACCGTCGTGCCGCCGCTCATCAGCTCCTGCATGCGCTTTTCGCATTTTTGCTGAAAGAGAAAATCGCCCACAGCCAAAATTTCGTCCGCGATGAGGATGTCCGGCTTTGTGATCGTGGCGATGGCAAAGGCCAGCCGCGTCACCATGCCGGAAGAATAGTTTTTCAGCGGCACATCCAAAAACTCCCGCAGCTCGCTAAACTCTACGATCTCCTCGAATTTCGAGTTAAGGTATTTCGGCGAGTAGCCCAGCACTGTGCCGTTCAAATAGATATTTTCGCGCGCCGTCAAATCCATATCGAAGCCCGCGCCCAGCTCGATCAGCGGGGCGATTGTGCCGCTGACGGAAATTTTACCCGTCGTGGGCTTGTACACGCCCGCAATCGTTTTCAGCAGCGTCGATTTGCCGCTGCCGTTCAGGCCCACAAGGCCATAAAAATCGCCCGGCATAATGTCGAGGCTAACATTTTTCAGCGCATAAAACTCATCATACTGCAGCCGGCCCTGCACCATCGCCAAAAAGTATTCTTTCAGGCTTTCGTGCTTTTCGCTCGAAAGGTTGAAGCACATCGAGACGTTTTCCACCTTGATGATCGGTTCCATCTTTTGTGCCCCCTTAAATATGCAGGATAAATTTATCCTGCGTTCTCTTGAACACTGCGCAGCCGAGCGTGACGGACGCCAGCGCGCACAGCCCGCATACCAGCACGATTTGCAGCGTCAGAGGCTGGCCCCACAGCACCGCTTTGCGGAAGCCCGTAATATACCAGTACAGCGGGTTCAGGCAAATCAGCCGGTACAAGCTAAAGCCGCCCAAGCTGACGATCATCGTATCGGGGTTATAAAAGATCGCCGAGAAGTACAGAAGTGCCGTCGTAAATACCTGCCACATGTGCATGATGTCGCGGAAAAACACGGTGAACGCGCTAAGCATCATCGAGATGCCGAGGTTAAAGATAAACAGCGTAGCCAGCGGGTACAGCGCCAGCAGCACCGTCGGGTGCAGCGCGCTGCCCGTAAACAGCATCACCAAAATCAGCCCCACAAAGCTAAACACGCAGTTAACCAGCGCAAAGCAGGTTTTTTCCAGCGGGAAAATATATTTAGGGATATACACTTTTTTCAAAAGGGGTGCCGCATAGATAATGCTGCCCATGCTGTTGCTGGTAGCGTCGTTGAAAAAAGCAAACAGCAGCTGTCCGATCATCAAATAAACCGGGAAATTGTCGATGCCGCCGCCGCGCATGTTGGCAAACAGGCTGGAAAACACGGCCCAGTATACAAGGCACATCATAAGCGGGTTTAATACGCTCCACAGTACGCCAAGTACGCTGCGGCGGTATTTCAGCTTGAAATCGCGGCTGACAAGGTTCCACAGCAGATACCGATAGCGCCAGAAACCCCTTAGGTTTGCCTCGATTTTATCCATCAGTTTTTTCAAAAAGGATCCATTCCTTCCTCTACCCAAAGCAGGTTGATGCCACCGCGCAAAGCACGCTTTGCCGCGCATGGCATTATTTAGTAATCATATCTCATTTTGCGTTGTTGCGCAACCGTTTTCTGTGTTCTGTCGCCTTTACACGCCGCATGCGAAGCACCAAAAATGCCACACACGCCGCCACCGCCGGGATCAAAAGCCAGATCGGCACACGCAGGCCTTTTTCTTCCGCAAGGATTTTTGCCTCTACCTTGGCGGCGGGCAGATCGTCGGTGGGCGCACCGGCCAGCAGGTCGGCAAGGCCGTCCAGCGCAAGGTCTGCCGTTACTGTAACATCCTCCTGCGCGCCCTGCCCGGATATAGAAAATGCCGCCTGCGGCATTTCGTCGCCCAGCGTATAGCTGACATCCTGCGCCGCAAAGCTGACGGCGCTTTCGTCCAGCGAGGTATCCAGCAGCACCGTTACGGCCGGGGCCGCCGCTTGTAAAGTGCCCAGCGCTTCGCCGCCGCCCTGCACGGTGACGTTCACGCTGCCGCCGGGCGTTACCGTTACGCTGCGGAAATGTGCAAAGCTGTAGTCGATCAGCGTTTTCACATCCGCATACTTGTCCGTTTTTAAGTCGCTTTTCATCACGGTACAAATCAGTTTTACGCCATCTTTTTCGGCGGTGCAGGCATAGGTATACCGTGCAACATCCGTATACCCGATCTTGGAGCCGGTGATCTCGGGCACATAATACATGCTTGATTGGCGGCGCATGTGATCCTGTACAGAGAAATAGCGCACCTCCGGGTGCACATTCGTACCCGGCATGGTATACATATTTGTATCGGTAAAAATCTGGGCAAAGCCCGGCTGCTGCATCGCCCACTGCAAAATCACGGCAAGATCGCCGGCGCTGGTATAGTGGCCGTCCTCAGAGATGCCGTGCGGGTTCATAAAATGTGTATGTGCCAGGCCCAGCACCTCGGCCTCGGCGTTCATGGCGGCCACGCCGCCCTCAATCGAGCCGCCGATATATTCGGCCAGCACATTGGCCGCATCGTTGGCGCTGGCCATCGCCGTGGCGTACAGCATTTCTTCCAGCGTCACAATTTCGCCCTCGGCCAGCGCGATATGGCTCGAATCCGTGCCATATAAAGTATGCACGTCGTCATGCGTCACGGTAAGCTGTGCCGTCCAATCGCCGTTTGCCTTTTGGCAGGCAAGCCCCAGCGTCATGATTTTTGTCACAGAAGCAGGGTCCAGCTCTTCGTCCGCGTTTTTCGCCAGCAAAACCTGCCCTGTCTCGGCGTCCATCACCAGATATGCCTCGCTGGGCACCCACGGCCCCGTCGCCGCGGCGGCAGGCATCGCACAAAAAAACAGCAGGGCGCATGCCGCCGCCATTGAAATCCACTTCTTTGCCATTTTGGAAGTTTTTTCCTTTCGCGTTTTTCACGTTTTTGCATTGCCGTTTTCTATTATGGCCCCCGGAAGCAGGGCAGGCAATGCCTTGCCGGAAATTTCATATTTTGTGCATAAAATGGGCAAGGCAGCCGGCCTCGCCAAGAGGGGCCGCCGCCTTGCCGCAATAATTTCTGTTTTTGGGGGCGTCAGTTAGGCTTCGGTGCCGCGGGCTTGCCGATGGCAATGCCCTTTTCTTCCAGCGCGGCGAGGATGTCTCGTACCGTCTTTTCCTGTGTGTAAAGATAAACCTGCTCTTTTCCGTCGATCTTCAGCACAAGCAGCGGCTGCTGAAAGTTGCCGTGCCGTTTTTCGCCCACCACAAGGCGCAGATAAGCCCGCTCCAGCGCGGCCAGCGGCACGTATCGTGCCCGCGCCAAAAGGCGCCCCGGCAGATACAGCGCTTTTTGCCCCACGGCGGAATCACCGATTTTTTGTGCGCCGGCAAGGTCTGCGTCCAGCTCTTCTTTGGGCAAAGTGTGCTCCGTCAATGCCTTGCATGCCATTTTCCCGTTCCCCTTTTCCCGTCATTTTCAAAAGTATTATAGCATGCTTTTCGGCCGAGGAAAAGGGCGTTATGTCAAAAGAACCGGCTCGTACTGCCGCCCGTGCATCGCCTGTTCAAGCGTTTCCGGGATCAGGGAGAAATCCGCTTTCAAGCTTTGCGGCTTTTTCAGGCAGTCATCCTGTGAAAACGGCACCATAAAGAAATCCTTGCGTTCCATCAGGGCCGCAATATTTTGCGCCGAGGCCCCGAGGCCATCGTTTGTCGAGACGGCCAGCACGATCGGGCGATGGATGCGCAGCAGGCTTTTCGCTCCCAGCGTCACCGGCGTATCCGAAAGCCCAAGCGCCAGCCGCGCCAGCGTTGTGCCCGTACAGGGCGCAATCACCATCGCATCCGCCAAGTGCTTCGGGCCAAGCGGCTCGGCGCCCTGCAATGTGTCAATCACCTCATGCCCTGTCTCCTGATACAACTGCATGCGCCATTCGGCCGCCTTGCCAAAGCGGGTATCCATACCGGCGGCAGAAAAGCTCATCACCGGCAAAACATCCCAGCCCAGCCGCCGCAGCGTCCCCGCCATCGGCACCGCCTTTTCAAATGTGCAAAAGCTGCCGCAGACGGCATAGGCTACGGTGCGCCGCCCGGTATCCTGCGGCGTATAAAAAGTCTCCATCATCCCAGTTCTCCCCTTTCGGTCAGGATCTCCAATACCGTGCGCGCCACAAATTCTCCTGCAGATTCCGGCGCGCACACGGCGGGCAGGCTCAAAGCGTGAATCGCCGTCAGCCCAAGCTCCCGCGCGGCGGCAAAATCCGTACCGCCGGGGCGGCTGGCGAGGTCAACAATCAGGCTTCCGGCCGGCATCGCGGCCAGCACTTCGGCCGTCAAAAGCCGGGCCGGCGCCGTGTTGACGACGGTATCAAACTGCGGCGTAAGGCGCGCAAGCGCCGAGGTATCGGCCGCCTCGGCACAGCCCGAGGCCAGCGCCAAGGCGCGCTGTTCGGCCCGGCGGGCCGCCACCGTAACCTCGGCCCCAAGCGCACACAGCCGCGCCGCCAGCGCGCTGCCGATGTGCCCATACCCCACCACCAGCACGGGCGAGTTCCACAGCGTCCGTTTACGGTTTTGCAGCAGCAGCGAGATGCATCCCTCCGCCGTCGGGATTGCGTTTAACGTCGCAAGCTCGGGCCGGGCAAAGTAATCGATCATCTCGATATGCGCCGCATCGGCCACGGCCTGTGCTTTTTCGGATACCTTGCCGCCCAGCGCCAGCGCGCCGGGCTTTGCCGCGCGCAGCAGCCGCGCCAGCCCGATGCGTTCATCGTCCAGCGGAAGCGGCAGCAAAATGTAATCGGCGAGCGCTGTTTCCTCCGCGCCCGCCACGCCAAAGCCCATCCGCCGCAGCATCCTGCCCGCCGCCTTTTGGCGGGCATCTGTCTCTACCACCGCAAAAATCTTCGTTTGCTCCACGGTTTTCCCCTCCCCGGCCGCCCAAAGTGCCATTTGCCCCATCGTATGCGCCGCCGCCTGCCTTGGTGCCTGTGCGCTTGCCTTTTGCGCGTTTTGCAGTATATAATGGGAAGCAATTTGATGCAGAAACGAGGAATCTCGATGAAAAATTTTCCCGCCGAAGTAAAGCGCCGCCTGACCCCGGCGCATGTGGGCCTGCTGCTCTTTTTCCTGTGCGTCGTCGGGCTGTGGTTTTGCCAGGCGCGCAGCAAGGATGTCTATTCCAACATCCTGATCGCCACGCCCGTAAGCGATTCTGACGCAGCCGCCGATGTCTCGGCCGATGCCGGCAAAATCGTGTATTCTGATGAGGTAGACGACCTTTACCCAGGCACCTATCATCTTGAGGTAAACTATCAATCCACCGGCAGCGCCAACCGCATCGAGTATGTCGATCTTTCGACGGGCGAAGTGCTGGCCGGCGGCACGTTTGCGCCGGACGCCACCTACTGGGATGCCACCCTTACGCTGGGCCGCCGCGTAGCGCGGCTGGGCATGCGCAGTTTCTTGGCCGACGGCACACTGGCTGTCGATTCGTGCTATTTTACCTCTGTGGGGCCGGTATACACCGATGCGCTGTGGGGCCTTGTTTTGCTGGCAGGCCTTGCGGGCGCCGGCATTGCGCTTTATCGGCGCTTTCGCGCCGGGCGGCGTTACGGCCTTATGCTGTTTTTGGCCGGGCTGGCCGTCTCGCTGCCTTTTGTTTCCGACGGGCTGCAAAACGGGCATGACATCTGCTTTCACCTTTCGCGCATCGAGGGGCTTGCCGCCGGGCTTTTGCACGGGCAGCTCCCGGTGCGGCTGAACGAGACATTTTTGTACGGCGGCGGGTATCTTTCTTCCGTGATGTACCCTGAGCTGTTTTTCTACCTGCCGGGCGCGCTGTGCGCCGCGGGCGCATCGGTGCTGTGCGCCTACAAGGTGCTGTGCCTTTTCATCAACCTGATGACGGCCCTGTGCGGCTATCAGGGCATGCGCCGCATTTTTGGCGATAAAGTCGGCTTTGCGTTTGCGCTGCTTTATCTTTTGAACCCGTATCGTCTGGATGATTTGCTGCTGCGCGCCGCAATCGGCGAAGCGCTGGCAATGGCATTTTTGCCGCTGGCCGCCGCCGGGCTGTATGACCTGATGCAGGGCAATGCGCGCCGTGGTTTTTGGGAGGCGATCCTCGGCATTTCGGCGGTGCTGCAATCGCATATCATTTCGACGGTTTTGCTGATTAGCTTTGGCGGCGTCTATGTGCTGGGGTATGTTCTGTCGCATCTGCGCGCCTACTTTGCGGGCGGGCGGCGTTTTGCCGCGCTGTGCGCCGCGGCGGTTTCCACGGTGCTCGTCAATCTCTGGTACATTGTGCCGTTTTTATCTTATTCTCGCTGGGAGCTGAAAATTTTTACCGATCAATCGGCTTTAAGCAAAAGTGCGATTGTGCCGTTTCAGGCATTTCTGGACATTTACCATTACAGTAACGATACGCCGGGCGCCGAGACGGCGGGCGAAATGCCGCAAACGGTCGGCCTTGTGCTGCTGGTGGCCGCGGTGCTCTTTGTGCTGCTTTGCCTCGCCGGCAAGCTGGAGGCCGGGCTGCGGCAAAAAGGTACCGTCTGCCTGCTGATGGGTGGCTTTGCGTGGTTTATGAGCAGCGAGCTGTTCCCTTGGGATATGCTGCAAAAGCTTTCTCTGGTGGATAACATTTTTAGCCGCTTTCAGTTTGCATGGCGCTTTTTGATCGCGGCCGCGCTGCTGGGCTCTGCCGTGGCGGCTGTGGTGCTGGTACATCTGCTGGAAAACCGCCGCTTTGTCGGCGCGGCGCTGATGGTGTGCCTCGCTGTCAGCGTGGCGGGCATTTCCTCCGCAGGCTATTTGCAGGAAAACCCCACGCTGATGCTGGGCAAATCTTCGGCATGGGATCATAACATCACCTATCACGGCCAGTATCTGCTGGTTGCAAGCGACGAAGCCGCCGTAAACGCCCGCCTTGCCGCGGGCGGCGTCGGCTGTGAGACGGCGGGCGTTGCGGTTACGGATTATCAAAAAACCGGCCTGAACCTTTCCTTTGCCTTTACGGGCGCCGGGCAGGATACAGTTTTTACGCTGCCGCTCTATAATTACAGCATGCACCGCGCTTTTTTGGATAACGGGCAGGAGCTGGCAGTTTCTTCGGATGCAAACGGGCTGTTGTGCGTCACGGTGCCGGCAGGCACGGCCTCGGGCACGGTACAGGTACGCTATTATGCGCGCCGCCTGTTCCGCGTGGCCGAGCTTGCCAGCTGCGCCGCGGCGCTGGGCCTTGTGGCGGGCGAAATCCTGCGGCACAAAAAAGGCGTCAAGCCTGCCTCAGCGTAAACGCATCTTTCCCCGTTTGGCTGCGCGGTTTGCGTTCGGTAGTGGGTGGTTCTTGGTTCAGCTCAATATTCCAAAGCGTTTTCCCACAGCAAAAAGCGGGCGCTGCCGATGTTTCGGCAACGCCCACTTTGTTCTTTTTCAAAATCAGATTTTTGTAAACGGTATCCGTGCCGCGTTTCGGCGCCTTATTTGCACGGCTTTCACATTACGCCTTTTTCTGCAAAAACTTTGCCACAGCCATGCTGATCGCCGAGGCAAGGATACCGCAGACAACCAGTTCGATCAGCCCCTGTACGCCCACCAGCGCGATCACCAGCGTAAACGGGTTGCCCACGCCCTTATCGGCGCACATGCCCTGTATGTAATCGCTGTTAAAATAAAACAGCATGATGAAGCCCATAAAGAAAATCGTATTGCACAGCGGGCAGGAAAGCGCCGCAAGGATATACGCCAGCTTGCCGCCTTTCAGCGCCTTTGCCAGCGCCGCAAACAAAAGCCCGCATAAAAGCCCGCACAAAAGCCGCGCCACCACTGTCGTTACAAAGCAAGCAGCCGGGTTCAGCGCCAGCAATATTGCCTTCATGCCGGCGCCCGTAAAAGCGTCGGCAAAGCTTGTTAGGCCGAAAATCAGCCCCAGCAGCGCGCCCGCTGTCGGCCCCAGCAAAATGGCCCCGATGGCAACCGGCACCGTCAAAAAGCTCACGCTCAAAAACGGAGTACGGAAGTAGCCCAGCGGCGTGTACGCCATCACAAGCGTAATGGCCGCCAGCAGCGCCAGCTGTACCAAGCGCCGCGTATCAATACGGTTCGAGTTTTTCATATGCAATTCCTCCTGCTGCCGTTCCGCCTGATACACGGATACGGCGCAAATCCGAACCCGCCCGGTTGGCAGGTTCCCGTCGAATAGCATACCATTCGTTAAGGAATTGTCAAGTCTCTTTTTGCGAGGGTGCAGGCGGGCGGCGGCGCGGGCCTGCCTTTTTGGCCGGGGTGTTTTCGGCATAAAGCGCCGCCAGCCCTTTCAGCATCAGCTGCGCGTCGTATTCCAGCGGATGCCGGCAGTGCGGCACGACAAAGCGCGCCAGCCCCCCTGTTACAACCAGCGTAGCGGGCCGCCCCAGCTGTGCTTCCAATCGCTCGGCAATGCCGTCGATCATGGCCGCCGTGCCCAGAATCGAGCCGTTGAGCATGCATTCCTGCGTGTTTCTGCCGATGGCCGCCTTTGGGGCGCCGAGGCGCACCATAGGCAGCTGCGCGCATTTTTCGTTCAGCGCGCGCAGCCCCGTCGAAAGCCCAGGGCAGATCACCCCGCCCAGAAAGTGCCGCCGCTCGTCCACCACATTAAAGGTCGTCGCTGTGCCCATATCCACCGTTATCACGGGCAGCGGGTAGTGTGCGGCCGCGGCGGCGGCATCCACGATGCGGTCCCGCCCAACCTTTTCGGGCTGCGGCACGTCCATCACAAGGCCGGTACGGATTTTGGGCGAGACGATCAGCGGCGGCGCAGGGCAGTATTCCGCCGCGCATTGGGCGATCACGTCCGTCAGCTCGGGCACAACGCTGGAAAGGATGCTGCCTTCAAAGCGCACCGGCTGATGCTTTGCGCCCGAAAAAGCCTTGGCCATGCGGGGGCGGTAGCTTTCGGCTCCTTCGCCGCGCGCGGTATCCATGTGCGCGATAAAGCACACCCGGCCGTCCTTTACGCCGCCGAGCGCAATCGTCGTGTTGCCGATGTCAATCGTCAGGATCATGGGGTTGTCCCTCCCGCCTGCTGATAAGATAAGCTCATTATAAACGCCGTGCGGTGCGCTTGCAAGCGTACAAGAAAGACAGTATACTAATCGCAGCCCCTGCGGGGCGGAAAGAGAGGCATCGGCAGGATGGATTTGAAGGGAAAGTGTGTGCTGCTTGGCGTAACGGGCGGCATCGCCGCCTACAAAATGGCAAACGTTGCCAGCGCGCTGCGCAAAACGGGGGCCGAGGTGCATGTTATCATGACGCAAAACGCCACCCAGTTCATTACGCCGCTGACCTTTGAGACGCTGACAAACCATAAATGCTGCGTCGATACCTTCGACCGCAACTTTCAATATGAAGTGGAGCACATTTCGCTGGCAAAAGCCGCGGATGTGATGTTGATTGCGCCCGCCACCGCCAACGTGATTGCAAAACTTGCGCACGGCATCGCCGACGATATGCTGACGACCGTGGCGCTGGCGGCCCGCTGCAAAAAGCTTGTGGCCCCCGCGATGAACACCGCCATGCTCGAAAATCCTATTACGCAGGATAACCTGAAAACGCTTGTGCACTATGGTTTTACGGTTATTCCGCCCGAAAGCGGCATGCTCGCCTGTAAGGATGTGGGCAGCGGCAAGCTGCCGAAAGAGGATGTGCTGCTGGATGCGGTTTACCGCGAGATCGCGCACGAAAAAGATTTGGCTGGCGTGCGCATCACCGTTACGGCGGGCGCCACGCAGGAGGCGCTTGACCCGGTGCGCTATCTCACAAACCATTCCACGGGCAAAATGGGCTATGCGCTTGCGCGCGCGGCGATGCAGCGCGGCGCCGCGGTAAAGCTGATCCACGGGCAAACGGCGCTGGCCGCCGTGCCGTATGTGGCGGATGTGCCCGTTACCGGCGCGCAGGAGATGTACGACGCCGTGGCCGCCGCTTTCCCTGCGACGGATGTGCTTTTGATGGCCGCCGCCGTGGCCGATTACCGCCCGGCAAAGGTCTCGGCGGAAAAAATCAAAAAATCGGATGCCGATTTAACGCTTGCGCTTGCGCGGACGCCGGACATTTTAGCCACACTCGGCGCGCAAAAGCGCCCCGGCCAATTTTTATGCGGCTTTGCGATGGAAACAGAGCATTTGCTGGAAAACGCGGCCGCCAAGCTGCAAAAAAAGCATCTCGATATGATTTGTGCCAACAGCCTGCGCACACAAGGCGCGGGCTTTGGCGTAGATACCAATGTGCTTACGCTGCTGACGCCGGACGGCACACGCCCGCTGCCCCTGCTTTCAAAGGAGGCTGCCGCCAACGCGATTTTGGATGAGATCGCGGCGCGCCGCACAAAAGCCTGAAGGCCGCTTTCCGGCCACAGCGGGCGCGGCCCGCGCATCTTTTTTCTTCTTGGCATAAAATAGCCCGGCAGGTATTGCTCCCGCCGGGCCATTTTCTATAAACTTTTTTGCTGCCTCAAACCATGTGCTTTAAGCTGCGCGCCATCTGGGCCAGCGTGGGGTAGTTGTTCATCTCCGGCGTGTCGATTACGGCTTTCAAAAGGCACTGCTGTACCCGGCCGATGCATCGGCCCGGCACACCTTCTACCATCAGCTCCGGCGCCGTGATGGCGAGCTGTTCTTTTTGATACGGTTCGCCGCTTTTTCTAAGCGCCGCGTACAGCGCAGGCAGCGGCGCAAACGCCGGGCTGATGGCTGCGAACGTTTCCGCTGCATCCGCCGCCGAAAACGGCACGGGCGCCAGCAGTGCCAGCTTCAGCGCATGAACATCCTGCGGGCAGCCCGCATCGAACCAATCGTCCAGCCGCGCAAAATCTTTGCAAAAGCTGCGCCCAAAGCAAAATGCCTCGGCACACTTGTGCGCGTCCGAGCCTGTCAGGTGGATCAACGCCCACCAACGGCACAAAAGGCTTTGCGGCACGGCATCCAGCGGCGCTAAAAGGTCTGCCGGTGCCGGCATCTTGAGCTGTGCGCCGGAAAAGCCCGCTGCTTTTACGGTTTCCGCTGCCTCTTTTGTGCCCGCCGTCTCTTGTGCTTGTGCTGCAAGGCGCTTGCCCGCCAGGCCAAACGCTTCCAGCCCGCCGGCCGCAAGCAGCGGCCCAAGGCGTGAGGGACGCTCGCCCTTCATGGCCTTGTTCAGCTCGCCGCGCACCCGCTCGGCGCTTACCGTGGCAAGGCTTGGGGCCAAGGCCAGCGCCGCGGCACGGGTCGGCTCGTCAATGTCAAAATCCAATGTGCCCGCAAAGCGAAACAGACGCAGAATACGCAGCGCATCCTCGCCAAAGCGCACCTCCGGCGCGCCCACACAGCGCAGGCGCCGCGCGGCAAGGTCGGCCGCGCCGTGGTACGGGTCGGTCAGGGCCTCGCCGTCCCATGCCATCGCGTTTACGGTAAAATCGCGGCGCGCAAGGTCGGTTTCAAGGCTGCCACCAAAACAAACGCTGTCCGGGTGGCGGTGATCGGTATAGCCGGCCTCGGCGCGGCAGGGCGTGATCTCCACGCCGTGCCAGCTTACCGTGCCGTAGGCGCCGCCGATGGGCTTTGCCTCGGGCAGGGCGGCCGCCAGCTGGCCGGGCATACAGGCCGCCGTCAAGTCCCAATCTTCAGCCGGGCGGCCCAGCAGGCTATCGCGCACCGCGCCGCCCACGGCCCACGCACGGATGCCCGCGTGGCGCAGCTGCGCCAGCGCGGCTGCCGGTTTTTCAGGGATCACGATTGTCATGCTTTTCCGCCCTTTCTGTCTTGCAAGTAGCCTCATTATAGCAAAAATTTGCCGCAGGTGTTTATTTCAGCGCATAAAAAATATATAATACCGTTAGCTGTGCCGTCGAAAAGGCATGGGCGGCCGTCTGTTCGGCGCGCCCGCGGGCACGGCTTTGAGAGAGAATACGACGCATTTTGCATAGAAACAGGAGACGATCTCATGGAAACGAAACTAGAAGCCGCCCATTTGCTCGACGGCGTTTCCCGCATTCATTTTATTGGTTGTGCGGGCAGCGGCACTTATCCGCTCATCCAAATCCTTGCGGCCAAAGGCTATCATATCACGGGCAGCGATGTGCTGGAAGGCAGCATCCCCGCGTATGAGCGCGAGATGGGCGTAAAGGTAACGATCGGCCACAGCGCCGAAAACGTCAAGGGCGCCGACCTTGTGGTATATTCGGCCGCAATCGCCGCCGATAATGTTGAGCTGGCCGCCGCGCATGAATACGGCATCCCGGCCGTCGAGCGCAGCGTGATGCTGGGCTATGTCAGCCGCCTGTACGCGGGCGCGGTATGCGTCTCGGGCACCCACGGCAAAACCACTACCACTTCGCTTATCACGACGGCGCTGGAGCTTGCCGGGCGCGATCCGAGTGCCGTCATCGGCGGCAAGCTGCCGCTGATCCACGGCTACGGCAAATGCGGCAAGGGCGACGAAATTGTGATCGAAGCCTGCGAATTTTCCGAGACGTTTTTGCATCTCGCGCCCAGTATTGCCGTGGTACTAAATATTGATAACGACCACCTCGATTACTACGGCACGATGGGCGAGCTGAAATTTGCGTTCAAGCGGTTTGCCTCGTTGGCCTCGAAAATGGTGTTTGCCAACGCCGACGACAAAAATACGATGGATGTGTGCGGCGCGCTGGAAAAGCCCGTATGCACCTTTGGCATCGACGCCGAAAAGGCCGATTTCCGCGCCGTCAATCTTTCCGAGCCGCGCCCCGGCTTTTACGCTTTCGATCTGCAGGAAAAAGATACCGTCACGGGCCGTATCGCGCTGGCCGTGCCGGGCCGCCACAATATCTATAACGCGCTGGCTATGTGCGCCGTGTGCCGCTATCTCGGCCTAACGGCTGCCGAATGTGCCGCCGCGGCCGACAGCTTCAAAGGCGCGGGCCGCCGCTTTGAGGTGTATGGCGAGTGCAATGGCGCCGTCGTCGTGGACGATTATGCCCACCACCCGACGGAGATCGCCGCCACGTTAAAAACCGCAAAAGAGCTGGGATATAAGCGTGTTGTTGCCGTGCATCAGCCGTTTACATACAGCCGCACAAAAATGCTGATGGACGACTTTGTGCGGGTGTTGCAAATTGCGGATGTCGTTGTGCTTACGCCCATTTTAGGCAGCCGCGAGGTAGACGACGGCAGCGTAAAAACCGCCGATCTCGCCGCGCGCATTCCCGGCTCTGTCGAGGTGGGCAGTCTCGGCGAGGCCGCCGATTGGGTCAAGGCCCACTGCGGCAAAGGAGATCTGGTCATCACGCTGGGCTGTGGCGATGTATACAAGGCCAGCAAAAAGATGGTGGGCCAGACGGTATAACGCGGCGCGGCATCCTTTGCCGCGGGGCCTTGTGTGCCGTTTTGCCTTCGGGCGCCAAAAATAAAGTTTGCCGGGCGGAATGTTTCCGCCCGTTTTTTTGTTGCCGCGCGCCGGGCCAAAGCCGTTTTTTGCGCAAAATCTGCCGTATGTACGGTTTATCCTTGACTAACCGCTGCCGGCGCACCTATACTGTAGCCAATCTCTTTGCACTGCTTTCTTACATCAACAGTACAAACTGATCAGGCAGCATTGCCGGGCCTTTTGGCAGCAGAACGCATCACCACATCTGCGGGACAGTTTACGTCCCCTTTGCAGATGTGTTTTTTTATGCCCATCTGCGGGCGGGCGGCACACAGATGGAAACCATGTGCCATAGAGTAATAACACATCAAAATGTGGAGGTACGATCTATGGAAAAGCAAAAAACAGCCCGCACGGAAGGCGAAGCGCTCGCCATGCGGGTCTCAACGAACACCGTTATTTTGAACTGTATCCTGGCCGGCGGCAAGCTGGCGGCAGGTATCGTGGCCCATTCGGGCGCGATGATTTCCGATGCGGTACATTCCGCCTCGGATGTGCTCAGTACGTTTGTGGTGATGCTGGGCATTCATATGGCGGCAAAGCCCGCCGATGAGGGCCATCAGTACGGCCACGATCGCATCGAGTGCGTTGTCGGCGCCGTTTTGGGCGTGATGTTGGGCCTTGTGGGCGTCGGCATCGGCGTCTCGGCCATCCAAACGATTTCGAGCAACAAGCCGATCGCCATGCCGGGCGTTTTGGCGTTGGTTGCCGCCGTGGTGTCTGTCGTGGTAAAAGAGGGCATGTACTGGTATACCATCGCCGCCGCAAAAAAGCTTTCCAGCCCTGCGCTGAAAGCCGACGCATGGCATCACCGCAGCGATGCGCTTTCGAGCATCGGCAGCTTTGCCGGCATTTTAGGCGCACGGCTGGGCTTTGTGCGGCTGGATGCCATCGCCAGCCTGATTATCTGCCTGTTCATTTTGAAAGTGGCGGTAGATATTTTCCGCGATGCGATGAACCGCATGGTGGATAAGGCCTGCGATGAGGCAACCGAAGATTCGATGCGCCGGATCATGCTTGGGGTGCCGGGCGTCATCAGCGTAGACATCCTGCAAACGCGCGTGTTCGGCGCAAAAATCTATGTAGATGTCGAGATCAGTGCCGAGGGCGATTTGCCCTTAACCGAGGCGCACGGCATCGCCGAGCGCGTCCATCACGCCATCGAAAAAGATTTCCCGACGGTAAAGCACTGTATGGTACATGTAAACCCCGCCGATGTGCCCACAGCCAAGGCGGATGCGGCCTGCGTATCCCTTTCCGGCGAACCCGCGCCGGCGGATGCGGCACGGCCCGAAACGCCCAAGGACGAATAAATTTTTGCGTAAAAAGCGCCGCCCGGCCCAAAAGCCGAAGCGGCGCTTTTTTAATGTTTTTTTATACGTTTTATTCCGCAATATGCGCCTGCCGCTTTGCCAGCTGCAACGCACGGCGCATCGGCCGATACAGCACCAGCATGATGAGAAAGTTACCGCCCGCATGCAAAAAATCAAACGGCAGCCCGCTGGCCCACCACGCGAACGCAAACGCGGGATCTCGCGCGAAGAGGTAAACCAGCGCGCACAGCGCGCCAAAGCACAGCCCGTATGCCCCGCTGATGAGCGCCCATATCCACGCGCGGTCGATGCGGCGGCACAACACCGCCACGCCCCATAAAACGAGCCACACATAGAGGTACATGCCCCACCAAAGCCCAAAGCCGTACAAAACGCCCTGCATCGCCAGATACACGGCGATCGCGCCCGGCGTCTCTTTGGGCAGCTCCAGCGTATACAGGATGAGCAAAAAGCTCACCGGCTCGATGTTGGGCAGCCCGCTCATCAGCTGTTTGCCCGCCACAAGCAGCGCGCCCATCAGCGCGGCCAGCACCATGCGCCGCACGGCCGTATGCGTTTTAGCCAACGGTGTAGGTAAAGCCGTAGCTGTCGCCCTCGGCAAGCTGGATGTCGCCGATGCCAACCGACGTCATGTTGCCGTCTTTATCCACCAGCATCCACCACGATTTATCCTTGTTGTAATCCGTCGCCATGCCATCCACAGTCGTGGCAAAGCCGGCCGCGGCCTCGTCGGCGCTGATGAGGCCCGCAGCCTGCAAAGCGTCGGAAAGGGTTTCGCCCGCGGTGGCATCCAGCGTGTAATCCTTGGCGTTGCCGTCTTGATCCGTTACGGTAAAGGCAACCTGAATCGCCGCGGCCGAAGCGCCCGAGCCGGCCGCCTCGCTTGCCGCAGAAGAAGCCACGGCCGAAGATGCCACGCTTGCCGCGGAAGAAACTGCCGTGGAAGAAGCTTCCTGCGAAGCGGAAGATGCCGCGCCGCAAGAGCTCAGGATGCCGGCGGCCAATACCGCGGCGGCAACCAAAGAAATCCATTTTTGTTTTTTCATGTTCTGTTTCTCCTTTTTTCTGTCAAAATGCGTTTTGCAGGAAAAACGAAAAGCCGCCCTTTCCGAAGTTGCGGAAAAGGCGGCAGAAACACAAAATTGTGCTGCGGCGTACCTTCTCCATCTCTCGTGGAGCCGTACTCTGCGCCGGCCCGGTAATCTGGCTTGCCGCAAATTGCGGTTTACAGTGGCGGGACCGCGCGGGATTTTCACCCGCTTCCCCGGTGCCGCGAAACGCTTCGCGGCCTGCCGGCGCATGTTTTCTTAAAGGGAGCTTTTCTCCCTGCGCAGGCCAGTATAACAGTTTTTGTGCCTGCATGCAAGCGCATCGCCTCGCCATTTATGCCGCCGTGCCGCCCTTTTGTGTGCCGCTTTTCCGCGCCGTGCGGCTAAGCGCAAAAAGGCCCCACGCTTTTCGCGCAGGGCATTTTTACGCTTTCAGCTCGTCGTCAGCCCAAGGCTTACATCCAACGCCTCGTCGACGCGGTGCTGGTCGTCCGGGTTCAGCTGGCCCGCGCGCTCGCGCAAGCGGTGCTTATCCAGTGTACGGATCTGCTCCAGCAAAACGATACTGTCCTTGGCAAGGCCGGTATCCGCGGCGCGGATACCGATATGCGTCGGCAGGCGCGTCTTGTCCAATTTTGATGTAATGGCGGCGGCGATGACAGTAGGGCTATGGCGGTTGCCAATGTCGTTTTGCACGATCAGCACGGGGCGTACCCCGCCCTGCTCGCTCCCAACCACCGGGGAAAGATCGGCGTAAAATACTTCTCCTCTGTGTACTTCCATCAAAAACCCTCCCGATTTCTTGTTCGGGAGTAGTATTGCCCTGCCCCGGGGTATCTATGCGAAACGCCCCGCCGCAAGTTTCGACGCGGAATGTTTTTGATTTTGCCAAAAGCGAAGATATGGTTTCCCGCCCGCCGCCAGCGCAAGTTTCGCCGCGGCGCTTTTCACTTTATGCTTTCCGGCGCGGTTTCGGCAAAGGCGTGATCGGCTCCAGCGCGGCGATCACCGCACGGGCCAGCTCTGTGTCATCAATATCGAGCAAATAATGCTCTTTTGCGCCATCATAGGGGGTGCCTGTTTCGGCCTCTCGCAGCAGCCTTTCTACCTGCGGCAGCATTTTTACATAGGTGCTGTTATCGCATACCAGCAGCAGTGGCTTATCGTTGACATATACCATGTAATCGCCAAACATTTTGCGAAAGCGCACATCGCCCGTGCCGTGTATCTGCTCGCAGACATATTCTACATAATCAAGCGAGGATGCCATCTCTTATGCCTCCTGCTGTTCCAAGATGCAAACAGCCATTGCCAGCCCATTTTCGTGGCTGAGCGAAAGCTGCGCCGTCAAGCCATTTTCTTTCATCCATGCCGCCGCCGCGCCGGAAAAAGCATAATATGGCGCGCCGCTGGGCTTTCGCAGGGCTTCGATCTCGCCCAACGCAAAGCCCGAAAGCCCTGTGCCCGCGGCTTTCAAAAATGCTTCCTTTGCGGTGAAATTGGCCGCCGCGCTTTCCACCGTATGGGCAAAATTTGTGGAGAACTTGTCGTTGGCCGGCGGCATGGCTGCGCCGTTTTTTTGTGCCAGCCCAAGCGCCGCGCACTCGGCCGCACCATACACCTTTTGCGCAAAGGCCGCTCCGTGCGCACCGGTAAGGCTTTTTTGGATGCGCGCCGCCGCGCATAGATCACACCCAACGCCAAAAATCATACGCCCGCCCGCCTTTCTGGTTTTGTGTTCAGTTTAGCATACCCATGCCACAAAAACAACGCGCACCGCCCGCCCCACCAAAACTTTTGCGCCGCTTTGCCCAAAAGGCACAGCTTCGCATTTTCTGCTTGCAAATCGCCAACAAGCGTGTTACACTTTTATCTTGTAAACGCAGCGACGAAGGAAAGTAGGCGCTGCGCCGCATCCCAGAGAGAGGCCGATGCTGAAAAGGCCTTATGCGGCGCCGGGCACGAAGTTCCCTTCCGAGCGGCTCGCCTGAACTCCCGCGGGGCAGTAGGGCGAGACGGTTTTTCCCCGTTAGCGGAAAGCATGAGTGTTTGCTTATGGCAAAAACGTGGGTGGTACCGCGGAGCATTGTTGTTACAAGGCTTCGTCCCCGATTTTTCGGGGGCGGAGCTTTTTTATTTTGCGCCAGCCCCTGTACAATGCAAAAAAGGAGAGATACCGCAATGATGAATGAAGCACTGGAAAACATCCGCAGCGCGGCGAAAAGCTGCATTGCCGATGCGGCCGACGAAAAGGCCGTCGAAGAGCTGCGCGTCCGCTTTCTGGGCAAGAAAGGCGAAGTAACCGCCATCTTAAAGCAGATGGGCAGCCTTTCCGCCGAGGAGCGCCCGATTTTGGGCGCAAAGGCCAACGAGGCCCGCGCCGAGATCGAAACCGAGATCAAGGCCCGCATGCAGCAGCTGGCCGACGCCGCGCAAAACGCGCGCCTTGCCGCCGAGACGATCGACGTTACGCTGCCGGGCCGCCAGCCCAAGCAGGGCAGCCGCCACCCTATCCAAACCGTTTTGAACGAGTTCAAGGAGATTTTTCTCGGCATGGGCTTCGATGTGGTTTCCGGCCCGGAGATTGAGCTGGATCACTACAACTTCGAGATGATGCGCATGCCGAAAAGCCACCCTGCGCGCGATACGCAGGATACTTTTTATATCACCGAAAACATCCTGCTGCGCACACAGACAAGCCCCATCCAGATGCGTACGCTGGAAAAAGCGGCCGCCGAGGCGCGCGAAGCGGGCCTGCCCGCCGGCACACTGAAAAAGCCGATCCGCATCATCGCGCCGGGCCGCGTTTACCGCTCTGACGCAGTGGATGCCACGCACAGCCCGTTGTTCCATCAGGTTGAGGGCCTTGTCGTCGACGAGGGCATCACCTTCTCCGATTTGAAGGGTACGCTTGAGGTGTTCATCCGCAAGCTTTACGGCGAAAACACGAAGGTACGTTTCCGCCCGCATCACTTCCCCTATACCGAGCCTTCGGCTGAAATGGATATGAGCTGCTTTAAGTGCGGCGGCAAGGGCTGCCCGCTTTGCAAAGGCGAAGGCTGGATCGAGATTTTGGGCTGTGGCATGGTGCACCCCGAGCTTTTGGAAAATGTCGGCATCGACAGCAAAAAGTACACGGGCTTTGCTTTCGGCGTCGGGCTTGAGCGCATTACGACGATGCGCTACAACATCGACGATATGCGTCTGCTTTACGAAAACGATCTTCGTTTTTTGAAGCAGTTTAATTAAGGATAAGGAGGAGAAAAGATTATGTTGCTGCCTTTACAGTGGGCGAAGGAATTCGCCGATTTCCCCTTCTATCCGAAAAACAGCAAGGCCGAAGCCGAGGCTAAAGCCGCCGGCAAGGCGCTTACCCTGCGTGATGTAACCGAAGGCCTGACAATGTCCGGCTCGAAAGTTGAGACATGGGCAAGCGAAGCCGACCAGATTCAGAACGTTCTGGTGGGCGAAGTGCTTTCCATCGTGCCGCACCCGGATTCCGATCACATGGTTATTACCCAGATCGACGTCGGGCAGGTGAAAAAGGGCGAGGCTCCGATTCAGATCGTGACGGGCGCAGCCAACCTCAAGGTTGGCGATTGGGTGCCCGTTGCTATGCATAACTCCTATCTGCCGGGCGGTGTGCACATCACAAAAGGCAAGCTGCGCGGCGTCGAAAGCGACGGTATGCTGTGCGGCATGGGCGAGCTTGGCCTGACGGTGCACGATTTCCCGCAGTGCATCGAAAACGGCATCATGGTGTTTGACGACGAGATCAAGGCCTACCGTAACATGTACCTTGGCCAGCCGCTGACCGAGGCTCTTGGCCTCGACGATACCGTACTCGATTTCGAGATCACGCCGAACCGCCCCGATTGTCAGGGTGTGCGCGCGCTCGGGCGCGAATGCGCCGCAACCTTCAAAGTGCCGTTTGTCGATCACGTGCCCGAAGTAAAGCCCGGCCACGGCGATGTAAACGCCATGCTGAAAGTAGACATCGAAAACCCTGACCTTTGCTATCGTTACTGCGGCGCCGTCGTGGAAAACGTGCGCGTTAAGCCCTCGCCGATGTGGCTGCGCCAGCGCCTGCGCAACTGCGGCGTCCGCCCGATCAACAACCTTGTCGACATTACCAACTACGTCATGCTCGAATATGGCCAGCCGATGCACTGCTTCGATTATAAGTATGTCAACGGCCACCATATCACGGTGCGCAACGCGCGCCCCGGCGAAAAGATCGTCACGCTCGATAAAGAGGAGCGCGCCTTGCAGCCGCAGATGCTCGTGATCGCCGATGACAAAGCGCCGATCGCCGTCGCGGGCGTAATGGGCGGCGAATTCTCGGGCACCTACGAGGATACCACCACCATCGTGTTCGAGAGCGCCATGTTCAACGGCCCGAGCGTCCGCACCACGGCGCGGGATCTCGGCCTGCACACCGAGGCCGCCGGCAAATACTCCAAGGGCCTCGCCGCGGCCAACTGTGTGCCCGCTTTGCAGCGCGCGCTGGAATTGGTGCAGATGCTGGATGCCGGCGATGTGGTAAACGGCATCATCGACAACTACCCTTGCCGCGACGAAAGCCTGCGCACCCTTTGGGCCGACCAGCGCCGTATCCCGCTGGATGTGGCATGGGTGAACAAGCTTTTGGGCACCGCCCTGACCAAAGAACAGATCGTTTCCTATCTGCTGCCGCTCGATTTCAAGATGGACGGCGACGATGTGATTGTGCCGCCGCTGCGCGGCGATATGTACCGTAACTGCGATATTGCCGAGGAAGTGGCCCGCTATATCGGCTACAACAAAATGCCTTCTACCCTGATGAAGGGCACGGCGCAGGCCCGCCCCACCGAGCGCCAGACTTTCGACCAGAAGATTCTGAACACGCTTTGCGGCTATGGCCTGTACGAATGCGAGACATTTAGCTTCTACAGCCCGAAATGCTTCGATCAGATCGAGCTTGCCGCCGACGACCCACGCCGCAAGGCCGTTATCATCTCCAACCCCTTGGGCGAGGATACTTCTATCATGCGTACCACGGCGCTGCCCAGCATCTTAAGCGTCGCGGCCACAAACTTTGCGGCCCGCACGCCCGAGGCTGCCGTGTTCGAGCAGGCTACCGAGTATATCCCCAGCCCGTTAGAACATGAAGTACCTGACAACGACTTTAACGATTATCCGGTGCTTGTCAAAAAGCTGGCCGCCGAGGGCAAAACCCCGAGCGACCTGCTGCCCACCGAAAACCAGAAAATCCTCTGCGCGGCCTACGGCGGCGATTGGGATTATCTTGCGATGAAGGGCGTCGTCGAAAAGCTGATCGCTACCGCGCGCATTGCCGAAAGCCGCCTGCGCGTTGTGCGCAATGAAAGCGGCCATACGTGGCATCCGGGCCGCACGGCGGACATTTTATGCCGCGCTGGCAGCGAGGAAGTGCTGCTTGCCACCGTCGGCGAAATTCACCCGAAGGTCGCCGCGAACTACGGCATCAAAGCGCGCGTTGTCGCGGCCGACATCAGCCTCGACGGGCTGTATCGCTGCCGTGCCGCCGAGGCCACCTATATGCCGCTGCCGAAAACGCCGGCCACTACGCGTGATCTGGCCCTTGTCGCCGAAAACGCCATCCCGAGCGCCGAGCTTGTCGCCTGCATCCGCAAGGGCGCAGGCCGCATCCTCGAAAGCGTCAGCCTGTTTGATATTTATACGGGCGAGCGCATCGGCGCCGGCAAAAAGAGCCTTGCGTATAGCCTTGTGTTCCGTGCGCCCGACCGTACCTTGACCGATACGGAAGTGGACGCCGCCGTGCAGAAGGTGCTGAAAGCGCTTGGCGAGATCGGTGTTACGATCCGCAGCTGATTTTGCGTTTGCTTTCATTCGATCTTATCGGGCAAAGTTCTGCAAAAGAAGCATAAAAAATCTCTCCGCTGCTTTGTGCGGCGGAGAGATTTTTTACCATTTGCGCAAATTCCTGCCGTCTCACCTTGAAGTTTCATCCAAAATTCGGTACAATGATAAAGTACAAACACAATAGAGAGGGGTGTCAGAATGGGAGAACCTACCGCAATTTTTTCGATTCAAGACGATCAGGATCGGGAAATTCATGATATTTTGCTGGAAGTGTACGATGCGCTGAAAGAAAAAGGCTATAATCCGGTCAACCAGCTGGTGGGCTATATTCTTTCCGAAGACCCTACTTATATCACGACCTATAAAAATGCCCGGACGCTGATCCGCAAAATTGATCGGGACGATCTTTTGCAGGCGCTGGTGCGGCACTATCTCGAAGTGTGAGATCATTTTTACATAAAAAGCGGCAGCCTTTTGCGGGCTGCCGTTTTTTCTTTCAGGTAATCGGCACAGCGCCCATTGTATTTTGCGGTTTTGCTGTGCAAAAAAAATGACGTTTCCCCTGCCGCCGCGGCGCGAGGAAACGTCATTTTCTATTTTATGTTATTTGGAGTATGGATGCAGGCGAAATCAGCCCATGTAGCTGATATTCAAATCCACACGGCCGGAAATGCCGGAAACCGTACCTTGCGAAGTGTACTGCCACATGTTGCAGGAAAGCCCCGGCGCGCTGCCGTAGCGGGCGTTCCATACGCAGTACTGGCTTACCGTCGCGTAGTTAAGCTGATTTGCATACCAGTTTTTGCTGGCGTACACGCCGGCCGAATAGCCGCTGTTGCGCACCGTCTCACAGAAAGCCACGGCGGCGGCCGTGCGGTCGCCTTTGCTCAGG
This sequence comes from Faecalibacterium sp., assembly GCA_022652735.1. Taxonomy (GTDB): domain Bacteria; phylum Bacillota; class Clostridia; order Oscillospirales; family Ruminococcaceae; genus Faecalibacterium. Next base: position 74,229 of record JALCRP010000002.1, on the reverse strand, counting down.
CCGTCTGCGCGGCCAGTACGTGCGCTGGTGGAATATTCGCTGTCAAAGAAGATAGGATAGTTCAGCCCATAGCCGGATACAAGGTTCAAGCAGGCCGAAGCTTCTTCCACAGCCTCCTGCTCGTTGATGGCCTGGCTAAAGAAATACACGCCGACACGCAGGCCTGCGGCCCGGGCGCCCTGAATATTTGCACGGAAGCGGGCATCCTCTACAATCGCGCCCGACTCATAGCCGCGATAGCCGCAGCGAATAATAACAAAGCTGATGCCAGAGGCCTTTACGGCGTTCCAGTCGATCGTGCCCTGATACTTGGATACGTCGATGCCGTTGACCTGCCCGTTTGCTGCAGTACCCGCCGTAATCACAGTCGTGCCGCTGGGCAGCTGGAAAATGCCGCTGTGGTCCACAAGGCTACCGTTCGTCGAAGAGAACAGCTCATAGCTGTCCTGCGTGGCATACGTCGGGCGCGTGGAGGGCACCTTCGTCGCAGTAGGCGTCGGCGTCGGTGTCGCGGTGGGCGTAGAAGTAGCCGTCGGGGTCGGCGTTGCTTGTTGTGCGGGTGTCGAAGTCGGGGGCGGTGTCACAACAACTTCCGGGGTCGGTGTCGCTTGTTGTTCAGGCGTCGGAGTTGGCGTCGCAGTAACCTCCGGGGTCGGCGTTGTTTCCGGCGCCGGGGACGGCGTTGCGTCGCCTTCGGCAAGCGGCATCAGCGCCAGCCCACCCATACGGGTGGAAAGCGGCCGCATTATGCTGCCACGCACTACGGCGCTTGTGCCGGAGGCTGTTGTCGCCGCAGTGCTGTTTGTGCTCGCTGCGGCATGGGCTGCTTCATCCAGCTTTTTCTGCATAGCGGCGTCAAACGTCGCTTTGGACAAAATCGTGATACTGTTGCCGCTTGCGTCTGTAACCGAGGATGTCTCGACCTTATAGGCGCTCTTGGTGCCATCTTTATAATACAAATACTGGGTATTGCCGTCCGCCCATGTTTTGGTATTGCTTACGGCATAGCCCTTGCCCGTCATATTGCCGAAGGATACGTTTTCGCCACCTGTCTGCTGGCTTTGATCCTCCTGCGTCGTCGCGGCGGTAGGCTTTTCTGCCTTCGTGTTCGTCTTTTTGTATGCAACCTTTTCTTTTACGGTAACCGTTTGCTCTGCCGGCATAATATAGGCGCTGTCGGCGCAGCTCAAGCTGACGGTGTATTTGCCGGGGTTGAGCTTTTTAATCAGCGCGCTGCCGGTCTTTGTGTCAAGCTTATATGTACTCACGGCGCCCTCTTTGCAGGCGTCGTTCTCGTATTCATTCGTGCTGTCTTTGATCTCCGTCAGGGATTTACAGGTCAGCGTGATCGTGACATCTGCCATCGTAAAGGTTGTGCGTTTGCCCGTTACGCTGTTAACGGAATACAGATCCACGCCGATCGACTGCTGGCTCGTGCTCAAATCCATCTGCGTTTCTTCCGTGCCAACTTCGCCCGCCGGGGCAATGCCGCTGGCCGAAAAATCCATATCTGTCCATTTCAGCTTTACTGGCTCCGCCTCCGGCTGAGCCGCGGCAGAGGCCGAAGCGGCCGCCGCGCTGGCAGAAGCCGCGTTCACGGCTAAAATGGTGCCCGAAACGCCTGTCCCGGCAACCGCAATCGCCAACGCGCCGGAAACCATTGTTTTCCAAAGCGGCCAGCTCATAATCGCATTCTTAGAAAAATACCGAACCAGATTTCCCTTCATGATTTCCTCCACAAGTTCCACAGCCATAAAAACCATGTGTATTATAGCACAGAATATTACAAAAACCAAATAACGACGCCAATTTTCCAAATATTTCTATTGTGTCAAAAACAAAGCTCTTGCGGGTGTATTTTTTGCCAAAAGCGCAAAAAATTACGTGCTGTCTTGACACATGTAATTCTTTGTGTCATGATGTTTTCACGCAAAGAAAGGAAGCAAATTATGGAAAAGCTGCAAGCATTTTTACAGCGTAAGGGTATTGCCCCTTCGTGGAAGCATTATTGCATTGATGCAATGAGCGCAATGGCGCAGGGGCTGTTTGCCAGCCTGCTGATCGGCACGATTTTGAAGACGCTGGGCCAGCAGACAGGCGTAGAATTTTTGGTTACGCTTGGCGCGTATGCGCAGGCCATGAGCGGGCCGGCGATGGCTTGTGCCATCGGCTGGGCGCTTAATGCGCCGCCATTAGTGCTGTTCAGCCTGCTCACGGTCGGCTATTCTGCCAACGATCTGGGCGGCGCAGGCGGGCCGCTGGCTGTTCTGATCCTTGCTATCCTTGCCGCCGAGGCAGGCAAGGCCGTCAGCAAGGAAACAAAAGTGGACATCCTTGTTACGCCGCTGGTCACAATCTTTTCCGGCGTCGGGCTTTCGCTGCTGATTGCGGCGCCGATCGGGGCGGCCGCCTCGGCGCTGGGCAGCGTCATCATGTGGGCCACCGAGCAGGCGCCTTTGCTGATGGGCATCGTTGTCTCGGTCGTGGTGGGTATCGCGCTTACGCTGCCGATCTCCTCGGCTGCAATCTGCGCCGCTTTGGGGCTTACGGGCCTCGCGGGCGGGGCCGCCGTGGCCGGCTGCTGCGCACAGATGGTAGGTTTTGCGGTACTCAGTTATCCGGAAAATGGCGTCTCCGGCCTTGTCAGCCAAGGCCTTGGCACCAGTATGCTGCAAATGGGCAACATTCTGCGCCATCCGCGCGTCTGGCTGCCTGCGATTTTAACCAGCGCGATCACCGGCCCGCTGGCCACCTGTGTATTCCATTTAACGATGGATGGCGCGCCCGTCTCTGCCGGCATGGGCACCTGTGGCCTTGTCGGGCCGATCGGCGTCTATACAGGCTGGGTGGCGGATGTAGCCGCCGGCACGATGCCCGCCATCACCGCATGGCACTGGGCGGGCCTTGTGCTGATCTGTTTCGTGCTGCCCGCCGTATTGACATGGGCATTTGGGCTTTTGTTCCGCCGCGCAGGCTGGCTGAAAGCCGGCGAATTGAAGCTGGACTAAATTTTCTTTTCCGCGCGCCGCGGTTTTGGCTTGCGCGCGCCTGCTTCGCTTTCCCATGAAAACCGCCGCCCCTTTGCCGCCGAAATTCGCGGAAAAGTAGGCGGCGGTTTTTTGTTGTGCGGCTTGGCGTATTATAGGTTGGGCTTCAGCGATACCGCGTATAAGTCCTGTTCTCTGTGGCGCTGCTCGACAAGGGCCTTCGGGTAGGGGCAGCATCCGTGATTATGCCAAGGGTCGTTGAACCAATAGTTTTCCTCATCATAGCCCACCAAAAGCAGGCAGTGCTCGTGGTTTTTCCAGATGAATTCCTGCCCGTCCGGCAGGCGCCAGCGGTCTGTCCCGACGCTCGGCTCAAAATCCAGCGTGGCCCAAAATACAACGGGCATGCCCTGATCGATAAACTCGCGGCAAAGCGCCTCGGCCGTTTTGCCGCTGGCATCCACAACGGTATAAGCCTCGCCCTTTCCGCCTGCCGCCAGCGCGTTTTTCAGCGCCGTGCAGATGCACGGCGCATAGCAGCCCCAGCCCGTGGTATCGCGCGGGTTGTTGATATAATAATAGGCCGGGTTTTCGGCCAGCATTTCGCCGTTTTGCGTCGTCGACTGTGCCCGCGGCAGATATTCGTCGATGAACGTATCCGGCCCGATGGCAACGCCGAGATATTGCAGCAGCATCACGGCCGAAACGCTTTCGCAGCCGTAAACCCAGCGCTCTGTTTGGTCGATATAAGGGGCCTGCAAAATTTTCTTCATGGCAATTTCTCTTTTCTTTCGACATTTGGCTGTGGAGCGGGCAGAATTGCACAATCCTTTCGGATTTATGGTATAATAGCTCCGGCGGCCCGGCGGGCCGCACCGTTTCAAAACAAATCGGCAAAGGAGCACGGCAGATGGATACGATCATTATCGGCATTGCGGGCGGCACCGGCAGCGGCAAAACCACCCTCGCCAACAAGCTGAAGGAGCATTTCGGCGAGGATGAGGCCATCCTCGTTTCGCATGACAATTACTATAAGCGCCACGACGATATGCCGTTTGAGGAGCGCCGCAAGCTGAATTACGATCATCCCGATGCCTTTGATACCGAGCTGATGATCTATCAGCTGAAGGAGCTGAAGTCCGGCCATTCCGTCGAGTGCCCTACGTATGATTATACCGTACACAACCGCGCAGAAGCAACCATTCCGCTCTCGCCTGCGCCGGTAATTCTGGTCGAGGGTATTCTGCTTTTTGTCGATCCTGTCCTGTGCGATCTGTTCGACATCAAGATTTTCGTGGATACCGATGCGGACGAGCGTATTTTGCGCCGCATCCTGCGCGACGTAAACGAGCGTGGCCGTACGCTCAACAGCGTTGTGGAGCAGTATCTTACCACCGTCAAGCCGATGCATGAGGCTTTCGTCGAACCCTCCAAGCGCAAGGCCGATCTAATCGTGCCGCAGGGCGGCGAAAACGAGGCCGCACAGCAGATGCTAATGCGCTATATTGAAAATCACCTGCACAATATCCGCAAACGCGATGCCCAAAACGGCGCCCGCTAAACTGGCTTTTTCTTAAAACTTCAATCGCCCGAAAGCAGTTTTTATAGCTGCCTTCGGGCGATTTTGTGTTTTTGCAAGTCGGCGCGGCGTTTTGCTTTTGCCGCGGTTCAGTCCGACGAGGTCGGGTCGACGGCATCGCGCAGCGCGTCGCCGATAAAGTTAATCGCCACTACAATCAAAATCAGCACAATTCCGGGCGGAATCCACAGCCACACCTTTCCCGTCAGGATCGTAAGGCTCTGGGCGCCGTTCAGCATATTGCCGAGCGAAGCCGCCGGCGGCTGGATGCCAAGGCCCAAAAACGAAAGTGCCGCCTCGTCGAGGATGCTCAGCGCCGTTACGCTCGTGGCGTACACCAAAACGGGCGCCAGCGTGTTCGGCAGAATCTCCGAGATGAGGATATGCCGTTTCGGCATGCCGGCTACAAGGTCGCTTTTCACAAAGTTTGTCTCGCGCAGGCTCAGCACGTTGCCGCGCACAAGGCGCGCCACGCCCGGCCAATCGACAAAGGCCAGAATCAGGATGATCGTTACAAGCCCCGGGCGGAACACCGCCGCCGCCACCAGTACCAGCAAAATGTACGGGAAGCTCATCACCATATCCGTCACGCGCATCACAATCATATCGATGACGCCGCCAAAATAGCCCGAAAGCAGCCCCAGCACCACGCCGATGCCCGTCGAGATCGCCGCCGCGGCCACGCCTACCAAAAGGCTGACGCGCGTGGCGTACAAAACGCGGCTGAACACATCCCGGCCCACCTGATCGGTGCCAAGCCAGTGGGCGGCGCTTGGCGCGGCCGAAAACTGCGGTGTGATCTCGGTGGGGTCATACGGGGCGATCCACGGCGCAAGCAACGCCGCCCCTACGATCGCCGCCAGCAAAAAGAAGCTGACCATCGCCAGCTTGTGGCGGCAAAAGCGCCGCCATACGCTGCGCAGATAGCTTTCGCTCATCTCCATTTCGCTGGCCTTGCGGTCGGCCTCGGCAGCCTGCTTTTTCTGCTGCTGTGCCCGGGCCAGCGCTTTTTGCTCCTCGCTGCGGGCAAAACCGAACAAATTCCAAATCATTTGCCCGCCCCCTTATTTCAGCTCGATGGTGGGGTCCGCCATCGCATACAAAATATCCGTTACGATGTTGCTGACAAGCACCACCACGGCCGAAAACAGGCACACGCCCATGATAACCGGATAATCGCGGCTGCTGATGGCGTTCATCGTCATCAGCCCCAGCCCCGGCCAGCTGAACACCTGTTCGATGATCACCGCGCCGCCGAATAATACCGGGATCTCCATGCCGATCACGGTAATCACCGTCAAAAGCGCATTGCGCAGCGCATGGCGGTTCATTACGCGCCAGCGGCCGATGCCTTTGGCGCGGGCTGTGCGCAGATAATCCTTTTGCAAAATTTCGAGCATTGCGCTGCGGAAATAGCGGATATTCGTGCCCGCCATGCCCACGGCCAGCACAATCACAGGCATTACCATGTGGCGGGCCACATCCAGTGCGCCGCCGCCGCTGCCCAGCGTCATCATGCCCGAGGAGGGCAGCCAGCCGAGCTGCACCGTAAACAGATAGATCAAAAGCAGCGCCAGAAAAAAGCTTGGGATGCTTGAGGACAAAAACGAAAGCCCCACCACCGTGTAGTCGCCCTTGGAATACTGATGTGCGGCGCTGTAGATGCCCGCGGGCAGGCTCAAAAGCAGGCTAACGATCAAGCTTGTGCCCATCAAAAGCAGCGTCGGGCCGAGATGGCTTGCGATCATGCTGCTGACAGGCTCGAACGTTTTATAGCTCACGCCGAGGTTGCCCTGTAAAATTTGTTTAAGCCAGATGAAATACTGCACGTACACGGGCTGATCCAGCCCGAGCGCAATCTCTTTCTGGGCCAGAGCCGCAGCGCTGGTGCGGGCGCTCTGCATCATCGCCAGCGGGCTGCCCGCGGCGCTGCACAGCGCATAATCCAAAATCGTAATGCCGATCAATACCGGGATGGCGACAAGGATGCGTTTCAGGATATATTTCGTCATATCACACGCCCTCCTTTGTCACAACGGGGCAGGCCGCAAAATGGCCTGGCCCTACCGAAACCAGCGCCGGGGCGGCTTTTCGGCAGCTTTCAACCGCATACGGGCAGCGCGAGGCAAAGCGGCAGCCCGCGGGCGGGTCGATCGCCGAGCCAACCTCGCCCTGAAGCGGCGCTTTATAGGCCGCGCGGGTGTCGGGGTTCGGCTTTGGGGCGGCCGCCAGCAAAGCGCGCGTATACGGATGCACCGGGCTGCGAAACAATACCGACGACGGCGCGATTTCTTCCAGCTTGCCGAGGTACATTACAGCGACGCGGTCGGAAATATAATCCACCGCCGCGAGGCCGTGCCCGATAAAGAGATAGGCGAGGCCCAGCTCTTTTTGCAGATCGCGCAGCAGGTTCAATACCTGCGCCTGCACAGAGACATCCAGCGCCGAAACCGGCTCGTCCAAAATCAACAGCCGCGGCGAAAGGCTCAAGGCGCGCGCAATGCCGATGCGCTGGCGCTGCCCGCCCGAAAATTCATGCGGATAGCGTTCCTTCGCGTTTTTCGGCAGGCCCACCATCTCTAAAAGATGATCCACTTTTGCATCAGCCGAGCGACGGTCGGCCAGATGATGATAGCACATCGGCTCGGCCAAAATGTCGAACACGCGCTTGCGCGGGTTCAGCGCCGAGTAGCTGTCCTGAAACACCATCTGGATTTGTGTGCGGATGGGCGCAAGCTGCGCCGGCGTCATGGCCGAAATCTCTTTGCCGTCGTAAAACACTTTGCCGGCCGTCGGCTTTTCCAGCCCGGCGATCTGCCGGCCGATCGTGCTTTTGCCGCAGCCCGATTCCCCCACGAGGCCAAGCGTTTCGCCCGCCGAAATCGTAAAGCTTACATCGTCCACGGCATGTACCTGCCCTATCGTGTGGGTAATCAGGCCGCCGCGCACGGGGTAATATTTTTTAAGGTGTTCCACGCGCAGCAGCGGCACTTTGGTTTCTTCGCTCATACCCCTGCCTCCTGTGCGATCGTGCAGCGCACGAAATGCCCGGGCGCAGTAACGCGCACAGGCTGTGGCTTTTCGCATTCCACGGCCGCAAACGGGCAGCGCGAGGCAAAGCGGCAGCCGCGGATATTCTGGTAATGCTCCGGTACGCTGCCCTGAATCGAATCCAGCCGGCGGCGGCCTTCCGTCATGCCCGGCACACTGCGCAGCAGCGCCTGCGTATAGGGGTGGCCCGGCGCATGGAACAGCGCCTTTACGTCCGCCTGCTCTACAAGCTGCCCGGCATACATCACAAGTACCCGGTCGGCCATCTGCGCCACCAAGCCGATGTCGTGCGTGATCAGCAAAATCGCCATGCCGTTTTCGGCTTGCAGCTGCTTCAAAAGCGCCATGATCTGTGCCTGAATCGTCACATCGAGCGCCGTCGTCGGCTCGTCCGCGATCAAAAGCTTCGGCTCGCAGGCAAGCGCCATTGCAATCATCACGCGCTGACGCTGCCCGCCCGAAAGCGTATGCGGATATTTTTTCATGGCGGAAGCCGGGTCGGGCAAGCCGACGCGCGTTAAAAGCGCCTCGGCACGCGCATTTGCCTCGGCGCGGCCAAGCGGCAGATGGGCGCGGATGCTCTCCGTCAGCTGGCTGCCGATCGTCAAAACCGGATCGAGCGCCGAAAGCGCATCCTGAAAGATCATGCCGATGCCGTTGCCGCGAATCGTATCGAGCTGTTTTTCCGTCATGGAAAGCAGCTCCTGCCCATCAAACACGGCGCTGCCGCCCGTCACCTTGCCGTTGCGCGGCAAAAGCCCCAGCAGCGAAAGGCAGGTTACGCTTTTGCCGCAGCCTGATTCGCCCACGATGCATACGGTTTCGCCCGCATCAATCGAAAAGCTCACGCCGTCCACAGCTGCGCCGGTGCCCCGACGGCCGGAAAATGCAGTTGTCAGATTTTTAACTTCCAGTAGATGTTTCACCCCAAAACTCCTGCAGCCCGCCCCCGCGGGTCACCCCTTTTTCCTTCGATAAAAAACAGCAGAGCCGCCGCCCCGAAAAGCGGGTTTGCCCTGCCGTTAAAGTGCCTTACTGGCTGATCGTCCAGGTTTCCACATTGTTCAGGCAGCCATATACCGTTGCCTTTGCGCCTGTAAGGCGCTTGGCCACCGCCCCGAGCGACCCGCTGACGTACAAGTCAACGATCGGCACATTGGCCTGCATTTCTTCGTCGATCGCCGCCAACGCCTTTTTATAGGTGTCGGTATCGTTGGTGGAAAGCATGGTATCGAGGTTCTGCGTCACAGTGTCGCTTTCATAGCCGCACCAGCTGCCCAGCACATACTGGATGTCGATGGTCGGGTCAACGGGCGGGTAGGTATACTGCACGCCGTACATATCGCCCTTGCCGCCTTCGGCCATGCCCATCAGAGTGCCCAGATCAACCGTATTGATGTTTACGTTGATGCCGGCAGCCTTCCAGTAGGTCTGCGCCACAGTCGCCGCGTTGATTAAAATATCCTCGCCGCTGTTCAGGTAAAGCTCATACGTTTTGCTGGCATCCCAGCCGTTTGCCGTCGCGGTTTTTACAAGCTCGGCCGCCTTGCCCGCGTCAAACGCGGTGGGCGTCAGGCCGCTTGCATACGGGCCGGCCGGCACGGCAAAGCCATCGCACAAATCCGCTTCGCCGCCCAAAAGGCCGTCGATGATCGTCTGGCGATCCAGCCCGATCAGCAATGCCTGACGGATTTCGGCCTCAGGGATCGTCTTGCAGTTGATAAACAGCCCCTCGACGGAATAGGCGTCGCCGTAGCCTGCTTCGACATTGGGCAAGCTCAGTACGCTTTCATAATCCGATTGATTGATCGTGCCCAAAAGCGGCGGAACAATGTCCAGCTCTCCGCTTTGCAGGCCCGTCAAAAGCTGTGCGCCCTCCACGATTTTGATGTTCAGGTTGGCGATTTTCGGGGCGCCTTTCCAGTAGGCCTCATTTGCCTTGTAGCTGACATAGTGGTCGTTATCCTTGCCCGTGCAGATATACGGGCCGGAAACGACGGTCGGCGCGTTAAACCAATCATAGGTGGTGAGGTCTTTTTCTGAGACATCCTTCAGCACATGCTCGGGCACGATAAAGAAATACTGCGCATAGCTGTTCAAAAAGCTGATGCGGTTGACGGCATATTTGAAGGTAAAGGTGCAGGTTTTTTCGTCGACGGCCTGTACGCCTTCCAGTTCCGTCACGCCTTCGGGCAAATAGCCCGTGTCGTCGTCGGTGCCTACCAGAGAGGAAAGCCCCATTGTCGGGTTGGCGATTACGCTGCTGGCAAGGCGCGTCAGCGTAAATTTCACGTCGGAAGCCGTGATCGGCTCGCCGTCGCTCCATTTGGCGTCCTCGTTGATATGTACGGTGTAAGTAAGGTTATCTTCGGTTTCGATCTTGTCCGCAAGCATCATATCGAAATCGACGTTCTCGTTCATGGCCACAAGCGGGCTGAACTGCAGCATGTCCGCATACTGTGCCATCAGCGTAGCATCGATCAAAAGCGGGTTCAGGCTGCTCAGGCTGCCCGTGCTGCCGATGTTCACCACATCGGCAGCCGCGCCCTGAGAAGAAGTTGAGGCGCTTCCGGCGGTGCCAGCCGCCATACTGCCGCTTGATGCGCTGCCGCAGCCGCTCAAAAGCCCGGCGAGCGTCGAAACTGCCGCCGAAGCACCCACAACCTTTAAGAAATTACGGCGAGAAACTTTTTTCATCTTTCCATCCCTGTTCGGCGGGCCGCAAGCCCGCTCAGCCGGCGGTTAGCCGGCGGTTAGTGAAAGGGTACAAAGTGCCCTTTTATAAACGATGTCAGTATAGAGAAAAAAGCCGCTTCTGTCAATAATTATCTTGACATTTCCGGGTAATGTTTTTTATACTGGCTATTGTCTACCCACGCAACACAAATTGACGTAAAAAAGGAGTTCTTTTGCATGCCTATTCCGCTGAGTTATCAAGTATCCGAGTATGATTGTGGCCCAACCAGCCTTTTGAATGCTTTGAACTACCTTTTTGACCGAAAACAGATTCGGCCCTGCCTGCTGAAGGCCGTATATCAGTACAGCCTTGACGACTGCGATCAGCAGGGCCGCCCCGGCTATATGGGCACCAGCGGTGCCGCGCTGAAGTTTTTGTGCCGCTGGATGAACTCCTACGCGCAGAGCTGCCATTTTCCCATCCGCTGCAAAACGCTGCACTCAAAGGATATTTTTCTCGGCCCCGGCAGCGAGCTGAACAAAGCGCTTGAGCAAGGGGCCGTAGCCGTAACGCGCTGCCTTCTGGGCTGTGGGCATTATGTGCTGATCGTCGGCGCGCATAACGGTGTCTGCGAGCTGTGGGACCCATACTACGAAGAAAAGCCCATCCGTAAAAAGACGATTGAAACCGTCACGGACGAGCCGAACCGCTGCAACCATCGCGTGGCCTATGTCCAAATGAACACCGAGAACCGCGGCTATTACAGCCTTGGCCCTATCCCCAGCCGCGAATGCCTTTTGCTGTGGAACACCGGCCTGAAACGGGACGCCGAAAAGCCACCCAAGCAAAAACCTGCTGCCAAAAAGCCCGCCGAGAAAAAGCAGGGGCAGGCCGCTATGGTTTGAGCCGCCTGCGCGCCGCCGCTTTTCCATAAAAATCGCAAAAAGCGCCTGCCTCCCCAAAGGGGGAAGCAGGCGCTTTCATTTTGTGCAAAATTTACCAGAGATTGACTGTCTCGTTGTACAGGCCCTCGTAGCTCTTGGCGGAAAGTGCCCAGCTAAAATCGCAGCGCATGGCATACGCCACCAAGTTCTCCCAATCCTCTTTTTTCCAGTAAAGCTCTTTGGCGCGCCAGCAGGCGTCGTACAAGTCGTGCGCGGAATAATCCGCAAACGCAAAGCCGTTGCCTTCGCCCAAGGTGCAATCCTGAATCGAATCTTTCAATCCGCCCGTCTCGCGTACAACCGGCACCGTGCCATACCGGCAGGATACCATCTGCGCCAGCCCGCACGGTTCGCTCTTCGAGGGCATTACAAAGACATCCGCGCCGGCATAGATTTGCTGCGCCAGCTTAGAGTCAAATCCGATCACCGTGCCCACGCGGCCCGGATGCCGTGCGGCGAGATCAGAGAAGAACGCCTCATAGCCGCTTTCGCCCGTGCCAAGCACGACAAGCTCAATGCCGCCATCATTTACAAGGGCATCGGCAATGCTCTGCAAAAGGTCAAGGCCCTTCATGCCCACCAAACGGCTGACCACCGCAAACACGGGGCTGCCATCCTTTTCGAGGGCAAAACGATCCTGCAAGGCCTCTTTGCACTTTGGTTTGCCTTTTTTGAAGCTCTTCACCGAATAGTGTGCCGGAAGGCTTGGGTCGGTCGAGGGGTTATTGATTTCTGTGTCGATGCCGTTCAAAATGCCGCAAAGCTTATACTGCTTTTCGCGCAGCAGCGCGTCCAGCCCGTGGGCAAACCACGGGTCAAGGATTTCCTGCGCATAAGTCGGGCTGACGGTCGTCACCTTATCGGCGCATTCGATTGCGCCTTTCATAAAGTTGGCGCAGCCGTCGTATTCGACGATATGCTGATCCCGCTTCGAGATGCCGCAGGTATCCTCCAAAATCTCAAGGCCGTACTTGCCCTGATAGGCGATGTTGTGGATCGTGAAGATCGTCTTGACGCGGTTAAACTTATCGAGGTGGCGGTAATAGAGGTTCAGATACACCGGCACAAGGCCCGTCTGCCAATCGTTGCAGTTGATTACGTCGGGCGCAAAATCGAGGTAGAACAGCATCTCGAGCACGGCCCGGCTGAAAAAGGCGAAGCGCTCGCCGTCATCGTAAAAGCCGTAAAGCCCCGCGCGCTTAAAGTAATATTCGTTATCCAGAAAATAATACGTCACACCATCCGCTACAGCCGTAAACAGGCCGCAGTACTGGCTGCGCCAGCCCACCGGCACGGAAAAGTTTGTTACATACGTCAGCGTACTGCGCAGCTTCAAATCGCCGTACAAGGGCATCACAACGCGCGCGTCAATGCCATCCTTGACGAGCGCCTTGGGCAGAGAACCCGCCACATCGGCAAGGCCGCCCGATTTTGCAAAAGGATTTGCTTCGGATGCCGCATAAAGAATCTTCATACTCGCTCCTTTTCTGCTGCCGGCCGTATCCGGCGGGCGAATCGGCCCCGCAGGGCCGCGTTTTTCAAAGGGAGAGAAAGCGGGGACGCCGGGGCGCCCCCGCCCTCTCGCAGGCGCATGCCACGCCCGGGTTGGAGAGAGGCCGCCGGGGAGGTGGCTGCCTCTGCTTCACAAACGTAAGCCGGTTAAACCGTGTGGCGTTTTGCCACATAAACCGGGAAGGATTCCGTGCCCGAAAGGCCTTTGCCCGCCGTAATGCGCACGTTTTTATCCGTTACCACGCATGTCAGCTGCGCTTCAGGCTCCACGACGGTATCCTGCATCAGCACACAGTTTTTCACGCTGGCGCCTTTTTTTACCACAACGCCGCGGAACAGCACACAGTTTTCGACGCTGCCCTCGATGCAGCAGCCGTCCGCGATCAGCGAGTTTTCCACATGCGAGCCTGTCACATAGCGCGTGGGGTTATCGTCGCGCGTTTTGGTGTAAACCGGGCTTGTCATGGGGAACAACGCATCAAGGTTGGCGTCTTCGATCAGTTTCATGTTCTCGTCGAAATAGCTCTTCATATTGCACACGCAGGCCACATAGCCGGTATACTCGATCGCATGCACATTCAGCACGTTGACGTTGTGCGCGAGAATTTCCCGTTCAAACGAGAAGATGCCGCGGCTGGTTGCGTCTTTGATAAGCTTAATCAACGTTACACGGTCGATGGCATAGACATTCATGCTCAAATTCTGGGTGCCGGGGCGGAAATCATTGAACAAGAACTCTGTCACGCGCCCATCTTCGCCCACGCTGACGGTGCAGTTATCATCGCGCAGGCCCGCCGGGATTTCCACACGGCGGTACAGCATCGTGATGTCCGCGCCGGATTTCTGGTGCTCGGCCAGCATGCTGTTATAGTCGATGTTTGCGGCGAGGTTGGTGTCGCTCATGATGACATACTTCTCGCGCTGGTTTTCGAGGTAGCCAAGGATGGATGCGATCGCTTCCACACGGCCGTTATAAAGCTTCACGTTACGGTCGGCAAAGGGGGGCCAGATCGTCAGGCCGCCGCGGCGGCGCGCCAAATCCCATTCGCGGCCCGCGCCGAGATGATCCATCAGCGAATGGTAGTTCTGCCGCACAATAACGGAAACGTTCGTGATGCCGCAGTTTGCCATGCTGGAAAGTGGGAAGTCGATCATACGGTAGCGCCCCGCAAACGGGATGGAGGCCATTGTGCGCTCCGTTACCATTTCCGGGATGCTGTTGTCAAAGCTGTTGGGGAAAATAATGCCCAACGCATTGGTGTTCTGGCTCAGCATACTTCCTCGCCCTCCTTCACGGAATCATAAACCTTTGCGCCGGGCTTGATCTCGGCGCCCGCGCCGATCGTCAGGCCGGAGGCAGTATGGGCGATTGGGCCTTCGCCGCCAATCTTGGCGCCCGCGCCGATCGTGCAGTGATCGGCGAGGATTGCGCGGCGCACAACGGCGCCCGCCTTGATGACAGTGCCCTCCATAATGACGGAATCCTCGACGGTGGCGCCTTCCTCGACGTATACGCCCGCCGAAAGTACCGAGTGGATCACGCGGCCATAGATTTTGCAGCCTTCCGTAATCAGCGAATCCTGTACCACGGCGCGCGGGCCAATTTTCTGGCAGGGCATAACGGGGTTGCGGCTAAAGATCTTCCAGCGCTCGTCGAAGATGTCGATGCCGGAATGCTCCGGGTCAAGCACCTCCATATTTGCGGCCCACAGGCTGTCGATCGTGCCGACATCGCGCCAGTAGCCCGAAAAGTGATAGGCGTACATTTTGCGCCCGTCGCGCAGCAGCGCCGGAATCACGTTGTTGCCGAAATCGTTCGACGATTTCGGGTCGGCTTCGTCGGCCTCCAGATATTTTTTCAGAATATCCCAGTTGAAAATGTAAATGCCCATCGAGGCAAGGTTTGATTTCGGGTTTTTGGGCTTTTCCTGAAATTCGGTGATGCGGTCTTCTTCATCGGCCACCATCAGCCCAAAGCGGGGCGCTTCTTCCCACGGCACTTCCATGACGGCGACGGTAAACTCCGCGCCCTTTTCCTTGTGAAAGCGCAGAAAATCGGCGTAATCCTGCTTGCACACCTGATCGCCCGAAAGAATGATAACGTACTGCGGATCATATTGATCGATGAAGTTGATGTTTTGGTAGACGGCGTTGGCCGTGCCCTTATACCAGTCTGTGCCTTTCGCCTGCTCGTAGGGCGGCAGGGTATGTACGCCGCCGTACAGGCGGTCAAGATCCCACGGCTGGCCGTTGCCGATATACTCGTTAAGTTTCTGCGGCTGATACTGTGTTGCGATGCCCACCGTGTCGATGTTGGAATTTACGCAGTTCGACAGCGGGAAATCGACGATACTGTACTTGCCGCCGAAGGAAACAGCCGGTTTTGCCGTTTGCTGCGTCAAGGCATACAGCCGGCTTCCTCGGCCGCCGGCCAAGATCATTGCCACCATTTCTTTTGCCATAGTCTTCTCCCCTTTTTAGGCCCGCACCCGGGCCGGATTGCTGTTATTGCCAGATCTATTTTTTTGCGCCGCGCGCCGGTTTCTTTTGCTTTTCGGTCTTCTTGGCCGGTTTTTCGGCTTTTTTACGTGCGGCCGGAACCTCCCAGAACATCGTGCTCAAAGGCGGCAGCGTCATGCTGATCGACTGCTCAAAGCCATGCATCGGCGTTTTGCTGCTTTTCACGGCTTTGTTATGCAGGCCGGCGCCGCCGAAAGCGGCATCGTCAGTATTCAAAAGCTCTTTGTAGGTGCCCGGCTCGGGCACACCCATACAGTAATTATCGCGCCGCACCGGGTTAAAGTTGCATACCACCAGTATCATCCGGCCCGCCGCATCCTTGCGCAAAAACGCTACGACACTTTGCTGTGCGTCGTCCGGGATGATCCACTGGAAGCCCTCCCAACTCGCATCCACCTGCCAGAAGGCGGGCGTATCGAGGTAAAACTTGTTCAGCGCGGCCACGCAGGTTTGCAGCTCGCGGTGCTTATCGTAATCCAGCAGCATCCAATCCAGCTGCTTTTTCTCGTCCCATTCGATAAACTGCCCGAACTCCTGCCCCATAAACAGCAGCTTTTTGCCCGGGTGGGCGATCATATAGCCATAAAAGGTACGCAGGTTGGCAAACTTTGCCTCATAATCGCCGGGCATCTTGTTGATAAGGCTGCCCTTGCCGTGTACCACCTCGTCGTGGCTGATCGGCAGCACAAAATTTTCGCTGAATGCATAGAAAAAGCTGAACGTCACCTTGCTGTGGTTGCCGCTGCGAAACAGCGGGTCGCAGCTCATATAGGCGAGCATATCGTTCATCCAGCCCATATTCCACTTAAAGTTGAACCCAAGCCCGCCATCGGCGGCGGGCTTTGTCACAAGCGGCCACGCCGTAGATTCCTCGGCGATCATGCACTTCCAGCTGTATTTGCTCAGCACGGCCGTGTTCATCTTTTGCAAAAAGGCGATTGCTTCCAGGTTTTTATTTTCGCCGTGGATATTCGGCTCCCACTCGCCGGGCTCACGGTTATAATCCAGATAAAGCATCGAGGCCACCGCATCCACGCGCAGGCCGTCGATGTGGTATTCCTGCAGCCAGAACATGGCGCTGGAAGTTAGAAAGCTCTGCACTTCGGGTTTGCCGTAGTTGAACACCATCGTGCCCCACTCTTTATGCTCGCCGCGCTTCGGGTTTGGGTCCTCATAGCATGGCTCGCCGTCAAATTGGTACAGGCCGTAGGCATCTTTCGGGAAGTGTGCGGGCACCCAATCCATCAAAACGCCGAAGCCTGCCCGATGCAGCTGATCGACGAAGGACATAAAATCCTTCGGGGTGCCATAGCGGCTGGTGGGCGCAAAATAGCCCGTCACCTGATAGCCCCAGCTCGCGTCAAACGGATATTCCGTCACGGGCAGAAGCTCCACATGGGTATAGTGCATCTTTTGCAGGTACGGGATCAGCACCCCGGCCAGCTCGGTATAGTTGTAGGGCACATTGCCCTCTTTGGTTTTCCAGCTGCCGGCATGCATCTCGTAAATGTTCATCGGGCCGTTGACCACATCGCGGTGCTGCTGGCTGCGCAGCCAGCTTTCATCGTGCCAGCCAAACCCGGAAAGATCATACACTTTGCTGCCGTTCGAGGGGCGCGTTTCGGTATGAAACGCATACGGGTCGCTTTTGAAAAGCATTTGGTCGGCGGCCGTGGTGATGCAGTATTTGTACACATCGTACTCGCGGATGCCGGGGATAAACAGCTCCCAGACATCGCCGCCTTCTATTGGCTGCATCGGGTGGCTGCCCGGCACCCAGTTGTTGAAATCGCCCACGACGCTGATGGCCGTGGCATGCGGCGCCCAGACGCGGAACATCGCCCCGTCCTCCCCGTTGAGGCAGGTCAGGTGTGCGCCCAAAAAGCGGTAGCTTTCGCAGTTGTTCCCCTGCTTGTACAAAAACATCGGAAGCTCCGTTTCACGTTCCTTGCTCGGTCTCATAAGCATTCCTCCCCGCAGCGGCCCGAAAAGCGCCGCCGCACTCGCTTACTTCCTTTTCTATATTAAAGAATCCCCGCCTGTTTTTCAAGACTTTTATGGCAAAATAGTATATAAAAAAAGAAGTCGTTTTTTTGGATTTGTGCATGTCGACTAAAATTCTTCAACTGTTCTCGACAGATAAAACAAACAAGCCCTGTTGCTCCGGCAGCATTCGCTTTATTTCTCCTCAAACGCGGAAAGCATCGGCGCTATGGCGGCGCCGTGCAGGCGGGCCAGATAGTTTTGCGTGATTTTTCCCACGGTGCCCGAAAGCGCCAGAATCCCGATGAGGTTTGGCAGCATCATCAGGCCGTTGCAAGTATCCGAAAAAGTCCATACCAGATCGAGCGGCATCGTTGCGCCACAGAAAACCAGCGCAATAAATACGCCGCGGTAGGCCGCGGCCGCCTTTTCGCCAAGCAGATAACGGCAGGCCGTCGTGCCGTAATGGCTCCAGCCAAGCACTGTCGAATACGCAAACAGCAGCACAGCAACCGCCACAAACTTTGGCCCCATCGCGCCGAACACCTCGCCAAACGCTGCCCCCACCAGCGCGCTGCCGTCCGTGGCGCAAAGCGCCGCGCCGGTCGTCAAATCGATCAGCCCGCTTGTTAAGATCACCAGCGCCGTCAGGGTGCAGATCACGATCGTATCGGCAAACACCTCAAAAATGCCCCACATGCCTTGCTGCGCCGGCTCTTTAACGTTGGAAGATGCGTTTGCCATTACAGAGGAGCCAAGCCCCGCCTCGTTGGAAAATGCGCCGCGCTTCATCCCCCACGCCATCGCCGTCTGCGCTTTGATAAGGCACCCAAGCAGCCCGCCTTCCAGCGCCTCCAGCCCAAATGCGCCGCGGAAAATTGCGGCAAATGCGGCCGGGATGTTTCTCCAAAACACCCCTACTGTCAGCAGGGCGCCCGCAATATAAAGCGCCGCCATGCCCGGCACGAGCTTTTCTGTCACCGAGGCCACACGCTTCAGCCCGCCCATAAGTACCACGGCAGAAACCAGCGTCAGCGCCGCGCCGCTGGCCCACGGCGGCACGGTAAACGCGGCCTTCAAATTTCCCGCAATCGCGTTTACCTGGCTCATGTTGCCCATGCCAAACGAGGCCAGCACACAAAAGCCGCTGAACAGCGCCGCCAAAATGCAGCCCAGCGGTTTGCAGCCTTTTTTGCCGCCGAGGCCATCGCGCAAATAGTACATTGCGCCGCCGGCCCATGTGCCCTGCGCATTTTTGCGGCGGTAGTAGATGCCCAGCACGTTTTCGGCATAGCTTGTCATCATGCCGAGCAGCGCCATCGCCCACATCCAAAATACCGCGCCCGGGCCGCCTTTCAAAATTGCCGCCGCCACGCCGACGATATTGCCCGTGCCGATTGTGGCGGCCAGCGCCGTGCACAGGCTTTGAAACTGGCTGATCGCGCCATCCTGCGCGTTGGTATGGGCCGTTACGCGGCGATCGGAAAAGATCGCGCCGAGCGTATGCCCCATCCAATGCCCAAAATAGCGAAACTGAAAGCCGTGGGTGCGGGCGGTCATCCAAAACCCTGCGCCAAGCAGCAGCGCCAGCCCCACCGGCCCCCATACGATGCCGCCCACCCAGCCGTTTACCGATGCAAATCCTTCCAGCATGTTGTTTCCTCCTTTGGCGCGGGCGCAACCCGCCCTTTGCACGGGCGGGCTTTTCCAAGGCTTTGCGCGCGCCCGCCTAAATGCGATGCCTGCCCTTAACGCTCCTTGCGCAGGCGGGCTTTTCCAAAGCCGCACGGCCGGTTTTTTCGCCCACCTGCGCGCCGCCCCTAAAAAACGGTATGCAAAACAAAAAGCAGGCAGAACCCCAAAGGGTTCTGCCTGCTGAAAGGATTCTATCAGATTTGATTATATGCGCATTCGTATTTGGCGCCGTGCGCCGCAAAAGGTCAGGTTGCCCCAGCATCTTCCGTCGTAGTCGTGGTCGCGCCTGTTGCTGGCGCCGGGTCTGGCGTAGTGGGTTGTTCTGTTTCCGGCGCCGGAGTCGATACAGCCGGCGGCTCTGTTGCCGGTGCCGGAGTCGATACAGCCGGCGGCTCCGTAGAAGGTGCGGTTGACGGCGTCGCGACAACGCTGTTTCCCGGCGTCGGAGACGGCGTGGGCGCCAATGTCGGCGTTGGCGTTGGCGTCGCTGTGCTTTCCGCTTCCTTCTTGGCAAACTTTGCCGTCACCACAATGCCACCGTAATCCGCCGCGTCGGACGGCACAAGGTATGTGATCGTGGTATCATTCGTGGTATCGCCGTAGGCACAGCTCCACCCGGCAAAATAGTATCCCTCGCTAGGCACCGCCGTTACGCCCGAGCAATAGCTGCCCGCGGCCACGCTTTGTTCCGTCTCGCCGGTAAGGGTGCCGCCATCGGTGCAGTTAAAGGTAACATTCACCTTTGTCGTGCTTGCTTTTTCGCCCGCAACCTTCAGCGGATCTTTTACGATCAGATCGGGCGGCGTCTCGGCGCGCGCAGGAATTTTGGAAAGCGGCTTCGGCCGCGTATCGTCTGTAATCATCGAGTGGGTGCGGATGTAGTTGAACAGCGCGGTGCAACCCTCTTTCGAGAGGTGCAGCCCGTCGCCCAGCGTAAACTTCGTCTGGGCAAAGCCGGTATCTTTATCCTTCAGCGCCTCGCTGGAGTTGATAAACTTCCAACCGTTACGCTCGCACATTTCCACCAGCGCCGCATTGAATTTATCAATATTCTGCATCGAGACATTGGGATAATCACGGTATTTGTCCACAGGCGGGATCGCGTTTACCATTACATCGAAATACGGATATTCCTTATAGCACTTCTGGATCGCCTTTTCATAGGTGCTGATATAGGTTTTCATATCTCCCGTAAGGTTATTTGTACCATAGCCGAACACCACGCGCTGCGGCTGCATGATCTTGATCGCTTCCGGGATGGTGATGTAATCCGAGTACGTTTTGAACTTCACGCAGCCGAGGCTCAAAATCTGCCCTGCGCCCATGCCGACAACGGCAATGTCGTTATCGAGGCTGGTAAAGCCGTAGCACATGTAGCGATAGCTGTTGGAATCGCCGATGAACAGGGTGTTTTCGATATAATCCTCGCCGGCATCTTCGCTTTCCGGCAAAATCGTATCGCTGTATTTCGAGGTGTCGATCGCGTTTGCCTTGGCATCATAATCGGAATCTTCCTTTGCCTCGGATACCGCCGTGCTTTCGATCGAGCCGGAGGAGGCTGCCTCTACCGGCGCGCCGAAGGCCACCGCACAGATGCCCAGCCCCAGCAAAACGCAAACGGCTACACAGCCGGCGGCCAACGTCGGCATGCCGTATTTGGTCTTGGAAAAATCCAAAACTGCGTCCCGCACGTTTTGCCAAAAAGCAGGTTTTTTTCTTCTTCCGCCGCGGCGGGAATTCAAATTTTTATGCTGATTTTGATTCATATAAACAGGAACCACCTTTTTGTGTTTTCAGCAGAATTACCCCGCCGAAAAGCCGGCGCCGCAAGTCCGCAGGAGAGCATTACAAAAAAGATACAAATAGATTTTACACCTTTTTGGCGGCGAAAGCCAGAGCAGACGCCGTTTTTTTATGTCGATTCTGCGAAAATGCGGTGTTTTTTGTGTTGCAAAACCAAAAAATCCCGGCTGCGCCGAGCAGCCGGGATAGAAAAAAGCGGTATTTAATGCCGGGCGCTGCCCTCCGGCAGAAGCCCCGCATGCGCCAGCGCCGGGCGCAGCACCAAATACAATACCACGCAGCACACGCAGGAAAGGATGCTGTTCACAAGCGTCACGCCCGAAGCCACCTTCATAAACACGGCGGAAATATCCGGCGTCATGCCGAAAACATACCGATCGCGGAAGTAGCCGATGAACGGGTCCGTAAAGACGTTGACGAGAAGCCCCGAAAACGACGCCGCCGTGACGGCAGCCAGATACCGCCCGTGATGCCCGGCCTCATCCTTTTTATCTTTCAGATGGAAAACCCGGTGCGCCACCGTGCCGCAGACAAGGCCAATGATGAATTTCAGTAAAAATGTTGTCACGGCATAGCCCGGGTCGCCTGCCGTAATATCGGCCAGCGAAAGCCCGATTGCACCGGCCAGCCCGCCGGATACACCGTCCAAAAGCAGCGCCGTCAGCGCCGTAAAGGTGTTGCCCAGATGAAACGAAGATTTCGTGCCGAACACGTTCGGGATGCGCAGCAGATATGCCACATAGGAAAGCGCCGCCATTACCCCGATCAGCGCAATCTCGCGTACGGTAAACTTTTTATGGGTAAGCGCGGAAAAAACCAGGATTGCCGCCGCTACTGCCCCAAACAGAATCCACATTTGTGTCGTTGTCATTTTATGATGATCTCCCCTCAACTTTGTTTATGGGTACTGCGCGCCGTACCCCGCGGGCTTGACAAATTCTGCCTTGCCTGCGATACTCCCCAGTATAATCAAATCTGATCTCATGAAAATACCCAGAAAGTAACTTTTTTATGGTATCAGTTGAAGAGGAGTTTCCATGCAGCAGATCATTCTTTCCGCAGGCGAAACGGCGGGCAAGCCGCTTTACCGCCAGCTTTACGAGGCGCTGTCTGCCCAAATCGCCCAAGGGCAGCTTCCTGCGGGCACACGCCTGCCCGGCAAGCGTACATTGGCGGCCGAGCTTGGTATCTCGGTGCATACGGTAGATACGGCGTATCAGATGCTGGCCGCCGAGGGGTATTTGGAAAGCCGCGCGCGCAGCGGGTTTACCGTGCTCGCCTTTTCGGATGTTCTGCCCGCCGCGATGCAGGGGCACATGCCGCGCGCCGAAGCAGCGTTTGCCGCGCCGCCCGATGCAAAAGGTTCCGTCCTGCCTGCCGAAAAGCCTTGCGCGCGGCAGCCGGAGGCCAAGCCTTGCCGCTTTTCCCTCGCGGCCACGGGCGCCGATACGCGCCTTTTTCCGTTTCGCACATGGGCGCGCTTACAAAAGGAGCTTTTATATTCCGCGCCGGAGCTTCTGGCCCACGGCGACGGCCGCGGGGATGCCAATCTGCGCGCGGCGCTGGCCGCGTATCTTGCCGCATACCGCGGCGTCCAATGTACGCCCGGGCAGATCGTCGTCGGCGCTGGGCTTGAATATCTGCTGGGGCTTTTGGCGCCGCTGCTCGGCGGCGTTTGCGCCGTAGAGGACCCCGGCTATTCGGCCACGCGCGCCATCCTTGAAAACAGCGGCCTTTTATGCCGCGCCGTTCCTGTCGACGGCGAGGGGCTTTCGCTTACGGCGTTACAGGCTTCGGGCGCAAATGTGTGCTATGTTACGCCGAGCCACCAGTTTCCCACGGGCGTCACAATGCCGGCGCCGCGGCGCGCAGCGCTGCTGGCGTGGGCGGCCGAAGCGCCCGGCCGGCGCTATATTCTGGAGGACGATTACGATTCTGAGTTTCGTTTTGATCTGCGGCCGCTGCCCTCTTTGCAGGGGATGGCCGGGGCGGATGGGCCGGTGATCTATCTTTCCACCGTCTCGAAAAGCCTTGCGCCCAGTATCCGTATTGCGTATATGGTGCTGCCCGAAAATCTGCTTGCCGCATGGGAGGCGCGCTACGGCAGCTACTCCAGCACCGTCAGCCGCTTTGAGCAGCAGACGTTTTGCCGCTTTTTGGAGCAAGGCTGTTTTACGCGCCATCTGGCCCGGATGCGCAACACCTGCAAAGCGCGGCGGGATGCTTTGGCAGCGGCGCTTACCGAAGCGTTTGGCCCGGGAAAGGTACAGCTTTCCGGGCTGCACACCGGGCTGCATCTGCTGCTTACGCTGCCGGGCGGCCCCGGCGAGGCCGAAATGGTGCGGCGCGCCGCGGCCCACGGGGTACATCTCAGCGGCCTTTCGGCGTATTACACGGAAAAATCCGCCTGCCCGCCCAATACCGTGCTGCTCGGTTACGGTTCGTTGCTGCCCGAGGATGCCGCCGAGGCGGCCGGGGCGCTTGCCAGCGCTTGGAGCGCCGCCAGTGTGTCGTCGTTAAACTCATAGCGCAGGGCGGCGGCGTTCCAATTTCCGGGCAGCACTTGGCTGTTCGGCTCGGCAGTATTGTTTGCCAGAAATTCCAGCGTTTGTTCCATCGTCAGCAGGTCGGTGGCCGAAAGGTTTGTCAACAGCGCCGCGCTTTGGCTGCGCAGCCCATCCGGAAGCACCGCCGGCAGCTTTTCAAGCTTTTGCCGTGCCCAGCCCTGCCACAGCGCCGCGCGCGCCGAGGCCGCTGCCGTCGGCGCCAGCGCTGCGTTTGTGCCATCCAAACGGTGTAAAAAGGCGTGGGCGGCGCTTGGCGTCCACTCGCGTACTTCGCCCGACATCCCCATCTGTGAAAGCTCGCCCGGCGTCATCGCGCCCGAAAGCCCTACACGCGCCGTGCCCGCATCTGAGATAGCCTCTGCCCAAACGGCCGGCGTAGCGGCCAGATACCGCTCGATCGGGATGCCCAGCGTGCTGCTTAGCAGCTCTGCCGCGCGGGCCGGCCCGGCCGCGGCATAGCTTTCGGCCAAGGTAAAGGTCTCCTGCCCATTTTTCACGACGCTTTCCGGCGGGATCACCGCCATCTCCAAGCGGTTTTGCATCGCATCCATACGCACCAGCACAAAGGCCGGCGGGTCATCGGCCACAACGGCCAATACCGTCATCTGGTTTTCCGCGGTTGGGCTGGCGACAGGCACATCGCTTTTGCTGCTGGCCGCCGGCTGGCGTTGATTTTGGGTGGCAAGCGCCGTGAGTATCATCACCGGCGTAAGCACCGCAAGCGTGATGGCGAATGCCTTCCAGAAAGCCTTTGTTCCGTCCGAGCGCATTTTGCATCCCTGCCTTTCTTGTTCGCATAAAGCATGGCCCGTGCGGGCATCCTGTATGCAGAAGGCAGGTGCAAGAAAAGATGAAAAATGCAGAAAATGCGCGAGACGATTTTTGGCTGGATCTTGGGCCGGCCGCCGGGTACGCCGATATGGACGCCGAAGCCACCGCCGCAAAAGACGGCGACGTTTCCCCGGATGGCGCGCTGCGCGGCTTTACCGGCGCCGAGCAGGGCACCGTCTACGAGCCGAGCCGCGATAAGGATTGCGGCTGCGGCAAGGGGGACGGCTGTGGCTGCGGCAAAGGCGAAAAAACCGACGCGCCCGATCACAATCAGGTCCCTGATGTGAACACGGATACGATCCCGCCTGAGGTTCCGCCGCTTCCGCCCGAAACTTGGCCCGGGCTGTAAGCCCTTTGCGCAAAAAAACAGCCGCACGGTACTTTTGCAGATACCGTGCGGCTGTTTTTTATGTTTTTTCGAGCAGCAGAAACCGAAACTGGATCGGCGTTGTCAGGCTTTCCCGCTCACGCAGGCGCGCCGCGCCGTCCGCCGGCGTTTTCCAATAATAGGGCGTCATGGAAAACAGGGCTTCGAGCATTTTCTGCGGTACTGTAATTGTATCCTCGGCATCCCGCTCGCCCACGGCGCGAAAGCCCTCGTAGGCAATTTCACGCACAGGGTTTTCGTAAGGGTGCTCATATAGGGCCTGTTTCATGCCAAAAAGATGCTGCGGCCCCGGCACGGCGTAAACCAGCAGCCCGCCCGGCCGCAGTACACGCAAAAATTCTTCGCGCGCAAAAGGCGAAAAGATATTAAGCAGCACATCTGCCCAGCCGCTTTCCACCGGCTGGCGGAAGCTGGAGGCCACGGCGTACCGTGCCGTGGGCAGCGCTTTTGCCGCCAAGCGCACGGCCGGCTTTGCAATGTCAAAGCCCGCCAGATGCAGCAGAATCGCCTGTTTTTCGCAGGCATCATCCACGGCGCGATCATACCAGCCCTCGCCGCAGCCCGCATCCAGCACGTGCAGCGGCCGCCCGGGCGCCGCGGGGCGGCCTGCCTCGCATACCAGCGCGCCAAGCGCCTCGCCAAATGCCCGATAATAGCCCGCCGTAAGAAACGCCCGCCGCGCGGCCACCATCTCTTTGCTGTCGCCGGGCACCTTCGAGCGCATCTCCTGCACGGGCAGCAGATGCCAGTAGCCCTCTTTGGCGCGGTCAAAGCTATGGCCGGCGCGGCAGCACAGATTTTGCTGTGCATCCGGCATCAGCGACGCGCCGCAAAGCGGGCACTGCCACGGGCCGGCCCATACAGCGGGCTGGGCCGAATCAGTTTTCATGGCTCGTCTGATCCTCAATCGGGGCCGTTGCGCCGCCATGCGCGTTCATATAATCGTCAAAGCTCGTAAATTTTTGCTGCGGCGCGCGCCGTGCGATCAACAGCAAGCCGGGGTCCTCGTCTTTGGCCGGCTGGGCCGGGGCCTTTGCCTGCGCATGGCGGCCCTGCTCTGCGGGGCGGGGCGCGTTTTGTGCATTGTTCTGGCGGCTGATTCCGTTCGGCGCGGGGTTCTGGCGGTTCATGCCGTTTTGCGGGCGCGGGCCGTTGTTGGGGCGGCCCTGCCCGAAGCCTTGGCGCGGGCCGTTCTGCTGCGGGCGGGCATCGTTGCGGCCGCGCGGCGCTTGGGCGCTCTGCTGCGGCGCGCGGTTGGCCTGATTGGCCGCCTGCGGCGTCAAAAAGTGCGGGTCAAAGCGCGGCTGTGCGTTGCTGCCGGCGCTGGGCGCGCGCGGCGGCATGCTGTTTTGGCCGCCCTGCTGTGGGGTGCCCTGCTGGCCGGCGCCGTGGCCCTTGCCGCGATGGCGGCGGCGGCGTTTTGCGCCGTTCGGGGCGTTTTCGCCCTGTGCCGCCTGCTTGTCCTTTTCCTCCATAAGCAATTCCTCTTTTCTGTCTGGTTTATTCTGTACATCCCGCGCGATTTTCGGCGCGCGAGGCTGTTGCTTTGTCGGGGCCGCCGCTTTCGGCCCAACCGGGGCCGCGGCAGGCCTGCGCCCGCGCAGCGGCGGCAAAATCTTTTTCGGGGCCGGTACGCCGTCCCAAGGGTGGCCGGAAACCACCGGGATCTTCTTGCGATTCAGCTTTTCGATGCCGGCCAGATATTCCGCTTCCTCAGGCGAGCAAAAGCTTACTGCATTGCCGTCCGCGCCCGCGCGGGCCGTGCGGCCGATACGGTGCACATAGGTTTCGGGTACCTCGGGCAGATCATAGTTGAAGACATACGCCAGCTCATTGATGTCGATGCCGCGGGCCGCAATGTCCGTTGCCACCAGCACCTGCGTTTTACCGGCCTTAAAGCCGTCCAACGCCGCCACACGGGCGTTTTGGCTTTTGTTGCCGTGGATGGCTGCGGCCGTGATGCCGTCTTTTTCGAGATCCTTTACGATCTTATCCGCGCCGTGCTTGGTGCGGCTGAATACCAGCGCGTTCGCCACAGGTGGGTCGAGCGTTTTGATGAGGTAGGAAAGCAGCAGCTTTTTGTTGCCCTTTTCTACATAATACAAACTTTGGGCGATGCGGTCAACCGTGCTGGAAACCGGGTTGACCTTTACCGTGTCGGGGTCGTTCAAAAGGCTGTCGGCCAGCTGCTCGATTTCCTTGGGCATCGTCGCGCTGAACAAAAGCGTCTGGCGCGCCGTTTTCGGCGGCAGCTTCGCGATCACCTTTTTCACATCGTGGATGAAGCCCATATCCAGCATACGGTCGGCCTCGTCCAGCACAAAAATTTCCACATTGGCGAGGTCGATATATCCTTGCCCGATCAAATCATTCAAGCGGCCGGGGCATGCCACAAGGATGTCCACGCCGCGTTTCAGCGCGTTCACCTGCGGCTGTTGGCCCACGCCGCCAAAAATAACCGTATGGCGCAGCTTTTCGTATTTTCCGTAATCGGCGAAGCTTTGGCCGATCTGTAGGGCAAGCTCGCGCGTCGGCGTCAAAATCAGCGCCCGGATGGCCCCCGGCTTTCGGGGCTTACGGGCCGTCAGATTTTGCAGCATCGGCAGCGCAAAGGCCGCCGTTTTGCCCGTGCCTGTCTGCGCGCAGCCCAAAAGATCGCGCCCCGCCAAAACCGGCGGAATGGCTTTTGCCTGAATGGGCGAAGGCTCGGTATAGCCGGCCTCCCCTACGGCTTTCAGCAGCGGCGCGGTCAGATTCAGTTCGTTAAATGTCATATTATTCCTTTGTTTTATTCGTTTGTAATACAGCGGCACTCAAGATAGTACCGTTTTTCTTCGGCATGCCCCATGCTGAACGTCTTGCGGGGCAAAACGCCCCCCAGCACCACGCCCTTAAACAGGTCGCTTTTCGCAAAAGGCGGCAGCAGAATGCCCACCGCGCCCTTGGCGCAAAGCCCGCGCAGGGCAGGTTCATCATGGATGTAATCGACGCTCACTTCGGGGTGGTCGTGCAGGTAAAGCTCTACAAAAGATTCTACCGTGCCCACCGTCAGCGGGGCTGCCGGCGTATGGAAGGTCAATTCGTAATCATTTTTTCCGTCCATCAGGCGGATCGTCTGCCCGCCCGGGCCGACGCGCAGGCCCAGTGCATGTTCATCGCTGTAGGCCGTCAGCGCCAGCAGGACGCTTTGGATGTCCGTGCCGAAAAACGCACGGTGGATCGGTTCGATTTCGATTGCGGGGGAATGCACGTTACATACCTCCGCCAAGCACCAACGCGCCGGATGGGTTTCCCGCTGTGCGGGGGTGAGGGTCTTTTTCAATTCTTCCCAGTAGGCTTTGGCGGTAGCCAGCGAGTGGTTGCCGTCGCCGACGGCAAGCGTCATCGGCGGGTGGCCGGCCGCAGCCGGGTACTTTGCATCAAAGGCCGCCTGTGTGCCAAGCGCCGCCAGCGCCGTTTCGATGGCTTCGATCTGGGCTGTATCCTCGACGGCCCAGCCCGCAATGTGCCCGCCGCCCAGCATCAGCTCGCCCTCGTAAAGCTTTTGCAAAGTGCCCTTTTGCGCCGCGATCGGCTCAATCAGCGTCTTTTCGGGGTCATCGGCCAGCATCATCACATGTGGCGTTTCTAAGCTTGCGCCGCGCCGCACGGCCAGCCGCGGCGGGATGCGGGCGACAACGGTGCTCTCGCTCGGGCGGATCGGCGGCAACACCCCCAGCTCGTAGCTGTAATCCTCAAGATCCAGCGCGCCTACGAGGCCCTGCCGGATACGGCCGCTTTGCTCTGTGCGTTCCACATACACAAAGCCGTGCACCTGCCGCGTCAAAACCTCGTTTTTGTCCTGTTGCATCGCCGCGTGGATGGCGGCCACACGCGCATCCTTATCCGGCGCACCAAGATACACTTCCGGCAAGATCAGATCCAGCGCCGTAGGGCTGCCGGCCGCCGCGGCGCGCGCTTTTTCCCAATAAGCGGGGGCGCTGGTAAACTGATCGCAGGCAACGCAGGCCCACTTTTCCAGCGGGATTTCTTTTTTTGGCAGCAAAATATCTGCCGGCGCAAAGCATGGTTTTTTCATGATGGATTCTTCCCCTTCAACATGCCGTGCCCTGCCGCATGCAGGCCGCGCGGCGCAAACACGCATCCGCTTGGATGTGTGCCCCCTCTTTTTCACAAACCGCAAAGCGGCCCGTCCCCGGGCCGCCGAAAGCATCAGGCCAAATTTCCGGTGGTGCCATCGCGCACCACCACATAGGCACAGCCGTTATCCTTCATCGCCTGCACCACGTCCTCCAACGTCACAGCCTGCCCGCCGGGCGCGCTGGCGCTGGCGGCGCTTTCCGCCGAAGTATCCGATTCTGCCGGAAGCTGGATCATCAGGTTTTCAACGCCCAGCGCGCCGGGCATGCTATCGCCCAGCGCCGTGCCGGGCGCGGCGCAGTTCGCATAAGAAACCTCATACCACAAGGTTACACGGCCATCAAAGCGCGTTTCCCACGCCGCAAAATCCTGCGTCAGCTGGGCGGCGCGGTCTCTGCCCTGCGTATCGCCAAAATCCTGCTTAGCGCCGACATAGGCAGGGAACTGTGCCGTCGAAAGGATCACCTGCTCATAGCCCATGTTATAGGCTTCCTCGATCAAGTCGCCGATATACTGTACCGCTGTGTCGGCATACGGGTTGAGCCACGGCTTGCCGCCTGCGTCCGATGCCGCATCCAGCCACAAATAATCGCTGCCGCCATAATGGATTGCCATTGTGCGGTCGGTATAGGCGGAAAGAGGATCCTGAAAGGCGCACAGATACGCCACCGGCACGATGCCCTTTGCCTTCAGCGCCGCGGCCGTGGCCGAAGCGTCGATCGTCGTGGCGGCGATGCTCTTGGCCGCGTTGGGCACGGCCGAAGCGTAATAGATGTAGCCGCTTGCATCTTTCAAGGGCACAACCCCGTAGTGCACCCCCTGCGTGGCAAGGTCGGCGGCCGCCTGGTCGATGGCCGTCTGATCGCCCAGGGCCGCAAGGCTCAGCGTCGTCCAGCTGCCTTCTCCGATTTGTGCCGTCGGCGTAGAGGCTGCCTGCTCCGAAGCGGTGCTTGCAGCCTCCGAGGAGGCCGCCGACGAGGCAGGCTCGCTTTCGGCTACCGAGGTGCTTTGGCTCAAATTCAGGCCCTTGATTTTCGTATACCACACATGGGTGCCCCAGTTGAGCACGGCCGGCGCCGCCAAAAAGCCAACTGCGAACAGCGCCGCAATGCCTACCACCCATGCAATCGCTTTTTTTGCGAGGAAAAGGCGCCCGCTGTAAAAGCTGTGGCGATAGCGCTTTACCTTACCCATAGAATTTTTCTTTGCCATAAATGG
Source organism: Faecalibacterium sp. (assembly GCA_022652735.1). GTDB lineage: Bacteria > Bacillota > Clostridia > Oscillospirales > Ruminococcaceae > Faecalibacterium. The sequence continues at coordinate 44,334 of JALCRP010000002.1, read as the reverse complement.
CCTCCTAATTCATGCCCTTCCGGCGGCAGGCCGCCCCGGAAAGCAGGTGCCTTAAATTGCTATGGCATGGCCGGTAAAGCCATAGATTGCCAGCGCCAAAATCCCGATATAGACCAAAACGATGGGCAGGCCCTTAAAGGCCTGCGGCACTTCGCTGCCCTGCAAGCGGCGGCGGGCCTCCGCCACCAGCGCAACGGCCAGCAGATAGCCCACGCCGCTGCCCAGCGCATAGCCAAACGATTGTGCCAGCGTATAGCTCTGCGTCGTCGTAACCAAAAGGGTGCCGGCCACGCAGCTGTTAAAGCCCGCGTTGGGCAGCATATCGCGCAGCTGCATCCGCCGCGGCATTTTCTGCGCATACGTCAGCACAAGCCACAAAAGCCCACAGCTGATGCAGGTACAGGCCACATAGCCCAGCGGCCGCACCAGCGTGTGCCACGCAAACGGCTCAACCCAGCGCACCAGCAGCCAAGCCAGCAGCGCGTTCATCAGGCAGATCACGCACAGCTCAAGGCTGAACAAAAGGCTCGAGGTATCGTCGTCGCCGACAAGCTGCACCAAGCGCGAAACGCCCATGCCGCGCGCCAGCACGGCGTTTTGGGCAAACGCGGCCATCACCGCATAAAGGAAAAAGACGCCAAGCGCCGAAATTACACTGTTCATACGCCGCGCTTTGCCTCCTCTTTCACATACTTGATATACCAGCTGCAGGCCCCGCGCCAGACAGCGAACAGTACGCCCACCAGAATGAACCCGCCGGCCGGCTGGTTCAAAAGCGGGAAGGCCAACACCTTACCGACCGTGTGGCCGAACAGTGTTCCCATCGCCAGCACTTCACGCAGGCATCCCACCAACAAAAGCACAAGGCTGTAGCCCACCATAATGCGCAGGCCCTTTGAGAATGCATTATAGGTGCTTTCGGGCACACGGCCGTGGCGGTAGATAACAAGCGGATCGACCACGAGCAGCGGCAGATACACGCCCAGCTCCAGCGTATCGGTGCCGAACATGCTGTTCATCGCCATGCGCGCCAAGACATAAACGGCCGCGGCCACGCCGCAGTAGCCCATTGCGCGCAGCAGCGGCTGCTCGAGCTTTTGGAACAATACGCTGCTGATTACGCGCGTGGGGATCAGCAGCATGGCCAGCGCCACGATCAGCATCCCGGCATAGCGGCCCGTCGTCGCTATAATGACAAGCGGCGCAAGGCCCATGCCCTGCATCACCGCAGGGTTATTTAGGAAGATGCGGTCATGATGGATATAATGCTCCATATCCTCCACGATCATTTGTGCATGTTCTGCTCTCATGCGGCGTCTCCCCCTTTCTGCGTTTGTGCCCCGTGGGTCAGCGTATGGAGGCTTTCCACGAGGGCATCCAGCCATTCAGAAATGCTGTTTACCGCCAGCAGCGCAAAGCACAGGCCGGTATCATACGCGCCGAAATAGCGGAAAGCCATCGCCGCCGCGCCAAGCAGCGCGCCGTACAAAATTTTGCCGCTGCGGTGGCGCCGCGGCGAAGTGAACGGCTCACCCATCAAAAATACCGCACCAAACAGCATTGCGCCCGAAAGCAGCTCATACCGCATGATGTTAAGGCGGGCCGGCAGCGTTTCGAGGATGCCGGTGCCTTCCAAGCCGCCCTGCCGCGGGAAAATAAATGCGATTGCCGCGATGACAGCCAAAAACGACAGCGGCGCATACAGGTTGATGTCATGCCGTACCAACAAAAACAGCGCGCATGCCACGATCACAAGGATCGCCGTGGTGCCGATGGGGCCGGCGTAGTTGCCCAGCAGCTGGTCCATTTGATCGACACCCGGCACACCGCCGTTTTTCAGGGTGGCGGGAATGCCGTTTTGCACCGCAACGGAAGAAGTATCCCACAGTGGCACCATTGTAAACGGCTGCGGATAGCGGAACACTTGGTTCGGCCACGAGACGGCCGCCACTACATAGCCCACCGCCGAGGGGTGGAACGGATAGCTGCCATAGCCGCCAAACGCCTCTTTGCCGATCAACACGCCCGAAAGCACGGCCACGATCAGCACATACCAGCTTACCGTGGCGGGCATCATCAGCGCGATGAGCATAGCGAAGCTCTCGTTGGAGTAATCGTCGGGCACGTAGGCGCGGCCGCGCAGCTTTGCCACCAAGCGGTCGCACAGGTTGCCGGTAACAAGCGCCACTGCGCACATCAGCACCGGGCGCAGGCCGTAATAATAGTACGCCATGCACAGCAGCGGGATCACCATAAAGCAGAGATCCTTATAATAGCGGCGGTGCTTTGCCTGATTCGGCGCCGGCAGCGTTATCGTAACCTCCTGCACCGTAGGGCCTTTCGGCTTTTGGGCCGCGTGGGCGGGCTTTTTTGCCTCTTTTGGCGCGGGTGCGGCGGCGGCTTCCGGCTTTGCGGCCGTAGCCTTTTCAGGCACACTCTCTGCGGCCTGTTTTTTCGGCGCGGCGGCTTCCGGCTTTGCGGCCGATACGTTTTCCTGTGCAGCCCGCTTTGCCTTATGCGGCTCCTTTTTCGTTGCGGGCGCCTGCCGTTCGGTATTCGGCGCCTCGTTTACTTTTTTCATACGTTTGTATCTCCCTTACAGTTCCGCCAAAGTGCGGACGGCTGCCGCCGGGTTTTGCGCGGCAAATACGGCGCTCCCCGCAACCAAAATATCTGCCCCGGCCTCTGTACACATTCTGCCCGTTTCCGCGTTGATTCCGCCATCCACTTCCAGTAAAAAGTGCGCGCCGGAAGCCTTCCGCATCGCGGCCAGCGCGCGGAGCTTTTCGCAGGCCGCGGGCTGAAATTTCTGCCCGCCGAAGCCCGGCTCCACGCTCATCACCAGCACAAGATCCACCCCGGCAAGATACGGCGCGGCCGCCGATGCGGGTGTGCCGGGTTTCAGCACAATGCCGGTTTTGCAGCCCGCCGCGCGGATCGCAGCCAGCGTTTCGGCCGGGTCGCCTTCACTTTCAAGGTGGAAGCTAATCAGGCTTGCGCCCGCCTTTGCAAAAGCCGCCACGTACTCTGCCGGGCGCTCGATCATCAGATGTACATCCCAAAACGCCTGCGGAAACGCCTTATGGATGCTTTTCAATACCGGCACCCCAAAGCTGATATTCGGCACAAAAATGCCGTCCATCACATCGAAATGCAGCATATCCGCCCCGGCGTCCAATACCGTGCGGCAGCATGCGCCCAGCGCGGAAAAGTCTGCCGAAAGGATCGACGGGCTGACCTTTGCCATAAGCCCCTTCTTTCCGGGGCACAAAGCCCCATAGTACGGTTAGTATACATTTTACCGTAGTGCCCGCTAAAATGCAAACGCATCGCCGGATTTTGCACAAAAATTTAACAGGCCGGGCATAGTAAGCCGGGCCTTTGCCGCATTTTTCGCCGCCCCGCCCTTTCTTTGCCGCGTTTGCTTTTTCTTTGGTGCTCATATAAAAAAGAGCCCCCGAGGGGGCTCTTCGCAGCACTTATTTTTCCAGCGATTTCCATGCGGTTTCGAGCGCAACTTCCATCATCTCGTGGAAAGAATCCTGCCGATCCTCGGCGGAAAGAGATTCTCCCGTGAAAATGTGGTCGGAGATCGTCAGGATGGAAAGCGCCTTTTTGCCTAGGCGCTGTGCCGTCCAGTAAAGGCCGGCCGTCTCCATCTCCAGCGCGAGGATGCCGAACTTTTTGTACATCTGGCCCGCCTCGGCGTTGTCGTTATAGAACTGATCCGCCGTAAACACCTGCCCAACATCGGCGCGCACGCCCAGCTTTTCGGCGCTGGCGACGGCATCCTTCAACAGATCGTAGTTGGCCGTGGCACAAAGCTGCCCGGGGAACTGATATTGATCGGCGAAGTGGCTGTTTGTCGAGGCGCCCATCGCAATGACAACGTCGCGCACATGCACGTTGTCGCCGACGCCGCCTGCCGAGCCGATGCGGATGATGGAATTCACGTCAAACATCTGATACAGCTCGTAGGTGTACAGCCCGATGGAAGGCACACCCATGCCGTGGCCCATCACGGAGATGGTTTTGCCCTTATACGTGCCTGTGTAGCCCAGCATGTTGCGCACCGTGTTAAAGCACACCGGGTTTTCGAGATAGTGCTCGGCCACAAATTTGGCGCGCAGCGGGTCTCCGGGCATCAGAACAACTTTGGCGATGTCGCCTTTTTTAGCTTCGTTGCAGGCAGATGGTGTCATAGTACATTTCTCCTTTATCTTTTTTCGGTAAACAAAGCGGCGAGGCTTTCGGTGTACGGCGCGCGGCAAATGCCTTTTTCCGTCACAATGCCGGCGATCAGGCTGTGATCCGTCACATCAAATGCAGGGTTGTAGCACTTAACGCCCGGCAGCGCCATCGGTTTTTCATACCACATGGTCTTGATCTCGTCGGGGTTGCGCAGTTCAACCGGAATGTCCGCGCCGGTGGGGCAGTTCATGTCGATCGTAGAGGTCGGCCCAAGCACGTAAAACGGGATGCCGTAATGCTTGGCGAGGATCGCCACGCCGGAGGTGCCGATCTTATTGGCGGCGTCGCCGTTGGCGGCCACGCGGTCGCACCCGACAAAGCATGCCTGTACCCAGCCGTTTTTCATCACCATGCTGGCCATATTGTCGCAGATCAGCGTCACATCGACGCCCGCGCGGTAAAGCTCATAGCTGGTCAGGCGCGCGCCCTGCAAAAGCGGGCGCGTCTCGTCGGAAAATACGTGGATTTTCATGCCGCGCTCGGCCGCCAAAAACAGCGGCCCCTGCCCTGTGCCGTAGCGCGAGGTAGCCAGCGGCCCGGCGTTGCAGTGCGTCAGGATACCGTCGCCTTCGTGCAAAAGCGAAAGGCCGTATTCCGAAATGGCCGTACACTTGGCGATGTCGTCCTGATGAATCCAGACGGCCTTTTGATACAGCGTTTCCAGCAGCGCGGCGCGCGGCTGGGCCAAATTTTCTTTTGCCGTTTCGAGCATGAGCTTCACGGCCCAGCTCAGATTTACAGCCGTCGGCCGTGAGGAGTCAAGATATTTGCCGTATTCGGCCAGCCGCGCGTAAAAAACCTCTGCGCTGCCCGCAGGGATTTGCCGCGCCAGCACATACATGCAGTAGCCCGCGCAGATACCGATGGCCGGCGCGCCGCGAATCTTTAGCAGCTTGATCGCGTCAAACATTTGCTCGGCGGTATCCAGGCGGATTTCCTTTTCCTCGTTCGGCAGCAGGGTTTGGTCGATGATGTACAAAGCTTCGGCTGCTTTATCGTAGCGGATGTTCTGCACATGGGTTACTTGATCGGTTTGTGCGCTCATATCAAATTGCTCCTTTTGTTTTTTGTGCCAGCGTTTTATACTGGCCGCGCATGGAAATCAGCGTCACTACCTGTTCGTCCGAGAGCGGTACGCCGCCGCCTAAAAGCTCCACGTTTAAAAGCGTTTTAGCCGTATGTTCCACAGTCTCCATGCGGTCAAACGCCTGCCAAAGCTCGCTGCCCCACGTCAAAACGCCGTGGTTTGCCAGCATCACCGCGTTGTGCTCGGCCAAATACGGCTCAACGCTTTTGGGCACCTCGTCGGTGGAAAGCATCGCAAACGCCGGCGTCACGGGCACCTCGCCAAGGCCCAGCACCAGCTCGGCCAGATAAGGCGTTTTCAGCGGCTTGCGGCAGATAGAAAAGGCCGTAGCCGTGCTGGGGTGTGCATGGACGACGGCGCCCACATCCGGGCGGTGGCGGTAAACGGTAAAGTGCATTTTCCCCTCAGAGGATGGATGCCGATCGCCCTCGATCACATTGCCGTCCAAATCCGTCAAAAGCATCATATCCGGCGTCATGCGGCCCTTGCTTACGCCCGAAGGCGTGATAAGCAGACGATTTTCGGCCACTTTTACGGAAATGTTGCCGTCGTTCGCGGCGACATAGCCGCGGTCATACAACAGCTTGCCTACGGCGCAGATTTGCTGGCGCATCGCTTCGTACTGCATCAAATAACCTCCTGTTTTGTCTATTTTTCCGAAAGAACGTGCCGGAAGAACACAATCTGAAACGGCACGGAAACGCAAAAGGTCAAAAAATCGGCCGCAGGCTGCACGCCCTGAATGCCCGCAAGGCCGATCACGCGCGGCAAAATTAACACCAAGGGGAGAAATAGGATGCCCTGCCGGCAGGATGCCAGCAGCGTCGCCGCCCGGCTAAAGCCGAGGCACTGGTACAGCTGGTTGACATACGTGGAATATGCCATCAGCGGCATCACGGCGCAGGCGTAGTACAGCGCCCCTGTGCCGATGCGGATAACGTCCGGGTCATCCCGGAACCAGCCGATCACCGCCCCCGCGCGGAACAGCAGCATGGCCGCGGCGGCCATGCACAGGCATGTCCCCAGCAAACAGGCAAAGCGGAACGCCTCTTTGACGCGCCGACGGTTGCCCGCGCCGAAGTTATAGCCCGCCACGGGCTGAAAGCCCTGCCCGATGCCGATCACAAGGTTGCGCACAAGCAGGTACACTTTGTTGGCAATGGTAACGGCGGCCACTGCGGCATCACCGTAGGCGCCGGCGCTCACGTTCAAAAGCGCAGAGGCTACGCTCGCCATGCCCTGCCGGCAAATGGTGGGAAAGCCGTTTTTACAGATGTTGATGTAATCCGCCGGGCAGTGGCTTACCCACCGCAGGCCCAAACGCACGATACTTTTTCCGTGCGCAAACGCGCTGAGCAAGATGCAAAAGCTGATCGCTTGGCTTAAAATCGTAGCCAGCGCCGCGCCCGCAATGCCCATGCGAAGCTTAAAAATAAACAGCGGGTCCAAAATCAGGTTCAGCAGGCTGCCGGCGCACAGGCCCCACATCGAAAGCACGGCTTTGCCCTCGGCGCGCAAAATGTTATTCAGCACACACGAGGCACACATAATCGGCGCGCCGATCAAAATCAGCCGCCCATACGCGCAGGCATACGGCAGGATCGTCTGGGTTGAGCCGAGCACCCGCATCAGATTCTGCAAGCACAAAAGGCCGCCCGCCAGCAGCAGATTGCCCACCGCCAGCGCCGCAAACAAAGCGCTGTTTGCATACCGAAACGCCATTTCCTCATTTTTTGCGCCGAGGTTGCGGCTGATGAGGCTGCTGGCCCCCATGCCGAGGCCAAAGCCGAATGCCTGCAAAATCGACATCAGCGAAAAGACGACGCCGACGGCCGCCGAAGCGCTCGTCCCGATCTGCGAGACAAAATAGGTGTCGGCCGTATTGTATACCACCGAGACAAGCTGGCTGGCCGCCGTTGGCAGCGCAAGGCTCATCACCAGCGTCGGGATCGGGGTTTTTATCATATAGGCATGTTGTTTTTCGCTGGCTGTTTGTGCAGGCAATTTTCTCCTCCGAACGCACGGGTGTTCTCCGCGCAGAGCGCGGCTTTTGAAGCAGGCACGAGGCCTCCCGGTTTTCGCCGGGCGCTACAGGGCCATTTTAGCGCGCACATCCGTGCTCTGCAAGAGGCAGAACGGCCCGAATGCCTCAAAAACGAGAAAACCGCCGCGGGAATTTTCCCGCGGCGGCGTTGTTTTCCATAAGGCCCCGTGTTGGCTTTGGCCGCGGCTTTTGCGCCGCCGGGCCCTGCGAAGTTCCTTATACTTTCTTTCGTTGTTTATCGTTCGAGGGGTCGTCGGTTTGATCGGACAGCTTCAGCAAATCGCGCTTATTGGGCAGCTCGGCCGGCAGCGTAAATACAAAGCGGCACCATTCGCCCTGCTTGGATTCCACGCGGATCTGCCCGCCCGAAAGGTTCACAAGCACCTTGCAGATATGCAGCCCCAGCCCCGAGCCTTTCGCGTTCAGCCCGCGGGATTTATCCTCTTTATAAAAGCGCTCGAACACAAACGGCAGCGCATCCTCGCCGATGCCCACGCCGCTGTTCCAAATCGCGATCTCCACTTCCGGCCCAAGGCGCTGCGCCGAAAGGCGGATCACGCCATCCTCCGGCGTAAATTTGATCGCGTTATCCAGCAGATTGTACACCACCTGATGTACCAAATCCGCATCGGCATAAACCAGCTCTTTGGCGTCCGGCTCAAGGCCCTCGATCCGAATCTTGCCGGCCGTAATGCGCTGCTCGGCCGAAATGGCCGCGCCGGAAAGTGTCTCCCATACGTTATACAACCGGGCATGTACCTGATATTCGCCGGCTTCCAGCTTTGTGATGTCCAGCATATTCTGTACAAGGCGCGCCAGCCGGCCCACCTCCTGCGAGACGATTGCCAGATAGTGATGCTCCAGCTCGGGCGGGATTGTGCCATCTAAGATGCCATCGACAAAGCCCTTGATCGTCGTCATCGGGGTACGCAGCTCATGCGCAATATTGCCCGTGAACTCTGCGCGGGAATGATCGATTGCTTCGAGGTTTGCGGCCATCGTATTAAAGTTGGCCGCCAACTGAGCCACTTCGTCGTCGCCCGTCACATCCTCCACGCGTGTGGAGAAATCCCCGCCACCAAACTTTTTGGCCGCCTCGCTGATTTTGTGCAGCGGCGAAGTCATTTTCTGCGTCAGCAGCATCGACAAAAAGCTCGCGCAAAGCAGCATCAGGCTGGCCGAAAGCAAAAAGTTCGAGAACATTTCTTTCGCAAAGCCCGTAAAGCTGTTGACCGGCGTGTAGATAAACAGCCACAGCGCCTCGCCCGCGGGCGCGGCAATTCGGCAGGCCGTCACATAGCAGCGGCCGCTGAGCGCGCCGTTCAAATCGGTCAGGGCATGATAATTTTCGCCGGTTTCGTCGGCGCCGGCCACTGCGGTAAGGATTTCGGGCGCAAGCGCCGTATTTTGCGCGATGGCGTCGTCCATGCTCATCAAAACGTTGCCGTCTGCATCCGTCAAAATCAGCAGGGCATCCGCCGTTTTGCCGATCAGGCGCAGCTTTTCGCCGGCCTGCTGGGTAGCTTCGGCGTCCGGCCCTTTTGCCGCAAAAGCGTCTGCGGCCTGTACCGCTACCGCAGCAACCTTATCCTCGGCGTTGTACTTTTCCACGGCAAAATATTTTGCGAACAGGCACATCTGAGAAAGGCCCATCACAAAAATGCCCAGCAGCAGCAAAAGCGCCGCATTGGAGAAAAACGAAACGGAAATACTTTTACGCATCGGAATTACTGCCTTACTTCAAACTTATAGCCTACACCCCAAACGGTTTTCAGCTCCCATTGCTCGGAGGCACCCGCCAGCTTTTCGCGCAGGCGTTTTACATGCACGTCGATTGTGCGGGAATCGCCGTAATATTCAAAGCCCCATACTTCGTCCAGCAGCTGATCGCGCGTATACACGCGGTTCGGGTGGCTGGCGAGGCAGTTCAAAAGCTCCAGCTCCTTCGGCGGCGCTTCGACCACTTGACCCTTGATGCGCAGCTCGTAGCTGTTCATATCGAGGCGCAGGTTGTCAAATTCCAGCACACCGCTTTTTCCCTCGGCCTTGTCGCCGCAGCGGCGCAGCACCGCCTTGATGCGCGCCACCACCTCTTTGGAATCGAACGGCTTCACAATATAATCGTCCGCGCCCAGCTCCAGCCCAAGCACCTTATCAAAGGTTTCGCCCTTGGCCGTAAGCATGATGACGGGCGTATCGCCCAGCTTGCGGATGCGGCGGCAGGTTTCCCAGCCATCCATTTTGGGCATCATCACGTCCAGCAGAACCATCGCCGGCTTGTCTTTTTCATAAGCAGCCAGCGCGGCCTCGCCGTCGTTGGCGACGGTCACGGCATAGCCCTCTTTTACCAGATACAGGCGAAGCAGCTCGCAAATATTTTGGTCGTCGTCCACGACGAGGATTTTTTCGTTTGCCATCCCTTTTCCTCCCGAATCGCCGCAGCGCGGCAGCTTTTACCTTTATAATGCTCATTATATCGAATAGTTATGGATAAATAAAGAACTTTCTATGGCGTTTTCGGAGATTTGCAGGCCTCGGCGCGTTGCGCGTCGGAAATGTTTCTGCTAGAATGGGAGCGTTATCACCGCATTTCGCCGGGCGCGCAGCGCCCGCAGCAATAAAAGGAGACAATCAGCATGAAACTGGGAATCGTCGGTTTGCCGAACGTCGGCAAGTCCACTTTGTTCAACGCGATCACCTCGACGAAAAACGCCGAGGCCGCCAACTATCCGTTCTGCACCATTGAGCCGAACAGCGGCATCGTCGCCGTGCCGGATGATCGCCTTGACCATCTGGCCGAGACATGGAAGCCGGACAAAAAGACGCCCGCTATCGTCGAGTTTGTCGACATTGCGGGCCTTGTCAAAGGCGCCTCGCAGGGCGCAGGCCTCGGCAACAAATTCTTGGGCCATATCCGCGAGTGCGACGCGATCGTGCATGTGGTGCGCTGCTTTGACGACGACAATATCGTGCACGTTGTCGACGATGTGAACAAGCCTGTCGGGGTTGACCCGGCGCGTGATATGGACGCGATCGACTACGAGCTGATTTTGGCCGATCTCGATGTGGTGCAAAACCGTGCCGCAAGGCAGGCCAAGGCCGCCAAAACCGGCAACAAGGCTGCGGCATCTGAAGCCGAATGGCTGACGCGGCTGGCCGCGCATTTGGGCGAAGGCAAGCCCGCGCGCACGTTTGCCTTCGACGAGGACGAGGCGCAGGCCGCCGTCGTGCATGAGCTTGGCCTTTTAAGCGCCAAACCTGTGCTTTACGCCTGCAATATGGGCGAGGACGATTTGCTGGGCGGCATCGAAAACAACAAATACTTCCCGATCGTCAAGGCCCGCGCCGACGCCGAGGGTGCACGGGCCATCCCTATCTGCGCCAAAACGGAAGAGGACATCGCCGATTCCACGCCGGAGGAGAAGAAAGCTTTTTTGGCCGAAATGGGCATCGAGCACAGCGGCCTCGACAACCTGATTACCGCCAGCTATGATCTGCTGGGCCTGATCTCGTTTTTGACGGACGGCAAAAAGGAATGCCGTGCGTGGACGATCCGTAAGGGCACGAAAGCCCCGCAGGCCGCCGGCAAGATCCACAGCGACTTCGAGCGTGGCTTCATCCGCGCCAGCGTGATTCCGTATGCGACGCTGGCCGAGGCGAACTTTGATTATGCCGCCGTAAAGGCGAAGGGCCTGCAGCGCACCGAGGGCAAAGAATACGTCGTGCAGGATGGCGACATCATCGAATTTTTGTTTAACGTATAAGGCGGGCAAGGGCGCGGCTGTAGCTGTTTTCCCTTTTTCTCTTGCGCATTGTTTTATAAACGTATAATAGCTATGAGGTTATACAAATGGTAATAGGCGTTATGGGCGCAATGCCCGACGAAATCGATCAACTTTGCGCCGGGCTTTCCGACGTGGTAAAAGAAAACTATGGCGGTGTAACGTATCATATCGGCGCGCTGGCCGGCAAAACGGTGATTGCCTGCTGCGCCGGCATGGGCAAAGCGAACGCTGCCGCCACTACGCAAGTGCTCATTACAAAATACGGCGCGGAAAAGATCATCTTTTCCGGCATTGCCGGCAACATGACGCGCAAAGTTACGATCGGCGATGTCGTGATTGGCAAAACGGTCGTCTATCACGACGCCGAGCTTTCGATGCTCTGCCAAAACCCGCCGTACCTGAAAGAGTATGCCGGCGACCCTGCCATGATCGCTGCCGCCGAAGCGGCCTGCGCCGAGGCCGGGGTACACTGCCTTGTGGGCAAAATCGCCACAGGTGATCGCTTTGTCGGCGATACAGCCACCAAAAACGCCATCGCCGCCCAGTGCGCGCCGGATTGTGTCGAGATGGAAGGCGCGGCCGTCAGCCAAATCGCCGCGAAAAACGAGGTTCCGTGCGTTGTGCTGCGCGCCATGAGCGACGACGCCGACGAGGCCGGCCGGGAAAAGCTGGTTGGCACAACGTTCAGCATCGCGGGCTATATCGCCACGGCCACCAAAATTGTGGCGGGCCTGATGGCGCGGCTGTAACGGTTTCTCATCGGCTTTCGCTGTGCCCTTATTTTTCGCTAAAAAAGCTCATCCGCCGGGCGGCGGGGCGATTGCCCTGCATCAGCCTCATGCGGATGAGCTTTTTTGATGGAACTTTTAGCTTTTCTGTCTGCCGTTTGCTTTCGGCGCAATTAAAGAAATTCGCCCATTTTCACCATGCTATCCTGCTCAAAATCCTGCAACTTCTGCATCAGCTTTTTTGCGCCGGGCGTGGCGTTGGGGTAATCCTTCTGGCTCTTGAGGCAATCCATGACGCCCTGCCCGCAGCCCTGCGCCAGCATCTCGGCCAAGTTACGTGTGCTCTTGTCGGCTATTGTTTTCATGCCGATGCCAAGCTTTACGTTCATCTTTGCCATCGGCGTCTGGCCCTTGGCCTGCTCGCCGCCGGCAGCAAGGCACATGTGCGCTTCGCCGTTGATGTCGTGATAAACGTTTTTCTCGCGCAGCAGCTCCGCCTTAAACAGGCCGTCCTGCGCCATCGGGATAATGTCGTCCAGCGTATTTTTTCCAAGCTCGGTGTTTTCTACGACGGCTTCCAGCATGCTGGTATTGTCGTCTTTCATTTTTCCGGTATTATCTTCTGCCATAAAAAAGCCCCCTTTGCGATAGTGTTCGCAAAAGGGGGTTTCTTTATGCGCCCATTTTTAAGGCTGTTTTCGGCATGCCGGTCCTTTGCTGTGCGGCCGGCCGCACCATACAGCCGCGCCTTACAGCGTCGGCTTTGCCGCAAGGCGCTTTTTCTCAAGCCATGCGGCGGCGCAAAGCAGCACAAGGCACCCCGCCGAGGCCAGCGCCCCGGTGCGGAAGCCCGGCGCACGGTAACGCAGCACAATCTGGTTTTCGCCCTCCGCCAGCGGCACGCTGATCATACAGCCGCCCACAAGCGTCGGCGCAACCGTTTCGCCGTTGCGCGTGATCGTCCAGCCGCTGTCGTACGGAATCGAGAGGTATACGTTTTCGCCCGCCGTACCCTGTACCGTGCAGGCTGCATAGCCATCCTCTACGGTAATCTGCTGCGCCGCGCGTGCGTTGAGCTTTTGCGATACCTCAGCCAGCAGGTCTACATCCAAATAGCAGAAATTCAAGTTGGCAACGTTCAAAGCATCCGGGCACAAATCCTCCATCGAAATGCCATCCTCACTATGCAGCAAAAAGCGGTGCTGCCCGCCGCCGTCGGCATAGATCATCGTTGGGGCGCGCTGATCCTGATAGCCGGTTTGAAACGCATTATCGGCGTACAAATCGGCCACCGGGCAGCCGTTTAGGATGCCATAAAGGATATAATTGCCCTCAGGCGTATCCACTGTAATGCTTACTTCCTTGTCCGATATTTGCTCCATCCCCACCACGGATGCGCTTTTATACAGCTCCACCGTTTCGCCCAAAAGCTGGCTGAACAGCGCATTCTGATACACAAATGGGTCCGTTTCGGCATCGTTTGCCGCCGAGGCATCGGCGGAGTAAGTAAACGCAAACGGCAGCGCATACGGGTTTTCGGCCACCGTGCGGCCGTTGGCCGCCGCGATGCCGTCGACGGCCGTAAGGCAGGAAAGCGGCGTTTTCATCAGATAATACTTTACGCCCAACAGGCTGTCCGCCGCAAGGATCGGCGTGTTCGTTACGCACAGATTTTCGTTGGTGCGGTTATAGCCCAGCCGATCAAAGAAATCAAGCTGAGCGGCATCCGTTGAGGAGGTAAAGCCCGAGATCGACCAGTAATCATAGGCCAGCGCCTCGTTGTAGTTCGAGCTTAAATTCTTCTCGCGGTGATAATCCGGGTAAGTGCGGCAATCCGTCTGGTGTACACGGTAAAGGCCGGCATCGCAGGCTTTCAGCGCATCCGTCTGCGCCTGCTGCTGTGCCACATAGCCGGCGGTTTCCGCCGCCGAAGTCGCGCCGTAGTTCTTCCATGTCAGGATGCCATTTGCCGCGCCCTCGGCGCAAAGCACGGCTACCAGTACGCCGGCGGCGGCCCGTGCCCAGCTCGGATGGTGCTTTTGCAAGGCCTCCCAAATCAGCAGCCCAACGCCCGCCGCGGCCAGAAATCCGGCCGTCACCAAAACGTTTACGGTTTCGGCCGTCGGCCAAATGCAGTGGAGCAGCAAAATCACGCCGGCCGCGCCCACGGTGCAAAGCGCGATACGCCGCGCATGAAACGCAGTTTTGCCCTCGGCCGCGAAATAAAACGCCGCCAAAAACACCACGGCAAACGAGCCGACAAAGCTGTACCGATACCAGTACGACCCGACATCTTTGAGCAGGCAGAACAAAAACCGTGCCGGCCCCCAGTAAAACAGCAGCACAACGCAGGCCGCGAACAGCCCAAAGATGGTTTTCTGCCCGCGCGTCACCTTTTTTGAGGCAAACAGCCCGATGCAGCCAAGCACAGCCAGCGCGCCGCAGGCAAGGCTAACAACGCCCAGCGCGCCGCGGTCGGCCGCGCCAACGGTAAAGCTCTGCAAAAAGAATTGCAGCGGGTTTGCATGCAAGCCAAGCTCCAAGCTTTGCCAATCAACGGAGGCGCGCCCGCGCCGCAGCGCCAATACCGACGGCCAAAACAGAACCGCGCTTAAGCCTATGCCGAACAACATACCGTAAAAATACTGGATCAGACAGCGCAGCGCGCTGTGCACCCGTTTTCCCTTTTCCGGGCAGGCAAGCAGCCATTCCAGCACGAGCCACATGGCGCCAAACAGGCATGCCACGGCGCCGGAATACCAGTTAAACAAAAGCGCCAGCCCGACCGTGACACTTAAAAGTGTCGTTTTGTGCCGCGTTACCAACGTCCATACGCCAAGCAGAATCAGCGGCAGCATGTATACGCCGTCAAGCCACATCACGTTGCGGCACTGCGCCATATTGTAGTGGCACAGCCCGTACCCGATCGCAAGCAGGCCCGCGGGCAGATACCCAAGTTTGCCCGCAAAACGCTTGCGCAGAAATACCGCGCAAAACGCCGCTGCCAGCGCCATTTTTAGTGCGCACAAAAGATGATAAAACAAAACGAGCTGATCTTTACGGAAAAACACAATCAAAAGATTTAGCGGCGAGGCAAGATAATAAGAAAAGATTGCCACCGCATCGCCGCCCAGTGTTTTGGAAAAGGAATACAGCGCCGAGGCATTGCCGGACATCAGCTCTTTTAAGTAGGCAAAAAAATCCAGATACTGGTTAAAGCCATCGCCCACGGCCACGCTTTTATCGCCAAACGGCGCATAGCCGCCCACGGCAAACGCCGCCCCGACGGCCGCCAACGCAAGGCAAAAGGCCCCGCCGTAAAAGGCGAGGTCTTTTTGAAATTGTACAGGCGCATTGTTTTTGCCAAGTTTGTGCATCGAGAGCCTCCTGTTGTTTTGGTTTCGGCCAAAGGGGCCGCCCTGTTCCGCCAAAAACGCGAAAAAACAGGCAAAACGCCTTTATTTTGCCGTATACACGCCGTTGCCGCCGGCCGCGATCTGCGCGCGCAGGCGCTGATCGCACAAGGCATACAGCTCGGGCCAAACCTTATCGCTTACTTCGTCGGTGCCCGCCGCGGCGATGGAAAGCGTAAACGGTACTCGGCACATCATGCCCACGGTAGAGGTGCAGGTAAGGTTCATCTGCTCGTACAAAACACGCAGCTGGCTTTCAAGATCGATTGCTTCTGCGCCGACGCACCCGACAGCAAAGGTATGCCCCGTCAGGCGGCAGACGATTTTCTCGTCCTTCTCGTCATAATACTTTTTCCACACATTCGCCACATAGCACACGAGCTGATCGCCCACAGGCTGGCCGTGTGCCTTAACGATTGCGCCGAAATCATCTACCTTTACCAGCGCCACCGCCACAGGTTGCCCGGCCGCCACATGCGCGCTGATGCCGCGGCAGAACACGCTTTCCCAATAGCGGCGATTGTACGCCCCCGAAAGGAAATCGCGGTTCATGTCGTCGCGGTACATTTCCAGCTCGCGCGCGGCGCCGGGGTCCTCTGCAGGCGCAGCGCCCGCAACGCCCACAGAAAGCCGCAGCATTTTCGGGGCGCCATCCACGGTGATGGGGCAGGAAAGCACACAGTCGGTGCCATCCATGCGGGAGGTATACCCCACTGTCATGCCCGCGGCGGGCACATTTTCGGCGTCCGTCACTTCGGCCGTGTCAAAGATGCTTTGCATCTGGCGGAGCACCTCTGCCAGATGGGCGGATGTGAAATTCCTCTCCATACAATTTTCCCTCACATGGTCATGGCCGCGGCCGCAATGCCGCGCGCCGGCGTGTTTTGTCATAAACACCAGTATTATAGCACGGAATTTGACGAATTGCCATTTTTCTTTTGTGAATGTGCTTTTTCGGCTGTTTCGCCGCCGCGGCAAACGTGTTATACTGTACAAAAACAAAAAACAGGAGCCGTAACAGCATGCACAACACCATAAAGCTCTACGAGCGGGACGCCGAGGCGCGCCGCTGCACGGCCACCGTGCAGGAGATTCGCCGCGAAGGCGCCGCCACGCGCCTTGCGCTCGATGCCACGCTCTTTTTTGCCGAGGGCGGCGGCCAGCCGGCCGACCGCGGCACCATCACGTTTCGCGCCGGCACGGCGCGCGTTACAGATGTGCACGAAAACGAAGGTGTGCTTTGGCATACCGTTGCCGATTTGCCCGAAACGGCCGCCGTGGGCGATACCGTCACCTGCGAAGTAGATTGGGCTTGGCGTTTCGATAAGATGCAGCAGCATTCCGGCGAGCATATTTTGTCCGGCATTTTACACCGGCTTTACGGCGCCGAAAATGTCGGCTTTCATATCGGTGCCGAGATCGTGCGCATGGATACAAGCTGCCCGCTTTCGGCCGACGAGCTGCGCCGCGCCGAAGCCGAGGCGAATGCCGTAATCTGGCAGGATGTGCCCGTCGAGGTCACATATCCGACGCCCGAACGGCTGGCGCAGCTTACCTACCGCAGCAAAAAGGAGATCGAGGGGCAGGTTCGCATTGTGTCGATCCCCGGCGCGGATGTATGCGCCTGCTGCGGCACCCATGTGCGCACAACAGGGCAGGTTGGCCTTATCAAAATCGTGGCCGCCGAGCATTATAAGGGCGGCGAGCGCCTGACGGTTTTATGCGGCGGCCGGGCTTTGGCCGAAATGCAGGCCATGCGCGCGCGGCAGGCCGACATCGGCGCGCTGTTAAGCGCAAAAAGCGATCAGACGGCTGTGGCCGTCCACCGCGTTTACGAGGAATACACCGCCCTGAAATTTGCCCATTTCAATATGGCCGAGCGCCTGTTTGCCGCTTTGGCCGCCGGCGTAAAGCCCGGCTGCCCGGCGATCCTAACGCTGCCTGCCCTTTCGCCCGACGAGCTGCACCGCTTGGCCGAAGCTCTTTCGGGCGCAACGGATGCGCTGTGCGCCGCCCTGACGCCGAACGAAAAGGGCATTGGCTACTGCTTAGCGCGCCAAAACGGCGATGTGCGCGCGCTGGCAAAAGCGCTGAATGAAACTTTCTCGGGCCGCGGCGGCGGTAAGCCCGCCTTTTGTCAGGGCAGCTGCGCCGCCGGCACACCGCCCGAGCTTGAGGCCTTTTTGCGCGCGCATGCCGAAGGGTAAAGCCCAGCGGAAAAGGCGGCCGGATTTTTCTTTTGCTATTTTATTGTTAAACAAGGAGATTTCTTTTCTATGCGAATGCGTTTTAAGCCCTATGCGCGGCCGGAGCTTCTGGCCTGTCCGTTCCATGTGCATGATCCGTTCCATTCGGCCGGGCACTGGCACGAAAAGTTTGCCCGGCCCGGTCAGCCCATGATGCTGGAATTTGGCTGCGGCAAGGGCGGCTTTTTAAGCCAGCTTGCGGCCGCACATCCGGAAAACAACTACGTCGGCTTCGACATCACCGATAAGGTGCTGATCCTCGCCAAGCGCAAAATCGAAGCCGCCTGCGCCGCGGCGCACCGTGCGCCGGATAACGTGCTGATCCTTTCGGCCGACATCGAGCGCATCTTGAACGTGCTGAACGCCGAGGATACCGTCGCGCGCATTTACATCAACTTCTGCAACCCGTGGAGCAAAAACGCCGGCAGCAACAAGCATCGCCTAACCCATCCGCGTCAGTTGATTCAGTACCGCACCTTTTTGCAGGATGGCGGCGAAATCTATTTCAAAACCGACGACGACGATCTTTTCCGCGACAGCCTCGCCTACTTTCCTGCCGCGGGCTATGCCGTTACGTGGCAGACGCGCGATTTGCATGCCGATGAGCCGGCGTGGAATATCCGTACCGAGCACGAGGGTATGTTTACCGAGCAGGGCATTCCCATCAAGGCGCTGATCGCCAAAAAGCTGCCCGGCGAAGCAAGCGTTACGTGGGTAGAGCCGAAAGCCCTTGCCCATGAAGCGGAAGACGACACTTCCGAAGCCCACGAAGAATCCGATAATCAGGCCTGACGGATGGGCCGCACATGCGGCAGCATAGGCCACGGCCTTTTGGAAGGGCGGCCCGCCAAATTTTCCGCGAAAGGACAAAACATCATGCAAAACTGTGATTTTTGTGTCAACAACCAAACCGACGAGGATGGCGAACATTACTGCGTTTATGCCGGCGCGATGGACGAAGATGAGATGGTGCGCCTGATGACCCGCAAGGATGCAGGCTGCCCCTTTTTCGAGCCGGGCGATGAATATAAGATCGTCCAAAAGCAGAACTGACGCGACGCGCCGCCAAGGCCTTGCCGCTTCGGCAGCCTTATGTGCCGCCTTGGCAGAGCCTTTTGGCGAGAAACTCCGCTGCCGTCCGGCAGAAAAGCTCCGGCATTTGTTTCGGCGCCCAATGCAGGCATCCCGGCAGGATAACGAGCCGTGCGCCGGGCACCACGGCCGCGGCCGCCTTTGCCTGTTTCACCGTTACGAGCGAATCTTTTTCGCCGTTCAAAAACAGCACAGGCATTTTCAGCTGCGCCAGCCGTGCGCCATAGTAAGGCACACAGCCTGTTTTTGTAATGCTTGCGCGCTGGAAATCTTCCATCGGGTGCCCGGCATCGGGCGCCTTACAAGCCGCCCATACTTCGTCGATCATCGCGTCCGTGATCTTGGCCTTGTCGCCGATCAGCGATGCGCCCAGCGCCCATTCTACCAGCCCGCGGTGTTTGGCATACAGCGAAAAGCCCGCCTGCGTCCAGTTTGTTTTGTGCATGTACCACCAGCATAGCCTATGAAACGGCATCTTGCGCGCCAAGCCCCAGCTGTCGACGGGCATCAGCGCCGTTACCATCTCGGGATATTGCAGCGCGTAGGCGATGGCGATGCCGCCGCCCATCGAAAGGCCCGCCAGCGCAAACTGCGTAAGCCCCAGCGCGCCGGCCGCCGCATGGACAACCTCGACCATCCGCGGATAAAAGGTTTCGTCCGGCGCGGGGCCGGGGCGTGTGCTGGCGCCATAGCCCGGCAGATCGAGCGCATACACCGTCAGCGCATCGCCCCATTTCGCGCTGAATTCCGCCAGCACTTCGCGCCACGAAAGCATGGCTGAATCCAGCCCTGCCCCGTGCAAAAGCACCAAATCCACCGGCCCGGCCCCTACGCGGTAGGCTGCGATTTGAAATCCGCATACCGATAAGGTGCAGGTATCCGGCGCGCCCTTTGTCCATGCTGTGGCTTGGCTTTTCTCTGTTTCCATCCAAATATTCTCCTTTTCCGCGGCGCTTTTGCGTTTACCGTGGCTGTGCAAAAAAGCCTTCCAGCCGCTCGGCATAGGCCTGTGGGTGTTTTAGGCTCCATTCGCCGTGCCGCAGCCCCGGCGCCAGATACAGCTCGCTGCCCGGCACAGCCGCATGCAGCAGCCGTGCCGATTTTGTCATCACGCCAAGCTCTTTTTCGCCCGCAGCGATCAGCACCCGCGCCTTTGTGCGGCGGATGCCCTCCGGCAGAGGATAGTTTCCGTTGCTTTTGGTGATGTTTACCAGCGTTTCGGCCGTCATACGGCTGCTATCGGCAAAGTAAGCCTCAAACATTTGCTCCGGCACATATAAAGCGTCCGCCTGTGCCTTGGCAAACCAGCGCTTTTTTACAAGGCCCGCACATAGGCGGTTGGCCGGCGCCATCAGGGCCGTTGTGGCCGGCATCGGGATCACGAGCGCGCTTTCCAGCACGGCATACCGCGCAAAATCCGGCCGCTGTGCCAGCGTCTCGGCGGCGATCTGTGCCCCGAGCGAAAGCCCCGCAATCGCCGCAATCTGCCCACCACAGGTTTCGTCGGCCCAGCGCAGCAGCTCCTCGGCCGAAGCCTCGATCGAGTGAAACGGCTGCTGTGCCGCCTCGCCGTGCCCCGCGATCACGGGCAGGATGACATGATACTGCTGCGCCAAAATTTTTGCAGCAGGCGCGCATGCCCACCATGAAAGCCCGCCGCCATGCAGTAAAATCACCGTCGGCGCATCTTTTTTTCCAAATTCATGCCAAATCAAAATTTTGCTCCTTTTCTTTTTTGGCGGGCAAAGCCTGCGTTCATTTTTGCCCCAGCGGGCCTTTGGTCAGCTGGCGGCCGGTATCGTCGTCGTTTTCCGCCGCGCCGCCCTCTTGGATGGCCAGCCCGTCAAGGCCGATTTCATTTTTTAACACATATGCGCCCGCGATGGCGTTTTTGCCGTATTTGCCGCGGATGGCGTCGAGGCTTTTTTCCAGAGCTTCTCGCTTTGGGTCGGCCTTCGGGGCGTCGTCAAACAGGCTTTGCTGCACGGCAAAAGGCTCGTTGGAAAGTGCCAGCGCCGTCACGCCCAAAAGGCGGATTGGGCGCGTAATATCCCAATTATCATGTACCAGCTGCCATGCTGCGCTTTCGATCGTGCGGGCCAAATGCGTCGCCATCGGCAGCTGTTTTTGGCGCTGGATGCTTTTTAGCTGGGTATCCTTGATCGTTACCTGCACGGCGCCGGCCCAAAGCCCGTGGCGACGCAGCCGCCCGGCCACTTCGTCCGAAAGCGCGGCCAGCCCCGCGCGGATGTCCGCCGTGCCGCGCAAATCGCGCCGAAAGGTCGTCTGGTTGCCCACGCTTTTGATCGGCTCGCTTTCGCCCCAGCGGCGCACCTCGGCCGCATCCTGCCCGCGCGCATAGCGCGAAAGCTCGGCCCCAAGCTTGCCAAACGCCTCGGCCAAGCGCTTAGGGTCAGCCGCGGCCAGCTCGCCGACGGTACGGATGCCCATCATCTGTAAGCGCGCGGCGGCGCTTTTGCCCACAAACAGCATATCGCCCACGGGCAGCGGCCACAAAACCTCGCGGTAGTTTTCCGGCCCGATGTAGGTGGTGGCGTCGGGCTTTTTATAGTCCGAGCCCATCTTAGCAAACACCTTATTAAAGCTAACCCCTGCCGAAATCGTCAGGCCCGTTTCCTCGCGCACACGGCGGCGCAGCTCGTCGCCAAGCGCTTTTGGGCTTTGGGCAAAAAGGTGCCAGCCCTGCGTTATGTCCAGCCAGCTTTCGTCGATGGAAAACGGCTCGACGCGATTGGTGTATTCCTGATAGATCGCGTTGATGACCGTATAATAATAGCGATATTTTTCGCGGTGCGGCGCCAGCAGCGTCAGATCCGGGCACTTTGCGCGCGCCTGCCAAATCGTCTCGGCCGTTTGGATATGATACTTTTTGGCGGCCTCGTTTTTCGCCAGCACAATGCCGTGGCGGCCGTCGGGGTCGCCGCAGACGGCGACGGGCACATTTTTCAGCTCCGGGTGGCTTAACAGCTCAACGCTGGCAAAAAAGCTGTTGCAGTCGCAGTGGATGATCCAGCGCTGCGGTATCTTCTCCTGCTCCATGAAAATGCCCCCCCTTTTGCTTTGCCTGCACTATAACACAGAAGCATCTTTTTGTCACTTTCGCCACGCACGGCGCGTATGGTATACTATGCTTATCAAATGCGCGAGAGGTGTTAAAATATGATTGCGGGCTATACATTTTACCAGATCGCGTGGTATTTTGCGATCTATTCTTTTATCGGATGGTGCGTTGAGGTTGTATACTGCACCGTCACAAGCGGTAAGGTCGTCAACCGCGGCTTTTTGAACGGCCCTGTCTGCCCCATCTACGGTTTCGGTATGCTGGCCGTGTTGGTACTTTTGAAAAGCTGGGATACCGGCATGGGCCACGCCAGCATCCCGCTCTTATTTTTCGGCGGCATGATTTTGGCTACCACAGTAGAGCTGATCGGCGGCTGGCTGATGTGGAAGCTGTTTCACGCGCGCTGGTGGGATTACAGCAAAAAGCCCTTTAACATCGGGGGCTTTGTTTGTCTGGAGTTTAGCCTGATCTGGGGCCTCGGCGCCGTGGGCGTCGTAAAGCTGCTTCAGCCTTTGGTGGCGCGCGCGGCCGATACCGGCATCCCGCCGGTATACGGCTGGCCGATTTTGGCCGTGCTCTATGCCATATACTTTGTCGATTTCGTTGTGACGCTGTGTACTGTGGCGGGCTTGAACCGCGATTTGCGCGAGCTGGATGCCGTGCGCAGCAAACTGCGCATTGTAAGCGACGCGCTGAGCGATGGCCTTGGCACAGGCGCGCTCGAAACCGACCGCCGCCTGGACGAAGGCAAGCTGCAGGCCACGCTGGCAAAAGCCGAGGCGCGGGATGCGCTTGTGGGCGCCGCCAGCAGCGCCGCAGACGCCCTTGCCGATGTGAAATCCACGGCCTTTGGCACTTTGACGCAGGCCAAGGCGCAGGCTGCCGAAACGCTTGCCGGCGCGCGTACCGATGTGGTGCAGGCCGTCGCGGAGGCCAAGCAATCGGCCGCGGCCGCCAAAGCCGAGCGCGCCGCCGTACAGCAGGCCAACCGTCTGGCGCTGGAAAAGCGCGCCGAGGCGCTGCGGCAGGATATTTTGCAAAAGCAGTACATGGGCGGCGGCCGCCTGCTAAAAGCTTTCCCGCAGATGGAGCATACCGATCACCGCGAGCTGTTGGATGAGCTGAAACTGTATTATTCGCACAAAAATTGATTTTGGTTTCGTGCATCTCGTCTATATGAATTGTCATTTTGACAAATTTTACCTTGATTTTTTGTTAATTATGCGGTATACTTTTGGTAGCCTCGCAAGACGAGGTTCTTATAAGAGAAAGGGGTCATTCAAATGGTTAGCAAAAAGCTGTTTCACACGATCGACGAGGTACAAAAGATTCAGTATCTGGCTACCCAGTGCCCCTCGGATGTAGCGCTGCACTCCTTGGATAGCTCCAAGATTATTGATGCAAAGAGCTACATCGGTTTTTACGCACTGGATTTCCGTCAGCCGGTTTTGGTCGTCTCGGAGGATGCAAACTTCCATAAGGCGATTCATGACATCGGCGAAAACGTACAGTAAGCCGGGGCTTCGATCCAAAAAGGCGCGCACCCTTAAAGGTGCGCGCCTTTTTCTTTGTATGGTTTTTGTGCCTTGTGCCTTGCGCTTACGCCTTTTTCCGGCCGCGGGCCGTGGCTTTATCTACAAGGCGCACAAAGCTGCGGCCGCGCCGGCCCAGCAGCTTCGGCAGGATAATGCGCCCCATCGACCATACGCTGCGCCAGTTGTAGAAAATGATCGCGGCGGTGATTATCGTCGTGTAGATGCCGTAATACGGCACCTCGGCCAGCATAACGGCGGATTCCGCCAACAGCAGGCCAAGGTTTATCGCCAGGCGCCCCGGCTTAAAGTTGACAACAAGCAGGCCGCGCGTATTGATCGCGCGCAGCACAAACACCAAAAACAGCCCCAAGAAGGAGGCCGCCGTGGCGCCCACCGGCCCCCACCACAGAATGAATAAATAATCCAGTATGCAGTTGGCGATTGCTCCGGCCATCATGGTATACAGCGCGCTTGTGCTGCGTTTATACACCACATAGATACTGTTAAAGAACTGGTTGAAGCAGGTAAAAGTGGCGGCCATCGTCAAAAAAGGTACAAACCGCCAAGCCTCATAAAAGTTGTAACGGAAGATATGCATCGCCGGGCGGCACAGCCAGATGATGCCCGCCGAACAGCAGAACATCAGCCCCGAATAAAGGCGGAAGATCCGCGAGAAAAACGCCTCGCGCTCGCTTTCCTCTGTCACGGCCGAAAGCTGCCATGCGTCGTAGAAAATCAGCCCGACCGTGTTAAGGATCGTGGGCAGATAGTACCCCGTGGAAAGCAGGCCGCTCCAATCGTCGCCGGTAAGGCCGCCATAGGGGTTGCACATATATTTAACAAAGAACAAGTCCGAGGCGTTGATGATCCAAAAGCTGATTTGGGCCGGGATCATCGGCAGCGAAAAGCGCAGCATATCTACCCACAGCCGCTTATTGAGCCGCGCAAAATCCAAATAGCGCCACAGCCCCGCCACGGTAAACAGGAAAATCGCCGATACCGCATCGCCGCAGATGATGGCCAGCAAATAGCCTGCCGCGCCCATCGGAAATACGATCATATACAGCACATAGAACAAAAGCGTAGTAAAGGTGCATAAAATGCCGTCGATGGCGATCAGGCGGTTCAGCTGGCGGCTGCGCACAAACTGTGTGCACAAAGTACGCAGGCAGCTTGTCAGCACATAAATATAAAGATAGACGATATAATCCGATACCGTGGGGATCATCCCCAGCAGCGGCCACGCCAGCAGCAGCAGAAAATACCCCAAAAAGATCGTCAGCAGGCCGTTGGTAAACACCTGCTTTTTGTCGTTATGTTTATCTAAGCCGAAACGAATGATCGCGTTTGACATGCCGAGCGATACAAACGGGATTAGCAGATTGGCGCACTGGCTGGCAAGCTTTGCCACGCCCACGACGCTGGTTTCCTTCAGCGCATGAGAAATAAACGGCTGAATGAGAAGGCTCAGCAGCTTAGAAGAAAAGCTCGAGATTGCGAACAGAACCGTGTTGCTGGCAAGCTTCGCATAGCGGTCTCCATGCGGCTGTTCGGTCAGCGCATTTCGTTTTTCTCCCACAGGCTTCGCCCCCTTTCCGTATTTTCACAAGGACAATTCATTATACCAGTGCGGCTTTCATTTGTCACTTGCCGTTTTGTTTTTCCACAAGAGTATCACGAATTGTTCAAAAGTAGGTTTCCCCCGCCGGGTAGTTTCATGCCGCGGCGGCGCGCGCCAAGCAGATTTCTTTTGTGCCGCCGCGCAAAGCCTTTAGCCCCGCAGCAATTTGCGCCGAGCTTTCCAATCGGGCAAAAGCCGCGCCACCTCGCGCCAAAACGCGGCGCTGTGGTTCGGCACAAGAAAGTGGCAGTATTCGTGCACCACGACATAGATTTGCGCGGCGGGCGGCATTTCATACAGGCGCAGCGCGAAGGTGATCTGTTTTTTTCGCGTCTGGCATACGCCCCAGCGCGTGGACATATCCCGCACCTTGATGATCGGCTTTCGCCCCTGCAAAACATGGCTGAACGCAGGGAAAACCTCGTCGCTCATCGCGGTAAAATGCGCCAGCGCGGCGGCCTTGTCGGGCAATGGGCGCGCCTGCTCGGCGGCGCGGTGGGCGGCTTGCTCGGCGCGCACACGGGCGATCCATTCCGCGCGCGCATCCACAAAGCTTTCGATACGGGCAAGCGGCGCATGCGGCCCGGCGCTGACGGCGGCGGCGCCATCCGGCCGCAGATGTAAGTTGATGTTTTTCACAGCCTTGCGCGTCAGGATGTATTCTACCCCGCCGGGCGTACAGCGCCGCTGCTCTGTGCCGCGTTTTTCCATGCCGTAACCGCCCCTTTCCGCTGCGGCCTCGCTTGCCGCACGTTTTTTGTAAGAAAAAAGCACCGCGCCGGAACTTGCCCGCACAGGTGCTTTTGGTCTTTCTATCCGTTTTCTTCGGCGCCGGCCGCTGCTTTTCCGCACAGCGCCTTCAGCGGCACCTGCGCCAGCACCACCGCCGCAAAAATCAGCGCGCACCCGCCGATCTCACGCCCT
This sequence comes from Faecalibacterium sp., assembly GCA_022652735.1. Lineage (GTDB taxonomy): Bacteria > Bacillota > Clostridia > Oscillospirales > Ruminococcaceae > Faecalibacterium. Next base: position 18,526 of record JALCRP010000002.1, on the reverse strand, counting down.
GTCAACGTCTGGCCCAAAATCAGCCAGCCGCCCAGCGCGCCAAATACGCTTTCCGGGCACATCGCAAGGCTGGCCACAGCCGGGTTTAGGCCCTCCTGCCCCAAGATCTGGAAGGTATAACCCAGCCCGCTGGAAAGCAGGCCACAGTACAAAATCGGCAGCGCGGCCGCCGTGATTTGGCCCCACGCGGGTTGCTCAAAGGCAAAAGCAAAAATCGTGCTCCACACAGCCTCCACGAAAAACATGCCGAACGAAAGCCGTATGCCATCTACCAGCGGCGAAAAATAGTCGACGAGCAAAATCTGGCAGCTAAACAGCGCCGCACACAAAAGCAAGATCCAATCGCTGGCCGAAATGCTGCCAAAGCCGCCCTGCATGCAAAGCAAGTACAGCCCCAGCACCGAAAGGGCCACGCAGCACCATACCTGTGCGCCGCACCGCCGCCCGATCAAAATGCCGCCCACGGGCACCAAAACTACGTACATCGCCGTAATAAAGCTGGCTTTGGCCGTTGAAGGGTCGATCGTAATGGCGATCTGCTGCGCCGCGCTGGCCGCAAAAAGCGCCGTGCCACAGGTAAACGCGCCCAGAAAAAGCCGCTTTTTATCGGCTTTTGTTTTTGGGCCGCCCGCGGGCGCCCCACGCTTTTTTCGGATTGTATCAAAGGCTAGGATCATCGGGAGCAAAATGCCCAGCGCCACCCAACTGCGGCTGGCCAAAAACGTATACGCCCCAAGGTCCGAGCCCATGCTTTGCGCCACAAACGCCAAGCCCCAAATCAGGCTGGCCGCAAGCAGCAGCAAGGTATGGCCCGTTTGTTTTGTCATGCCGCAGCCCCCGAGGATGCGGCAGAATCTGCCTCATCCGGCGCCGCGCCCATCTCGCCTACGCCATCCACGCGCACCTGCCCATACATATAATAGCTAACTTTATCATACGAAAGCGTCAGGCGGTAGCGCGCCGAGGCGTCCAGCCCTTCTACCGTATACGAATAGCAGGTTCCGTCGGTTTTATAGTAGACGGTCGTGCCGTCGACGTACTCGGTGCCGCCGTCAACAAGCTTCCACATCGCAATCTTAAACTTTTGCAGCTTTTCCGCTTCCGCCGTAGCGTTGACGGTAAACGTCAGGCTGCCGTTCGGCGCAGAAAAGTAGCCGGTATCGCGCTTTTGGATGCCGTTGAATACGACATACATCGAGTTGTCCACAAGCTCCGTCGCAAAGCGGGCCGTAGCATCCATGTCCTGTGGCAGCGTGATCGTATCCGTCGAGCTTTCGGCCCATTTGGTGGTCGTTTCTTCGTCCTCGCCGTCGCCGCCCGTCAAATCGATGGTACAGCCGGCCAGCGTGGCCGTCATCACCGCCGCCAGCGCCAGCGCCAGCAGCCGCTTTGTCATATTTCTCATTTTCTTCCTCCGCCGGGGTGCCCGGCATGCCAAATATGGGTAATTATAACGCAAAATCCGGCGCGCGGCAAGGCGCGGCGGGGGCGTCAATCCTCGGCGGTATGCCCGGCGGCGCGCTCGGCATTATAGGTAGCAAGCGCCGTGCATTCTGCCTGCGCAAGCGCGGCAAAATCCGCATTATGGTAAAGCGAATCATAGCGGTACAAAATGTACCCGTCGGCGCCGTCGGCGGCCTGCTCCCGCGCCATATCCGAAAGGTTATAGCCCGATTGCCACTGCGTCGTCGAATCCTCGTTGGCGCCGCCGTCGCCCGTGCCGATGCGGTAAGCGCCGAGGCCGACATACATCCGCACGGATGCATCACGCGGCATGGCCAGCCATTCCGGCACGATATTTTCAAAGGCAAAGCGGTCGCTGCCGCTTTTCAGCGTATAATGATAGCCCCAGTAGATCTGCGGGCAGATGTAATCTACCGTCGCCGCGCCGGGCGCCATCCACGCCGAGACATCGCTGTACTGGCCGTTATAGTTGTTTTCCGGGTTGCCCTGCGGGCTGATGCCAAAGCGCAGGGTTGGGTCTTTGGCCTTCACGGCATTGTATGCGCTTTGTACAAGAGCCGTCACATTTGCGCGGCGCCAATCGTCCAGCGAAGCACCGTTGCCGCCGGCCGCATACTGGGCCGCATCCACAGAGGCATCCGTTGTGGGGTAAAAATAATCGTCGAAATGGATGCCGTCGACCGCATAATTTTCCAAAAGTTCTGTGATGCCCGAAACCACATACGCGGCCGCTTCCGGGATAGCCGGGTTGAGATACAAGCCGTCGTTTACGCTTACGCACCATTCCGGGTGCGTGTTGGCAAGGCCGTTTTCGGCCAGCGCCGGGGGGATTTCGGCGTTCAGGCGCAGGCGATACGGGTTGATCCATGCCTCCAGCGAAAGGCCGCGGCTGTGCGCTTCTTCTATCATGATATTCAGTGGGTCAAACCCCGGGGCCTGCCCCTGGGTGCCCGTACAGACATGGCACCACGGGAAAAGGCTGCTTTGGTACATGGCATCGCCAAACGGCCGCACCTGCGTGATGACGGTGTTCAGCCCAAGATCCACGCAGTTTTGGAACATCTGCCCCGCATAGGCGCGGAAATGATCTGCGGAGGTGAAATCCGCATTTTGCCAATCAAGATAGCTGATCCACATGGCGCAATACTGCGTTTTTGCGGCGGACGGAGTGCTCATAGCGTTTTCCTCTTTTGATGTGTTGCTTTGCGCGGACGAAGCCGTGCTTGATGACGAAGCCGCGCCGGATGCGGCGGTTTTTTCGGCGCAGGCGGGCAGCAGCGCCGCCGCCCCAAGCGCCGCGCCGCACTGTAAAACGCGGCGGCGCGAAATGATCTTCTCTTGCTTCATAAAGAATGCCCTCATTCTGCCGGTTCCATTCGGCCTTTGTACAAGCTCAGCGCCGCCCAGCCGCGGGCAGTGCAGGTTAAAATCCAGAAAACCGTGGCAAGGATGCCAAAGCCCGTCAGGCCTGCGTTTACGCAAAGCAGCGCGGCCGCCTGCAAAATCTCGATGAATACCAAAAGCCGCAGCTGTTGCTGTACCTTTGCGCCCCGCCGATATTCTGCCAGCACAAATACCGGCCAAAATACCGTCAGGCGCATAGCGGCGTGGCCGCCGAATAAAATGTAGCTGACCAGCAGCGCCACAAAACAGCCAAAATAGATGCCGCTTTGCGGGTTCGCCTTTTGGGCGGCATGCGGCTTTAAGCGGACGGCATCCTCTGCCGCATCCGGGGCTTTTTCGGCGGCGAGAAACAGCGCCGCCAGCCCGCAGGCGCCAAACGCAAACAGCTCTAAAAAGGAGTAATCCTGTGAAAACAGCATCGCAAAGCCATCAGCCATGCCCAGCGCGGCCGCAGCCAAAAGCAAAAAGTACCATGTTTTGCGGGAAAAGTGCAGTTTCATGTGTCCCTCGTTTCTTTTGTGGAAAGAATCTTCGCCTCGCCGCGATCTCGGCAATTCAGGATTAGTATAGCACAAATTCCGCCGCTATGGTACAATAAGGGGCAAAGCCGGGCCAAAGGCCCGCTGTGGGGGGCTGTATCCGATGAATATGGGCATTTCCATTCTGGTGGTGGGCGGGGCCATTTTGCTGATGTTATACCTGCTGCGCCGGCAAAAGAAAAGTAGCCGCAGCGAGTACGGCCCGGCGGGCGTAAGCGAGTTTCGCACCGATTTGCCACTTGATGCCTGCATGGATCGCCTGCGCGCCCCGGCACAAACCGATATTTTTCAGTATGAGTGCCGCCGCGAAACGGACGGCAGCTTTCGGCTGCATCTTACGCTGCACCGGCCCACGCAGCAGCCGCTGGATACCGTGTATTCCCTCCGGCTGGACGCCGGCCGCCAGACAGTGGTAACGCTGATTTTTCTGCATGAGGCGTTCGCCTATCAGGAGCCGGTGTTTCCGCCCGAAATGCTGGACGAGTTTTTGCGCCAAAAGCTGGACGCTGTGCGCACACATTAAACTTCTGTTTGCGCCGCCTTGTTTTTTTGTCGGATTTTCTATTCCCGCTGGAAATGTATGCGGTATTTTGTTATAATACGTTTCGTCGCGGGCCTTTAGCTCAGTTGGTCAGAGCTGGCGGCTCATAACCGCTTGGTCTCGGGTTCAAATCCTGAAAGGCCCACCAAAATAAGCGGGGTCTTGGCAGCATTGCTGTCAAGGCCCCGCTTTCTATTTTGTCGGCTTCCGGCGGGCTTGCCGCCCGGCTGCCAAAGTTTTGCTTTTTCTCGGCCCGGCCGTCCGGCGCTTTTACCGCGCCCGCAGCTGCCAGAACGCCACCGCGCTGGCGGCTGCCACGTTCAGAGAATCTACGCCGTGCGACATCGGGATGCGCACCGTATCATCGCAGGCCGCAATCGTCTCATGCGCCAGCCCGTCGCCCTCTGTGCCCAGCACGATGGCAAGCTTCGGCTCGGCGGCCAAGCGCGCGTCCTCGATACTGACGGCGGTATCGCTTAGCGCCATCGCCGCCGTGTGGAAGCCAAGCTTTTTTAGCCGCGCCAGCCCTTGCTGCGGCCACTCGGCCGCCTCGCTGCCAAGGCGCGCCCACGGCACCTGAAAAACGGTGCCCATGCTTACGCGCACGGCGCGCCGGTTCAGCGGATCGCAGCAAGTAGGGGTAAGCAGCACGGCATCCATGTGCAGCGCCGCCGCCGAGCGAAAAATCGCGCCAATATTGGTGGCGTCCACGATGCCCTCCAATACGGCCACGCGGCTTGCGCCCGCGCAAAGCGCCTCAGGCGTGGGCTGTTGCGGGCGGCGCATGGCGCACAAAACACCGCGCGTCAGCCGAAAGCCCGTCAGCCCGGCCAGCAGCTCGCTTTCGCCCGTGTAAACGGGTACCGCCCCGCACCGGGCCAAAATGCCCTGTGCATCCCCCGCCAAATGCCGCCGCTCCATCAAAAAAGAGACAGGCTCGCACCCGGCGTTTAGGGCAACCTCGATCACCTTTGGGCTTTCGGCAATAAAGATGCCCTTTTCCGGCTCCAGCCGATTGCGCAACTGTGCCTCTGTCAGGCGCGCAAAAACATCCAGCTCCGGCCGCGCAAGGTCCGTAATTTCTATAATATTCGGCATCATGTTCTCCTTTCGGCGGGCGGCTGTGGCGCGGCGTCCGCCGGGCGCGCCGCCACAAGGCGCATCGTTTTCCATTTTCCGCCAAAGTATCGGGCAAGGCAAACGCAGGCCGTCACCGTCCATGTCGCGCCGGAGGTGATCCAGATGCCCCAGCAGCCCAGCGCCGCGATATGGGTCAGCCAGTTGGAAAAGACGATACGGCAGACCACTTCCGTAAGCCCGTTTATCATGGCAAAGCGCGCATCGCCCGCGCCGTTCAACAGCGCGCGCGGCATATAGATCATGCCCAGCGGAAAATAGCACACGCTGGTAATGCGCAGCGCCGTGATGCCCATCGAAATCACTTCCGGCTCTTTTACAAAAGCCGCCACGATCGCGCCGCCGAAAAACCAAATCACGGGCAGCATGCCAAGGCTGAACGCCAGCGTGATCCATGTCGCGCTGCGCATGCCGGCGCGCACACGCTCAATTTTGCCCGCGCCGATATTTTGGCCCGTCAGAGTCGTCACAGCGGTGGAAAGCGAGGAGTACGGCTGCTGGATCAGTTGCTCGATGCGGGAAGTAACCGTAAATACTGCTACTACCGTCGGGCCAAAGCCGTTTACTACGCTTTGCAGCACAAGGCAGGAAATGGCGATCAAAGAGCTTTGCAGCGCGACAGGAGTGCCGATTTCGAGCGAACGCACGATAATGCCGCTATCCAGCGCGCGCTCGGCGGGCGAAAGCCGAAAATACGGCAGCCGCCGGCAAGCGTAAAAAATGCAGGAGATCGCCGAAATGGCTTGTGCAAAAATCGTAGCCAGCGCCACGCCGAACACACCGGCGTGAAAGTACAGCACAAATACAAGATCCAGCACGACATTGATGACGCTGGCCAAGATCAAAAAGATCAGCGGCGTACGTGAATCGCCCAGCGCGCGCAGCACGGCGGAAATGCCGTTATAGGCCGCCACAGCCACGATGCCGGCGCAGGTTGTCTGCAAATAGATCGTCGCGTCCGCCAAAATTTCGGCGGGCGTGGAAAGAAAAACCAGAATCTGGCGCGCAAAGCAGAACCCTACCGCGCTGACCAAAACCGAGATTACCCCAAGCACATATATCGAGTTCGCGATGGTGCGCTTCACCTGCGCGGTATCTCCTGCCCCAAAAAACTGCGAGATCAGGATGCCAACGCCGATGGCAACGCCAGAAGTCATCGCAAAAAATAAAAAGTTCAGCGACCCACACGCCCCGACAGCGGCCAGCGCGTTGGCGCCAACATAGTTGCCGACCACGATGGAATCGACCATGTTATAAAGCTGCTGGAAAAGGTTTCCGGCCAAAAGCGGCAGCGAGAAGCGAATCAGGTGGCCGGTCACGCTGCCTGTCGTCATATCCTGTGTATGCGAAACCTGCATCTTTTTCTCCCTCCTGCTCTCTCTTCGGCTTATAAAGTTCCGCCGGCCGTGCGCGGCAAAAGCCCCGGCACATTGCCTTTGGTTTGCACGGCCCTATTATAGCGGAATCCCACGCGAAAGGCTATGCGTTTATTGCGCATTTTTACAGGCCGCCAAACATTCTTTCCTGCAAATTCCAAGCCCTATACGCCTTACTCGGTTGACGTTTTGTCTTTTTTCGTGCACATGGTATATTTTTATACAAATGGTACTATTTTCATAATTTACAATTTATTCTTCCTTTTGCAGTATTTTATTGCTATACTGGACGTACTTTCAATTTGCCAAAAGGAACAAAAAGGAGGACGCCGAAGATGGAGGATTTTTCCCGTATCACACCTGAGCTGGAAGCGCTCGCTTCCCTTTGCAGCCAAAACAGCAGCATCGACCCCGCCGATTACACGCGCTATGATGTGAAGCGCGGCCTGCGAGATGTGAACGGCATCGGCGTAGTGGCCGGCCTGACCGAGATCAGCGAAATCGTCTCTTCCAAGGAAGTGGACGGCAAGCTCGTGCCCTGCGAAGGCGAGCTGTATTATCGCGGCTACCCGATCGAGGCCCTTGTAGAAGATTTTACGCAAAGCGGCCGTTTCGGCTTTGAGGAAACCGCTTTTCTTTTGATGTTCGGCCAGCTGCCGACGCATCAGCAGCTCGAGGATTTTCACTATCAGCTCGGGCTTTACCGCACCCTACCCTCCAATTTTGTGCGCGATGTTGTGATGAAGGCGCCAAGCCAAGATATGATGAACTCGCTGGCCCGCAGTGTGCTGACAATGGCCGGCTACGACAGCGCCGCCGACGATATTTCTTTGCCCAATGTTGTGCGCCAGTGTGTCGATTTGCTTTCGATTCTGCCGCTGATCGCCGTCTACAGCTATCAGGCCTATGCTTACAAGGCCGGCCAAAGCCTGTACATCCATGCGCCCCGGCCTGACCTTTCGACGGCCGAAAACATCCTTACGCTGCTGCGGCCGGATACGGGCTATACCCCGCTTGAAGCGCGCATCCTTGATTTGTGCCTTGTGCTCCATGCAGAGCACGGCGGCGGCAACAACTCCACCTTTACCACGCACGTCGTTACCAGCAGCGGCACCGATACCTACAGCTGTATCGCGGCTGCGCTCGCCAGCCTAAAAGGCCCGCGCCACGGCGGCGCTAACATCAAAGTTACGCGCATGTTTGAAGATATGAAGGCCAACCTGACCGATTGGACGGATGAGGATGCGATCCGCGCCTATCTGCGCGGCCTGCTGCACCGCGAGCGCTTCGACCATGCGGGCCTGATCTATGGCATGGGCCACGCGATCTATTCCATCAGCGACCCGCGCGCCACGATCCTGCACAGAAGCGTCGCGCAGCTTAGCAAGGAAAAAGGCCTTGGAAAAGAATATGCCCTGTACAGTGCCGTCGAGCGCCTGGCCCCCGAAGTAATTGCTGAGGAGCGCCATATCTACAAGGGCGTTTCCGCTAACGTCGATTTTTATTCCGGCTTTGTCTACCGCATGCTGAACATCCCCACCGAGCTGTATACGCCGCTGTTTGCCGTGGCCCGTATGGCCGGCTGGAGCGCGCACCGCATGGAGGAGCTGATTAACATGGGCAAGATCATCCGCCCTGCGTACAAATCCGTCGAGCCGCGGCGCGATTATATCCCGCTCGAAGCGCGCTGAGCGCAAGCGGATACAGCCGCTTTGCCCTACGCATAGAAAACCCAAACCAGCAGAGCCTTTGGCAAAAGCCGAAGGCTCTTTTCCTTTGCTTTTGTGTTATCTGCCCAAAATGCTGCTTTTCCTGTATTTTCCCTGCCTTTGTAGTAAAATAAAAGCATTGCTGCGCCGCCTGTGCGCATAGGAAAAGAGAGAGGGATTATGGAAAAGAAGGCTTCGCTCGGGCACCTTTTGGCATTTTTGACGATCGTTGTCTGGGGCACAACTTATATTTCCACAAAGGTTTTGCTTACCGGGTTTCAGCCCGTAGAGATTTTATTCTACCGCTTTGTGATGGGGCTGCTTTTGCTGGAGCTTGTCTATCCCCACCGCATGAAAGGCACCACCCGCCGGCAGGAGCTGCTTTTTGCGCTGGCCGGGCTTACGGGCGTCACGCTGTATTTCCTGCTGGAAAACATTGCGCTCACGTTTACCCTTGCCTCAAATGCGGGCGTCATTATTTCGATCGCGCCGTTTTTCACGGCGCTTTTGAGCCGCTATGTTTTTCATGGCGAAGAAAAGTTTCATGTTTCGTTTTTTGTAGGCTTCTTGGTTGCCATGTGCGGCATCGCGCTGCTCAGCTTCCACGGCGAGCAGCTGCACTTAAACCCAGTGGGGGATGTGTTGGCCGGCCTTGCCGCGCTGACATGGGCCTTTTACTCAAACCTTACCCGCAAAATCAGCACCTTTGGCTACCACACGATCCAAACTACGCGCCGTATCTTTTTCTACGGCCTTGTTTTCATGGTTCCGGCGCTGTTTTTCTTTGGTTTTCGGCCGGGGCTTGCGCGGTTTACCAACCCGGTATATTTGTTCAACATCCTGTTTTTGGGGCTGTGTGCTTCCGCGCTCGGCTTTGTTACATGGAACTTTGCGCTGAAGGTGCTGGGCACCGTAAAAACCAGCGTATACATCTATCTTTCGCCGATCGTCACGGTGGTTACATCGGCGATTGTTCTGCACGAGCCAATCAATCTGGTTTCCGTTGTGGGCACGCTGCTGGCGCTGGCCGGGCTGATCCTTTCCGAAATTAAATGGAGCCGGAAGCCCTCGGCACAATAAGCTCTCTCTTTTCGCAGAAAAAAGCGCTGTATTCTTTGCAAATGCCGCTTTGCCCTTTGCCGGGCCGTTCCCCTTGCAAAGCAAAATCCCCTGAAGCTGTTTTGCTTCAGGGGATTTTTTGGAGCTGGTAATAGGAGTTGAACCTACAACCTACTGATTACAAATCAGTTGCGCTGCCATTGCGCCATACCAGCATCACGAGAACTATTATAACATCCTCGGCCTTTGTGCGCAAGATGCTTTTGCACAGCATTTATACAGAAAAATATAGGCTGCCGGCCAGCAAAAACATGCCGCCGTAATACGCGGCAAGGTTTAGAATATGCAGCGGAAGGCTGCGCCGCGGCACAAAATGTACAAAAGGAATCACGCAATCGGAAAGCAAGAAAAGAAGCCCACCCGCCGCTAGCATCCCGTTTTCTGCGCTTGGCCAAAGCAGGGCCAGATGCAGGCATTTTGCCGCTGCCAAGCAGATCATGAAGGCATACACAAGCGCCCCCGGCACATAGTATCCGGGCATCGACGGATGCACCCGCAGCAGCACGGCCGCCACAATAGCCACGCCCACCGCCGGCAGCAAAAAATCCACGGCGGAAAGCGGCTGGCGCCGGGCCAGCGCTTTCAGCAAAAAGAGATGCCCCACCAAAAAGGCAAGCGTCCCTATGGCAAACAGGCGGGTATCCCGCTTGCGGTTATTCAGCCCCAGCAGCACATCGCCAAACAAATAGCACCACAGCGCAGGCTGCAGCGCAAGGCCCTTGTGCCACGCACCGCTTGCCGCCGTACAGGCCAGCGCCGCCAGCACAAAGCCAAGGCTCAGCACAGCCTTATACTGCGTATAGCTGCGCCGATGTGGCCGTGTGCACAGCGAGCGCAGCAACAGCGCAAACCAAGCGCCATAAGCCAGCGCCAACACGGTAAGCAGCATGCTTACCCGCCCCTTTCTTCCAATACATTTTGAAGCTTTGCAAAATCCGCAAGGGTCAAGGCCTCCGGGCGGATGCGCGGATCCAGCCCGGCCGCCGTAATCGCCGCCAAAACTCGCTCTTTGGGCAGATGCAGCCCGGCCGAAATGGCGTTTGCGGCCGTTTTGCGCCGCTGGCAGAACGCCGCGCGCACCAAGCGGAAGTAGCCCTCCTCCTCGGCCACCGGCACGGCCGGCTCGGCGCGGACGTCCAGCCGGATTACTGCGCTGGTCACTTTAGGCGCCGGGTAAAAGCTGCCGGGCTGTACCGTAAACAGCAGCGCCGGCTGTGCATAGCACGCCACCGCATAGCTGATAGCGCCGCTGTCCCGGCTGCCGGGCGCCGCGGTAAGGCGCTGGGCGGCCTCTTTTTGCACCATGACGGTAATATTCTCGATGGGCAGGCGCTCTTCCAACAGCTTCATCAAAATCGGGCTGGTAATATAGTACGGCAGGTTGGCGCATACCGCCACGCGCAGGCCGGGAAATTCCTCGGCGATCAGCGCGCGCAGATCGGTTTTCAGCACGTCGCCCAGTACGATCTTTACATTGTCCACGCCGGCCAGCGTCTCCTGCAAAAGCGGCGGCAGGCGTTCGTCTACCTCCACGGCAACCACTTTCGCAGCGCGCGCGGCCAGCTCCTTTGTCAGTACGCCGATGCCCGGGCCAATTTCCAGCACACCGAAGCTGCTGTCGATACCCGCTGCTTCTACGATATGCGGGCATACGCCCGGGTTAATAATGAAGTTTTGCCCAAAGCCTTTTTTTAGCTCAAAATGATATTTTTCGCACAGGGCACGGATCGTGGCGAGGTCAGTCAGGTTCGGCATTGCAGATTCCCTTCTGTCAAAAAAGGCCCCGGAAACCGGAGCCTTTTTTCTTGTTTGCTGTATTTTGCGTCAGGATTCAGAGGCGCTTGAGGCAGCACTTTCCGCAGGGGCCTCGCTCGCGCCCGATTCTGCCGCAGTGCTTTCGGCCGCGGTGCTCGCGGCAGCGTCTGCGCTGTTGGTTGCGGCTACCGTCGAGGAGCCTGTCAGCGTATTTGCCACGGAGAACGCCTTTTGAATTTGCGGGTCATTGTCCATCGTGAAATCATAGTATACGGTTTCTTCGTCGCTGCTCAGCGCGCGCTCGGCATCCACCGTCACGCCGGTGCCGTCAAAGCTGGCGCCGTCGCAGGTTTGCAGCGTTGCCACCGTTACTACTACGGCGCTGCCGTCTGTCAGCAGCTTCGGCTCGCTTTGGATGGTGCCCTTGCCCGCCGTTGTGGAGCCCACAAGCTTTGCGCCGTTCAGGGCGCGCGCACTGTAGGCAAACAGCTCTGCGCCGCTGGCCGTTGAGCCGTTTACGATGCACACGATCGGCAGCGACACTTCGCTTTCGCTGCTGCTCGAGCCAAGCTCGGTCACGGTGCCGTCGCTCGAGACGGCGCTGGCAATCGTGCTTTCCGGGCAGATCAAGTCGATGCAGTCGATCGCGGCATTCAAGTTGCTGCCGGCGTTATCGCGCAGATCAAAAACAAGGCTTGTCGCGCCGGCGCTCGTCATCTGGTTAATGGCATAATCCAGCTCGCTCGCGGTGGCTTCCGTGAAATCCCGAATCTTGATATAGCCATAGCTGCCGTTTTCCACGTACTGATAATCCACCGTGCTTACGGTATAGCTGCGGCGCGTTACGGCGCTGGTATTTTCCTCTGCCGAGGCGTTCAGCCATGTAATATTGACGCTGGTGCCGTTTTCGCCGCGCAGGCGGCTTGCGATCGCCTCGCTGTTGGCGAGGTTTTTCACCTCAACGTCTTCGATTTTGGTAATGTAGCAGCCCTTTTGCATGCCGAGATCCTCGGCGGGCGAGCCTGAATATACCTTCGTGATCTTGGCATAGCCCGTAGCCGCATCTTTCACGACATCCGCGCCGATCCCCATGCGGGTACCGTTTTGGATCTCCAACAGCTCGGCATACGCATCCGCCGTATAATACTTGGCATACTTATCGCCGCTGCCCAGCATATAGCCGGAGGCCAGCATATCATTCAGCGTGTTTTCGTCGCTCGTATAGTAGTCGTTATCGCGCACATAGCGGTCGATCTCGGAGAGCTTTTCATACATGTTCTCCTTGGCCTTTACGCTGCTGACGGTGCTGTCAAAACGGCGCATCGCCGCCACCATCGTGACAGAAAAGGTAACCGTCATGGCGATCAAAACGATCGTGACCAGCAGGCTTACCGATACTTTTTTATTCATGGATGTTCCCTTTCTGGTTTTCTCCGCCGAGAGTTTTGCGCAGTTCAGCCCGCATAGTATGCGATCTGGATTGCCAGAGATGTTACGATCGAAGCCGCAAAAATGATTGCGATAGCCAGACACACAAAGCGAATAAAGCGCTTGCGCCGTTTCTCATGCATGATGAGGGCCCTCTTTCTTTAGCCCGGGACATAGCTCAGCGGGTTTACGCGCGTCGCCTTATTGGCTACGCTGTTGGCCGCCGTGCTGCCCTGCCAGATTTCCAAATGCAAATGGTTGCCCGTCGAGTTGCCGGTGCTGCCCACATACCCGATGGTATCGCCCTGATTAACATATTGCCCGACGGAAACACTCGGCGTTTGCAGCATGTGGCCATAAAGGCTTGAGTACGAGTTGCCGTCGTTCATTTTGCCGTGATAGATCAAAACATAGTTGCCGTACCCGCCCGAGTTCCAGCCCGAAGCGGTTACATAACCCGAGGCGACGGCACGGATAGGCGTACCCGCGGGCGCCGCGTAATCGACGCCGGGGTGCAGCTTTGTCACGCCGCCAAGGGTGCGGTAGCCATAATAAGAAGAAATACGCGTATAGCTTGCCAGCGGGCAGATAAACGAGCCGTCGAATGCGAGATCGGAATAGCTGCCCACAGCGCCCATTACCAGCTGCTGAATCTGCGAATACACAGCCTCATAGTTCATTTGGTCGGAATCGAGCACGGCCTGTGCCTCGGCCTCGGCCGCCTTTGCCTCGTCGAGGTCTGTGCCGGCAGCCACAAGGTCGGTCGAAAGCTCGCTTTGCTTCGATTTCATCATGGCCTGCTGGCTTTCCAGCGCCTGCTGCTGCTGTTCCAGCGCGGCTTTGGCATCCTCAAGCTCCTGCTTGGCCTGTTCCAGTTCCTCTTTCTGGGTCTTCATATTTTCCAATATTTCAGTATCCTTATTGGAAATATCCTGCAACACATCCGGGAAAGTCAACAGCTGATACAGGTTATCCACCGTGCTGAGTATTGCCATCGTGCCGCCGTCGCGCATTTCCTGCATAGCGGCCACGCGGCCTTTGAAATCCGACCACTGGCTGTCGATGTCGGCCTGCTTTTGGTCGATCTCGCCCTGCTTCGCGGTGATTTCCTGCTCCTTTTCGCCGATGTCGTTCTGAATCCCGCTGATAGATTCCATCAAAACCGCAATCTGGCTTTTCACGGTTTGAATCTGGCCCTCAAGATTTTTCTTTTTGGCCTTTGCCTCGGCCGTATTGCCCTGCATTTCGGCCAAAGCGGCCTTATCGGCCTGTAGCTTTTTTTCGTAATCGGCAAGCTGCTGCTGCAGCTCAACCTGCGTAGCGGCCTGTGCCGGCATTACCGTGCCTGAAAGGCACAGCATCACGCTGGCTGTGGCCAGCAGCATCGCCGTACCGCGCAGAAAGCGGGCGGTAAAGCGTTTCTTGGCGGAATGCTTCATCGGGGGCCTCCTTATACATCCAAATGCTTGCGTACACTCATCACACTGCCGATGCCGCCAATAGCGCATCCACCCAGCAAAAATGCCGGCACAATCCAGTACCATACCGCGCTGAGCGGAACAACCGAATCGCCAAGCAGCGTCTGCCAAAATCCCGTCATACTGCCCGAGGCGCGCGTCAGGCCCCAATAGGCGCCCAGCACGATGCCGCAGGCCAGCGCCGAAGCGATCAGCCCGACGCCGACACCTTCGACGAAGAACGGCCAACGGATAAACGAATCCGTCGCGCCGACGTATTTCATAATATTGATCTCTTTGCGGCGCGCGTAAACGCTCAGCCGGATCGTGTTGCTGATTACCACCAGCGAAACGATAGCCAGCACCGCCACGAGGATATAGCCCGCCGTCATAACAACGTGCTGCACCTTGACGAAAATCGAGGTCATTTCGATCGGCGCACGGACATTTACCACGCCCGGGATTTGTTTCAGCTGATCGCTGATCGTCTGAATATTATCAAGGTCGCTGACCACGACGCGATAATTTGCCTTAAAAGGGTTGTCGCTTTCAAATTCATCCCAAAGGCTGGCATACTCTTCCATATAGCCGCGGTAGGTATCCAGCACATCCTCTTTTGAGATAAACGTTGCGCTGGCCACACCGTTTACGGCCATAATGGAATCGTAAGCGGCGGTCACGGTTGCGTCGTCGGCGGTGGGGTCCATATAAACCACCGTCTCGTTTTGGCTGCCGAGGTAATCGACAAGGCTGTTGACGTTCGCGGTGAACAGCGTCGCCGCGCCCGTAATCACAAGGCAGGCCGTCAATACGCCGATGCCCGCCAGCGTCATCAGGCGGTTTTTCGAGAGGTTATGCAGGCCCTGCCGGGAAAGATACCGTAAACTGGACCAATTCATACGATCCCCTCCTTTCGGGTAAATTCGCCCGCGGGGGTATCGCTGTACAGATGGCCGTGGTCGATTGTAATCACGCGCTGATGAAAGCGATGCACAAGCTCGTGTTCGTGCGTTACCACCACCACCGTGATGCCAACCGAGTTGATGGCCGTCAAAAGTTCCATCATTTCAAAGCTCAATTCAGGGTCGATATTGCCGGTAGGCTCGTCAGCAATGATAAGCTGCGGGGTATGTACCAACGCCCGCGCCAGCGCCACGCGCTGCTGCTCGCCGCCCGAAAGCTCGTCCGGGTAGCTGTTGCCCTTCCCGGCAAGGCCTACCAGCTCCAGCACGTAGGGCACCCGCTCTTTGATCTTTTTCTCGGGCACGTTTGTAACGCGCATGGCGAAGGCCACATTATCATAGGCCGTCAGCGTCGGGATCAAGCGAAAATCCTGAAAGACGACGCCCATCTGGCGGCGGAAATACGGGATTTCGTGTTTTTTCAGTTTTGCTACATCGTGGCCCGCTACCATCACGGTGCCGCTCGTGGGCACCTCCTCGCGCAGGATCATCTTCAAAAAAGTTGATTTTCCGGCGCCGCTGCGGCCAAGTACAAATACGAATTCGCCCTTATCGATGGTCAGGCTAAGATCGTCCAGCGCATGGTTCCCACTTGGGTACGTCTTGGACACATGGTCGAATGTGATCATGGCTTCTCCTTTTCCTTAATCTGGATTGGGCCTGTTTTCCGGCCGCTGATACACTACCATACGCCCTAGCCCCGGTCAAGCGAATGCGATTATTTACCGATTCAAAAAAAGTGGCCGCCGCCCGGCCTTTGGGCGGCGGCCGCTGTGCCGGCCCTTTGGAAAAAGCCGTGCAAAGGCGCTCTTTCGCGCACCGCGCGCAAAGAGGCTGAAATCAATATTTAGCAGGATTGTTCGAGAGGTACTTTTTCACCATCAGCGCCACCTTGAACACGATTGCGTCATCGAAGTTACGAAGGTCAAGCCCCGTAAGCTTCTTGATCTTTTCCAAGCGGTACACCAACGTGTTGCGATGTACAAACAGCCCACGGCTCGTCTCGGAAACGTTCAGGTTGTTTTCAAAAAAGCGCTGGATCGTAAACAGCGTCTCCTGATCGAGGCTTTCAATGCTGCCCTGCTTGAATACCTCTTTCAGGAACATCTCGCACAGCGTTGTCGGCAGCTGATAAATCAGGCGGGCGATGCCGAGGTTGTCGTAGCTGACGATCTGCTGCTCGGTATCAAATACCTTGCCCACTTCCATTGCAATCTGGGCTTCCTTAAAGCTGGTGGCAAGATCCTTCACGTTGGCGATCGGTGTACCGATGCCCACGACGGCCTTGATATAATGCTCGCCGGAAAGATTATCGACGATGCTGGCTGCCAGCTTCTCGAGATCCTTATGGTCGATGCCCTTGCGAATCTCTTTGACAAGCACGGTATCTGTCTCGCTGATATTAAAGACAAAATCCTTCTGCTTATCGGGGAACAGGCTGTTTACCACATCATACGCGGAAATGTCGCTGCCCGAGGTAACGCGGATAATCAGCACCACGCGGGAAACATCCGTGGCAAAGTGCAGCTCACGGGCTTTGGCGTAAATATCGCCCGGCAGAATATTATCCAGCACGACATTTTTGATGAAGTTGGCCTTATCGAACTTTTCATCGTGGTACTGCTTGATGCTTTGCAGGCTGATGGAAAGCATCGCGGCAAACTGGCCCGACACTTCATCCACGCCCTCCACAAACACAGCATAATCGTTGTGCTTAGAGCTGGAGAACTGATGATAAGTGTAGCCGTCCTTAATAAAAGTATCGCCGGCGGTCAGGCGCTCGGCCGCAAAACCCTCGCGCATTTCTCCGATGAGATTCAGTTCCGAGCAGGAGATCACCGTACCTGTCTCGTCGACAACGCCGACCACCCGTTCAATGGCATCCTTCATCTGATAGATAACGCTTTGGAATACTCTGTTGGCCATAACGTACAACCCCTTTTCCTTTCATCCGCAAAGCAAATGGCAAGCAAAGGCATTTTCAACAATTCCTTTGCTTGACAATCTATATTTTACACAATAAAATTGTCTTTCGCAACATATTTCCACAAAAAAATATTACTTTTATTGTATAAAATACCTTTCCGCCTCTGATTTGGACTATTTCGTGGGGTTTTACGCCCCATATTGTACCGAAAAAATGTGTTGCTTGTTTGAAAATTCCCTATTTGTGGCAGGCGCCCCAAATCTTCTTTGTCTCCTGTGCAGAAAGCTCGCGCCATGCGCCGGGCGCAAGGCGTTCATCCAGCGCCACGCCGCCGATGGCCTCGCGGTGCAGCGCATCCACCCCCGCGCCGTATACGCCGAACATCCGTTTGATCTGATGATAAACGCCCTGATGCAGCGTAACGCGCACGATACGCCCATCCGCCGAAATGGCCTCAGCCTCGGCGGGCGCCATTGTTTCGCCGTCCGCCAGCGTTACGCCCGCCGCAAACCCGGCCCTCATCTCTTCGGTCAGCGGGGTATCGAGCGTGACGCGATACGTTTTGGGCACATGATGCCGCGGCGACAAAATATCATGCGCAAACGCGCCATCGTCCGTCAGCAGCACAAAGCCTGTGCTGGCCTTATCCAGCCGCCCCGCGGGGAAAAGCGCTCTGCGCGGAAAATTTGCCGCCACAAGGTCGACCACCGTAGTATCGCGGCCGTCGCGGCTGGCCGAAACAACGCCCTCGGGCTTATACAGCATGATATACACAAATGTTTGGTGAGAAAGCGGCTGCCCATCAAGCAAAACAGGCGCCTCAGCCGCCACATGGGTATCCGCCCTTTTGCATACGGCCCCGTTTACCGTGATACGCCCTGCCGCCAGCAGCGCTTTCGCTTCGCCGCGGGTACAAGGGACGCTTTCGGCCAAAAACCGATCCAGACGCATTTCGGCCGCCATTTTCCCTCCTGCGTTTTCAGAAAAAGGCCCGGAGCGCGTTGCCCCGGGCCGCATTTTGTGTTTTTCTTTTTGTGCAGAGATCAGACGGTTTCCGCCTTAGTTTCTGCCGGAGCAGATGCTGCCGGAGCAGATGCTGCGGGAGCAGCCGTCGTCTGCATCGTGCCAATGCACAGCTTGCCCTGCAGGACAGAGCCAACTTCGATAGAAAGGTTTTCGGCGTGAATATCGCCCATCACAGATGCGCCGGCCGATACGGTAACGTTCTTTGCCTTAATATTGCCCTTGATGCGGCTGCCGCGTTTCATCATAACAGTATCCACTGCGGTAACGCCGCCCTCGACAGAGCCGCCATCCAGCGTGACAGAGGCAACACTCAAATCGCCTTTAATCGCGCCCGAAAGTTCGACATTGCTCTTGGTCGACAGGTTGCCCTGCAGGCTGCCGGAAAGAAGTACATCATCTTTCGAGACAATGTTGCCGGTGAAAATGGTTCCGGGGCCTAAGACGCAATTTGCGTTGGTCATGTGGTCCGCCATCGGCTTCGGGGCGCTTTGAGGAATCAGAACCTTCTGTTTGCTGCTGTCGTCGTCTTCTTCCAGTTCCTCATCTTCGTCCAGTTCCTTTTCTTTGCCGTTCCAGATCATACCCGTTTCCTCCCATATATTTTTTGTAGGCCTTTATTTTCCATTTTTTGTGACATTTTCATTATATCCGACAAATTCAACAAATACAAGCTATTTTTGAC
>JALCRP010000001.1 GCA_022652735.1 Faecalibacterium sp. | reverse complement strand
ACCGAGGATACGCTGCTTTCTGCTATGGAAACAGCAGGTGCAGATGAAATGCCGGAGGATGTCGAGCGAAAAGGTCTGGGAACACCTGCGACCCGTGCCGGTATCATTGAGAAGCTGGTTCGCATCGGTTTTCTGGAACGTAAGGGTGATAAGAAAACCAAACACTTGATTCCGACTCACAAGGGTACGGCTCTGGTAACAGTCATGCCAGAACAAATTCAGTCCCCATCCATGACGGCGGATTGGGAAGAAAAATTGTTACTCATTAGGTAAAGGATGTACGGCAGGCCGCTGCCTCCAAGGTCGGCGGCACCGGCATCCGGTATACCATCATGGTTCGTGGGAAAGAAACGCATAAGCTCAACGGCGGAGACATGAAGTCAGTCCAAGGTGATTCCGGCCATGCACAAATGCGGATGATCGAAGATGTCTATTCTCATATTTTGGACGAGGACAGAGCAACCAATGCGCAGCGTTTTGAAGCAGAGTTTTATTCTAAGTCTGAAGCGCCGGAAGCGCATGCCGCATCGGCTGCACCTGCTTCGGAGCTGACGGACAGCGACAAAGCAAAGTTCATACAGCTTCTGTCAAATCCTGAATTTGCAACGCTCATTAAATCTTTCGTTGGTAGCGTCTAAATTAGAAGGAGCAGTCTCATTCTGTGTGAGACTGCTCCTTGCTTTAAGCCGCTGGAACCTCTATAATGCTTACAGATAAGTTGAAACGAGGCGTGCATATCTGCACCAGATTGTATTTGAACCTTCTGCCGCTTTTTCGCAGAGCGGCAAACAAACCACCAATCGGAAAGCTCAAATGACCTTCAAATCGCCGTAACACCTCAGTAAGATTCAGAATCCGAGTTGCTGGAAATACCGTTAAACACTGGACTTTGAGCGATTCAGTGGATTATTCATAACGGCTAAAATGCTGATTGGCGGCTCTCCTAAGCGAAAGGCCGGCAGTTCGAATCTGCCCAGGGACGCCAAAAAGACATAGCTCCCGCCAAGGGGAGGCTATGTCTTTTTTTATGGCTTGAATTTGTGATATGATTGAGACACAGATTATTTATATTTTATGAGGTGCCAAATGAAAAAAATATCACTCGGGGCGCTGTGTCTACTTGCCTTCTTTTGCATGATAAGTGTTTTTTTAATAGGAGGTCAACTTGCTGCTTATATCTGGAATGTTGCAGTATTTATTTTTTCCCCCATTGCAATTATAGCGCTGCTAATCCAACTGATTGTGCTGATGGTTTTTTTGATTAAGAAAAAGAATGTTTCTTGGAACATCCGCTTTATTGCTGTCACATTCGTAATGGCACTACCTATTACAGTTTTGCTTGGCATCTCTCCTGTAACATATCCAACCAATGCAAATTCGCATGATACAATTATTGCCACAATACCGGTGGAGGATGCAGTGATATTTGGCGGAAAAGAGTATAGATCTCATGCCATGTGGCCGTCCGAATGCTATGCATACGATATCGTAAAAGAACCACACGATGTTGGTAGCAAGAATTTAGAGGATTATGGCATTTATAATTGTGATGTTTATTCTCCTGTTTCCGGCACTGTTATCGCAACTGAAAACAATGAGCCGGATATTACTCCTAATACGGATGAGTTTACAAGTTCCATGGGAAATTACATTTATATTAAAATCGATGGACATGACTCTTATCTCATCCTTGCGCATTTCAAGCAAGACAGCATATCCGTGGGGGTTGGTGATCATGTTGAGCAAAAGCAACTTGTTGGCAAGGTTGGCAATTCGGGAACTACATCAGAACCGCATTTACATGTTCAGCATCAAAGAAACAATCCCCTTGATATGACATTTCCGTCATGTGCAGAGGGACTTCCCATTATTTTCAGTGACAGAAAATGAGCATAACCCCACTTCATGCAAAAAACATTTTTCCGCTATTGTGACAAAAGAAAAGCCGGAATCCCTTGATAACTCAAGAGACTCCGGCTTTTTTATGCCCGGGTATATCCAAGGCTCTTTTCTCGGGCACCTTCCGTAGGCTGTGCAAAATGCTTGCTGGAGGGCATGCTCTGAATCTTCCTTATACAGAACAGGACACTCCCGGCTGGATGGCGCTTATCCGCACAGTCAATCCTCCGCATTTCTCGCCCCATAACGGGACGGATCAGCAACCGCCTGCTTTCGTATCTTTTATACTGCCTTTTGCGGCAAACAGCTGATCAAATCAAAGGTTTGTATAGCCCATTAGGTAGGTGTCAACGGCGGCCGCGCAGTCGCGGCCTTCACGCAGGCCCCAAACGACGAGGCTTTGGCCGCGGCGCATGTCGCCGCAGGCAAACACTTTTTTTACGTTCGTCGAAAAGTTTTCCGTGTCGACGCAGCCGCGGGGCGTGAGCTTCACGCCGAAGGCGTCGGCCACGTAGCTTTGGCAGCCGATAAACCCGGCCGCGATGAGCGCCAACTGGCAATCGTAAGTAAACTCCTTGCCGGTGGGCACCATGCTGGTGCGGCCCGTTTTAGGGTCACGCTCCGGCTTCAGGTAAGAAATCACCGCGCCCTTCAGGTTTCCGGCGTCATCCTTCAAAAACTCTTTGACGGTCGTCTGATACACGCGCGGGTCCTTGCCGAATTTGGCAAGGGATTCCACCTGCCCATAATCTACCTTCAAAACGCGCGGCCACTCGGGCCACGGGTTGGAGGCGGCGCGCTCGGCGGGCGGCTGCGGCATCATTTCCAGCGCGACGAGATCGGTGCAGCCCTGCCGGATGGCCGTGCCCTGACAGTCGTTGCCGGTATCGCCGCCGCCGATGACAAGCACGTTCTTGCCCTTGGCCGAAAGCGCCTTGCCGTCCGCGAAATCGGAATCGAGCAGGCTTTTTGTCACGCCCGAAAGATAATCGACGGCAAAATGGATGCCCTCGGCATCGCGGCCCGGGGCGTTGATGTCACGGGGCTGCTTTGCGCCGCAGCACAGCACAACGGCATCATATTGCGCAAGCACATCTGCTGCCGAGACGCCGCCGCCTACATCCTGGCCGGTTTTGAACTCGACGCCCTCCGCCTGCATGATCTTGACACGGCGCGCAATCACGCTTTTGTCGAGCTTCATGTTCGGGATGCCGTACATCAAAAGGCCGCCCACACGGTCGCTGCGCTCAAATACGGTTACGTTGTGGCCGCGCTTATTGAGATACTCGGCCACCGAAAGGCCCGAAGGCCCGCTGCCGATCACGGCGACGCTTTTGCCCGTGCGGGCGGGCGGCGGGCAGGCCTTTAAGTAGCCTTTTTCATAGGCTGTTTCGATGATGGCATGCTCGTTTTCGCGCACGGCCACGGCCTCGCCTGTAGCGTCGCCGCAGGTGCAGGCCGCTTCGCAAAGCGCCGGGCATACGCGGCTGGTAAACTCGGGGAAACGGTTCGTCGCCATCAGGCGGCGCAGCGCAAGCTCCCATTTGCCCTGATATACAAGATCGTTCCATTCGGGCACAAGGTTGTTCAGCGGGCAGCCAGAGGCCATGCCGCCGAGCATCATGCCCGCCTGACAAAACGGCACACCGCAATCCATGCAGCGCGCGCCTTGCACCTGCTGCTCCTCCCGGGAGAGCCAGATGTGAAACTCGTGAAAATTCTCGATGCGCTCGGCCGGCGGCACTTCGCCGCTGGTTTTGCGCTTGTAATCCATAAAACCGGTGATCTTTCCCATTTTTGTTGCCCTCCCTTATTTCAAAGCCGCGGCTGCTTTTTTCTCGGCGTAAAACGCCTCGATCTGTGCCTGCTCGCCGTCAAGGCCCTTTTCTTCCATCTGGGCGATGAGACGCAGCATTTTGTCGTAATCGTAGGGGAGAACCTTTTTGAACTTGGGCAGAAAATCGCCGAAATGCTCCAAAATTTCCTTGCCGCGCGGGCTGCCGGTGGTTTCGACATGCGCCTTGATGAGATCTTTCAGCAGCGCCACGTCGTATTTGTGCTCGACAGGCTCGAGGCTGACTGTCTCTTTGTTGACACGCTGGTAAAAATCCCAATCCTCATCCAGCACGTAGGCGATGCCGCCCGTCATGCCGGCGGCAAAGTTCTTTCCTGTTTTGCCCAGCACCACGACGGTGCCGCCCGTCATATACTCGCAGCCGTGGTCGCCCACGCCCTCAACAACGGCCGTCGCGCCGGAGTTACGCACACAAAAGCGCTCGCCGGCCATGCCGTTGATAAAGGCCGTGCCGCTGGTGGCGCCGTACAGCGCCACATTGCCGATGATGATGTTATCCTCCGGGCGGTAGGAAATGCCCTTTGGCGGGCGGACGATCAGCTTGCCGCCCGAAAGGCCCTTGCCCAGATAATCGTTGCAATCGCCTACAAGGTCAAGCGTGAGGCCGTTCGGGATGAAACCGCCGAAGCTTTGGCCGCCGGCGCCTGTGCAGTGGACGGTATATACATCGTCGGGCAGGGAGTTGCCGTATTTGCGTGTGATCTCGCTGCCGAAGATTGTGCCGAATGCACGGTCGACATTGCTGACGTCAAGGCTGACGCTCTGCGGCGTTTTGCTCGCCAGCTTAAAGCGCTTCATCAGCACTTTCATATCCAGCGTATTTTCCAGGTGGAAATCATAGACATCCTCGGGCACAAAATGCACGTTCGGGTTTTCGATCAGCGGGTTGTGCAGGATGGCGTCCAGATTCAGCTCGGCGGCACGGCTGCCGGCTTTGGCCGGCTTTACGTGCAGCAGGTCTGTGCGGCCCACAAGCTCCTCTACCGTGCGGACGCCCAGCTTCGCCATATATTCGCGCAGATCGTTTGCCACGAAAGTCAGATAGTGGATGATGGATTCGGGCTTGCCGTGAAACTTTTTGCGCAGCTCAGGGTTCTGGGTGCAAATGCCCATCGGGCAGGTATCAAGGTTGCACACGCGCATCATCACGCAGCCTTCGCACATCAAAAGCGATGTGCCGAAGCCGAATTCCTCGGCGCCCAGCATACAGCTGATGGCGAGGTCACGCCCCGTCAGAAGCTTGGAATCGCTTTCGATACGCACGCGGGTGCGCAGACCGTTCAAAATCAGGGTTTGGTGCGTCTCGGCGATGCCCAGCTCCCACGGTAGGCCGGCGTTTTTGATGGAAGTGCGCGGCGCGGCGCCTGTGCCGCCGTCATAGCCGGAAACAAGAATTACCTGTGCGCCGCCTTTGGCCACGCCGGCCGCGATTGTGCCCACGCCCGCCTCGCTGACGAGTTTGACATTGATGCGCGCGTTGCGGTTGGCATTTTTCAGGTCGTAGATCAGCTCGGCCAAATCCTCGATGGAATAGATGTCGTGATGCGGCGGGGGGCTGATGAGGCCCACGCCTGTGGTGCTGTGGCGCGTTTTGGCCACCCAAGGGTACACCTTGCCGCCGGGCAGGTTACCGCCTTCGCCGGGCTTGGCGCCTTGTGCCATCTTGATCTGGATTTCATCGGCGGAAACCAGATATTTGCTTGTTACGCCAAAGCGCGCCGAGGCGACTTGCTTTATCTTGGAATTGCGCTCGGTGCCGTAACGCTCCTCGGCCTCGCCGCCCTCGCCGGTATTGCTCTGCCCGCCAAGGCGGTTCATGGCGATGGCGATCGTCTCGTGCGCTTCCTCGCTCAGCGCGCCATAGCTCATGGCCGCGCCCTTAAAGCGCTTTACGATGCTGGAAACCGGCTCGACTTCCGAAAGGGGAATGCCCTCGCTCGGATAGGTGAAATCCAGCAGGCTGCGCAGATGCATGCCATCGGCGCCCATGTTGTCGACGGCGTCGGCAAACTGGCGGTAGGTGGCATAATCGTTGGTGGTGCAGGCCTTTTGGAACAGATGGATTGTGGCGGGGTTGAACAGATGTTCTTCCTTGCCGGAGCGGAACTTGTGCGCGCCGCCGTCATCCAGCTGCATGTTGATGTCCAGCCCAAGCGGATCGAATGCGGTGCGGTGCATGGCCTCCACATCATTCTGGATGTCCTTGAGTGTAATACCGCCCACACGGCTGACGGTGCCCGTGAAGTATTTGTCAATCACTTCCTGCGAAATGCCGATCGCTTCAAAAATCTGGCTGCCCTGATAGCTTTGGATGGTGGAAATGCCCATCTTCGAGGCAATCTTGACAATGCCGCTCAAAACGGCCCTGTTATAATCGTCTACGGCGGCATAGTAATCCTTGTCAAGCAGCCCCTCGTCAATCAGCTGGCCGATGGTTTCCTGCGCAAGATAAGGGTTGACGGCGCAGGCACCGTACCCAAGCAGCGTTGCAAAATGATGGATCTCGCGCGGCTCGGCGCTTTCGAGGATGAGAGCCATCGCGGTGCTTTTTTTGGTGCGCACAAGATAATGCGAAACGGCCGAAACGGCCAGCAGGCTCGGGATGGCAACATGATATTCGTCGATGTCGCGGTCAGAAAGGATGACGATGTTCGCGCCCTCTTTATAGGCACGGTCAACCTCGAGAAAAACGCGGTCAATCGCCTTTTCCATGCTCGTGTTTTTATAGTAGGTGATGGATACCGTCGCAACCTTAAAACCGGGGACGTTCATCGTCTTAATTTTCAAAAGATCGGTTTCCGTCAGGATCGGGTTGTGCACCTTCAGCACTTTGCAGTTTTCGGGGCTGTCGATAAGCAGGTTTCCATGTGCGCCGATGTATACGCTCGTGGAGGTGACAACCTTTTCGCGGATGGCGTCGATGGGCGGGTTAGTTACCTGCGCAAACAGCTGCTTGAAATAGTTGAACAGCGGCGGGCGCTGCCCGCTCAAAACGGCCAGCGGCGTATCGGTGCCCATCGCGCCCGAAGGCTCGGCGCCGAGGCGCGCCATTGGCAGCAGCATCGTCTTGACATCTTCATACTGATAGCCGAACGCCTTTTGCAGGCGGGTTAACTCGTCGGGCGTATAGCTCGGCACCTTATGGTTCGGGATCTTGAGGTTTTTCAGCTGTACGAGATTGCGGTCGATCCACTCGCCGTAAGGCTCGCGGGAGGCATAGTATTCCTTGAGCTTGTCGTCGTCGACAACTTCGCCCTTGACGGTATCGACCAGCAGCATTTTGCCGGGGCGCAGGCGATCCTTTTTCAGCACATTATCCGGCGAAATCGGCAGTACGCCCACCTCGCTCGAAAGGATCATGCGGCCATCCTTTGTGATATAGTAGCGGCTTGGGCGCAGGCCGTTGCGGTCCAGCACGGCGCCCATCACATCGCCGTCCGAGAAAAGGATGGCGGCGGGGCCGTCCCACGGCTCAAGCATCGTGGCGTAATACTGGTAGAAATCCCGCTTTTTTTGGCTGATGTTTTTGTTGTTTTCCCACGGCTCGGGGATCGTAATCATCACGGCCAGCGGCAGCGCCACGCCATTCATCACCATAAATTCCAGCGCGTTATCCAGCATGGCCGAATCAGAGCCTGCCGTGTTGACGATGGGCAGCACCTTGTTCATGTCGTCCTTCATCACTTCACTGTTGATGGTTTCTTCGCGGGCCAGCATCAGATCGGTGTTGCCCTTGATCGTGTTGATCTCGCCGTTGTGCAGGATATAGCGGTTCGGGTGCGCACGCATCCAGCTCGGCGTGGTGTTCGTCGAAAAACGGCTGTGTACCATGCCGATGGCGGATTCATAATCCGGGTCGAGCAGATCGGTATAAAATTGGCGCAGCTCTTTGACGAGAAACATACCCTTATACACAATCGTGCGGCTGGAAAGGCTGGCAACATAGGTGCCGCTGTTCGATTGCTCGAAGATACGGCGCACGATGTACAGCTTGCGGTCGAAATCAAGGCCCTTGGCTATCTTTGCCGGCTTTTTGATAAAGCACTGCCAGATGCTTGGCATGCAGTCAAGCGCCTTTTTGCCAATGACGCCCGGGCACACGGGCACTTGGCGCCACGCCAGAAACTCCAGCCCTTCTTTTCCGGTGACAACCTCGAACATTTTCATGGCTTGCAGGCGCACGTGCTCATCCTGCGGGAAGAAAAACATGCCGATGCCATACTCGCGCTCGCCGCCGAGATCAATCGAAAGGGCGGCCGCAGCCTTAGTGAAAAACTTGTGGCTGATCTGCAAAAGGATACCCACGCCGTCGCCGGTTTTGCCCTCGGCATCTTTGCCGGCGCGGTGCTCGAGATGCTCCACGATTGTCAGCGCATCGCTGACAGTTTGATGCGTCTTACGGCCCTTAATGTCGACGACTGCGCCGATGCCGCAGGCATCATGCTCAAACTGCGGGCTGTACAGCCCGGCGGGTGTGGCCCGCTGTGTAAAGTTATCCATTCCCATTCCCATCCCTTTTTCGGTGTGTAAAAAAACAACAAAGGCGCTTCCTACAGGGTACACAAATACCCTTGTAAGAAACGCCTTTGTTCCTTATCCCTATTATACAGGAAGCGGCCTTTTTGGCAAGTGGATGCGCGTTGCCAATTCTCTGAAAATGCCGCAACTTTAACGTCCTGATGTAGACAATGTGCTGCTTTTTTTAGAAGAACCCCAAAAATGTGGAAGAGATTGCCTTTACGGCGCGGACGGACGCACAAAAAAGCAGGGCCTCTGCCCAAAAAGCAAAGGCCCTGCCGAAAGGTGCCTGTAACCTTAGTAGGTGATGCCCTGCGCCATCATGGCGGTGGCGACCTTTAAGAAGCCCGCGCAGTTTGCGCCGACCTGCAGGTTGCCGGCTTTGCCGGCCGCCACAGATGCATCGTAGCTGGCATGGAAAATGCCCTCCATGATGCCTTTCAGCTTGGCGTCCACTTCTTCAAACGTCCAAGAAAGGCGCTCGGAGTTCTGGCTCATTTCAAGGCCGCTCGTGGCGACGCCGCCGGCGTTGGTCGCCTTAGCGGGGCCGTACAGCAGGTTATGTGCCTGATAGACGGCAATCGCCTCTGGGGTAGAGGGCATATTTGCGCCCTCGCACACAACGGTGCAGCCGTTTTTCGCAAGCGCTTCGGCGGAAGCCTTGTCGATTTCGTTCTGCGTGGCGCACGGCAGGGCAATGTCGCACGGCGTCTGCCAGACCTTGGAGCAATCGGCGACATACTTTGCCTGCGGGTGGCTCTCGATATATTCCTTGATACGGCCGCGGCGCACCTGCTTAAGCTCTTTGACATAAGCGAGGTCAATGCCGTTCGGGTCGTAGATATAGCCGTTGGAATCGCTCATCGTGACAACCTTTGCGCCCAGCTGCGTGGCTTTTTCGCAGGCGTAGGTGGCGACGTTGCCGGAGCCGGAAATCACGACCGTTTTGCCGGCGAAGCTGTCATTGCGCATGCACTTCAACGCCTCGGCGGTAAAGTAGCACAGGCCGTAGCCGGTAGCTTCCGTGCGAGCAAGCGAGCCGCCGAAGGGAATACCCTTGCCGGTAATCATGCCGCCCTGGAAAGAGTTGGTCAGGCGCTTATACTGGCCGAACAGATAGCCGACCTCGCGCCCGCCCACGCCGATGTCGCCGGCCGGGCAATCGACGAACTGGCCGATGTGACGGTACAGCTCTGTCATAAAGCTCTGGCAGAAGCGCATGACTTCCATATCGCTCTTGCCCTTCGGGTCGAAATCCGAGCCGCCCTTGCCGCCGCCCATCGGCAGCGTGGTCAGGCTGTTTTTGAAGATCTGCTCGAAGCCCAGAAACTTCAGGATGCCTTCATTTACCGAAGGATGAAAGCGCAGGCCGCCCTTGTAGGGGCCGATCGCGCTGTTGAACTGGACACGCCAGCCGCGGTTTACATGCACAGCGCCTTTGTCATCGACCCAAGGCACACGGAATGTAATCAGGCGCTCCGGCTCGACCATGCGCTCAATCAGCGCGGCCTTTTCATACTCGGGATGCTTTTCAACCAGCGGCTGGATGCTGATGAGAACTTCCTCCACAGCCTCCAGAAACTCCGGCTGATAGCTATAACGTTTTGCCAGATCGTCATAGACACGCTTTAAGTAGGCATTTTCCATCATTGCAAAATACTCCCTTTCCCTATATTCGATTTCTTACACCGCCCCGTACACAATTACGGCAGCAATCCTATTATAAGAGTGTTTTTTCCGATTTACAATAGTAAAGCAGCAAGAAATGCAAGGCATCCATAAAAACGGGCGGATCAAAGCAATCCGTCCGTTTGCGTTATGCGGTAACAGAACCCGATTTTTTGGCTTTTTTTGCCCCAAAATGGGCAAGCGGCCACTCCAGAAAAGGAGACAAAATTTGCTGCGTGATCTCGCGCGAAAACAAAAAAACAAGCACAAGGCTAAGCACAAAAGCACTGATAAGAGGAATCTTGAGCGAGGAAAACCAGCCGATTTTTGCAAGAAAACGAATGACAAAATCATGTACAAGATAGATTGCCATTGTGTGCTGCCCGATCTTGGAGAGGATCGGAATCGGCCGATCCGGAATGAGGAAGAACAGACAGGATGTTATCACAGCGGCACACAAAAATAGAATCAGCCGAAAGCCGACTGTTGCATCAATCATACTGTAGGGGGATGCTTCATAAAACCAATCGAAATCTAGAACGGGCGCATAAAAGGCTTCGAGTGCCGCGATGGCGCAGGGAATCGCAACAGCCAGTAACCTAAGCCGGAAATGCGGCTTTTGCAAAAATGTGTGCAGCGCGGGTAGCCAAAGGGTTTTGATGCATACCCCTGCCAGAAAGAAGGGGGAAAATACCAGAATCCGAGAAAGAGAAAGATAGCGCCCGATCGTTGGTTCAAAGCCCGCTATCAGGGCCAGTACCGTACTGCCAATCAGCAGGCAGGGAGCCGCTTGCGCTGTGATATGCAGCAGCGTGGCAGCCACATTCCAGAAGATAAGCGCCAAAAGATACCACAAAACATGTTGCGGCGTTGTGAATTCAAATACCGGAGCTTTGCCGGTTTCATAGGCAGAAAACAAAAGATACAGCGTTTGAAAAATAAGATAGGGGTACAGATACCGGCGGAAAATCCTGCTGCCGTCCACAGGTTTGAAGCACAGGCCGGAAAGAAATGCAAAAGCCGGCATGTGAAAAGTATAGATAAAAAAATAGATGGCATCACGCCCCGGAAAAGATACTTTTTCGAGGGCATGGCCGAATACCACGAAAAAAATGAGCAGGGCACGGATTGTATCGAGCCGATCGGAATGCTTTGTCATAATACAGAAACTACGCCTCTTTTTTTGTAGGATATGCCAAACGACAGGCGCGAAAAAACAGAAGAAGTCTTTTGTCCTTTGAAAAACAACTTCTTCTGTCAGCGATCAAAAAATTTATTTCAGCAGCTTTTCCACCGCGTCGGCCGCGCCGGAAAGCGGCGAGCCGCCATAGGTTTCGAGCATGCCGGCATCCGCCAGCTCGGCGAGCTTCGGGTCGATCGGCATCTGGGCCAGCACGGGCAGGCCGTACTGCGCGGCGTGCTCTTTTACATGGCTTTCGCCGAAAACCGAAATATGCTTGCCGCAGTCGGGGCAGACGACATAGCTCATGTTTTCGATGATGCCGAGCATCGGCACTTTCATCAGCTTGGCCATGTTGACAGCCTTGCCCACGATCATGCCAACAAGCTCCTGCGGGCTTGTGACGACGAGGATACCATCGATGGGCAGGCTCTGGAATACCGTCAGGGGCACATCACCCGTGCCCGGGGGCATATCGACAAACAAAAAGTCGACATCTTTCCATACCACATCCGTCCAAAACTGCTTTACGGCGCCCGCAATTACCGGCCCGCGCCATACGACGGGGTCTTCTTCGTTATCCATCAGCAGATTGATGCTCATCACGTCGATGCCCGTCTGGCTTTCCAGCGGCCAGCAGCCTTTGTCGTCGGCCATCGCGCGGCCGTGGATACCCAACAGCTTCGGAATCGAGGGGCCGGTGATGTCGGCATCCAGAATGCCGGTGCGGTAGCCGCGGCGGCGCATCTCAATCGCCATCAGGGCGCTCGTCATGCTTTTGCCGACGCCGCCCTTGCCGGATACGACGCCGATCATTTTCTTTACGTGGCTGTTCGGGTTGGCCGACTCCCGCTGCGGGGCGGCATCCCGGCTGGAACAGTTTTGGCTGCAGGTGCTGCAGTCATGGGTGCACTCTTCGCTCATGTCGTGTTCTCCTTTTGAAACCGTAAGCCGGCAGTATGCGCCGACATATCCTATAGTATACCATATTTGTAAAGCTGAAACAATGGAGCCTGAGCATAATCCGCGCGCGGCGGCGCATACAGTGCTGCGAGGGGAGGCGCCGGAATGAGACAAAGCTATGTGAAGAATGCGGCGATTCTGACGGCTTCCAGCCTGATCCTGCGTGTCGCGGGGATGGGCTTCCGCATATATCTGGCCAATTTGCTGGGGGAGCAGGGCGTCGGCCTGTACGAGCTGATTCTCGCGTTTTATGCGGTGTTTATCACGCTGGCAACCTCGGGCGTGTCGGTGGCTTCCACGCGGCTTTTTACCGAGGAGCTTAGCCGCAGGCCCGCCGCGGCAAAGGGTATGGCGCGCCTTTTGTGCGGCGCGGCCATAGGCCTCGGCAGCTTGGCCGCGGCGGTGCAGTGGGCGTTGGCCGATGTGGCGGCGCAGTATTGGCTGGGGGACATCCGTGCGGCGGGCGCGATCCGCGCCGCGGCGCCGAGCCTGCCATTTATGGCGCTGGCCGCCGTGCTGCGCGGCTTCTTCCTTGCGCGGCGCCGCGTGGAGCCAAACGTTTGCAGCCAGCTCATCGAGCAAGCCGTGCGCATTTTGCTTGTGGTGGCCCTATTGGCCCAAACGGAAGGGCAGGGCCTTGGCACACGATGCATGGTCGTGCTGCTTGGCTCCAGCGCAAGCGAAATGATCTCCGCCGCCATCATGCTGGCGTTTTACGGCGGCGCGCGCGGCACGGCGTTTGGCACGGGCAAAGGCGAGCGCCCATCAAATGGGCCGTCGCGTTTGTGGGCGATTTTATGGCCGGTCGAAGGCTCACGCTGCCTTTCCAGCGGGCTGCATACAGCCGAAAACATGCTGGTTCCTGCCTGCTTGGCCCTATTTTTGGTGGATGCGGGCGGGCGCGGCACGGCGCTGGCGCAGTATGGTGTGCTAAAAGGCATGGTGATGCCGCTGCTGTTTTTTCCGTTTGGGCTGATGGGGACGCTGGCAACGCTGCTGATGCCGGAAATTACAGAGGCACACGTATGCGGCCGCCACACACAGCTCATGCGCCTTTTGAACCGCATGATGACGCTGACGATGTTTGTTTCGGTGCTGGCGGGGGCTGTTTTTTGCGCATGGGGCAAAACGCTGGCAATTTTGCTGTATCAAAGCAAAGAGGCGGGCTTTTACCTTTGTGTACTTGCGCCCGTTATGCCGATGATGTATCTGGAAAGCATGCTGGATGGTGCGCTGAAAGGGCTTGGCGAGCAAAAAGCGGGGTTTGGCTATACCGTGTGGGATTCCGTCTTTCGCATAGCGGGCGTGATCGTGCTGCTGCCGCATTTCGGTATGAAGGGATTTTTGTTTGTGATGCTGTATTCCAACACATTCACCTGCCTGATGAACTTTCGGCGGCTGGTGCAGGTAACGCACATCCCGGTGCGCGTATTCGGGTGGTTTGGCGCGCCATGCCTTGCGGCTGTGCCGGCGGCGCTTTTAAGCCTGCGGGCGGCCGGGGCATTGGGAAACGCGGAAAGCTGGCCCGGCCTTATCTTGGGCTGCTGCATCATGGGTGTGGCTTATTTTCTGCTAAGCTGGAAGCTGGGGCTTTCCGAAGCTTTGCAGGGCCTGCGGAAAAAGCAGCCGGATACGCGCTGAAAAAGCATCGGAAAGGCTTTTCGCAAGCGGAATATTTCGCACCTGAAATTTTGAACATAGAAAGCGGCCCGCGCAGCGACAAAATTGCTGCGCGGGCCGCTTTCTGCGCCCGCCGTAATGGATATGTACCTGTTTTGGGCTGCGCCTGTGTTTGCGGCGCACGGGCGGCCCCGCTTTTGGTGTTTGCCGAGGTCAGGCCTGCACCTGCGCTTGCGGCGCCGGGGCCGCGCACACCGGCTTTGTACACAGCGGCTGCGCCGCCAGCATACTTGCCACCAGAAGAAACAAAACGATCACTTTTTTCCACGCGGCGGGAAGGGATAGAGAATCTTTCATGATTTCTTCCTCCTATCGTAGGCTTGTATGTTGTTTGTTGCTATAATTATATCAAAATGTTGATAAATTCACAACAAATTATACATAAAAAGTTACAGAAAAATAACACCAAAATTACAGCAATGTAACGATTCGGAACAAAGTGGGCTGCTGTTTTGGTGAAATCTATCCGGTTTTAAGGCAGGAAAAATTCCTATTTTTCTTTTTGGAGGCTTATTCCTTGGACAAATGGGCTAAAATCTGATAAGATATAAATGTATTATAGAACTTTATTATGGGCAGCATGCGCTTTGCGCATGGCGAAGGTTTGCCCTGATAAACGTGCTGCGTGGCTTTTCTTTTGGCCTTGTGCGCAGCAGAGAGGGAGGAGACGGCAACATGTACAGTGTGAATGATTTGATTATTTATGGTTCCAGCGGCGTCTGCCGCGTGGAAGCGATCGGCGTCCCGGAGGATATTCCCAGCGCAGCCCCGGAGCGCTCGTATTATACGCTGCGCCCTCTGTTTGATAACGGCACAATCCGCGTCCCGACAGACGCCAAAGTATTTATGCGCCCGGTGATGACACGCTCTGAGGCGGATGCGATTATTGCCGGTATCCCGGAGATGCCGGCGGATAACAGCTGCATCTCAAACAGCCCGCAGCTGTTGAGCGAACACTATAAAAGCTACTTTACCTCTCACCGCTGTGAGGATCTTTTGACGCTGATTAAATCCGTCTATGCGAAAAACGCGCGCGCCGGTACGCACGGCAAGTCGATCGGGCGCACTGATCAGCACTATTTCCAGCGCGCGAAGGACCTTGTGGAGCAGGAGCTTAGCATCGCCCTCGAAATGCCGCTGGAAGAAGTCGGCCCCTATATCGCGCAGAAAGTGGATGCCGACGCCCCGCGCTCTTAACCGGCAACAACTGCAAAGGTGCAGCATACCTTTTAAGGATGCTGCGCCTTTTTGCGTATAAGGAAAAACGGCCGCTTAGATTGGAAAAGAATCACAGCATTTTGTCATTTTCGGGTTTCTGTTCGATGAACTTCACAAAAAACGGTTGAATTTATTGTGCATCGTGTTATAATATGGTCTTATTCCAAAAAATTCCTAGTTATAGAAAAATCTCCTATTTGAAAGCACAGAGAGCGAGGCAGCGGTATGAAAGATTTGAACGAGCTGATGCAGTCGATCCTCGATATGGACATCGCGCAGCGCAAGGCTACGGAGCATGCGATGGCCGAGCGGAAAGCCGCGATGGATGCGCTGGCCGGAAAGAAAGCGCAGATCGAGCAGCAGTACACGGAAAAAGCCACGCAGGCCGCTGACGATGTGATGCGGAAGCAGGCACAAAAGTGTGACGCCGTGCTGGCCGGGCTGCGCAAAAAGAAAGAGGCCGAGGCAAAGCACATGGCGGCTGCCGCGGCCGCACAAAAGGATTCTTGGGCGCAGATGCTGGCGCAGCGCGCGCTGGAAGGGTGAGCGCCATGCCAATCTCGAAAGCCTCAAATGCCGTTTTGGCAAAGGCACGCTCGCTTTACGGCCGCCGCCTGACGCCGGCCGACTATCAGGCGCTGGCCGCCTGCCGTACCATGCCCGAGCTGGCCGATGCACTGAAAAATCGGCCGCTATATGCTGCTGCTCTGGCAAACGTATCGCCCGCCACGGCGCGCCGCGCAAATTTGGAACTGGATTTGCGGGAAAGCATTTTTCACCGTTATGCCAGCTTGTGCCGCTATGAGATGAGCGCGGGCGAAACCGTATATCAATATTTTATCCTTTGCTGTGATCTCGACGAAATTACAACATGGCTGCGCTATCTTGACAGCGGCTGCCCCGGCGATTACTTATTTGTCCTGCCGGATTTTCTGGAAAAGCATACACAGCTGGATTTGTATCAGCTGGCCAAGGCCCGCAGCATTGACGATCTGCTGCGTGTGCTGCACGGCACCCCCTACGGCGCGGCGCTGGCCCCGCTTTCGGCGCTTTCCGGCCGGCCGGGTACCGTGGGTGTTTTGGCGCAGGCGGCGCCGATGCTGGCTGCGCTGCGGCATAAAGCGCTGGTGGCGCTGGCCCCGCAGGCAAAGCTTTCTGCCGGCGGCACACAGCCCGGCATCCGCGAATATATCGAGTGGGAGTGCGACGCTGAGATGATCCCGTATGCGGCGCGTATGAAACGCCTGAATTTGGCGCCTGCCGCGATGCGCGCCCAGCTTGCGCTTGATTGTACGGCGCTGACGCATCTGCAATGGGATGCCCTGCTTTCCGCAAAGGACAGCGCCGCGTTTCGCGCCGCGCTTGACAAAACCTGTTACGGCCGCGGCCTTGCCGCCGAAAGCCAGCCGCATTTGCAGGAGCGTTTTGAGGCGCTGCGTTTTCGCTGGTGCCGCAAATGGCTTCGCTTTTCTACGGACCCCGTTTTGGTTATGCTATGCTATATTTTTTTGGCCAAAAACGAAGTGTCCAACCTGAACCATATTATTGAAGGCGTCCATTACGGCCTGCCTGCGGCGGAAATCTTGCCGCTGGTTAACGGCTGCGACGTGGCCTGATTTTCAAGAAGATTCTTCTGGCGCCTGCCCCGGCGCAGGAAAGGAACGTGAGCGAATTTGATCGAAAAGATGAAGCTCGTCTGGGCGAACGGAGACCTTGCACATCTGGACGGATTTTTGAAAGCATGCTGTATGCAGGGAGATTTTGATCCGTGCCCGGCCACGCAGTATATGTCCAGCTCGATGGGCTATGTTTCCCTGAACGAGGAAAACCCGTACCCCGCCACGCAGGCCCGGATTGAAACGCTGGCCAAGGAGATCGGCCTGCCGCTGCCCGGCGCCGATCACCATACGCTGATGCTGGATACCGACACGCCTGTTTATCTGGATACGCTCAGCAGCCAGTTTGCGAAGCTGCGCGAGGAGCGCACCAGCCTTGTCGAGCAGAAAAAGGCCTGTGAAGAGGGCATTGCCCAGTATTCTCATTTCTCGGCCTTAAAAGTGAACGTCGACGAGCTTTCCGGGTGTTCGCATGTGGCCGTGCGTTTTGGCTTTTTGCCGACGTTGGGCTATACAAAGCTCCAGCGCAAATATGCCGACGACCCGTACATTTTGTTTATGCCCTGCGCGCAGGAGAAAAACGGCTATTGGGGCGTTTATGTGACGCCGCGCAGCAAGGCACAGGAAACCGACGGCATCTTTTCGATGCTGTATTTTGAGCGCATGCGGATGCCGGGCGCGGCCGGCACACCGGACGAGATCGTGGCAAACTTTCAGGAGAACCTGAAGCTTGTTGAGGAGAGCATCGCGGATGTAGATGCCCGCGGCAAAGCGCTTTGGCAGGAAAATGTCGATAAAGTAGATACCCTGTACGATACCTCCCGCTACCTTTCTTCGATGTTCTCCCTGCGCCGTTTCGCGGCCGTGAAGAAAAATTACTTCTATTATGTCGGCTGGGTGCCGGAATCGGGCGTAGAGAGCGTGACGGCAAGGGCACAGACGGTGCCCAGCATCCGCATCACTGTCGATTCTGACGAAGCCGATACCAATACCGAGCTTGACAGCGCCGACCTGCATACGCCGCCGACCAAGCTGAAAAACCACTGGTGGGCACAGCCGTTTGAGTATTTTGTTAAGATGTACGGCCTGCCCGCTTATGGCGAAACCGATATTACCGTGTTTGTTGCGCTGAGCTATACGATTTTGTTTGGTATCATGTTCGGCGATGTAGGGCAGGGGCTTGTGCTTGCCGTCGTAAGCTTTTTGCTGTGGAAGTTTAAGCACAGCGAATTGTTCCATCTGATGATCCCGTGCGGCATCGCCAGCATGGCCGCCGGCTTTGTGTTTGGCTCCTTCTTTGGGTACGAGCATGCGCTTGACCCAATCTATCACGCCCTTGGCTGGGCAGGTAAGCCCGTCAGCGTGATGGATTCTATCAACAGCATCCTGCTGTTCGCCATTTCTGTGGGCATTGTGCTGCTGCTGTGCGCGATGGCGCTGAACATTTTCTCCTGCCTTAAGCGCAAACAATGGGGCAGCGCGCTGTTTGATACCAACGGGGCCACAGGCATACTTACTTACCTTTCCGGCGTAAGCCTTGCCTTTAACTTCATGGGCGGCCATTCTCCTGTGCCGGACAGCGTGGCCGGCTGCGGGCTTGCGCTCGGGCTGGTGCTGCTTTTGATGCAGGGCATCCTTGCCCCGATGGTTAACGGCGAAAAATGGAAGCCCGCCGAAGGCTGGGGCGGCTACTTTATGGAAGCCTTTTTCGAGACGTTCGAGAGCATTTTGAGCTACCTTTCCAATACGGTTTCGTTTTTGCGTGTCGGCGCCTTCATTTTGGTACATGCCGGCATGATGAGCGTTGTGTTTACCCTTGCGGGCAGCCCGGCTAACCTTGTGGTGGTCATCCTCGGCAACGCCGTGGTGCTTTGCCTCGAGGCGCTGCTTTCCGGCATTCAGGGCATTCGTCTCGAATTTTACGAGATGTTTAGCCGCTGCTATACCGGCGGCGGGCGCGCCTTCAGCGCGATGGATACCGAGAGCGCGCTGGGCCAAAAGGGCGAAAACGCCTGATGTTGTTTTTCCGGGGCGCTGCCCCGTATCGATCCGAAAATTTGAATTTACATTTTGGGAGGAACATATTATGAATACCTTCATGCTGATTTTGCTGGCTTTGATCCCTGCTGTGCTGCTGGGCGCGGCAATCTTTTCTGCCCGTAAAACCGATCCGGCCCGCCGCAAGCGCGCCATCGCCATCAACGTGCTGACCTTCGCGCTGGCGCTGTGCGCCACCGTCGGCTTCGGCGCCTCCGATGCATTTGCCGCCAACGAAAATGATACGGCCACCGCTGCTTCCTCCACAAGCGAAGCTGCCGACGTAAACACCGAGGAAGATGCCCATAACTCCAGCCTCGGCATCGGCCTGCTGGCCGCCGCGCTTGTTACCGGCCTTGCCGGTATCGGCGGCGGCATCGCCGTGGCTGCCGGCGCGCCGGCAGCTATCGCCGCAAACAGCGAAAACCCGAAAACCTTCGGCAAGAGCCTGATCTTTGTGGCCTTGGGCGAATCTATCGCACTGTACGGCTTGGTTATCTCCATCATGATTCTGAACAAGCTGGTGTAACGCCATGCGCTTTTATCTCATCAGCGACAACTCCGACGCGAAGAATGGTATGCGTCTGGCCGGCATCGAGGGCGTCGTCGCGCGCAGCGCCGAGGATGTCCGGCATGCGCTGGATACCGTCGCCCATACGCCGGACATCGGCATGGTGCTTGTAACCGAGAAGATTTCGGATACCTATCAGGGCATTCTGGATGAGGCACGGCAGGCGCAGACAGGCCCCCTGCTGGTGACAGTGCCCTCTACCGGCGGCTCAGACGCCGGCAAGGATCGCATCACCCGCTATGTCCGGGAAGCCATCGGCGTAAAGATTTAAGCGCTGTATGGCTTTTCGCCCAATGTCCCGGTTTGCCAAAGGAGGAAACGGAATGACCGAAGAAAATATAGATTTGAACCGTCAGGTAGAACAGTTTCTTGCCACCATCCGCGAGGAGGGCGCAAAAAGCTGCGCCGAGATTGAGGCAAAGACCGAGGCCGAGGCCGAGGCGGCTCTTGCCGACGCTACCGCGCGGGAAACAAAGCGCGCCGATGAGGCAATCCGCGTTGCTACGGCCCGCGCCACCGCGCAGGGCAACCGCCAGATGAGCGAGGGCCGCGCTGCGCTGCGCGCAGAGCTTGCCGCCCAGCGCGACGCTTTGCAAAAAGACGTTTTCGCATTGGCACGGGCAAAGCTTGCCGCCTTTACCCAAAGCGCCGATTATGCCGCTTGGCTGCAAAAAAGCGCCGATACCATTGCCGCTGCGCTGGGCAAAGGCTGTACCTTGTATGCCCGCAGCGCCGATTTGCCGCTTGTGCATGCGCCGGCTGGCTGTACTCTTGCCGCCGCGGACGATCAGATCACGCTCGGCGGCCTGAAAGGCGCAAGCGGCGACGCTGTGGCCGACGATACGCTGGAAGCCCGCCTTGCCGCGCAGCACGACTGGTTTTTGGAACACTCCGGCCTTTCGATTGATTTCTAAAGGCGGAGAGGAGAGACACAAAAGATGGCACAGAATACGATTTACAGCATTAACGGCCCGGTCGTAAAAATCAAAGGCAAAACGGCCCTTTCCATGATGGAAATGGTTTACGTGGGCGAAAAGCGTCTGATCGGCGAGGTTATCCGCGTCGAGGATGCCGAGACGACCATTCAGGTTTACGAGGAGACGAGCGGCCTGACCGCCGGCCAGCCGGTCGAAACTTCCGGCGGGCCGATGTGCGTCACGCTCGGCCCCGGTATCCTGCGCAATATTTACGACGGTATCCAGCGCCCGCTGCCCGCAATCGAGGCCTCGATGGGCGCGTTTATCGGCCGCGGCGCACAGGAATCTCCACTGGACCTGAAGGCAAAGTGGGATGTTACCGTGCTGGTAAAGCCTGGCGATACCCTTGTGGGCGGCGCTGTGATCGCCACCTGCCCTGAAACGCCGGCGATCCTGCATAAGTGCATGGTGCCGCCGAACGTTGCGGGCACCGTGACGTGGGCGGCCGAAAACGGCAGCTATACTGTCGCCGATCCGCTTGTAAAATATACTGATGCCGCCGGCAGCGAGCAAACGCTTGCGCTGGCGCAAAAGTGGCCGATCCGTATCCCACGCCCGGTTACCGAGCGCATGCCGGCCACGCG
This sequence comes from Faecalibacterium sp., assembly GCA_022652735.1. Classification (GTDB taxonomy): domain Bacteria; phylum Bacillota; class Clostridia; order Oscillospirales; family Ruminococcaceae; genus Faecalibacterium. Next base: position 230,059 of record JALCRP010000001.1, on the reverse strand, counting down.
CCCGTTAGTTACCGGCCAGCGCGTGATCGACACGATGTTCCCGCTGGCAAAAGGCGGCGCGGCCGCTATCCCGGGCGGATTCGGCACCGGCAAAACCATGACGCAGCATCAGCTGGCGAAATGGTGCGATGCCGACATCATCATCTACGTTGGCTGCGGCGAGCGCGGCAACGAGATGACGCAGGCTTTGCAGGAGTTCAGCGAGCTGACTGACCCGCGCACCGGCAAAAGCCTGATGGACCGCACTGTGCTGATCGCCAACACCTCGAATATGCCGGTGGCCGCGCGTGAGGCCTCCATCTATACGGGCATCACGCTGGCCGAGTATTACCGTGATATGGGCTACCATACCGCTATGATGGCCGACTCTACTTCGCGCTGGGCCGAGGCCCTGCGCGAGATTTCCGGCCGCTTGGAGGAAATGCCCGCCGACGAGGGTTATCCGGCCTACCTGCCGAGCCGCCTTGCCGAATTCTACGAGCGCGCGGGCTATGTTAAAACGCTGAACGGCGCCGAAGGCTCCGTCTCCGTAATCGGCGCCGTCAGCCCGCAGGGCAACGATTTCTCCGAGCCGGTAACCCAGAACACAAAGCGCTTTACCCGCTGCTTCTGGGCGCTGGATAAGAGCCTCGCGTATGCGCGCCATTATCCCGCCATCAACTGGAACGACAGCTACAGCGAGTATCTCGCCGGGCTTTCCGATTGGTACTATGATAACGTCGGCCACGATTTTATGGAATGCCGCGGGCGCATCGCCAACCTGCTTTTGCAGGAGTCAAGCCTGATGCAGATCGTTAAGCTGATTGGTTCTGACGTGCTGCCCGACGACCAAAAGCTCGTCATCGAGACGGCGCGCGTTATCCGCGTGGGCTTTTTGCAGCAGAACGCTTTCCATAAGGACGATACGTATGTGCCGCTGGAAAAGCAGCTGAAAATGATGCGCGTGATTTTACACCTGTACGACGGCTGTGCCGCGCTGGTGGCAAAACAGGTGCCCGTAAGTAAGCTGCTGAAAACCGGCCTGTTTGAAAAAGTAATCAAAATCAAATATGACGTGCCCAACGATCATCTGGAGCTGTTGGACGCATACAAAGACGAAATCGACCGCACATTGGCCGATGCCGCCCGCTGAAAGGAGAGCAAAATATGATTCTGGAACATATCGGCCTCTCTCAAATCAGCGGCTCGTTGGTGATCCTCGAAGATGTGCCCGGCGTGGCGTATGATGAAATGGCCGAGCTGCACCTTGACGACGGCACCGTCCGCTATGGGCGTGTCGTGCTGGTGGAGGGAAATCGGTGCGTACTGCAAATTTTTGAGGGCACACGCTCGCTTGGCCTTGCGAATACCCGTACCGTGCTGACAGGCCACCCGATGACGGTGCCCCTCAGCCCGGAAATTTTGGGCCGCACACTGGACGGCCTCGGCCGCCCGATCGACGGGCTGGGCGATATTTATCCCGAGGTGCAGCGCGACGTGAACGGCGCGCCGATTAACCCCGTCAGCCGTGTGTATCCACGCAACTACATCCGCACGGGCATCTCTTCTATCGATTGCCTGACGACGCTGATCCGCGGCCAAAAGCTGCCGATCTTTTCCGGCTCCGGCATGAAGCATAATGAGCTTGCCGTGCAGATCGTACAGCAGGCCAACGTGGCCGACGGCTCGGATTTTGCCATCGTGTTTGCGGCGATGGGCGTGAAAAACGATGTGGCGCAGTATTTCCGCGATTCGTTTGTCAGCGCCGACGCGATGAGCCGCGTTGTGATGCTTTTGAACCTTGCAAACGACCCGATCATCGAGCGTATCATTACGCCGCGCGCCGCGCTGACGGTGGCCGAGTATCTGGCGTTTGACCTGAATAAAAATGTGCTCGTTATCCTGACGGATATGACAAGCTACTGCGAGGCGCTGCGCGAGTTCTCCTCCTCGAAAGGCGAGATCCCGGGCCGCAAGGGCTTCCCGGGCTATTTGTATTCCGACCTTGCCAGCCTGTACGAGCGCGCGGGCATCATCAAGGGCAAAGAGGGCAGCGTGACACAAATCCCGATTTTGACAATGCCCGGCGACGACATCACCCACCCGATCCCGGATTTGACAGGCTATATTACCGAGGGCCAGATTGTGCTGGACCGCGGGATGGACGCTTTGGGTGTCTATCCGCCGGTTTCCGTGCTGCCGAGCCTTTCCCGTCTGATGAAGGACGGCATCGGCGCGGGCTATACGCGCGAGGATCATGTTATGCTCTCGAACCAGCTGTTTGCCAGCTATGCCAAGGTACAGGATGCCAAAGCGCTGGCGAGCGTGATCGGCGAAGAAGAACTGAGCGACAGCGACAAAAAGCTGCTGGCCTTTGGGCGCGCATTTGAGCAGCGGTTTATCGGGCAGGGGAGCGTCAACCGTACCATTGAACAGACGCTGGACCTCGGCTGGGAGCTTTTGACGATGCTCCCGCGCGAGACGCTGGACCGCTGCGATGACGCGACGCTGGATGCATATTTTGAACCGGCGAAAACCCGCGCCGCCGCGCAGAGCCCTGCGGCGCAGGGCTAAGCACGAGCATTACAGCCGAAAGGAGGGCACCGTATGGCACAGCAAGTTTTCCCCACCAAAACAAACTGGATGGCCCAAAAGCACAGCCTTGTGCTGGCGCAGCAGGGCTATGAGCTGATGGACCGCAAGCGCAATATTCTTGTGCGGGAAATGATGCGCCTGATCGACCGCGCCGGCACGATTCAGGATAAGATTTCGAGCGCATACGCCGAGGCTTACGAGGCTTTGCAGCAGGCAAATATCACGCTGGGCAGCGTGGGCGAGTTTGCACGGTGCGTCCCCATTGAAGAGGGGCTGACGCTGGATTACCGCAGCGTGATGGGCGTAGAGCTGCCGACCGTCCGCCTGAACCCAACCGCAGAGCCGGCGCTGTATTACGGCTTGGAATCCACAAACGGCATGTTGGACGATGCGTACTTCAAGTTCAACGAGGTGAAAACGCTGACCGTTGAGCTGGCCGAGGTGGAAAGCAGCGTTTTCCGCTTGGCGGAAGCCATCCAAAAAACGCAGAAACGTGCCAACGCCTTGAACAACGTCCAGATCCCGCAGTTTCAAAAGAATATCAAGTACATCGGCGATGTGCTGGACGAAAAGGAGCGCGAGGATTTTTCGCGCCTGAAAGTCATCAAGGCACAAAAAGAAAAGAAGGCCAAGGAGTAACGCTTTTGGCCCGCAAGCCGGCCTCTTTTTCAAAAAAATCGACGTTTTTCGGAAAATTCTGTGATAAACCCTTGCCTTGTCTCGTATTTTATTATAGTTTGTAAGGGGGCGCGCTGCGCCCTTTGTGCGGACGTATCTCTTTCAAAGACAGAGTAAGGAGAAATCACTATGAAATATCAGATTGTAGGCGAACCCTTGCCCGTTGCCATCTGCGATGTCAACGCCGGCGAAACCCTGATTACTGAGCGCGGCAGCATGAGCTGGATGACGCCGAATATGCAGATGGATACCACTGCTACAGGTGGCCTCGGCGGCGCGCTGGGCCGTATGTTCAGCGGCGAATCTATCTTTCAAAATCGCTATACCGCGCAGGGCGGCCCGGGCCAGATCGCTTTTGCTTCGAGCTTTCCGGGTTCTATCCGCGCATTTTCCATCCTGCCGGGGCAGGAGATGATTGTACAAAAAAGCGGATTCTTGGCCAGCGAGGCCGGCGTGACGCTCTCCGTCGCGTTTCAAAAGCGGCTTGGCGCGGGCTTTTTCGGCGGCGAGGGTTTTATTATGCAAAAGCTCTCGGGCCAAGGCGTCGCCTTTGTCGAGATTGACGGCTATGCCTGCGAGTATGAACTGGCCGCAGGCCAGAGCATGATCGTGGATACCGGCTATCTGGCGGCCATGACGGCCTCCTGCACGATGGACATCGTAACCGTGCCGGGCGTGAAGAATATGGTGTTCGGCGGCGAGGGTGTGTTCAATACCGTCGTTACCGGCCCGGGCAAGATCATTTTGCAGACGATGCCGATCAGCGCCGTTGCAGGCTGCCTGCGCCCCTATTTCCCGGCAAACAACAATAAATAAAGCGCTTTTTGCTTTCTAAAAAAGCCGTTGCCTCACGTTCGCCCAAGCGTTATGCTTGGCTGTGGGGCAGCGGCTTTTTCGTTTTTTTTACCTGTTACAGCGGCTTATGTGGCTCGTCGCCGCCGCTGGGCGGATTTTGCTCATTTTGCGCATCCTGTGCGGCCTGCTGCTGCTCGGTGTACAAAATCATCAGGTGCGATGCGCTGGCCTCCAGCTTTTCTTTGGCGGCGCGCAGGGCCTGCGCTTCGCTTTCGGCCATCTTCTCGGGCTTATCTTTTCGGATGCATTTGCGCAGCGCGGCCAAGTCGGCACGGATGGCTTCCGTCTCGGGCTTTTCGAGCTGCTTCTTGCACTTTGCCAGCGCTTCGTCCACGGAATAGCTCAGCATTTCCGCCTGATTGTGCAGCTCCATGCGCTCCTTGCGCAGGGTATCCTCCTGCGCATACGCGGCGGCGTCGGCCATCGCGCGCTGCACTTCGTTTTCCGAAAGATTTGTGCTGCCCGTGATCGTGATTTCCTGCTGGCGGCCGGTAGCAAGATCTTTGGCGGAAACCTTGACGACACCGTTTACATCGATGTCAAATGTTACTTCGATCTGGGGCTTATCCACAAACCCGCTGTGGATGCCGCCGAGCTTGAACTTGCCCAGCGATTTATTGTCGCGCGCAAAGTGGCGCTCGCCCTGTAAAACGTTGATCTCGACGGCCGTTTGCAGTGCATGCGCCGTCGTGAAGATTTGGCTTTTGCGCGTCGGGATCATGCTGTTGCGCTCGATCAGCGGGGTGGCCACGCCGCCCAGCGTCTCGATTGAAAGCGTCAGCGGCGTTACATCCATCAGCACAAGGCCCTTTGAGGCTTGCCCTTTTGCGCCGATCAGGCGGCCGCCGCCCTGTAAAAGCCCGCCCTGAACGGCGGCGCCCATCGCCACACATTCGTCAGGGTTCAGCGTTTTGCTCGGCTCTACGCCGAGGGTCTCTCTTACTTTGCGCTCCACGGCGGGCATGCGCGTCGAGCCGCCTACAAGCAGAACCTTGCCCAGCTCCCGCGCGGAGATGCCCGCATCCCGCAAGGCGTTTTGCACAGGCGCCACGGTGCGGTTCAAAAGCTCGCCCGTCATCATCTCAAACGCCGCGCGCGTCAGCGTGACATCCATGTGGTGCGGGCCGGCCTTATCCACAGCCAAAAACGGCAGATTGATCTGTACGCTGGCCGCCGCCGAAAGCTCCTTCTTCGCTTTTTCCGCTTCCTCTTTCAGGCGGCCCATCGCGGCAGGGTCGCGCCGAAGATCGATACGGTCGGATTTTTCAAACTCCCGTACAAGCCAATCGACGATGCAAGCGTCAAAATCATCGCCGCCCAGCTGCGTATCGCCGCCTGTGGCCAGCACGGTAAAGGTGCCGTCCTCGATCTCGATGATCGAAACATCGAACGTGCCGCCGCCCAGATCGTATACAAGAATTTTTTGCGCCGCCTCGTTGTCAAGGCCGTAGGCCACGGCGGCGGCCGTCGGCTCGTTGATGATGCGCAGCACGTTCAGCCCGGCGATGCGGCCCGCATCCTGTGTGGCCTTGCGCTGGCTGTCGTCAAAATAGGCCGGCACGGTGATTACGGCATCCGTCACAGGCTCGCCGGTAAAGCTCTCAGCATCGCGCCGGAGCTTGGCAAGGATCATGGAGCTGATCTCCTGCGGGGTCAGCGTTTTGCCGTCGATACGCACCCGGTAATCGCTGCCCATCTGCCGCTTGATGCTGGAAACGGTGCGGGCAGGGTTTGTAGCAAGCTGGCGCTTGGCCGCGCCGCCCACCAAGCGCTCGCCGTCTTTGGTAAAGGCGACCACGCTCGGTGTCGTGCGCTCTCCCTCTGCATTTGTGATAACAACAGGCTTCCCGCCCTCTACCACGGCCATGCAGGAGTTTGTTGTACCCAGATCAATGCCGATGACTTTACTCATTTTTTTACGCTCCATAAACTCTACAAAATCGGTTATCCTAAGGATACCGAAGCGATATGGCAAAATCCTTGCCAAGATGTGAAGAATTTGTGCAAATCCGGCGGGCGATAATCTTAAACGCCGCTTTTTTCGCCGCGCAGGCTTTGCCAAAACAGGCGCGCGCACTGCGGCAGAAGCTTTTCGGCGCGGCAGACAGCCGCGATCTCCGTCGCAAGGCCCGCGTCGTCAATTTCGCGTACCGCAAGCCCATTTTGCGCTTGCTCGGGCACAGCCGAAGCCGGCAGAATGCCCACGCCGAACCCTTTTTGTGCCAGCGCAAGCGTCGTCTGTGCATCTTCATTGCGGCAAAATACCCGCGGCGTACAGCCGGCCGCTTCAAAACGGCTGCGCAGTACGCTTTCCCATCGGCGGTATAAGATCAGCGGCGTTTCGGCCAGCGCCGCAACAGAAAGCTTTTGCGCGCCCAGCCCGGCAAAAAAGGCCGGCTGCCCCACGGCAAGCATCGCCTCGCGGCGCAGCGGCAGCACCGTCAGCTCAGGTGCCGAAAACGGTGTGCGCGCTAAGGCAATGTCGATTTGCCCCGCGCCGAGCTGCGTCAAAAGCTGGTAGGTGTTGCCCGCCGAAAGATCATACCGCACCGCCGGGTATTGCGCCGAAAAGCGGCCCAGCCATGCCAAAAATACCGTGCTGCTTACCGAAGATACTACCCCGAGGCGCAGCGTACCGGCCGTGCCCTGCCGGTATTCGCTCATTTCGCCCTCGGCCGCGTCGCACAGGCCCAAGATCGTATGCGCGCGCTGGTAAAAGGCATGCCCGGCTTCTGTCAGGCGCAGGCGCCGCCCTTCGTGCGCGAAAAGCCGGCAGCCAAGCTCGCTTTCCAGCGCATGCAGCTGTGCGGTAAGGGGCGGCTGCGTCATATTCAGGCGTTTGGCCGCGCCCGTTACCGTGCCTTCCTCTACAACTGCCGTAAAATATGTCAGCTGCCGAATTTCCATGCGCTCTCCTCATTTCATACAATTTTTGTATTATAATAGCATAAATAAAATATTTTTCATATCTATTATTCTGTGGTATTCTAGCAGCAGATCAAAAAAGAAAGGGGCGCCTGCTTTGAAAGGCTTGCTCACGTATCTGAAGGATTATAAAAAGGAAAGCATTTTGGCCCCACTGTTCAAAATGCTCGAGGCGCTATTCGATCTGTTTGTGCCGATCGTGATGGCGAACATCATCAATGTCGGTATCGCCCGGGCCGATACGCCCTACATTTTGCAGCGGTGCGGCCTTTTGATTTTGCTGGCGCTGGTCGGGCTTGCCTGTAGTATTACGGCACAGTATTATGCGGCGCGCGCGGCTGTCGGGTGTGCTACGGGGCTGCGCCACGCGCTGTTTGCGCATATCGAGTCGCTTGGCTTTTCTGAGATGGATACGCTGGGCACAAGCACCCTTATTACTCGCATGACAAGCGACGTAAACCAAGTGCAAAGCGGCGTAAACTTGTTTTTGCGCCTTTTTCTGCGCAGCCCGTTTATCGTATTTGGTGCGATGATTATGGCCTTTACCATCGATGGTAAAGCTGCGCTGATTTTTGTGGTGGCGATCCCGGTTTTGGCGGTGATCGTGTTCGGCGTAATGCTGTGGACGATGCCCCTGTACAAAAAGGTACAAAGCCGTCTCGATACGGTACTCGGCATCACGCGGGAAAACCTTTCCGGTGTGCGCGTTGTGCGCGCTTTTAATAAAGAAAACGCCGAGGTTACCCGCTTTGAGGGCGCCAACACCGTGCTGACGGATACGCAGCTGCACGTCGGGCGCATTTCCGCGCTGATGAACCCTCTGACATACCTTGTCATCAATTTGGCAATCCTTGCCTTGCTGCGCACCGGCGCCGTGGAAGTAAACGCCGGCGGCTTGCTGGCGGGTGATGTTATTGCGCTCATCAGCTATATGAGCCAGATTTTGGTGGAGCTTGTAAAGCTGGCAAACCTCATCATTCAGGTAACAAAGGCGCTGGCCTGCGCGGGCCGTGTGCAGAGCATTTTGGATACAAAACCCACGATGCAGTTTGCCGAAAGTATACCCGCCGCAGGCGATGCGGCCGAGGCTGTCCGCTTTACGCATGTCGGCCTGCAATATGTGGGCGCGGGCGCCGAAAGCCTGACGGATATTTCCTTTTGCGCCCGGCGCGGCGAGACGATTGGCGTGATCGGCGGCACGGGCAGCGGCAAATCCAGCCTTGTCAGCCTGATTCCGCGCTTTTATGACGCTACCGCGGGCACGGTAGCCATCTTTGGCCGGCCGGTTACGGCGTGGCCGAAAGAAGCGCTGCGCAGCCGTATCGGCACCGTGCTGCAAAAAGCACAGCTGTTCCGCGGCACAGTCCGCTCGAACCTGCAATGGGGCAACGCCGCGGCCACGGACGAAGAGCTGTGGGCTGCGCTGGAAACGGCACAGGCGGCCGATTTCGTCCGCGCCAAGCCCAAAGGGCTGGATGAGCCGATCGAGCAGGGCGGGCGTAACCTTTCAGGTGGGCAAAAGCAGCGCCTGACGATTGCGCGCGCGCTTGTGGCAAAGCCCGACATTTTGATTTTGGACGACAGCGCCAGCGCGCTGGATTTTGCCACGGATGCCGCGCTGCGCAAGGCGCTGGCCGCGCTGCCCGGGCAAATTACCGTGTTTATTGTTTCGCAGCGCGCTTCCAGCCTTCAGCATGCCGATCAGATCCTTGTATTAGACGACGGGCATCTGGTAGGCTGCGGCACACACGCCGCGCTGCTGCAATCCTGCGCGGCCTATCAGGAAATCTACGAGAGCCAGTTTAAGAAAGGCGGTGACCGCTGATGGCTGCCCAAAAACAAACGCTGGACCGCGGCCAAAGCCGTGCGGCGCTGCGCCGCGTATTACGGCATATCGCGCCCTACCGCTTTTTTGTGATTCTCAGCTTGCTGTGCGCGGCGGCCAGTGTGGCCTCCCAACTGTATGTGCCGATTTTGACGGGCGACGCGATCGACGGCATGCTGGCGCCCGGGCAGGTGGATTTTGCGGGCATTGCCAAAATCCTCGTTGCCATCGTCCTCGCTACCGCTGTTACGCTGGTGGCACAGTGGGCGCTGGCCGCCTGCAACAACCGCATCACATACTGCGTCTCGCGTGATCTGCGCAATGCGGCCATCCGCAAGATCCAAAAGCTGCCGCTTTCCTATCTGGATGCACACCCTTCGGGCGACCTTGTCAGCCGCGTAATTGCCGATGTGGATACCTTTGCCGACGGCCTGCTGATGGGCTTTACGCAGCTTTTCACCGGGATTTTGACGATTCTCGGCACACTTGGCTTTATGATAAGCGTCAACCTGCCGATCACGCTTGTGGTTGTGCTGTTAACCCCGCTAAGCCTGTTCGTGGCCGGCTTTATCGCCAAGCACACGTATCGGCATTTTCAGCGGCAAACCATCGTGCGCGGCGAGCAGACGGCGATGATTAACGAAATGATCGAGGGGCAAAAGGTGGTGCAGGCCTTTGGCCACGAGGACGAAAGCCTTGCGGCTTTCGACGAGATGAACGGCCGATTGCAGGATGCCAGCCTGAAAGCTGTTTTTTTCTCGAGCCTTACAAACCCATCCACCCGCTTTATCAACAGCCTTGTGTATGCGGGCGTGGGCCTGACGGGCGCGCTGTACGCCGTGGCCGGCGGCATCACGATTGGCCAGCTGAGCGTGTTTTTGAGCTACGCAAACCAGTACGCGAAACCTTTTAACGAAATTTCCGGCGTTGTTACTGAGCTGCAAAATGCGCTGGCCTGCGCCGCGCGCGTGTTTGAGCTTTTGGACGAGGCCGATCAGGTGCCCGAGCCGGCGGACGCTGCCGTGCTGCAAAGCGACGGCCACGTGCAGCTTTCACATGTCGCTTTCCGCTATGTGCAAAACCGCCCGCTAATCGAAGACTTCAACCTTGATGTAAAGCCCGGCCAGCGTATTGCAATCGTCGGGCCGACGGGCTGCGGCAAGACGACGCTCATCAACCTGCTGATGCGCTTTTACGATGTCGATAGCGGGCAGATCACCGTCAGCGGCCAAGATATTCGCCGCGTTACGCGCGCCTCGCTGCGCGCGAACTACGGCATGGTATTGCAGGAAACGTGGCTGAAAGCCGGCACCATCCGCGAAAATATCGCCTACGGCAAGCCCGATGCTACGGACGAAGAGGTGACCGCCGCGGCAAAGGCCGCCCACGCACACAGCTTTATCCAGCGCCTGCCGCACGGCTATGATACCGTGATTGGTGAGGACGGCGGCAACATCAGCCAAGGCCAAAAGCAGCTTTTGTGCATCGCGCGTGTTATGCTCGATCTCCCACCGATGCTGATTCTCGATGAGGCCACCAGCTCGATCGATACGCGCACCGAAATCAAGATTCAGGCCGCCTTTGCACAGATGATGCGCGGCCGCACGAGCTTTATCGTGGCGCACCGCCTGTCCACTATCCGCGAGGCGGACATCATCCTTGTGATGAACGATGGCCATATCGTTGAACAGGGGAGCCATGAGGAGCTGCTTGCAAAAGGCGGCTTTTACGCCAAATTGTACAACAGCCAGTTTGAGGGCGCAGACGCTGGGTAAATTGCTCTTTTCCGTTCGGCTTGCACAAAGGCGCCCCGTTTACTGTTGAAAAGCGGCGGCACAGAAATTTCTTGCGGCTTATAAAGCATGCCGACGCAGCGGGATGTGCCGCGGGTATGCCAACGCTTTGCCCACATCGCAAAAGTGGCCGGGATAGCCGGCGAAATGCAGCAGGCAGAATGAAAAAAGCCTCCCTGATACGGCAACTGTAGGCAACCTACAGGCCCTATCAAGGAGGCTTTTTGCGCCGAAAAAAGGAAAAGTGCCAAAGGAGTTTTACTCATAAATCTGCCGGCCGCTAAAGATGCACAGCGCCGCGCGGCTTTGGCCCTTTTCCAGCAGCTGCCGCGCCGCATACAGCACGGCACCCGCGCTGGCACAGGCCGGCACGGTGTCTGTCAAAAGTACCTCACGCGCGGCCTGCGCGGCGTCGCCGCTTGAAACGGCCGATACAAGATCAACTACATACGGATTGTAGTTTTCGGGCACGAAGCCTGCGCCGATGCCGGGGATGCTGTGCTTGCCCACAAAGCCGCCGCCGATGGCCTGGCTTTCATACGGCTCTACGGCCACCATGCGCACATCGTTCGTCCACGCCTTGATCGTTTCGCCCACGCCCGTGATTGTGCCGCCGCTGCCCACGCCGACAACAACCGCATCCACAAGCGAAGGCCCTTCGCCGCCGATGGCTTTTACGATGGCCTGCCCGGTTGTACGGCGGTGATATTCGGGGTTGCCATCGTTGCAAAAATAATCGACATAATAGCCGCCGCATTTTTCGGCCGTCTCGGCGGCAAGCTTTTCGGCGCCGCGCCGCCCGTACAGCGCGCCCGAATATACAAGCTTTGCCCCATAGCGTTTCAGCGTGGCCTGCCGGGCGGCAGGCAGGCTTTCCGGCACGGCCAGCGTTACCGGATGGCCCGCCGCGCGCGCGGCCAGCGTCAGCGCAGCGGCAAAGGTGCTGCCGCCTGCCTCCAGAACCGTCTGGCCCGGGGCCAGTTTCCCTTTTTGCGCGGCCAGCGCCAGCATCCCTTGCGCAAGGCCATCCTTGGCGCTGCCGGTAGCACCGCCAAAATCCAAATAGGCATAGATTGGCCCGGGAAGCTGATGGGCCGCCGTATAGCCGGCCAGCGCCACAATCGGGCATGCGTACAGGCTTTGGGCATAGTGCTTGATGGTTTCCGGCATGCGGCAATCCCCCTTTTTCGCTGGCTTTCGGCCGGGATAAGATGTGACGCTATCGTATCGCAAAACGCGCGCAGCGTCAAGCGCTTGCCCGGCCGGCGGCACCGGGCAAAAAAACAGCGCTGCCGAAAGGCAGCGCCAACATCGCTCACATGAGCATATCTACAATAGTAACGTTCAGAACCTTCATCAGGTCGATCTCGGTATGCGTATCGAGGCGCAGCACCTTGGGGCGTACATGGTTTTGGCTGTTTTGCTGCACTACAAGCGCAGGGCTTCCATCCGAAAGCTTTACTGTCACCCCTGTGGGGTACGGCGTGATGCACTCAATTACCTTGCGCACATAATTTACATCGAACATCACCCAGCTGTTGGACATCAAAAACTCAATCGCATCCGCCGGGTTCAGCGCCTTGCGGTAAATGCGGTTTGACACCAGCGCGTCGTAGACATCGCACACATGGATGATTTTGGCGTAATAGTGGATGTCTTTGCTTTTCAGCTGGCGCGGATAGCCGCTGCCGTCCTCATTTTCGTGGTGGGAAAGAATCGCATTTTTTACCGTATCGGGGATGCGGAAGTCGTCTTTCACTTTATTATAGCCGAGCTGCGCATGCGAATGCACAATCTTCAGCTCTTCATCCGTTAAGCGGCCTTTCTTGTTTAGGATGTCGACGCTGATGCATTCCTTGCCGATGTCGTGCATCAGCGCCGCCTCGGAAAGGCCGGTGATCTGATCGTAATTGAGGCCGGAGTTAATGCCGATAATGATGGCAAGAATCGCCACGTTCAGCGAGTGGGCATACGTGTAGGTATCAAAGGAGGCAAGGCTGACCATGTCTACGGAAATATCCGACTTTGCCAGCAGCTGATCGACCAGAGAATGTGCTGCTGCGCGGCAGCAATCTACATCACCTTTTTTCAGGGCGCGCATCGTTTTGCGGCGCAGCGGCTCCGATACAAGGGTATCGATCGTGACATCGGCCGAAACATCATCGTAAATATATAATCCGGGGTAACCCATCTCGGATAGCTTCTTCAGATATGCCTGCTTCAAAACCGTGTTGGCATTGAGCAAAATGCCGCCGTTTTCATTATAGATCGGCATGGCTAAAACGGTATTCTCTTTTACACGATGCATCGGCAAATAGCGCATATCCTGATCCACAATCCTTTTCGGCTGAATTTCCGGCGCCGCTGTACGCGGCGTACAAACGGCAGCTTTTATTTTAACTGAGAAATAAGCATATCATATTTTTTGGTTTTCGTTAAGAGTTTCGCCGCAGTTCCTTAAACTTTTTCTTACGGCAGCAAAATCAGCAGCCCACAGCCGAAGCCCAGCAAAGCGCCCAGTACGACATCACGGATCGAATGTACGCCGACAAGCACCCGCAGCACACATACACACGCCATCATGACGAGGGCGAGGAAGCTTGTACCCGGCATCGTCAGCACCCACACGGAAGCAATCACGCCCGCCGAAAGGGCATGGCGGCTGGGCAGAGAGCAACCGTCACCCTCTTTCGTTTTCAGGGGAAGGAAACCCGGCTGCGCATAGGGGCGCGGGCAGTTCAGCGTGTTGCGCAGCAGCGTCCCGCCCGCCAGCGTTGCCGCCGGGATGAGCACGATCCGCCAAAACATGCCTCGGGCGGCCGCCGTGGCCGCCGCGCCCGCAAAGTTGGCGGCCCGATACCATTGCAGGCCATACCGGCCCAGCAGAATGCCATATAAAACGGCCAGCAGAAGCGGCACCGCCGTATCGGCGGCCAACAGCAGCGTTTTGGCCGCCGGGTGCGCCATAAACCAAGCATAGATTTTTTGGTAGCGTTGTGTGGTCATGCGGCCTCCTTAAAAGCAGGTGTCAAGGTATTCCCGCACATCAAAAGGCTGCGGCACGGCATCCTTGCGCAGATACAGCGGATGGTGTGGATGGCCTTTTTTGCTGCGTGGCCCAAACGTGACCCAAGGGATGTCCTTTTCGTCCGTAAGGGCCACCATATCCCGCATCAGCGCGGGCAAATAGGCGCGCTTTTCGATCAGCGTACCCCACGCGGCCCACATGGTAGGCTCGGTTTGTTCCAGCACGGCGCCCAGCCAGCGCAAATTTTCCGCATGCAGCGTCCGGTCGGGTACAAGGTCCATATCGTTCGGGTTTGTGGCGCGCTGCGGGTACACGTTAAACATGATCCAGCTATCGAAATGGTTGGCGGCGGCGAGGCGCTCGACACTTTTCAGCGTTGGATCCAGTGCGCCGGGCTGTGCCGTGGAGGGATTGATGCCGATACAGACAAGCGGCTTTTTCCCCGGGCGGCCCAGCACATAACGATAGGGCAGGTAAACGTGCGGCTCGTAATACCAAAGCCCGCCGGGATATTCTCCCGCTTCGAGCTGCGGCAGCAGTTGTGTCGTCATGTACGGTTTTCCTTTCCAAAATCGAGCGCCAGCGCCGCCAGCAGCGCCGCGCCATAGGGCAAAAGCGCCTCGTCGGGGGCAAAATGGCTGCTGTGCAGCGGCCAGAACGGCGTGCCGGGCTTTTGGGTGCCCAGCCAGAAAAAGCACCCGGGCACTTCTTTTAAGTAAAAGCCGAAATCCTCGGCAATCATCGTCGGCTGCGAAATTTTCACAATCGCTTCGCCGCCCAAAAGCCGTGCGGCCGTTTTTTCTGCATACGCCGTCATGGCAGCATCATTTACTGTGGGGCAGTAGCCCTTTCGGTAATCCAGCTCGCCCGTGCAGCCCGAGGCGGTGCACTCGCCGGCCAGAATGCGCCGCAGCCCGTCTTCAACAGCCTGACGCGCCTGTGGCTCCAACGTGCGGGCCGTGCCCTCAAGGGTGCATTCCTGCGCCACAATATTATAGCGGGAGCCGGCCTCGATCTTTCCGATCGAGACAGCGGCGCTTTGCAGCGGCGAAAGGCTGCGGGATACGATCGTCTGCACCGCCGTGGCATAGCGGCAGCCCGCCTGCAGTGCATCAATGCCTTCATCCGGGCGCGCGGCGTGGGCACTTTTGCCGTGGAGGTGCACATAAAAGTGATCGGAGCAGGCCATCAGCGGGCCGGGCTTAATGCCGATTTTGCCATACGGCAAATCTGGCCAGACGTGCAGCCCGAATACGGCGGACGCCCCTTTCAGCGCGCCGGCCGCGATCATGCCGCGGCTGCCGCCTTCGGGCGAATATTCCTCGCTAGGCTGAAAGATAAACCGCACGGTGCCGTGCAGCTCGCTTTGGCGCTGCGCCAGCAGCATGGCCGCGCCCAGCAGAAATGTAATATGAAAGTCGTGCCCGCAGGCATGCATCATGCCGGGCACCTCGCTTGCGTAGGGCAGGCCCGTTTCTTCCGTAAGGTTCAGCGCATCCATATCAGCGCGCAGCGCCACCGTCGGCCCGGGCAGCGCGCCGGAAAGCTCGGCCAGAATGCCGGTGGCAAACACGTGCTCCTTTACCGTGATGCCCGGAAGCGCGCGCAGGGTGCGGGCCACAAGGGCGGCCGTCTTTTCTTCGCGGCGGGCCGGCTCGGGGCAGCGATGCAGCGCGCGCCGAATTTCTGCAAGGCGCGGGGCCAGCGCCTCGGCCTGCTGCCTTTGCTTTTCCTCCATGATGTTTTCCCTCCCGAAACACTTTTTCCTATCCTAACCGAAACCCGCCTGAAAATCAACCGTTTGGCATCGCGCCGCGGCAAAATTATGGTATACTGTTCTTGAAATTCCCGCGCCGGAAAAAGGCTTCGGCACGGCAATGCAAGGAGGCTGCTGCGATGAATTATACTTCTCCGCGTGACGAGTATCTGCAGGCGCTGCACATCGGCCAAAAGGAGTACCGCGCCCGTGTGGCCCGCGGCGAATCGCCTTATCTGGCCGTGCTGGACGATATTCTCGTCAACACCGACATTGTAACGCAGGAATCTCTCGGCTTGGTGAGCATCCCGCTGGAAAGTATCGCGGGCACCAAAACCAGCGGCCGCCACACGGCCTTTGCGCCCAACTATATGCCGTTGCTTGGGCTGAACACCGAGTTTGCCGACAAATGGTGCAATTTGTGCGGGGCACATCTGCGCGAGGGCATCCGTGTGCCGATCAAGGCCTATGAGTTCATGAACCGCTTTTATGTGCAGGAAGGCAATAAGCGCGTTTCTGTGCTGAAATACTATCAGGCTGTTACCGTCCCCGGCACGGTGACACGGCTGATTCCGCGGCTTACGGATAGCCCCGAAACACGCATCTACTATGAGTTTTTGGAGTTTTACAAACATGCGCAGATCAACTATATCTGGTTTACGCGCGAGGGCAGCTTTGCCCGCCTGCAAAGCGCCGTGTGCAAGGCCAGCGGCGAAAACTGGACAAAAGAGGACCGGCTGAATTTCTTTTCCCTGTACACAAACTTTCGTGTGCAGTTTCAGGCGCTGGGCGGCCCGGCGCTTGGGCTTACGCCCGGCGATGCGCTGCTGGTATATCTCTCGGTTTACCGCTATGCCGATGCCTGCGAGGCAAGCCCCGCTCAGCTGCTGGAAAACCTAACCAAAATTTGGGATGAGGTCAAGGTTCTGGCACAGCCTAAGGCTGTGGAGGTGCTTTTGCACCCGCAGAATCAGCCGGCCAGCCAGCCGCTTTTGAAAAAATTGATCCCCGGCCTTTCCGGCCGCCCGGAAGAACTGAATATTGTATTTCTGCACGAAAAAAGCACGGCCACCAGCGCATGGACAACGGCCCACAGCAAGGGCCGTCAGGCGCTGGAGAAAGCTTTCCCGGACCGTGTGCATACAAGCTATCTGGATAATGTTGTGCCCGGCGTGGATGATGAGACGCGCTTGGAGGCCGCCGTGCTGAACGGGGCGGATGTGATTTTTACCACATCGAGCCAGATGATGCCCGCCTGCCTGAAGGTTGCCGCACGGCACCCCGAGGTAAAGATGCTCAACTGCTCGCTGAACGTGCCGCACCCGCTTGTGCGCACCTATTACTGCCGCATGTACGAGGCAAAATATCTGCTGGGCATGCTGGCCGGCATGCTGACATACGGCACGGAAGTAGGGTATGTGGCAAACTTCCCGCTGTATGGTGTGTGCGCGGGCATCAATGCCTTTGCGCGCGGGCTGAAAGCCGTGCGCCCCGGCGCAAAGGTTTTGCTGCGCTGGCTGTGTGTGCCCGGCACCCCGCCGCTTGATTTTTCCGATCACCCGGATATTTCCATCCTTTCCGGCCGCGATCAGAAAGACCCGCTGCATACGATGCAGTATCACGGCCTCTGCCGCCGCTTGGCCGATGGCACTTTGCAGGAGCTGGGCGCGCCGATCTGGCATTGGGGCAACGTGTATCAGCAGATCGTACGCTCGATTTTGGACGGCACTTGGGATAACGAGGAAAACGGTACGCCCCGCGCCATCAACTATTGGTGGGGCATGAGCGCGGGCGCGGTGGAGGTGCACTATGCGGCCGGGCTGCCTGCCGATTCGATGCAGCTGATCCGTTTGGTGGAGGAGCATATCCGTCAGGGCGAATACGATCCCTTTGCCGGGGAGCTGCATGCGCAGGGCGGGCGTGTCGTCAACCCGCTGGGCGCGCCTTTCTCTGCCGAAGATCTGATTCACATGAACTGGTTGGCCGATAATGTGATCGGCAGCCTGCCGGGGCCGGACGATGTCAGCCCCGAATTCCGCAGCCTGATCGAGCTGCAGGGCGTCCAGCCGGACCCCCTTGCCTGATGAACGGTGCATTTTCCGATTTTAGGAGGTTTTGGACGTGAAGATTCTGGCTCTGGCCGATGAGCCTTCCAAGTTGTTATGGGATTTTGATACGCGCAAGGCGCTGGAGGGGGTTGAGCTGATCCTTTCCGCCGGTGATCTGCCTGCGGATTATCTCGAATATCTCACCAATTTTACCGCCGCGCCGATTTTATATGTGCACGGCAACCATGACGGAAAAACCAGCTGGCACGAGCCGGGCGGCTGTTTTTGCATTGAAGATTCGGTTTACGTTTGGCGCGGGCTGCGTATTTTGGGCCTTGGCGGGTGCATCCGCTATAATCTGCAATCCACCTATCAGTATACCGAAAAAGAGATGGCCCACCGCATTAAAAAGCTGCACTGGCAAATGCACTGGACAAAAGGCTTTGATATTTTGCTGGCGCATTCGCCCGCGCGCGGCCTGAACGATCAGGAAGACCCCGCCCACCGCGGCTTTGCCTGCTTTAACGAGCTGCTGGAGCAATATCAGCCGGGATGGTTTGTGCACGGGCATGTCCATTTACAGTACAATCAGGCGCTGCCGCGCATCTGTACGCACGGCGCGACAACCGTCATTAACGCAAGCGAGCGCTATCTGTTCGAGATCCCGGACGAGCTGATCGCCCAGCGCATGCCGCAGCGCGCAAAGCACCTGTTTTAGGCGGGATGTCCGGCACCGCTTTTTGCGGCGGCACAAAAAAGCCCCGGCCCTTGCGGGGCCGAGGCTTTGCTATAAGAACCTCTGAATTTTACGGGCCGTCGGCTTTTGGCTTTACGCCGCGCGGCTTAGCCCTTTAGGCCGACATCGTGGAAGGTTTCTTTGCCTTTGGCAAAGCAATCTACGCTTTCAAAGCAGCCCTGCACCATGCTCTCCACATCTTCATCGGTATAGAAAGCCGTGTGCGGGCTGAGGATCACGTTCGGGTAGCTGCGCAGGATGGAAAGCTCGGCGTTTTCCAATACCTCGCCGCTGCGATTATAATAGTAAAGCCCGTTTTCGTGCTCGATCACATCCAGCCCGGCGGCGCCCACCTTGCCGCTGTTCAACTCCGCAATCAGCGCGTCGGAATCTATCAGCTTGCCGCGGGCCGTATTGATGAGAATAACGCCGTCCTTCATTTTTGCCAGCGCCGCGGCGTTGATGAGGTGGTGATTTTCGGCGGTAGCGTTCGTATGCAGGGTGATAATATCGCTTTGGGCGAACAGCGTATCGAGATCGACATACTCCGCATGCTGCTTCACGGCGTCGTTGGGGTACAGGTCATACGCCAAAATGCGGCAGCCGAAGCCCGACAGATGCTCGATCACGGTGCGGCCGATGCGGCCCGTGCCGATTACGCCGACGGTAAGGCTGGAAATATCGCGGCCCATCTTGCCTTTCAGCGAGTAATCCTGCACCTCGGCGCGCTTGAGGATGTGCACGGCACGGCGCGCGCACATCAGCATAAGCATGATGGCGTAGTTGGCCACGCCGTTTGGCGTGTAACCCACGTTGGAAACGCGCAGGCCAAGCGCTTTGGCATGCTGCAAATCCACGTGGTCGTACCCGATGGAGCGGCAGGAGATATATTTAACGCCCAGCGCGGCAAAACGATCCAGCATGGCCGCGCCCATATCGCAGGGCGTGGTGCTCACGGCATCGCAGCCGGCCGCAAGCTCGACATTTTCGGGCGTCGGATACTCCGGCGTATAGGCAAAATCAATGCCGTACTGTTTTGCAAACTTCCGGCAGTAAGCCAGCTCATCAAAAGGGCGCAGCGCGTAAAACATAATCTTCATTTTTCATTTCTCCTCTGCTGTTTTGGCGGCGGGCGCCCGGCGGACATTGCTTTGGGCCGGCCCAGCCTGTGTGCCGAATCGGCGGGAAAAATCCCCGCAAATCAAAAAACGGCGTTTCGCCCCGCCCACAAGGACGGCAAACGAAATCGCCAGTGATTTCGCTCTGATTCTACCCCTGTCCTGCACGAAAATCAAGGAGGTATCCGTATGTCTTTTCTTTCGTATCATGCATTGGCCGGCGCACCGGCCGAAAAGGAGGCGCTGCGGGCCGAATATGCCGCTGCACAGAAATTCGGCCGTGTGGCGCTGGGCACAAACCATTTGTTTTTAAGCCGTGTGCTGGGCCTTGGCGGCAGCTACATCGCATACCCTGACATTCGCCGCTGGTTTATCCGCCAGTGTGAAGCTACCGTCGAGGTCTCCACCTTTTATTCTTACCTGTTTGTTGTCGATTATGGCGATGGGCGGGAAAAGGCCGTGAATTTCGAGGAAAAGCCCAAGGTGGATGCGCTGCGCGAAGCCCTGCGCGCGGCGCACCCGGAGCTGACCTTCGGGCCGGACAAAACCAAGAAGCCTGCTGTGAACTGGTAGCACTGTGCCAAAGGGCAATTTGCCTTTTGCATTTTATCGGAAAGAGAAAGGAACGTTTTTATGGATGTAATGGAACTATTGCGTGGGCGGCGCACATACCGCCGCTTTTTGCAAAAGGCTGTGCCGGAAGAGGTGATACAAGACATCATCGAGGCCGCGCGCCTTTCCAGCGCCGGCAGCAACCGGCAGGCCACCAGCCTTGTGATCGTCCATCAGCCTGCGGACGTGGAAAAGGTAAACGCCCTTGTAAAATGGGCGGCGTTTCTCCCGCCGGAGCAGGGCACCCCGAAGCCCGGCGAGCAGCCCACCCTGTATGTGGCCGTGGTGCAGGATACCCGCGTTTCCGGCGACCTCAACACGGATACAGGCATTGCGCTGGCAAACATGACGCTGGCCGCTTGGGCCAAGGGCGTAGGCAGCTGCATCATGGGCGCGATCAACCGCCCCAAGCTGACGGCACTGCTGGGCTTGCCGGAGCACGAAAAGCTGCACACGATGGTGGCTTTCGGCTATCCGGCACACAAATCTTATATTGTGCCGTTGCAAACCGACAACAAATATTATTTGGACGCCGAGGGCAACTACTGCGTCCCGAAGCGCAGCAAAGAGCAGATTGCGCGGTATCTGTAACGCTTTGTTGCCGCACGGCGCTTGGCAGGGCATCGTTTTGTGCCGCGCCGGGCGTCGGTTACTTTATTACAATGAATAAATTTTGAATATATCCACTTACTGCACTTGGAATTTGTATATTTTACGATTTTGTAACTTGTTTTTTTGCATAAATATTGACAAACCGTTTTGTATAACTTATACTATGCCTTGTTCCATATAGAGGGGAACGGGCGGGCATCTGGCCTACAGATGCATATACATTTCAAATTGCATAAATGAGGAGATATTCATGATGAAAAAGATTTCGCGTCGTTCGTTTCTGGCCGTTGCCGGTGCTGCTGCCGCAGCCGGCCTGCTGAGCGCCTGCGGTGCTGCTTCCAGCGCCGCCGCTTCCTCTGCGGCGTCTTCTGCCGCATCTTCTACCGCTTCTTCTGCCGCGGCGAGCATCGGCGCTGACACCGACCCGTATGCTTTCTTGACCGATAAGGCTATCGGCGTCCAGCTGGGCACCACGGGCGACATCTATATTGCCGGCGATATTGACGACCAAAAGCTCGGCAGCGCTACTGTTGAGGAATACAACAAGGGCGCTGACGCTGTGCAGAGCCTGATCTCCGGCAAAATTGATGCCGTCGTGATCGACGATCAGGTTGCACAGAAATTCGTCGAGGCTAACGCCGACACGCTGGCGATCCTGCCCACTGAGTATGTTACCGAGGATTACGCCATCTGCTTTGCCAAGGGCAGCGAGCTTGTTGCCAAGTTCAACGAGGCAATCAAAACCCGCCGCGACGATGGTACGCTGGATTCCATTCTGGCTAAGTACATTGATAAGGACGAAAGCGCCGCGGGCTATGTCTCCGACGGCTCCAACGCATACGCCAACGGCGAGCTGCACATGGCCACCAACGCCGCCTTCGAGCCATACGAATACTACATGGGGCAGGATGTCGTAGGTATCGATGCCGAGTTTGCGGCCGCCCTTTGCGATACGATGGATTATAAGCTCGTCATCGACGATATGGATTTTGATGCCATCATCGTAGCTGTCACCTCCGGCAAGGCCGATTTTGGCATGGCCGGCATGACCGTGACCGATGAGCGCAAGGAGAGCGTCGATTTCTCCGATAGCTACTGCTCCGGCGTTCAGGTTATCATCTACAAGAAGTAAGGCTTTACAAATCCGCGGATTTGTGATTTCATCGGGGAAGGAGCAGAACGAAGGCGTGTTTGCCCGGCTTCTGCTCCTTTTCTTTATTCCGATTCAAGCAAGAAAGGGGATTTCCTCCATGCCTGCTGCCTTTTCATGGCTGGTGGACCAGTTCACCAAAACCTTCCTGACGGAACAGCGCTATATGCTGTTCCTCATCGGCCTGCGCAATACGCTGATTATCACGTTTTTTGCGGTGATTCTCGGTATTGTGCTGGGCTTTACGATGGCCTACATCCGTACCACATACGACCGCACCGGAAAATTGAAGTTTTTGAATATTGTTGCCAAGGTGTACCTGACGGTGATTCGCGGTACGCCGACGATGGTGCAGCTTTTGATTATGAACTTCCTGATCTTGGCCAGTACGCGCAATAAGCTGCTGGTGGCCTGCCTGACGTTCGGCATCAACAGCGGCGCTTATGTGGCCGAAATCTTTCGCAGCGGCATTATGTCCATCGACCCCGGCCAGATGGAAGCCGCGCGCTCGCTTGGGCTTTCCTATCAGCAGGCGACGTGGAAGGTTATCCTGCCGCAGGCTGTGAAAAACGTGCTGCCCGCCTTAGGCAACGAAATGATCGTGCTTTTGAAGGAAACCTCGATCAGCGGCTATGTCGCCATTCAGGATCTGACGAAGGCCGCGGACATCGTGCGCAGCCGCACGTACAGCCCGCTGTTCCCGTTGATCTCGCTGGCGGCCATGTATCTGGTGATGGTGATGTTCCTCGAGAAACTAATCAGCAAGATGGAAGCGAGGTTGGCGCAAAGTGACCGATAAGATTTTGGAAGTACGCGGCCTGAAAAAAACGTATGGCGGCGAGCTGAAAAAAGGCCATAAGGGCCTTACCCCGACGCTGGATGTGCTGAAAGGCATCGACATCGATATTTGCAAAGGCGATGTGGTTTGCCTGATTGGGCCTTCGGGCTGCGGCAAATCCACGTTTCTGCGCTGCCTGAATCGGCTGGAAGTGCCCACTGAGGGTACGATCCGCTTCGAGGGCGAAGAGGTCAACGAAAAGGACATCGACATTTTGCGCTGCAAAATGGGCATGGTGTTCCAGCATTTTAACCTTTTTCCACACATGACGGTGAAAGAAAACCTTACGATGGCCCCGGTGCTGCTAAAAAAGCTGACGCCGGAAGCCGCCGCACAGAAGGCAGATGAGCTGCTGGCGCGTGTCGGCCTTTCCGATAAGGCGGACGTGTACCCGGCCAGCCTTTCGGGCGGGCAGCAGCAGCGTATCGCCATTGCCCGTGCGCTTGCGATGGACCCGGATGTGATCTTGTTCGACGAGCCGACGAGCGCACTTGACCCGGAAATGGTCGGCGAGGTGCTGGATTTGATGAAAGAACTGGCACATACCGGCATCACGATGCTGGTTGTTACGCACGAAATGGGCTTTGCGCGCGAAGTTGCCAGCCGCGTGATCTTTATCGACGAGGGTGTCATTCAAGAGGATGAAGCGCCCGCCGATCTGTTTGCCCATCCGAAAAATCCGCGTTTGCAGGCATTTCTCTCGAAGGTGCTGTAAAGCAGGCGCAGGCCCTTGAAACCGCAGAAAAGAGGCTGGCGCAAAACGTGAGTTTTACGCCGGCCCTTGTGCGTTTACGCCGCTATGCCGCCAAGCTGCTTTTCATCGGCATGGTCGGCCAATAGTTTTACGAAGAATTGTCCCGGAACTCTTGACATTCGCCGGTAGGCTGTGATAAGATACATCTCGCGACGTGTCCTGCCGGGATGAATTTCGTGCGCCCGTAGCTCAGGTGGATAGAGCAGCTGCCTTCTAAGCAGCGGGCCGGGGGTTCGAGTCCCTTCGGGCGCATATATGGTGCCTATAGCGCAGCTGGTTAGCGCGCCAGATTGTGGATCTGGAGATCCAGGGTTCGAATCCCTGTAGGCACCCCACCGAGACGGACTACACAGGTTCGTCTCATTCTTTTTCTGCGCTGTCGCCAAGCGGTAAGGCAGAGGACTTTGACTCCTCCATCGCAGGTTCGACTCCTGCCAGCGCAACTTAAAACGCTCTGCGCGCCATCGTCTTTTCGGTGGCGGCGCAGGGCGTTTCTTTTTGCTTTTTCGTGCTTTTGGCGCCGCTTTGCGCGCCGTGCGGGCGGGCGCACAAAAAAGACGATTTCTCTGGAAAAAAGCGGGCGAAAAACAGGGCAATTCTCTTGACTTTGCGGGGAGTATCTGGTATAATCCAACAACGTAAAGCAAAATAACTTTACAAAACATGACAAAGATCGCGGATTTGGGGGCGCAGAAGTTGGCAAAGGATCTTCAACTGAGCTATCTTTTGGATTTCTATGGCGACGTTTTGACCGAAAAGCAGCGCGATGTCATGGAACAGTATTATAACGATGACCTTTCTTTGAGCGAGATTGCGGAAAACTTCGGTATCTCGCGGCAGGGTGTGCGCGATGCCATCAAGCACGGCGAGGGCACTCTGCTCGATCTCGAGGAAAAAGTTGGCTTTGCTGCCCGCTACCGTAAGGTACAGGATGGGCTGGCGAAGCTTGAGGAAGTTGCCAAAAAGGCCAAGTTTGAAAACGGCGGCGCCTACGGCGGCTATACGGCGGAGGATTTTAACGGTACGCTGGATCAGATACTGGGCATTCTCCGCACGATCACAGAGGAAGGCTGACGAGGTAGCACAATGGCATTTGAATCGCTTTCCGACCGTCTGGCCGGCGTCTTCAAAAAGCTGAAAGGCCACGGCAAACTGAACGAGGAAGACATCCGTGCCGCCATGCGCGAGGTGCGCATGGCCCTGCTGGAAGCGGACGTTAACTATAAGGTCGCCAAGGATTTCTGCGCGAAAGTTTCCGAGCGCGCGATGGGGCAGGAGGTTATGGAAAGCCTGACCCCCGCCCAGCAGGTTATCAAGATCGTCAACGAGGAGCTGACGGCTTTGATGGGCGGCGAGGAAGCGGCCCGCCTGAACATCAAGAATAAGGGCCAGACCGTGATCCTGCTCTGCGGCCTGCAGGGCAACGGCAAAACCACCCATGCGGCCAAGCTGGCCAAATATTACGCCAAACAGGGCCACCGGCCGATGCTGGTTGCCTGCGATATTTACCGGCCCGCGGCCATCGACCAATTAAAGGTTGTCGGCGCGCAGGCGGGGGTGCCTGTTTTTGAAATGGGCACCGAAAAGCCGCCCGTCATCGCCCAAAAGGCGCTGGCCCATGCGCGGGATTACGGCAATGACGTCGTGCTGATTGATACGGCAGGCCGCCTGCAGATCGACGAAGTGCTGATGCAGGAGCTTGTCGCCGTCAAACAGGCGGTGGATGTGGATGAAACGCTGCTCGTCGTGGATGCGATGGCCGGGCAGGACGCCGTTAACGTGGCGAAAACCTTTAACGATACCGTCGGGATCGACGGCATCATCCTGACGAAAACCGACGGTGATACCCGCGGCGGCGCGGCGCTTTCTGTGCTGGCTGTTACCGGCAAGCCGATTAAGTTTCAGGGCACCGGCGAAAAGCTGGACGACCTTGAGGTGTTCCATCCGGCCCGCATGGCGAGCCGTATCCTCGGCATGGGCGATGTGCTGAGCCTGATCGAAAAGGCGCAGGATTCCGCCGATGCGAAGGCGGCCGAAGAGACGGCCCGCCGCATGATGGAAAACAAGTTTGACATGAACGACCTGCTGGCCCAGTTCGCGCAGATCAAAAAGATGGGCGGCGCGGGCGCGATGCTGAACATGCTGCCCGGTGGCGCGAAGGTAAAGCCCGAGGATGTCGACGACAAGGCATTCGGCCGCATCGAGGCCATCATCTACTCGATGACGGCGGCCGAGCGCGCAAAGCCGGAGCTGATCAATCCCAAACGCAAGCGCCGCATTGCCGCGGGCAGCGGCACCCGCGTCGAGGATGTGAACAAGCTGCTGCGTCAGTTTGAAATGATGCAGAAGATGATGAAGCAAATGAAGAAAAGCCCGAAAGGCTTTGCCCGCCGCATGGGCGGCATGATGGGCGGCGCCGGGATGCCCGGCGGCTTCTTCTGATCTTTTCGGTATGACCCCAAAGCCGTTTGGCCCGTGGGGCTTACAATATACTAAGCCCCACGGGGCCGACACTTACTTTTATGGAGGTATTTTACTATGGCAGTTAAAATTCGTCTGCGCCGCATCGGCGCCAAGAAAGCTCCTTTCTATCGTGTGGTTGTGGCCGATAGCCGCTTCCCGCGCGATGGCCGTTTCATCGAAGAGATCGGTACCTATGACCCGACCAAGCAGCCGGTTCTCGTTAGCATCGACGGCGAAAAGGCCAAGCAGTGGATCGCCAACGGCGCACAGCCGACCGATACCGTCCGCGCGCTGCTGAAGAAGTCCAATATTCTGTAATTGGAGGGTTGATCCATGCAGGAACTGTTGCTGGCTGTGGCCAGAGGCCTCGTCGAGGATAAGGACGCCGTTTCGGTGACGGTGGACGCTCCCCGCGAGGACGGTACGGTCGTTTACCACCTTAAGGTGGCAGAAAACGACATGGGCCGCGTCATCGGCAAACAGGGGCGCATCGCAAAGGCCATTCGTGTGGTTATGCGCGCTGCTTCCGTGCGTGTCGGAGAAAAGGTCCTTGTCGAGATCGACTGAATCACCGAAAGCCTTTTGCCTTGCGCAAAGGGCTTTTTTCTTACCGGGGCAGCGCATCGAAAACACAGGGGCACCGTTCGCTTTTAGAGGGACGCTGCGGGTTCTTTGCGCGGCCGCCGGCCGCAGAAAGG
This sequence comes from Faecalibacterium sp., assembly GCA_022652735.1. Classification (GTDB taxonomy): domain Bacteria; phylum Bacillota; class Clostridia; order Oscillospirales; family Ruminococcaceae; genus Faecalibacterium. The sequence goes on along the minus strand of JALCRP010000001.1, from coordinate 203,596 downwards.
GGAAAACGATATGATCGAGCCGTATCTCGAAGCCGGCAAGATTGTTACGACACATGGCGTACGCGGCGAGATGAAACTGGAAGTGTACTGTGACGATGCGGCGCTGCTGCAAAACGCGCATACGCTGTATCGCACGAAACACGGCGAAAAGCCGGTGACGGTGGAATCGCTGCGCGGCGCGGGCCGCATGGCGATTTTGAAGCTGGCTGAGGCGCCGGATATGGAAAGCGCCCGTGCACTGGTGGGTACGATTTTGTATTTCGCCCGCACGGATGTGCGCCTGCCGGCAGGCATGTGCTTTGTACAGGATCTGTTGGGCTGCGAGGTGCGCGACGCCGAAACCGGCAAGGTGTACGGTACGGTGAAAAGCGTCGATCACCCCGGCCCGCAGGATATTTATACCGTGGCGGCGCCTTCGGGCAAGGAATATCTCTTTCCCGGTGTGCCGGCATTTTTGAAGAAAAGCTGCCCGGAACAGGGCTATCTTCTCGTTACGCCGATCCCCGGCCTTTTGGACGACGATGCGGCGAGCGAGCGCGCGCCGAAGGAGGAATAAGCGATGGGAATGCGCATCGACATCGCCACGCTTTTCCCCGAGATGTGCCAGCGTGTGCTGGACGAAAGCATCCTCGGCCGCGCGGCCAAACACGGCTATATTCAAACGGCCTGCCATCAGATTCGGGATTACACCTTGAATAAACAAAAACAGACGGACGATTATCCCTACGGCGGCGGGTGTGGCATGGTGATGTATGCCCAGCCGATTGCCGATTGCCTGCGCGCCATTACGGCCGAGGTGGAGGCCGAGGGCCGCCCGAAACCGCATATCATCTTTATGACGCCCGGCGGCGCCAAGTTTGACGAGGAACATGCCAAACGTTTGGCAAAGTATGATTCCCTTACGCTGGTATGCGGCCATTACGAGGGTATCGACGAGCGCGTGATCGAGGCTTTTGCCGACGAAGAACTTTCGCTTGGCGATTTTGTGCTGACAGGCGGCGAGCTGGCCGCGCTGGCTGTGGCCGACAGTGTGCTGCGCCTACAGCCCGGCGTTTTGGCCGAGCAAAAGGGCTATGAAGAGGAAAGCTTCTGGGACGGCCTGCTCGAATATCCGCAGTATACCCGCCCGGAAGTGTGGGAGGGCCGCGCCGTGCCGCCCGTGCTGCTTTCCGGCGACCACGGAAAAGTAGACCTTTGGCGCCAGCAGCAAAGCGAGCAGCGCACCCGCGCCCGTCGGCCGGATCTTTGGGCTGCACGTGAGAAAAATGGGGATTCGGGCGAATCTTGTTGAAAACTTTTGTGCGGTTGTCCAATCAGGTTGAAAACTACTGGAAAAAATGCACAAACCGAGGCTGCTTCGCATGTTTGGATTGGAGAATCCGCCAAAAATCCCAAAAGAGGCTGTACTTCTGACCCCGGCTGCGCTAAAATACAATTACAAACGAGGGACATCAAAAGCCGTTACCATCGGTAATACGATGAAGATAGGAGCGTTTTGATTATGTATGTAAAAGAAGTTACTGTTGAAAATCAGGTGGGGCTGCATGCCCGCCCGGCAACCTTTTTTATCCAGAAGGCAAACGAGTATAAATCTTCGATCTGGGTGGAAAAAGAAGAACGCCGTGTGAACGCCAAGAGCCTGCTGGGCGTACTGTCTCTGGGCATCGTGGGCGGCACCAGCATCCGTATTATTGCGGATGGCACCGATGAACAGGCTGCTGTAGAAGGGCTTGTCAAGCTGGTGGAATCCGGCTTTGCGGAATAATCCGATCGGCATTTGACGGAGGGCGGCATAGCTGCTCTCCGTTTTTTCTTGCATCGGAAAGCGGCGCAAAGCATAGGCAAAGGCCACAGCGGCCTGCGCCGTGCAGTTTTATCGCAGGAAAGGAGCGGTGGATATGACCAAACAAGAACTTTATCAAAAAGCTTGTATGCTGCCGCTGCTGCCGGGCGTATACATTATCCGCGACAAAACGGATACAATCATCTATATCGGCAAGGCCAAACGCCTGCGCATCCGCGTCAGCCAGTATTTCCGCGAGGGTGTGCCGCACGATAACAAGGTTAGCCAAATGATCGCCCATGCGTTTACGTTTGACATGATCGTGTGTCAGAGCGAATTTGAGGCCCTTGTGCTGGAAGCCAGCCAAATCAAGGCCCACACCCCGAAATATAACATTCTGCTGAAGGACGACAAGGGCTATTCCTATATTCGCATCACGAAGGAAGAATGGCCGCGGCTTTCCTTTACGCTGCAAAAAGAGGACGACGGCGCCGAATACCTTGGGCCGTACACCTCGAGCTTCGCCGCGCGCGAGATGGCCGAGAACGCGATGGATTCCTTTTTGCTGCCCCGCTGCGGCAAACGCTTTCCGGAAGACATCGGCAAGGGCCGGCCCTGCCTATACGCCCATATCGGAAAGTGCATGGCCGTGTGCGGCGGCAAAATCTCCTGCGCACGGTATAACGAGGCAGTGCGGGATGCGGTGCATTTGATCCGCTATGGCAAAAAGGACATCCTCAAAAATCTGACGGAAAAGATGAACGAAGCCGCCGAGCGCCTCGATTTTGAGACGGCCGCGCTGCTGCGCGATCAGATCCGCGCAATCGAGAAGGTATCGGCTGGGCAAAAGGTCGTTGTCGACCCGGATATGGAAATGGACGTGTGCGCGCTGGCCGGTACGCCGGAAAGCGTCTGCGCGGCGATTTTGCGCTTTCGCGGCGGGCGGCTGACGGATAAGCGGGAATTTGTATTCCACGATACGGCGGACATTGCCGAGGTGCGTGAGGAATTTTTGAGCCGCTATTATTTGGACGACGGCGAAGAAAAACTGCCTCGCGTTGTGGCGGTGGATGCGCTGCCGGACGATGCGGCGGCTTTGCATGAAGTGCTGGAAAAGCGGCGCGGCACAAAGGTGCAGCTGTATGTGCCGCAGCGCGGCGATGTGGCGCGCCTTGTCGAGATGGCACACACCAATGCCGTCGAGCGCCTTGCGCGCGAGAGCGGCCGCTATGCCCGCGAGGAAAAGATGCTCGACGAGCTGGGCCAGCTGCTGGGCCTGCCCGCGCCGCCGCAGACGATCGAGAGCTATGATATTTCCAACTGGGGCGATGGCTCGAGCGTATGCGGCATGGTCGTGTTCCGCGATGGGAAGCCCTACCGCGCAGGCTACCGCAAGTTTCGCATGCAGACGGTTTTTGGCACGGACGATTACGCCAGCATGGCCGAGACGCTTGCCCGGCGCTGCGGCGAATATGAAAAATTTCAGGCCGAAGCGCCGGGCGCCGCCAACGCTTTTGCCCAAAAGCCTGATCTGATCCTTCTCGACGGCGGCCGCGGGCAGGTAAGCGCCGTGCGCGCTGCGCTGGCGGGCCGCGCGCTGGCCGATGTGCCACTGTTCGGTATGGTAAAGGATGACCACCACCGCACCCGCGCCATCGTGGACGACGCCGGGCGCGAAACGGCCATCAACATGAACCGCGGCGTGTTCACTTTTGTTACGTCGATTCAGGACGAAGTGCACCGCTTTGCCAATGCCTACCGCAAACAGCAGATGCACAAAAAGAGCTATGCCGTCAGCCTTACGCAGGTGCCTGGCGTCGGCCCTGCCTTAGCAAAGGCGTTGACGGATACGTTCAAAAGTGCGGCGGCCGTGAAAAATGCCGCGCCGGAGCAGCTGGAAAAAGTGCCCGGCGTAGGGCCGCAGCTGGCCCGGGCGATTTTTGCTTATTTTCATCCCGCGGGCGGGGACGCTTGACAACCGCCGCCGGAACGGTAATAATGAATTTTATGAAAAGTCATAAAGGAGGGGCGCTATGCGCGTGATCGCAGGGGAAGCCCGTGGCAGAAAACTGGTTACGCTGCCCGGCGAGGACATTACCCGCCCGACGACAGAAAAAGTAAAGGAAGCCATGTTCTCCAGTGTGCAGTTCAGCCTGCCGGGGGCACGTGTGCTGGATCTCTTTGCCGGCAGCGGCCAGCTTGGGATCGAGGCGTTGAGCCGCGGTGCGGCGCGCTGCGTTTTTCTGGATCAAAATCGGGATGCCATCCAGATCGTGATGGAAAACTGTAAACACTGCAACGTGTTCGACCGCAGCCGCGTAAGCCTCGGGGAAGCATCGCTGTTTCTTTCGGCTGCGCAGGAATCCTTCGATCTTGTGCTGATGGACCCACCTTTCCACAAGGAAATCATCCCGGGGCTGCTGCCGGCTGTCAGCCGCGTTACGGCGCCCGGCGGCATCGTTTTGTGCGAGACGGAAAAAACAGCTGATTTGCCCGCGGCGGCCGGGGAACTGGCGCTTGCAAAAAAGTATCAATATGGGACAATCGCCGTATGGCGCTACGAAAAGGAGAAATCAGAATGAGTGTTGACGAATTGCTGGATACCATCGAGGAAACGCTGGAGGAAGGCGCCAGTATTCCGCTTTCCGGCGGCAAGCGCGTGGTGGATGTGGACAAGATCCGCGATTATCTGGATGATGTCCGCCTGAACATCCCAACCGAGATCCGTCAGGCCAAGGGCATTGTGAACGATCGCAATCAGATTTTGAGCGATGCGAAAAACGAGGCTGAGGGCATTGTGAAAAAGGCGGAGGAGCGCGCAAAAGTGCTTGTCAGCGATCAGGAAGTGCTTAAGCAGGCCGAGCAGCGCGCCGCCGAAGTGATGACGAACGCGCAGAACGAAGCCCGCACCATGCGCCAGACGGTGACGGATTACTGCGAGAATATGCTGAAGACGACGGAAGAGACGATGACGAGCAATGCCGCACAGGTGAAAACGGTACGCCTGAACCTGCGTCAGAACGCGAAAAACTCTTTGAACGGCTAAGCACGGCCCCCCTGAAAAACAAAAAAACATACATAAAAGCTCCCGCATGGCCCGCAAGGGTTGTGCGGGGGCTTTTTTGCGCTTCCCGTATCACAAAAAAGTTTGAATATAAGCGGTTTTCTTGCACTTTTCCTATTGCATTTTTGGGTTGCGTTTGGTACACTAAAGAAGCTAAGTGGGTAAAAGTGGATGAAAAAACCCATATAATGGTTTGAAATGGGTAACTAGGCGGGAAGGGGGCGGCTTTTCCGATGTTCTTCGGCAGATACGATTACACGATCGACGAGAAGGGCCGCATGAACTTTCCGGCCAAATTCCGCGAGGCGATGGGCCCGGGCGAGTTTGTGATCCTGCAATGGGTAGATCACTGCCTGTTTGCCCTGCCGATGCCGGAAGTGGACAAGCTGGCCGAGCGCCTTGGCAGCGAAGAGCTGATGTCTAGTTGGGAGACAACAGGCGATTTGTTCAGCAACGCGACGACAGCGGAACCGGACAAGCAGGGACGCATCCTGCTGCCGGCGGATTTTCGCAAATATGCGGGCCTCGCACAGAATGTCACGATCATCGGCAACCGAAACCACGCCGAGATTTGGGATACCGAGACGTGGAACGCCCGCCATAGCGCCATTACAAACGAACAGCGCCGCCAGAAGCTGACGGAACTGCATATCTGATACTTGAGCCGAAACGAGGGAGAATGTATGGAACAGCAGAACACGGCTGCCTTTGATCCGGCGGATTTCTCCCATGTTCCGGTTTTGCTGCGGGAATGCCTCGAGGGGCTGGCGATTCGGCCCGAGGGAATCTATCTGGATGGCACAGCCGGCGGCGCCGGCCACTCCTGCGAGATCGCAAAGCGCCTTGACCCGGCGAAAGGCCGCCTGATCGCCCTCGATCAGGACCCGGACGCCGTGGCGGCGGCGACGGCGCGCCTGAAAGCGTATCCGGCCACTGTGGTGCAGATCAATTTCCGCGAAGCACGGCGCGCGCTGGACGAGCTGGGCATTGCTGAAATCAACGGCGCGCTGCTGGATCTCGGCGTTTCAAGCCACCAGTTGGATGATGCCGAACGTGGATTTTCTTATCGGGCCGATGCCCCGCTGGATATGCGCATGAGCCAGCAGGGCCCTACGGCCGCCGATTTGTGCAACACCCTTGACCGCAATGAGCTGACCCGGATCCTGCGGGATTATGGAGAGGAACCCTGCGCCTGGCAAATCGCCGGGAAAATCGTGACAGCCCGGGAAAATGCTCCAATCACTTCCACACTCCAGCTGGCCGAGCTGGTTGCCTCGGCAATGCCCCCTGCGGAGCGCCGCAAGCATAAAAACCCGGCCCGCCGCACCTTTCAGGCGCTGCGCATCGCCGTCAATCACGAGCTGGACGCGCTGGATGAAGGGCTGGACGGTATCTTTGCAAGCCTTGCGCCGGGCGGCCGTCTGTGCGTGATTACCTTCCATTCGCTGGAGGACAGGCTGGTTAAAAATAAATTCCGCCGCTGGGCGACGGCCTGCACCTGCCCGCCGGAATTTCCTGTATGCGTATGCGGCGGCAAGGCCAAAGGCAAGCTGATTACGCGCCACCCGATTGAGGCACAGCCGGACGAGCTGGAAACCAACCGCCGCAGCCGCAGCGCAAAGCTGCGCGTGATTGAAAAACTGTAACACATCTAAAATTTGAAAAGGAGGATGCCCAACATGCAGCAGCAAGCGTATGATTTCTCGCTGTTTGCGCCGCAGCGCGCGAAGCCGGCGAAAAAACCGCCGCTTCGCACGGTAGAAGGCGGAAAGAAACCGCAGACCGGCCTGAAAAAAGCCGCCGTCAGCTTTGGCAACGTACTTTGCTGCGCGGCATTTCTGGCGTTGGCTGTCCTCCTCATCCAAAGCAAGGTGACAATCACGGAGCTGACCACGCAGGAGCAGAAAACGCAGGCACAGCTTACGGATGCGCAGAGCACCTATAACTACTTGAACGGAGAGCTGAACAGCCGTACCAATATGGCAAGCGTCGAGGAGATCGCCAACCGGCTTGGCCTGATGAAAGTGGACGACAGCCAAATTACCTATGTACGCCTTGAGGATTCCAGTGTGCTGACCGCGGCACAATCGCCCGTGAAACAGTGGTCGGGCTGGCTTAAATCCGGGGCACTCAATATTATGGAAATGCTCGACCCCTGAAGGGAACTCGAAAAAGCGTGCGAAGGCACGCTTTTTCGGGTTTATACGAAATAACAGAAAAGGACAGCGGCGTATGGCAGCACATAAAAAAACACAAATAGGCCCGCGCGTCGCCCGAAGTGTGCGCATCTGGGGCTGGAGCTTTTCCGTGCTGGCGATTGTGGTGGCTTTTGGGCTGCTGGCCTATCAGCTGTACAGCATCCAGATTACAAACGGCGCCTATTACCGCCAGCTGGCCAGCGCCCAGCAGCTCAAGGATTCTACGATTGAGGCCGAGCGCGGCGAAATCTACGACGCCACAGGAAAAACGCTGGCCTCTACCAGCATCGTGTGGAACCTTAGCTGCGACCCTAAGGATTCCAAAGGCCTGTATACGACCGATAAGGAAACCGGCACGACGACGCTGGATACCGGCGTTTGCTCGGAAGTAAGCGCAGGCGTTGCCAAGATTTTGACGGCCGGCGATGGCTCGAACGGCAGCGGCGTAGATACATCTTCGGCAGAATATACAGCCACATATGACGTGGTGTACGCGGCATTTTCCAAAATCACCAGCCAGTACCGCACATTGGCTTCACGCGTGGAGCTGCCGGTAGCGCAGGCGGCCAGCGATTTTATCAAAAGCTACAACGCCGCGCACAAGGGCGTTTCGATCGTGCTGACTACCGAAAAAACCTATAAGCGCAATTACCCGTATGGCGCGTTTGCCGCTTCGGTGATCGGCTTTTGTGATAACAGCGGCGTCGGCACCTACGGCCTCGAAAAATCCTATCAGGATCAGCTGGCCGGTATAGACGGCCGCAGTATCGGCGTACAGGATGCACAGGGCAACGAGGTTGCCAACAACAATGCGACAGAATATGCGGCACAGGACGGCTATAATCTGGTGCTGACGCTTGACACGAACGTGCAGGAGATGGCGGAACGCTACCTCAACGAGGCAATCCGCGCCAATAATGTCTCGAACCGCGGCTGCTGTATCGTGATGAATGTGAAATCGGGCGCCGTGCTGGCGATGGCGACAAAGCCGGATTTCGACCCGAACGATCCCTACACGGTTTATGATACTGAGTATCTGCATGCGCTTGTCGAGGCCGAACCGGAGCTTTACGCGCACTATCAAACGAACGAAGACGGCACCTATGTGGTGGATGCGCTTGGCAATAAAGCCATCGACGAGGAATATGATTATACCGGCACCTACCGCGAGCTGCAATGGAAAAACAAAGCCATTACCGAGCTGTATTACCCCGGAAGCGTGTTTAAGGTAATTACCGCGGCAGCCGGGTTGGATTCCGGCAAGGCGACGCTGGATACCTCTTTTTCGTGCGGCGGCAACTATAACGTGGCCGACCGCACCTATCACTGCGCCAACCGCAAGGCGCACGGCACACAAAATATGGCGATGGGCCTGCGCAACAGCTGCAACATCTATTTCATCCAGCTGGCGCAGAGCCTCGGCGCAGGCACCTTTTTCGATTACTTCAATTCTTTCGGCTTCACGGAAGCCACGGGCGTCGATTTACCCTACGAGACGCATTACATGCAGTATTACACGGAAAAGCAGCTGGGCGATGTCGAACTGGCGTCTTCTGCATTCGGCCAATCTATGGAGATCACGCCGCTGCAAATGTGCACGGCCGTCGCGGCCTGCGTCAACGGCGGCTATCTCGTTACGCCGTATCTTGTCAGCGAGATCACCGACGCAAACGGCAATACCGTGCAGAAAACGCAAACCACCGTCAAGCGCCAGATCGTAAGCAGCACCACAAGCGACGAGCTGCGCCAGATCATGGAATATGAGGTCGGCGACGGGACGAACACCGACGGCGGCTACCGCGCCTATGTGGCGGGCTACCGTGTGGGCGGCAAATCCGGCACCAGCGAGCAGCTGAACATGGATAAGCGCGCAAGCGACGGCGACTATAAAAAAGTGGCTTCCTTCGTCGCCATGTTCCCTGCGGACGACCCCGAATATCTCGTGTACATCATGCTCGACGACCCGAACAACGCTTCGACGGACTATTCCTCCATCTTAGCGGCGCCTGTTGTGGGCAATATCATCAGCGAGGTTGCACCGTATCTCGGCGTGGCGACAAATGGAGAAAACCTGGAAAGCGAGACAATCAAAGTGCCCGAGCTGGTCGGGCAGGAATGGGGCAACGCGCAGGTTGAGCTGAACCGCAAAGGCCTTAAGCACCGCCTTGTTACCGGTAACGCCGATACGACAGCCGCACTGGTGACATATCAGTATCCCGCGGCGGGTACTGTGGTTTCGGGCGGGACGACGGTTTATCTTTATATCAACAATACATCCGGCTCGCAGGTGACGGTGCCGGATGTGACGGGCAAATCCACGGCCTTTGCGCAGCAGATGCTTTCGGCTGCCGGGCTAAACTGCTTGCTTCAAGGCGACGCAGGCGGTACAATAACGGCACAGGACATTGCGGGCGGCACATCTGTCGAGATGGGCACTGTCGTCACCCTGCAAAGCGCAGGGCAGGCGGCGGACGCCGACAGCACGGCCGGGGCAGATTCTCCGGCTGCGGGCGATACGGCCTGAGCGGCCGGCCGCATGTGGAGAATAGGGAGGGAAATCGTATGCAGGCAATATCGGCGAAACTGCTGCTGGCCGGGCTGGCACCCGAACAGCAGCTTTCCGAAAAAAACATTGTAAGCGTCACGACAGACAGCCGCAGCGTGGGCGAAGGCTGCGTGTTTGTTGCGTTTCCCGGCGAGCACTTTGACGGACACAGCTTTGCCGCGCAGGCGGCACAAAAAGGCGCGGCGTATGTTATCGTAAACCATCCGGTAGCGGATGTGCCGCCTGAAAAAATGATCGTCTGCCCCGACAGCTACAAAGCAATGATGACGATCGGGGAAAATTACCGCGCGCAGGTTTCGCCGCTTTTGATCGGCGTGACGGGCAGCGTGGGCAAAACCACCACCAAGGAATTCTGCTATGCGGCGCTTTCGGCGTTTGGCAACACGATTAAAACCGAGGGTAACCAGAATAACGAGCTGGGCCTGCCCAACACGCTGCTGCGTATGGATGCTTCCACCGAATACGGCGTGGTGGAGATGGGCATGAGCCACGCCGGCGAGATCAGCCGCCTTGTGCGCTGTGCGCAGCCGGCCGCGGGCATCATTACCTGCATCGGTGTGTCACACCTTGAAACGCTGGGCACCCGCGAAAACATCCTGAAAGCCAAGATGGAAATTTGTGACGGCCTGCCCGAGGGCGCGCCGCTGATCCTGAATTATGATGACGAATATCTGCGCGGCGCAAAATATCCCGCGCATGTCCGCCCGGTATGGTTCAGCCTTGAGGACGAGCAGGCCGACGTATACGCAAGCGACATTCAAGAAAATACCGAGAACACCTTGTTTGTTTTGGAAGATGCGGAACACGGCACATTTGCCGTGACGCTGCCGACGATCGGCCGCCACAATATCCGCAACGCGCTGGCCGCCTACTGCGCCGTAACGCGCCTTGGCCTCGACGCGGCAAAGGCGGCGGCCGCCCTTTCGCATTTCGAGCAGACAGGCATGCGCCAGCGCATTCATGCTTTGGCGGGCGTGACGGTGATCGAGGATTGCTATAATGCAAACCCGGACAGTATGCGCGCCGCGCTGGCTATGTTTGCCGAATATCCCTGTAAGCGGCGCTTTGCGCTGCTGGGCGATATGCTCGAGCTTGGCACGATCAGCGAGCAGGCCCATACCGAGCTGGGCGCGCTGGCCGCAAAAAGCGGGCTTTACTGCCTGATCGCTTACGGCCCCGCCGCCGAGCGCACGGCGATCACCGCGGCGGCCAAAGGCCAAAAGACGCTTTACGCCCACAACTACCGCGAGGCCGCGGATGCCCTTTTAAGCCGGGTGCTGCCGGGCGATGCGATCCTTGTCAAGGCCAGCCGCAGTATCGCGCTGGAAAACGTGCTGAAACTTTTTTATGCGGAATATCCGAACAAGATAAACGGGAAGTGAACAAATGGCTCGATATGCATTGATGATCGCGGCGCTTGTCGGTTTTTTGGTTACGGCGGGGGTGGCTGTGCTGCTGCTGCCGATCCTGCAAAAGATTCGCTTTGCTCAGCCGGCAAAGCGCCTGACAGGCCCGGAATGGCATAAACAGAAAGCCGGCACCCCTACGCTGGGCGGGTTGGCCTTTTTGGTCGGCTCGGTTTGCGCGGCCGGGGCGGCCTGCTTTGGGCTGAACTTTTTGGATGCCAAGCTGCTGAATACGCACCAGAAAATGAATTTGGTGCTGGCGGTGGCCTGCGCAATGGCTTTCGCGGCGATCGGCTTTACCGAGGATTGCTTAAAAGTTGTGCTGCATCGCCGGCGCGGCCTGCATGCATGGCAGCGCCTTTTGCTCGAGGCCGTCGTCACAACGTTTTTGCTTTTGGGGTTGCACTATAACGGCGCGCTGGAAACAGGCATGGTTGTGCCGTTTGTGGGCTATTTCGATTTTGGCATTGCCTATTATCCGCTTGCCTATGCGCTGATTTTGGCGCTTGTCAACTGCGTCCATCTGACGGACGGCATCGACGGGCTGTGCGCCTCTGTCTCGTTTGTCGTGATGCTGGGCTTTTTGGTGATCTGCGGGCTGCTGAACGCATTTCAGCTTTCGCTGTTTGCCGCGGGGCTGGCGGGGGCGCTGGTTGCGTTTTTGTTGTGGAACTTTTATCCCGCAAAGCTTTTTATGGGCGATACGGGCAGCCTGTTTTTGGGTGGCGCGATCGTTTCTATCGCTTTTTGCATGGGCTGGCCGAGCCTGCTTATGCTGCTCGGGGCCGCGTTTTTGCTCGAAGGGCTGACGGTTGTGCTGCAGCTTGGCTGGCATAAGCTTTCGCATGGGAAGCTGCTTTTTAAGATGGCGCCGCTGCATGCGGAGCTGGAGCTGAAAGGCTGGAGCGAGACGCGCATTACGGCCGCCTTTGCCGCGCTGGCCGCGGCGATGACGCTGCTGGCGCTGCTGTTCGCGTACGTTAGCTGAAGCCAGAGAAAGGTTTGAATCGTATGGCCGGAACTACGGCAAAACAACAGAATACAGGGCCGTATCCCGTTCCGCTCATCGTTAATCTGGTCATCATCCAGATTTTCGGCTTGATTATGCTGTTCAGCGCAAGCTACACGACGGGCTACCTCTATCATAACGACAGCTATTTTTACATTTCCGATCAGCTGATGTATACGCTGGCCGGCGAGGCCGTAATGATTTTCGTCTCGCGCATTGATTACCACTGGCTGCGCCGCTGGACGAAATGGGGCTATGCCGCCTGCCTTGTCTTGCTGTGCGTGGTATTGACATGCGACCCTATCAACGGATGCCGGCGCTGGCTCCACTGGAAAGGCATCCCTCTGCCCAGCATTCAGGTGTCAGAAATTGTTAAATTTGAAATGATTTTGATGACGGCCTATTTGATGTGCCGTTACCGCCCCAAGCGCAAAACGCTGCGCTATGGCGTGGCTTATCCGCTGCTGCCGCTGGCCCCGATTATTCTGCTGATGTATTTTGAACCGCACTTTTCCGGCATGATTTTGATTTGTGCCATCGTGGGCACGATCATGCTGCTGGGCGGCAGCGGCGGCGTGTGGATCGTTTCGTTCGGCGGGCTGGGCGTGGCAGGGCTGTTTTTGCTCTACCGCGTCGCGCCGGGTCTTGTGGCTTATGTCGGCGAGCGGCTGGATGGCTGGACGACGGACATCACAAAAATGCCCTATCAGACGGTACAAAGCCTGTATGCCATCGGCTCGGGCGGATGGTTTGGGCTGGGGCTTGGCAACAGCATGGAAAAACAGCTTTGGCTGCCGGAATGCACCAACGATTTTATTTTCAGCGTTGTATGCGAAGAGCTGGGCTTCGTCGGCGCAATGTTTGTGATTTTTCTGTTTGGTGCGCTGATTTTGCAGTGCATCCATGTGGCGTTCCACGCGGCCGATTTGTACGGAACTTTGATTGCGCTGGGCATCATGGGGCAGATTGCGTGGCAGGTGTTCTGCAATATCGCCGTGGTGACGAATACGATGCCCAATACAGGCATCAGCCTGCCGTTTTTCTCTTCGGGCGGTACAAGCCTTTTGATGCTGCTGGGCGAGGTGGGCGTTTTGTTGAATATTGCACGGCAGGGGAAACGTGCCGACGCCGAGCGGCAGGCGAAGGCCGCCGAAGAAGCGGCCGCGCCGAATGCCCCGGCCGCGGAGATTGGCCGCCGCGGCCCATCGGCCGGTTTGCATGCGGTAAAGGAGAAGGTATAACAATGCGCGTTTTGATCGCGGCCGGCGGCACGGCCGGCCATATCAACCCCGCGCTGGCGATCGCCGGCGCTTTGAAAGAGGCCTGCCCGGCTGCTGAAATTCATTTTGCGGGCCGGCGCGAAGGCATGGAGTACGGCCTTGTCACGAAGGCAGGCTATCCCTTTCATCATATTGAGATTACAGGCTTTCAGCGCCATTTGAGCCTGCGTAATGTGGGCCGCAATGTTGTGACGCTGTGGAATCTGGCCCTTTCCGGGCCGAAGGCGCGCGCAATTTTGAAAGAGGTGCAGCCCGATTTGGTAATCGGCTGCGGCGGATATGTTTCCGGGCCGATGGTGCGCAGCGCGGCCAAGCACGGCATCAAAACGGCCATTCATGAGCAAAACGCTTTTCCGGGCATGACGAACAAGCTGCTGGCGCCGGATGTGGACGTAGTATTTGCGGCGGTGCCCGCTGCCGTCCAAAAGCTGGGCGCGCCCGAAAAAACGATCGTAGTGGGTAACCCGGTGCGCCCGGCGGTGCGCAAGGCGGCCGAGGCCCGCACGGAAGCGCGCGCGCGCCTTGCGGCGGGCAGCCGCACGGTGATTCTTTCGTTCGGCGGCAGCCTTGGTGCGCGCCGCATCAACGAAGTAGTGGCAGACCTATGCGCATGGGAGCAAAAAGAACATAAAAATGTGCTGCATCTGCATGCCACGGGCCAGTATGGCGTAGAACTGTTTCAGACGCTTGCACAGGAAAAGGGCTTCGCCCCGGGCGAAAACCTTACCGTGCGTGAGTACATCGACGATATGCCGCAGCTTTTGGCGGCGGCCGATCTTGTTATCAGCCGGGCTGGCGCCTTGACGCTGGCAGAGCTGGAGGCCGCCGGCCGCGCAGCAATTTTGATCCCTAGCCCGAATGTGGCCGAAAACCATCAATATTATAATGCGCTGGAGCTGCAAAAGGCCGGCGCCGCCGTGGTAATCGAGGAAAAAAATTTGACCGGCGAAAAACTTATTGAGACGGTGAAAAAGCTGACGGAAGACCCGCAGCAGCTGGCTGTGATGGGGAAACTGGCGCGCGGGCTTGCCGTGGACGACAGCCTTGACCGTATTACGAAAAAACTGCTGGAACTGGTAAAAGCATAAAAGGGGGCGCGGCGCATGGCATACACAGAGCATCCGGATGGGCGCACTCGTCGGCCGGCGCGCGCCCCGCAAAAGCAAAACAGCCGCGGCACACGCCCGCAGGCACCGTATGATGCGCAAACTCGGCATGATGCTTCGGCGCCGCATGCCCCGCAGGGAAAAAACGGCCGCACGGGAGATTCTCGCGGCGCGGCGCCTAACACGCCCCATAAAAAGGGTAAAGGCTGCAAAAAGCCGCATACGCCCCAGCCGGAACAAATCGCTGCGCGCCGGCCGGCCGCGCAGCGCCCTTTGCCCGAGGACGGCCACGCACCGCTGTACGATCAGGATGGCGGGCTGCGTTTAGATACGCTGCCGCCCGAAAAAGCGCGCCGGAAAAAGGCGCGCCGCCTGACGCAGGCAGAAATGCGCCGCCGCAAGCTGCGCCGCCGCCTTACTACGGCGATTCTGGTTTTTATCGTGATCGTGGCAGGGATCTTGCTTTCCGTGCTACTTTTATTTAAGGTAAGCAAGTTTGAAATCCAAAATATGGACGGCACGGCCCCCGCGGATACCGGCGTATATACCGAAGATCAGATCATTGCCGAGCTTGGCATCGAAAAAGGCGCGAATCTATTCAGCTTCCGCGCCAAAGAAAAGGTCGCCGCGCTGAATGCTGCGTTCCCGCTGCTGGAAAATATCGAGCTGCGCCGCCGCCTGCCGGATACGGTTATTGTTCGCGTTCAGCCTGCCACGGAAAGCTACTGCATCCAGACGGATTCCGGCTGGGCCATCCTTTCGCGCCATCTAAAGGTTATCAGCTTGGCGGGCGATGCGCCCGATCTCCCGGTTTTGACGGCGGCCGTCAGCGCCGCGCCCCAGCAGGGCAGCGCGCTTTCGCTGGACGGCGAGGGCACAAACGATACCCTGACGTCGCTGCTGGATGCGCTGGAAAAAGCCGGCCTGCTCGATGCGATGACGGCCATCGATTTGAGCGATACGGAAGAGATTACTTTTGTCTATCAGGGCCGTATCCGGGTAAAGCTCGGGACATTGAACAATTTGGATTATAAAATGAAGTGGTCGGCCTATATCCTGCTGAACCAAAACGGCGACGGGTGCTCGGAGACGGACACGGGTGTATTGGATGTAAGCCATCTGCGCACGGATGGCACCATTCGCCCCACCTTTGCGCAAGGCGACCCGAACGCGGCGCCGACGCCGATCCCTGCGCCGGATGCGCCTTCCGACGCGGCGTCAGATGCCTCCTCTGCGGCGTCCTCCACGGCCGATGCGCCGGCCGGCGACGCCCAGCCTGCCGCATAAAACGTACAGGTACGCCTTTTCTTGAGATAAGATTGAAATGCTTGAAATCAAAAAGGAGCTTTTGCCATGAAACTTTCCGAGCTGACGGAAGGCGCTGCCTGCACCCTGTTGCAGGGCAGCGCGGATACCGACATTTGCGACATCGTATACGACAGCCGCAAAGTAGTGCCGGGGTGCTTGTTTGTCTGCATTGTGGGCACCCAGCGCGACAGCCACGATTATGCTGCCGAATGTGTGCGGGCAGGCGCGGCGGCGGTGGTGATCCAACACGAGATCCCGCTCGAAACCGTGCGGGGCGCGGCGGTGCTCCGCGTAGAAAACAGCCGCCTTGCGCTTGCGCTTTTGAGCGCTAACTTGTTTGGCCGCCCAACCGAACATCTGACCATGATCGGAGTGACGGGCACCAAGGGCAAAACCACGACCACGCACATGATTCAATCCGTGCTGGAAGCCGCGGGCAAAAAAGTGGGTATGGTGGGCACAAACGGCATCTACTGCCAGGGCACCCACCGCGAAACAGCCAACACCACGCCCGAAAGCTATGAGCTGCAAAAAACCTTCCGCGCATTTTTGGATGCAGGCTGCGATACGGCGATCATGGAAGTATCCAGCCAAGGCCTGATGATGGACCGCGTGGCGGGCATCCATTATCAAATCGGCGTCTTTACAAACCTTTCGCCGGATCATATCGGCCCCGGCGAGCACAAAACCTTTGAAGAATACCGCAGCTGGAAGGGCCAGCTGTTCCGCCGGTGCGACATCGGCATCGTAAACGCCGACGACGAAAATACCGATGCGCTGCTGGAGGGGCATACCTGCAAGCTCGTGACGTATGGCCGGGGCGAAAAGGCCCAGTACCGCGCGGGCGATTATCAGCTGCTGCGCAGCCATGATTTTTTGGGCGTGGCATTTGGGGTTACGGGCGCGGACGAAATGAACGTCAAAGTGAACATGCCCGGCGAATTCAGCGTTTATAACGCGCTGGCCGCGCTGTGCGTGGGCAAGGCGCTGGGCGTGGCGGATGCCGCCATCCATGAAGGGCTGGCCAAATGCGTCGTGAAAGGGCGCGTGGAGCTGGTGCCCATCAGCAAAAAGTTTACGGTTTTGCTGGATTACGCGCACAATGAGGTTTCGACGGAA
Source organism: Faecalibacterium sp. (assembly GCA_022652735.1). GTDB lineage: Bacteria > Bacillota > Clostridia > Oscillospirales > Ruminococcaceae > Faecalibacterium. Next base: position 186,757 of record JALCRP010000001.1, on the reverse strand, counting down.
AGCCTGCTGGAAACGCTGCGCGCCTACCGCCCTAAGCGCCTTGTTGTGGTGTTTGGGTGCGGCGGCAATCGCTCAAAGCTGCGCCGTTACGGCATGGGCGAGGTATGCGCGCGCATGGCAGATTTCTCGATTTTGACAGAGGACAATAACCGCTTTGAAAAAGTGGAGGACATCCTTGCGGACATCCGTGTCGGGATGCAAAAGGGGAATCCGGACGCAAAATATGTAGAGATTCCCGACCGTCTCGACGCGCTGCACTATGCCGTCGACCACGCCGAGGAAGGCGATTTGATCGCCGTGATCGGCAAAGGGCACGAAACCTATCGCGACCGCATGGGCGAAAAAACGCCTTTTCTGGAGCGGGAGCTGCTGGAGGAATACGCCCAACAAATCGGCCTTGTATAAAGGAAAAAGAAAAGCGCCGCGGCATTTGCCGCGGCGCTTTTTGAATACCCGAAAAGGAAAGCGAGATGGACCGTAAGCCGGGTTCTGTATAAAACGACGATCTATCTAGGCCTGCCATTGCTGGCAGGCTCGTGCCACCGTGGGGGCGCGCGAGCAGCGCATATGCCCCGCTAGGTGTTGCTTCCGGTAGGGTTTACAAAGCCGCATAGTCACCCATGCGCTGGTGAGCTCTTGCCTCGCCGTTTCAGCCTTACCGCGCCCGAAGGCACGGCGGTTCGTTTTCTGTTGCACTTTCCCTAAGGTTGCCCTCGGCTGCCGTTAGCAGTTACCGTTGCTCTGTGAAGCCCGGACTTTCCTCAGAGCGGCCAAAGCCGCCCCGCCGTCGTATGTTCCACTCGCTTTCCGCCCGAGAAGTATACCATACCGCAGGCAAATTTGCAACAAAAGGCGGTTTCTGGTATACTACAGAAAGTCTGCGCCGGGCGGCCCCGGCGAAAAGGAGCGTTGCACATGCAGCTTGGGTTTGCGGTTGTGCCGGAGTGGGATGGCATGCTGCTGCGCACCTTTTTGCGGCAATGTGCGGTTTCGTCCGATTTGGCCCGCGCCGTAAAATATCGCGGCGACGGCTTTTTTGTGGATGGTGTACCCGTGCATACCACAGCCTGCCTGCGCGCAGGGCAAAACGTGACATTTTCGCTGCCGCCCGAGGCGACAGCCCCGACGCGCCCGCAGCCAGAGATTGGCCTCACGGCCGTTTATGAGGATGCCTTTGCCACTATGTTGGAAAAGCCGGCCGGCATTGCCGTCCATCCGACGCTGAACTACCCCGACGGTACGCTCGCCAATGGGTGGGCGGCCCGTGCGCTGCGGCAGGGCGGCAGCGGCGTGTTCCGCCCCGTGAACCGATTGGACAAAAATACAAGCGGCCTGCTTTTGGCGGCGCAAAATATGTATGCTGCGCCGCTGCTGGCGGGGCATGTCCAAAAGCTTTATTACGCGGTGGCAGAGGGCGAAATGCCGCTTGGCCCCGGCGTGTTTGATGGGCCGATCGGGCGCCGCGGCGACAGCATCATCGGCCGCTGCGTAACGCCCGAAGGCAAGCCCAGCCGCACCGAATATACCGTGCTGCGCGCCGAAAACGGCTGTACGCTGGCGGCTTGCCGCCCTGTGACGGGCCGAACCCACCAGATTCGGGTGCACTTTGCGCATGCGGGCTTCCCGCTGGCGGGGGACACGCTGTACGGCGGCCACACCGGGCGCATTGCGCGCCACGCGCTGCACTGTGCTGAGATGACGTTTTCTGTGCCGGAATACCGCATGGAAGGCGGGCGGGTTCAACTTGCCGTGCCGCTGCGCTACCATACGATAACCTGCAAAAGCGCCCTCCCCGCGGATATGGAAATTTTGTGAAGATGGCGTGAAACTTCCCGCCAAAATCCGCCAAAAACCTTGCCCGCTGTAGGATTGCGAGTATAATAAAAAAGTGCATGCAACACTTTTGCCGTATAAAAAGACGATCAGAAAGGAGGAGATTCTTTTGACACAACAAAAGACCCCTCTGGACCTTGAGAATAAAAAAACTGTGCCCGCAAAGAAAAAACGGGAAACTTATGCCCATACGCTGCGCGGCCGCATTGCACAGCTGCAATGTTCGATGGTGCGCCTGCACCATAAGCTGCATAAACGCTCCCGCGCACAAAAGCGGGCATCTTTACGCCGGCTGCGCACGTGGCCGCTGTATATCCTGATCGGCGAGCTGCTGTATTCCCTTGGCTTTCAGGGCGAGTATGCGGCGGTGCGCTTTGCGCGCTGGTGCAAACGGGCGGCAGCGGTAGCGCACCGTATCCTGCTCCGGGCCGGCGCTCGCTTTGGCCGTTTCTTCGGCAAGATCGGGCGTACCCTGCGGGAAGATTTGATTACGCCGGTGGCCGTGTTCTTCCGCGGCATTATCCACATCTTCCGCTATGCGCATCAGGTGCGCAAAGAAAAAGGCTTTCCGGCCGCTTTGTGGGAGGGCCTGTGTTATCTCGGGCGTGGCATTAAGCTTTATGCCCGCCTTGTGCCCCATACGGTGGCATATATCGTGCCGGCGGCTGTGCTGGTCGTCTGCCTGATGTATGTGCATCAGATAGAAAACGTGGATTACACGTTGGCGGTACAGGTGAACGGAAACACGGTCGGCTATGTGGAAAGCGAAAACGTTTTTGAAAACGCCAAAACGGCGGTGGATGAACGTATCAACTACGCGGGCACAAGCCAAACGAGTTGGAATATCACCCCGACCTATACGCTGGCCCGTACCTCTAAGATGAACCGCGCCGGCATTTTAAGCGAAAACGAAATGGCCGATGCGATCCTCGAATCTTCGAGCAACGAAATCGCAGAGGGCACGGCGCTGTACATAGACGGCAGCCTTTGCAAGGTAACGACGGAAGGCAAGCAGCTTTCTGAGTATCTCGAAAACCTGAAGGCGCCCTATGAGCAGCCCGACGACCCGAACACGGTCGTCCAGTTCAACCATGATGTGGAGCTTGTCGACGGTGTGTTCTTTAACGATAGCTTCTCCGATTATCAGGATATTCTGAATTATATCTCGGCCGATCAGGTGAAACAGCAGGATTATACGATCTCGCAGGGCGACAGCATCAGCCTGATCGCCTCCAAAAACGGCCTGACGATGAACCAGCTGTATGAGCTGAACCCCGGCCTGACGGAAAAATCGGCCCTGTTCCCGGGCGATAAGGTCGTTGTACAAAAGCAGGAGGCCGTGCTGGAAGTGCGTGTCCTCAAAACGACGGTTGAGCAGGAAACAATCCCCTTCGATACCGAAACTTCGGAATCGGCGGATTATTCCTTCGGCACGACCAAGACGATTCAGGAAGGCGCCGACGGCCTGCAGAATGTTACCTATCAGTATACGTATGATGCGGCCGGCAACACGCTGGATGTTGAGGTACTGAACAAGGAAGTTGTGCAGGAGCCTGTGACCAAGAAAGTGGTAAAGGGCACCAAGACGGCGCTTGGTACGATCGCCAAGGTAGGCAACGGCAGCCTGATGTGGCCGGTGCCGGGCTACCGTTATTGCTCGCGCTGGGCGGTTTTGCCGGGCGGCCACAAGGGCGTGGACATCTGCGCCGCGGCCGGTACGCCGATTTTGGCGGCGGATTCCGGCGTGGTCGTCGCCTCCGGCTTCAGCGCCGCGGGCCACGGCTATGGCAACTCCATCATCATCGACCACGGCAACGGTTACAAGACGCTGTATGGCCACTGCCTGACGCTGAACGTCAGCGTAGGGCAGGCAGTTGCGCAGGGGCAGGTGATCGGCACGGTGGGCAGCACAGGCCGCTCTACCGGCAACCACTGCCATTTCGAGATCTTCTACAACGGCTCGCGCTTGGCGCCGCAGTCGATCTTCGGCGGAAAGTAACAGCTTGCGTATTTCGTAAAGCATCTGTCAAAACTCCCTGTACGCTTGCCGTACAGGGAGTTTTGTATTAGAATAGTATTACTATTCAAGCTGAAAAGGAGCGATCTTTATGTCTACCCCTCATAACCGCGCCGAAAAAGGCGATTTTGCCAAAACTGTCCTCATGCCGGGGGACCCGTTGCGCGCCAAGTTTATTGCCGAGACTTTTCTCGAAGCGCCGCATCTGGTAACAGACGTGCGGGGGATGCTGGGCTTTACCGGCACCTATCACGGCCACCCGATCAGCGTGATGGGCAGCGGTATGGGCATGCCCTCCATCGGCATTTATTCCTATGAGCTGTACAAGTTTTATGATGTGGAAAACATCATTCGCATCGGCTCGGCGGGCAGCTATACCGAAAAGGCCAAGCTGTTTGATGTAGTGCTGGCTTCGGGCGCCGTGTCCGAATCGAACTACGCCCGCGTACAGGGCGGCGCCGAAAGCGACCTGATGCTGCCCAGCGCCGCGCTGAATGATAAGCTGCGCGCGGCGGCTAAGCGCGCCGGTATCCCGCTGATCGAGGGCAACATCCATTCTTCGGATGTGTTCTACCGCCAGCCTTCCGACGAAAAGCCAACTTACTGGGAGCGCCTGCGTGACGAGCGCAGCTGCTATGCAGTGGAAATGGAGAGCTTTGCGCTGTTTCACAACGCAAATATGCTGGGCAAAAACGCGGCCTGCCTTGTCACGATCTCCGACAGCTTTGTTTCGCCCGAGGTTACTACGGCCGAACAGCGCCAGACAAGCTTCACCAATATGATGAAGGTGGCGCTGGGCAGCGTGGAATAAGCCGGCGCTGCTTTAGGCACACGGTGCGCAAAAGGCGGTTTTGGCGGCTTTAGCGGGGGCATTTTGCTCGGCCGCGGCCGTATGCCAAAACAAGGACAGGAGGAAAAAACACATGGCGGATTTATCCCAACAAGAAAAACAAGACCTGATCCGGCAGGCGCTGGCGGCGCGAAAGTTCGCGATCGCGCCCTACAGCCACTTTACTGTGGGCGCGGCGCTGCGGGCCAAAAACGGGAAAGTTTATACAGGCTGCAATATCGAAAACGCGGCCTTTACGCCTACTACCTGTGCCGAGCGCACGGCGCTGTTTAAGGCCGTGAGCGAGGGCGTAACCGAATTTACCGATATTGCGATTGTGGGCGCGCGCATCGGCGAGGTGAATACGCTGGTTACGGCGCCGTGCGGCGTATGCCGGCAGGCACTGTATGAATTTACCGGCCCGGCGCTGCATGTCATTCTGGCAAAAACACCCGAGGATTATCAGGAAATGACCCTTGGCGAATTGCTGCCGCTGGGCTTTGGGCCGAAAAATGTTTTGTAAAATTCGACATAGTGATACTCTTTTGTAAACATTTCCTTCCGGCAAAATGCTTGCATCCCGGAAAACATCTCGGTATACTAGGGCAAGAGGAAGGGCAAAGTGGTCTGCTTTGCCCTTTTTGTTCGGGCGGCTTTCGCTGCCCAGATCACCAAACAAAAGGAGAGTAATCAATTATGACTAAGATTTCTCGTCGTTCGTTTCTGGCTGTTGCCGGTGCGGCTGCTGCCGCCGGCATGCTGAGCGCTTGCGGCGCTGCTTCCAGCACGGCTTCTTCCGCTGCATCTTCTGCGGCTGCTTCCAGCACGGCTTCTTCCGCTGCTGCTACCGGCCTCGATGCCAACGCAAAAACCAACATCGCTTTCATCACCGACGTGGGCAACATTGATGACCAGTCTTTCAACCAGTATACTTATCAGGGCGTGAAGGATTTCTGCGAAGCCAACGGCCTGAAGGCAAACTACTATAAGCCCTCTGAGGACTCCGACGATGCCCGTCTGGAGCAGATCGACAACGCTGTTAACGACGGCGCTGCTGTGATTGTTATGGCCGGCTACATTTTCGCCGCTGCGCTGGGCACTGCACAGGATAAGTATCCTGACACGCAGTTCTTGGCGATCGACGTTGGCACCGGCGACTTGGCTACTCCGGGCAAGAACGTCGCGCTGGTTACCTTTAAGGAAGAGCAGGCCGGCTATCTGGCAGGCTATTCTGTCGTGACCGACGGCTACAAGAAGCTGGGCTTCTTGGGCGGCATGAGCGTGCCGGCCGTTGTCCGTTACGGCCAGGGCTTTGTGCAGGGCGCTGACGCTGCTGCCAAGGAGCTGGGCGCTTCCGATGTGACGATGAAGTATTGGTACTCTGGCTCCTTCGTCGCTACCGACGAAATCAAATCCAAGATGGATAGCTGGTACTCTGACGGCACCGAGATTGTCTTTGCCTGCGGCGGCTCTATCTGCAACAGCTGTGTTGCTGCGGCTCAGGCCAACAACGGCAAGATGGTCGGCGTTGACGTGGATCAGTCCTATCTGGATGGCTGCGTTGTTACCTCCGCTATGAAGGCGCTGGCAAACTCCGTGAACGTCGTGCTGAGCGACTGCATGGCAAACAGCTGGAAGTTCTCCGGCACCTACGCAGGCGTCGAGACGAAGCTGGGCGCTGCCGAGGATTGCGTTGGCCTGCCGATGGAGGCTTCTCACTTCAATACGTTCACGCAGGACCAGTACGATACTCTGTTCAAGAGCCTCGAGGATGGTTCTCTGGCTGTGGACGACGCTTCTGAGGCTACCGCACAGTTCGCCACTACGACGATCAAGGTCGATTATCAGGGCTAATTTTCGCAAAAGTCATACTTTGGAGCATCTCTTGCAAAGAGATGCTCCATTTTTTGTATGGTTTTTCCCTAAAACGCTTGTTCCCTTCGGCAAAATTATGTATAATGTCCCTTAGAGATTTCTCTTGAAAGGAGCGGAATGCATTGGCAGACGATTATGTGATCGAGATGCGGAACATTACCAAAGAGTTCCCGGGCATCAAGGCCAATGACGACATCACCCTCCAGCTGAAGCGCGGCGAAATCCACGCACTGCTGGGCGAAAACGGCGCAGGCAAAAGTACGCTGATGAGCGTACTGTTCGGCCTGTATCAGCCGGAAAAGGGTGAGATCTACAAAAATGGCCAGAAGGTCGAGATCAAAGACCCCAACGACGCCAACCGTCTTGGGATCGGTATGGTGCACCAGCACTTTAAGCTGGTCGAATGCTTTACGGTGCTCGACAACATCATTCTTGGCGTGGAGGATACGAAGTACGGCTTTTTGCAAAAGGACGCCGCCCGCAAAAAGGTTGTGGCTTTAAGCGAAAAGTATGGCCTTCGTGTTGACCCTGACGCGCTGGTGAGCGACATTTCCGTCGGCATGCAGCAGCGCGTTGAGATCCTGAAAATGCTCTATCGTGAAAATGAGATCCTGATTTTTGATGAGCCTACGGCTGTTTTGACGCCGCAGGAGATCGACGAGCTGATGGAGATCATGCGCGGCTTTAAGGCCGAGGGCAAGAGCATCCTGTTTATCACCCATAAGCTGAATGAGATTATGGCTGTGGCGGATCGGTGCACTGTCCTGCGCAAAGGCCAATGCATGGGCACAGTGGATATTGCCGACACGACCAAAGAGGAGCTTTCGCGCCGCATGGTCGGCCGCGATGTGCAGTTCGCCGTGGAAAAGGCGCCCTGCAAGCCGGGCGAGACGATCCTTGATGTACAGGGGATGGTTGTGCCCAGCCGTGTGCACAATAATAACGCTGTGAAGGGCGTTACCTTCCAAGTGCATGCGGGCGAAATCGTCTGTGTTGCCGGTATCGAGGGCAACGGCCAGAGCGAGTTGGTTTATGGCCTGACAGGCCTTGAAAAAATCACGGGCGGCAAGGTTGCGCTTTGCGGCAAGGATATTACCAATGCCTCCATCCGCGATCGCTCAAAGGATGGCATGAGCCATATCCCCGAGGATCGCCACAAGTATGGCCTCGTGCTGGATTATACGCTGGGCCAGAACCTTGTTTTGCAGCGCTACTGGGAGCCGCAGTTTCAAAACCACGGCTTTATCAAAGAGGCCGAGGTGAAGAAATATGCCGACCGCCTGATCGACCAGTATGATGTTCGCAGCGGGCAGGGCGATATTACCACGGCGCGCAGTATGTCCGGCGGCAACCAGCAGAAAGCGATTATCGCGCGTGAAATCGACAAGCAGCCGAACCTTTTGGTGGCCGTGCAGCCGACGCGCGGGCTGGATGTCGGCGCCATCGAATATATCCATAAGCAGCTTGTGGCCGAGCGTGACGCCGGCCGTGCCGTGCTGCTGATTAGCTTGGAGCTGGACGAGGTTATGAACCTGTCGGATCGCATCCTTGTAATGTACGAGGGGCAGATCGTGGGCGAACTTGACCCGAAAAAGACGACCGTGCAGGAGCTTGGCTTGTATATGGCCGGCGCGAAAAAGCAAGGGCAAACCGGAGAGGAGGCAGCACAGTGAATACCGCAAAAAGAAAACCGCTTTCCGAGAACCCGGCATTTATCAGTGTGCTCGCCAGCCTGCTTTCCATCGTGATCGGCCTTGTGCTGGGCTTCGTGCTTTTGCTTTTGCTGAACGCGGGCGCCGCGGGCGAGGGCATGATGAAAATGCTTACCACCGGCTTTGGCAGCCTTGATAAGCTGGGCAAGGTATTGTATCAGGCTGCGCCGCTGATGCTGTGCGGCCTCTCGGTCGGCTTTGCGTTCAAAACCGGCCTGTTCAACATTGGCGCTTCGGGCCAATACACGATCGGCGCGTTCTTCGCGCTGGTGTGTGCCATTCAGTTCCAGATGCCGTGGTATCTGTGCCTTTTGGCCAGTACGCTCGGCGGCGCGATCTGGGGTTTGTTCCCGGGCTTGTTCAAAGCCCTGTTCAACGTGAATGAGGTTATCACCTCAATCATGTTCAACTGGATCGGCATGTATCTCGTAAACCTCGTAATCGCCAATATGCCGATGATGCTGGCGGCCTATTGGGGTGCTTCTAACTCCGACCGTACGGCGGCGCTGAAGGATGCAAACCCCTCGGCCCTGATCCCGAAATGCGGGCTGGACAAACTGTTCAACTCGAGCTGGATCAATATCAGCATCTTCATTACGATCGTAGTTGCGCTGATCGTGTGGGTGATTTTGCAAAAAACGACATTTGGCTATGAGCTGAAAGCCTGCGGCATGAACAAGTTTGCCTCGAAGTATGCCGGCATTAACGCAAACCGCAACATTGTACTTTCGATGGTGATCGCGGGCGCGCTTTCCGGCCTTGGCGGCGGGCTTTACTATCTGGCCGGCACGGTGCAGTACGTGATGGAAAAATCCATCCTTGGCATGGGCTTCAACGGCATCCCGGTGGCCTTGCTTGCCAACTCGAACCCGCTCGGCACGATTTTTAGCGCTTTGTTTGTCAGCTACATTCAGGTGGGCGGCGCGGCCATGCAGCCCGATTTCTCCTCGGAAACGACGGATATTGTGATCGCCGTTATCATCTATCTGGCGGCGTTTTCCCTTTTGATGCGCGGCGTGATTGCAAAAGCGCTTACCCGCCGCAAGGAAAAGGAGGGGACGAACAAATGACTACGTTTGCCAACATTCTTAGCCTGACGATTTTGTTTGCGGTGCCGCTTTTGCTGGTGGCGATGGGCGGTATGTTCTCCGAGCATTCCGGCGTCATTAACATCGCGCTCGAAGGCATCATGGTAGTCGGCGCGCTGTTTGCCTGCCTGATTTTGCAGGCATTTGACAAGAGCGGCTTCGGCCCCGATCACCCGATCCTTGCCATGTTCGCGGCCCTTCTGCTTTCCGGGCTTACGGGCATGATTTTTTCGCTGCTTTTGGGCTTTGCGGCGATCAACCTGAAAGCCGACCAGACCATCGGCGGCACCGCACTGAACCAGTTTGCGCCGGCGTTTGCCGTTGTTATGACATGGGCGATCCAAGGGCAGGGCCTGACGACGATTCAGGTGCCGACGTGGGTGCGCATCACGCGCGAATCGCTGGGCATGGCGCCCGCGGCCGACGGCTTTTGGAACAACCTGATCTTTAAGTATTTCTACCTCACAACGCCGGTGGCTATCCTGCTGTTTATCGGCGCGGTGGTGCTGCTTTACAAGACAAAGTTTGGCCTGCGTCTGCGGGCTTGCGGCGAGCATCCGCAGGCGGCGGATTCTGTGGGCATCAATGTCTACAAAATGCGCTATTCCGGTGTGCTGATTTCCGGCTTCTTGGGCGGTATCGGTGGCTTGGCCTATACGTTGGCGGCCGGCAGCGGCTTTGCCGCAAGCGTGGGCGGCTACGGCTTCTTGGCGCTGGCCGTTATGATCTTCGGCAACTGGAAACCGCTGCCGATCTTGGGCAGCGCGGTGTTCTTTGCACTGTTCAAGGTAGTTGCGGCGTACAGCGATCTGATTCCGTTTTTGCCGAAGTTTGAAAACCTTAAATCGGCGTCGAACTTGTATCAGATGCTACCGTATATCGTGACGATGATCGTGCTGATCTTTACTTCTAAGCACAGTCAGGCCCCGAAAGCCGAGGGCATCCCATACGATAAGGGCTCGCGCTAAAACGCGGGATCGTGAATTTTGCAAGGCTCCCTCGCTTATCCCGGGGGAGCTTTGCGCTTTTTAGGGAAAAGGAGAACGCAAGTATGCGAATGTATGATATGATCGCCAAAAAGCGCGATGGCGGCACGATGACGCGCCAAGAGCTGGAGTTCATTGTCGGGGGCTTTGTCGATGGTTCGATTCCCGATTATCAAATGTCGGCGTGGATGATGGCCGTCTATCTGCGCGGCATGACGGATAAAGAGGTTGCTGTGCTGACGGATGTGATGGCGCACAGCGGCGATATGGTCGATCTTTCGGCCATTCAGGGCGTCAAAGTGGATAAACACTCGACGGGCGGCGTCGGCGATAAAACTACGCTTGTCATCACCCCGATCGTGGCGGCCTGTGGCGTAAAAATTGCCAAGATGAGCGGCCGCGGCCTCGGCCATACCGGCGGCACCGTGGATAAGCTGGAAAGTGTGCCCGGTACCCGGACGGCCATCGAGCAGAAGGACTTTTTCAAGCAGGTGAACGACATCGGCATCGCCGTGATCGGCCAAAGCGGCCATCTGGCCGCCGCCGATAAAAAGATGTACGCGCTGCGTGACGTGACGGCCACCGTCGGCTGTATCCCGCTGATCGCTTCGAGCATCATGTCGAAAAAGCTGGCGGCCGGTTCCGACGCCATTTTGCTTGATGTGACGACGGGCAACGGCGCCTTTATGAAGACGGTGCCGGAAAGCATTGAGCTAGCCAAAATGATGGTGGCGATCGGGGCACATAACGGCCGCAAGGTCGCCGCGCTGATTACCGATATGGATACGCCGCTCGGCCACAATATCGGCAACAGCCTTGAAGTGATGGAAAGCATGGAGGTTTTGAAGGGCCGCGGCCCGGAGGATCTGCGCGAAGTTTGCCTGCAGCTTGCGGCAAACATGCTGGTGCTGGGCGGCAAGGGGAAGCTTGCGGAATGCCGTGCGATGGCCGAAGCCGTGATCGCGGATGGCTCGGCTTACGAAAAATGCAAGCAGATGTTCGCCTATCAGGGCGGCGATACGCGCGTACTGGACGATTATAGCCTGTTTGCACAGCCTGCCGCACAGTATGAGCTTTTGGCCGACCACGACGGCTATATTTGGTCGAACGATACCGAAAAAATCGGCAACGCCAGCGTTTTGCTGGGTGCGGGCCGTATCACCAAGGATGATACCATTGATATGGCGGCCGGCATCATTTTGCATAAGAAAACCGGCGATTTCGTGAAAAAGGGCGAAAGCATCTGCACATTTTACGGGCACACCGAAAAGTTTGCCGCGGCCGAGGAAATGTATCGTGCGGGCCTTGTCTACCGCGACGAAAAGCCGGCCGAAAAGCCGCTGGTGTTCGCGCGCGTAACGGCGGAAGGCGTCGAGACGTTTGCTTAAGGCAAGCGGCAAAATCACCAAAAACCGCATCTGCCCGCCGATTCTGTGCTATAATAAACGCACAGAGACTGTTTTTCCTGTGCCTGCGGCAGGTTGCTTCCGTTACAGGGAAAACGCCGGGATGCATCGCATTTGCACAGGCAGGGCATAGGCCCGCGCCGTAAAACAAGGCTTCTGGGAGGATTTGTATGGCGGAACATGCAGCAAAAAAGCAAACGGGCCGCGCCGGAGAAAAAGCAGCCGGCAAACGCTTGTGCCCGCATTGCCTCGGGCAGATGGATGCCGGGGCGGCAGCCTGCCCGCACTGCCATCACAGCATGGAAAATACCAATCCGCGCGGGATGCTGCCTTACGGCAGCATTTTGGCCGGGCGCTATACGGTCGGCGAGTTCTGCGCGGCGGACGGCGAGGGCATCCTGTATCATGCGGTGGAAAACTCGGCGGCGGTGCGTGTCACGATCAAGGAATATCTGCCCGTGACGCTGGCCGAGGACCGCGGCGAAAACGGCACGATCAACCCGAAGCCCGGCAGCGAGGTGCTGTATAAGACAACCCGGATGGATTTTGCCGATCTCTATCATGAGCTGATGAAAATCACGCCGGCCACCGGCCTTGAGGCCGTGCTGGATGTGCTCGAAACCAACAATACGGCTTATGCCGTGATGGAAAACCCGGGCGGTGTCCCGCTGACAGAGGCCCTGAAGCAGAACCGCGGCCGTATCGATCCGGCGGAAGCGCGCAGCATGCTGCAGCCGGTATTTGAGGGGGTGGCGGCGATGCACAAGGCGGGCCTTGTCCACCGCGGCATCAGCCCGGAAAATATCCGTGTGCTGGACAGCGGCAAGGCGCGCCTTGCCGGGTACGCCACTGTTGGTCTGCGCACGGTGGGCGGCGCGCTGCGCCCGCAGCTGTACGAGGGCTACTCTGCGCCCGAACAGTATTCTTCTGCGGAGTTTGAGGGCCGCTACACCGACGAATACGCGCTGGCAGCGGTATTTTACCGCATGGTTACGGGGCAGGCGCCGCTTTCGGCGGCACAGCGCCTTGTGGCAGATTCCAACCCTTCGGCGCGCAGCTTGGATGCATCGATCCCGGGGTGGCTTTCAGATGTGCTGGCGCACGGCATGAACCTGAAGCCGGCCGGCCGTATCCAGACGGTGCCCGTGCTGATGAGCAGCCTGACCTCACCCACGGCGGCCCAGGCCATTGTCGGCGAGACACGGCGCGAAAAGCGCCATAAACAAAAGCTGACGGGTATGCTGGCCGCGCTGCTGGTTTTGGTGGCGGCGCTGGTATGCCTGGCGCTATTTTGGATTTTGGGGCGCGGCGGCGGAAAAAACGATCTGCCCGCCAGCTCACAGGCACCCTCGTCACAGGCTTCCGAGGCAGAATATGTGCCCGATTTTGTGGGCATGACCTATGCGCAGATTCAAGCTTCCGGCCAGTACGCGGGGCATTTTCGCTTTAAGCTCGAGGAAGCGTATGATGCCACTGTAGAAAAGGGAATCATCCTTAGCCAGACGCCGGAGGCCGGCGCAACGGTTTCATCCGAGGACGACCGCACGATTACTCTGACGGTGAGCAACGGCCCGGAGAGCGTCGAGGTGCCCAATGTGGTCGGCTTTACACAGGACAGCGCCGTGCAGGAAATTCAATCGGCGGGCCTGACGGCCAGCTGCGTGATGATGACCAATGACGGCACCTATGCTTCGGGCTGTGTGATTAAAACCGATCCGCTGGGCGGCACGGAAGTTGCGCCGGCCACAACCATCACCGTTTATATCGCGGCGGACCGCGATGTGCAGATCGACGCATCCGTTTCCGGCGCAGACGATCCCAATAACATGGAAGGCTTCGATTGATTGCCATTTGCAAAAAAAACTATTGCATTTCGACGGATATTCTGCTATTCTGAACAGCAGAGCCTTTCGGGGCAGGAGGTTGGAAAATGGAGCAGACGCTGGGAAAGCTAAAAAACTGGGGCTGCGACATGGATGGCGCAATAAGCCGTGTGCTGGACGATGAAGAGCTGCTGCTTTCCTGCATCCAACAGGTGGCGGTTGATCCTTCATTTGAGCAGCTGGGCAAAGCGCTGGAGGCCGGCGATGTGGAGGCCGGGTTTGAGGCGGCACATACCTTGAAAGGTATCCTCGCAAATACCGGCCTGACGCCGCTGTATGATACGGTCGTTCAGATTGTGGAGCCGCTGCGCGCCAAAACGTTGGCCGGTACGGCGGAACCGTATCAGCTGTTGTTGGCGCAGCGCAAACAGCTGCAGAAAATTTTGGGCGCCGCGGCGTAAGTGGCCGCGCGCCGCCGTGGCATAGCGGCAAGGGAAAGCCTCACAAAATATAACACGTAAAAAATGCGCCCTGATTTGGCCGTCAAAAGCCATTTCAGAGCGCATTTTTGCTGCGTATAGAGTTTCTCTTATACCATTGCCGGTATTCTCCGGCGTAAAGCGCCCTTGCAGCGGCCTGCCATTCTTTTTAGGCAGACAAGCGCAGAAGAACAAACAAGGCTATGTTTAAGCCGTCGGCCGCAAATTAGGAGGCTGCGCCCGAAAGCCATGATTAGTAGCGAATAAAACCGCCCAGTTCGCTTTCGTTGGAGACACCCATCGCGAAAGCTTTTTCGCGCATGGCGGCGTACAGCTCGGCGATGGTGGCGGAATAATAGGGCAGAATGCACAGCGAACCGAAAAGGACGCCCAGCGCCCCGAGGAGGGCGCCGAATGCGGGAATGAGCGAGAGCAGCCACGCGCTAAGGCCGGCCAACAGATACCAGCCAACGAAGGAAAGGTCCAGCACAAACATGCTGCCTTTTTCGCCGTTTGTCATCAGGCGGCTCAGCTCCTGCGCGCGTGTAGCGTCCATGTGGGGATTCTCCGCCAGCAAAAACGGAACAAAACGGTATTCATATCCTTTTACGATGCCGGGGACGATCAGCAGAAGGCCCCATGCAAATACTTTCAAACGATACCAGAACATGCCTTTGACGGTATTCATGTAATTGCCCTTGCGGAATAAAGAGAACAAAGTGTCCATCGGGCTGCGCCCGACCCGGCTTTCCATCAGAAAGCGCCCCAGCCCAACCGAGACCGGGTTGGAAAGGAAAATCTGCCAGCACAGGCCGATCGCCAGCGCTATGAGAAAAACAACAACGAGCGTCACACCGATCGCGGCCCAAAATTCGGCCGGCAGGGAATCGCCGCCGGTATAACCCGTTGTATAGCCGCCCATAGAGCTGCTGTAGCCGCTATGAGAAGGGCCGCCGGCAGAGTTGTTTAGCGAATAGTTAAAGCTGACGCCGCTGCCGCCGAGGCCGGCGCCCAGCAGGCTTGCAATCAAGCAAGCTGCGAAGATGCGCCAATAGCAGCGCCCCAGCACCTGCTTGGCATTTGTTTTTAGAAGAGCACGTGTCCACATAAAAAAGCCTCCTTCGTCTCGTGAATTGCTGAAAAAAGTATATCATATTCCCCCGGGAATACAAGCGATGTCCGGCAAAAAAGCGTCGCAGCCCAATGCCCCAGTCTAATAAGGATGTTTTCGGTTTTTAAGATTTGCCGTAGTATTTTTGAAGTCCTACGGCTTTTCTTATGCCCTAAACCTTGCCTACGAAGTTGAAGTATACCTCAACCTCTTGCGTATAGTTTTTCTTCTTGTATGGCTCGGAGCGTTCATGCACCACAATCCTGTCAATAAACTCCCGCACGATTTCGGGCGTCAGTTCCCGAATATCGGTATACTTGTCCACAATAGCAAGAAAACGGTCAGCATTCAGCAGCTTATCCTGCTGGGTGCTGATTTCGTTATCCAGAGTGGCTGCCCTTGTGGAAAGCTCCTGTTTTTCGGCTGCATAGCCCTGCGTCAGCATTTGAAACTGCTCACCGGACGGATTTTCAAGGGTCAGTTCTTCGAAGACTTTGCGGAACAGCTTATCCAAATCGGCAAGGCGTTTGTTTGCCCTGTCCAGTTCCTTAGATTTAGCGGATAAATCCTTTTTGAGCTGGCTTTGGTGCTTGTCCATTGCCCTTTGTAGAAACTGCTCCGTATGCTCCCTGGCGTCCTCGGTGACACGCTTGATTTCGCCTAATGCGATTTCATGCAGTGCCATCGCCTTAACGGTATGAGGTGTACAATCCTCTTTGTGCCCGTGATAAAAAAACTCTGCATTTTTTGCACGAATCTTCGCGCACAAATGCGCGTTTTGGAAAGAATTGAGGGGCAGTCTCTTGACAAACGAGGCGTTCTGTATTAAAGTATTCAAGTGCCCACTGATATGGGCCTGTAGCTCAGTTGGGAGAGCGTTCGGTTCGCATCCGAGAGGTCAAGGGTTCGAATCCCTCCAGGTCCACCATATGCGAGATATGCGAACCCCTTTCGAGGTTCTCTATCTCAACTCCGGCTTGGCCGTTCTGCACATTAAGCAGGACGGTCATTTTTTGTGTCTTATCGCCGTTATCATATAGGTATACCCTGTTGACAAGAAGGTCAATTAGATAACGCTTGTATTCCGGTGAATCCACTTCTCCTTTAATAAAGCAATTCAAAAAGAATATCACTTCATCTTCGCTTGGCAAACGATGCAGCAACTTTTCTTTGGAAATATCCATTTCCAACTGCCGCCGTTGGCTTTCGCGTTCATCGAGCCTATCTGCAATGGCATCTGTGGTTCTGCCTGCTTCAACTAAGTCTAGCAGATTCTGGATAGCCTTGTTTGCTTCCCGAAGTTCGCCTTGCAACTTCAGCAATGTACCGTTGTCCTGTGATTCCTGACAGCACTGTACCACTTCGTGTGCCAGCTGTTTGATGTTTCCTTTCAGCAAAACCTCTTTTACCACTTTTATCACTGCATCTTCAACAACGTTTTTTCTTGCATATTCCTTAGTACATCCAAGGCGCTTGTATCGCCCGGTGCAAACATAATAGCGGTGCTTTTGATGTTTGGTTTTAGACGTGCCGGACACACCGTTCATGGGGCGGCGGCACATCCCGCAGAAAATTTTGGTTGTCAAAAGATATTGCTCATCAATAGCCTTTTTGCGCGCCGGTGCGGTGCGATTTTTTCCAAGCTGCACCTGTACAGCGGCAAAAGTATCTTGGCCTATAATGTCTGGAATACGGCAACCCGTGTCTTCTCCCTTATACAACAAAACACCAATATACCGCTTATCAGACAGCATATGCCGCATCCCGGTAAGCAAAAACGGGTTTCCTCTGGAGTTCTTGATTCCGCGGGCATTCAGCTCGCGCACGATTTCCGAAAGAGAATGGCCTGACAAGTATTCACTGAAGATAAAGCGCACTACATCCGCTTCGCCGTCATCAATGACGAAATGCTTGTCCACTACGCGATACCCGAACGGGCGAGTACCACCGTTGCTTTCGCCTTTTTTGGCTGTCCGCAGCATTCCGTCTTTTACTTTAGCGCCAAGCTCTGCAGAATATGCTTCATTGCTGCCAAGCAGTACCCCTTTATAGATTGCGGATGAGAATCCTGCCGGGATATACTCCGTTGCAGAAATAATTTCGACGCCGTTTGCTTTTAGTTCTTTTTCATAAGCTCCGTGGTCGTCCATATTTCTGGCAAAGCGGTCAAGCTTCCATACTAATACAACTGAAAATTGCTTTTGCTTGCTGTCGTATATCATCCGCTGAAAATCGGGCCGGTGGTCGTTCTTGCCGGATTTTGCGCGGTCAGCATATTCGTTTACGACCCAATATCCGTGTGCAGTAGCATATTGTTTGCAAATTTCAACTTGCCGCTCGATGCTTTCTTCCCGTTGCCTATCACTTGAATAACGCGCGTAGATAACGGCCTTTTTAGTCTCATTCATTGCTTTCATCCTTTCCGTGCTTGTTGTAATCCTCAACATAAGCATCCACTTGTGCGCTTGTCTTGCGGTTGCATGTATCCGCAACGACTTGCGCTGTTTTTTTTGCGGCTTCCTGTACTTGAAATAATAGAATATCAGCTTGCCGTTTTCGTTGCTGGGGTGTCGTCGAATCTTCCATTCCGTCAAGCTCCATTTGTTTTTTCGCAATCTTCTCATTTGCTATATCGCTGAAGAAATGGTGCAACTCTATATCAGGAAATTCATCTAGTAATGTTTCATCATATCTTGCAGTTGCGTCGACCACATAGTCTGTGATGCTCTGTAAAGTGTCAAAGAACTCTGGTGTGCTTAGAATCGTATTCAAGAAAGTTTCTTCCAAGGTCTCCGGCCATCCGAACAAGCAATTTGTACTTGCGTACCACGCTTCTATATGTCGAAGAACTGGCAGAGTGAGGTGCACTTTATCGCATAACGTCGCATCCGAAATATTCGATGCGCGATTGGATACTCTGCCGGCAAGGTAGTCCATCGACACATTAAAGTAATTTGCCAGCCGTACGAGAACATCCAGACAAGGTAGTGATGTTCCGTGAAGATATTTGAACATCATCGCATTCGATATGCCCACCGCTTTTGCCACATCGGCGTGAGAAATTCCCCGGTCTTTTTTTTCTTCTACCAAATCATACAAGAGGTCTCGAAAAATGTCCGTTGCCTCCTTTTTGTATCCTTGCATACATTCGCTCCAATCGTTCACTATTATTAATTTATCACTTTGATTTTTCACTATTTTTATATTAGTTCTGTTTCATCTGTTTGTCAACTTTTCCGCGTTAGTATAGGGACAAGCCAAAGACGCATTGCAATGCGAAAGCGGAAAGGAGCGTGCCGGCATGGCGTATAAGATGAGCAACGACAATATTCACTTGCTTGCCGCGCTGCTTTGCCGAGATGCTGCTGCCTACATTGAGAACCATCAAGCAGAGTATCACGAGTGGAAAGCCGCGCAAGGCAAATCAGATGACGAAACTACCGCCGCTGCCTAACGGCAGCGGCTTTATATAGCCCGCAAAAGTTTTTTGAGAAATGCACTTCAAATCCTGCGAAGTTTTCCGAAAAAACACTTTTTATAGAAAATGTCAAGAGAAACCGAGCGTTGCCAAGCCATAGCGTGCTTGAATGCCACACCGCTTGCTGTTGACAGAAATTCTTACGAAAGGAGGCGATGCCCCTTGCACATCCGTACCATCAACGGCGCAGCACAGGAACTGCGCCGCCGTGACCCCGATTGTGCCATAACAGCAAACTGCATCCGCAGCTTGTGTGCGGCACAGGCCGTTCCATCTCGCAAAGCGGGCAGCCGTTGGCTTGTCGATGTAGATGCAATTCTTGCGTATTTTCGCATTGCTGCGCCCAGCCAGCCGCCGGAGGCTCCGCCGTCCGTATCCGTCATTCACTCAAACAAACAATAAGGAGAACTCACAATGTTAAATGTAAACAAACTCATCAATGAAAAATCCCTTGGCCGTATGCTGCTTGTCGGTATCCAGCCCGCTTACCTGTATGTCGATGGCAAACGCAGCGATACTCTTGTCGGCTATCGCTACAGTGTTCTGTTGCCAGATTTGGACTACGAGCGCGCGCAGGTCAAAATCAACGGCGAAAAGCCGCTGCTCAACATTGAACCCGGCCAGACGCTGCCTGTGCAGTTTGATGGCCTGCGTGCCAATGTGTATGTGTACCATGATGCACCCGCAGTATCGTTTGCAGCCGACGCCATCCATCCATTGAAGTAAGCAATACGCATTCGCGCCACAGCGCGAATGCCGGGGCCGTGCACCCGTAAGAGGTGGCACGGCTCCAGCGCTCTCCGGCATTCGCTCGTTGGGGGGTATAGTATTACCCCCCAACGAGTATTTGGGTTCAAACCGCCAATATCTTACATATCGTGAATTATCATTTGAAAGGACAAAAATCGTATGGAAATAGCACACGATACAAGCCTATTGCCAGACACTGCCGAAAACGAATTCGAGCAGTTAGACAGCCTATCAGCCGAAGTGCAAACCAAGGTACAGGAACGATACCTCAAAATCAATCCATCATCGTATGGTTGGCTTCTGACACTAAATAATCCCGAAACGCACGGCTATTCGCAGGAGCTGCTTATCGGCCTGCTGCAATCGCTGCATTTAGATTGCATGTGTATGGTGGAGGAAATCGGCGATGCCGGTACACCACACTATCATATTTATTTTCGCGTTCACAACAAAATCCGCTTCTCTACCGTGCATAACCTGATACCCGAAGCGCACATTGATAAGCCCCGCGGTACAGCATTACAATGCCGCGATTATCTCCGCAAAACCGGCACCCTTAAAAATCTGGCAAAGGCACATACCCAACTGCCGGATACTTATTATGAGTGGGGCGAGTTTCCCACGGCCAATGAAGAAAAAAGCCCGGAAGCTGCCGCTTTGCTGCAAATGCTGCAGCAAGGCCGAACCATTACCGACATTTTGGACGAGAATGCCAACTATCTGCTGAATGTGAATCAGCTGAATACCGCGCGCACCGCTTTACAGGAGGATGCCGCGCAAGATGGCTGGCGAAAGATAGAACTTGTATATATATGGAGCTGCACAGATGCCGATTTATCCGGCATCGTGTACCAACGGCACAATGGCCGCGATATTTGCCGCATTGCGCAATACTACTGCGGCAAATGCCGCTTCGACAGCTACAACGGCCAAGATGTGTTACTTCTGGATAATTTCTATTCGGACATTTCCCCACGCGATTTGCTGCAAATGGCAAACGGCTATCCATACCATTTGCCTGCGCGCTTTTCGGATAAGCCTGCTTGCTATCGCACCATGTATATCGTTTCCAGTATCCCGCCGGAACAGCAGTATAACGACCGTGAATGTGCCGAGCTACAAGAACGGTTTCTGCGCCGCATTGATACGATAATTACCATTGACGACACCGGCACCATAACCGAGCAGCACAAAAAACCAACTATTTATCTTTCCGATGCAGCGATAACGCCCACGGAACAAAACAAAGGAGATTCAATAGATGAAAAAACCTGAAAGTATTTATACTTATGATGACGCTGATGCGTTCGCACTGCGCCAACAGCTGCGCCGAAAATATATGCGCTGCTGCCTTGCAAACGGCTTTTCTCGTCTGCGGGCAGAGCCGTATCGGCTTTTATATTTTGCCCTGTGGGGTATTGCTGTGCTGCTCTGCTGGCAACTGATGTTCGGCGGCACATTGCTTGTCGAATATCCCGGATTGCTGCCATTTGTCGTTTTGCTGTATATCTTTTTGGCAGGGTTTGCCACAGCACTTTTTCTTATCACCTATGGCTGCCCGCCGCATAACCGAGAAACCACCGAGAACTTGCGGCGTATTGGCTTTTACAATTCTGCCTGCGAAATTCCTTTTCTGTTGGGCGAATCTCATGACCCTGCCGACCCGCGTGTTCGCATTCTGGAGTTTGAAACCTTTGGGCTGGATTTATCCGCGTGGACGCAGAACCGCTTGAAAATCCAATCTGCGCTGAATGTGATAATTGCCAAAATAGAAGCCGGAACGGATTTGCGGCATATCCGTTTGTATACGCTGCCCGGTGATACCGCCCTGCCCAAAAGCATTACTTGGGATTGGCAACAAACCAGTAAAAAGGATTTTGAGCTGATATTGGGCGAAAGCCTGATGGGTTCCGTTAAGGTGAATTTGAATACTACACCTCATTTATTGGTGGCCGGTGCCACCGGCAGCGGCAAAACCTCGCTGCTCAAGTGCCTTTTGGGGCAGTGTATTTATAAAGGTGCAGATGTGTATATTGCCGATTTCAAGGGCGGCGTAGATTTCAACTTGATGTGGCAAGGCTCCGCCGATACGCTGACCGACTTGCGAGAAGTAGACGATACCGTGCAGATGCTTCTTGTTGAGCTGGAACACCGCAAGCAGCTGTTTCGCAAGGTTGGCGCGGTAAGCATTCAGGATTATAACGAATGTTGCCGACAGGAAAAGCCGCTGCGTCATATTGTGTTCGCCGTGGACGAGATGGCCGCCCTTACGCTGGCAAACCCGACCGACAAGCAGAGCAAAGAGCGCGTAAAGTCTATTTTGGATGGGCTTGCTGTTTTGGCTACCCAAGGGCGGCAGTTTGCCATCCATTTGATTCTATCCACGCAACGCCCCGACCGCGATGTGATGCCGGGGCAAATCAAATGTAATGTGGATTATGCTGTTTGTGGCCGTGCCAATCAGGTACTTTCGCAAATTATCCTCGACAGCACGGCGGCAGCCGATGCCATCCCGCAGGATGTACCGGGGCGCTTTATCAACAAAGATGGCGAAGAATTCCAAAGCTATTGGTTCGATGATTATATGCTACGTGCACCCGAACAGCCGTAAGCACAAACCATAGGCCGGGGCATACGCCCCGGCCTATGGTTCTTCTTCTAAATCCTCAAACAGTGGCGAATCCCAAAAATCTTTGAATGGAATCTCCAGCCCTTGGCATATTTTCAGTATCAGGCCGGTTGTTGTGTTATTTATGCTGGCATAGGGCTTCACGGTACGGCGCAACGTGCTGGGCGAAATGCCGGAACGTTCGGCCAGCTTGTTCACCGACCATTTCCGCTCTTGGCACAACTGTAAAATACGGGTTTGAATCGCTTTTTGCAGGCGCATCCGGCATGCCCTCTTTCCGTGCATATCTGCACGGACTAAGCATACCAACAGACGCCAAAAAATATCGTGCATTTGTGCACGATGCTACTATTGCATTTTTAACTTTTAGTGATATTATGTAGTTATTAAAGCAGAAGTGAGGAATTGTTGCGGGGACGGGGGTTTGATACCCCGTCCTATGTTGGAGGAAAAGAAATGAGTAAAAAGAAGATTTTGCTTATTGGTGTTGTTGCTTTATTGGCAGCTGTACTTATTGCCGGCGGCGCCGCTGCGGCATCCGCCGGCACAGCTTCGTCTTCCGCTTCTGCTACCAGCAAATCTGCGAGCAGTTCGGTTTCTAGCGTTGCAAAAGCAACTCCTACTACAACGCCGACGGCTACGCCCAAAGCTACGCCCAAAGCTACGCCCAAAGCTACGCCAAAGACTACGCCTGCTCCTACGGCAACGCCGAAAACAGCAAGCAAATCTACGTCTAAGTCTACGCAGAACAGCACAACTTCTGGTGAGAAAGCACCAGCGGCGCAGACTCCTGCGCAAGCCCCAACACAGCCCGCTGTACAAGCTCCGGAACAAGGCAATGGCGAACCAACAGTTTTAGTGGATTTGCCAACAGCTAATCCAGACGCCGAAATTTAAAAAAAAAAAATGGGGACAGACCTTCTTTTTCCTTCTTTTTGTTTTTGATTATTGAAGTGTACATTTCAAACAGCCGCTCTTATACGAGCGGCTGTTTTTGTTTCCGAAAATCCATTTACGGTATTGGTATCACCTTGAAAGGAGTGAACCAAATGCCGTATATTTTACGGGATTATCAAAAAGAATGTGTTGACGCAATGCGTCAATACGAGGGGCAGGCCGCCTTGTGCGTACTGGCGACCGGCCTCGGGAAATCTGTTATTTTTTCGGAATACTTACGCCGTGGCGTTTTGGAAGATGACCACCGTTTTCTGCTGCTTTCGCATCGGGATGAACTGGTGCATCAGCCGCTGTGCTATCTCGACGGGGTTTCTGTGGGATGTGAAATCGCTGCCGAGCATTCGCGCCATCAGGCAGTTATCAGTGCCAGTGTACAAACTTTAGTTGGCAGGCTGAATGAGTTCAACCCGCGCGAGTTCGACGCCATTATCATTGATGAAGCCCACCACGCCGCAGCGCCCACCTATCGCAAAATTTTGGATTATTTTTCCGGCTGCCAAGTATTCGGTTTTACTGCCACGGCGCACCGCGGCGATGGGCAGGGTTTGGATTGTGTGTTTCAGGATATTATTTTTGAGCGTACTGTAAATTGGGGTATCGAGCAAGGCTACTTATGCCCGATTACGTGTAAGCAAGTCAAGCTGAAGTACGACCTTGGTACCGTCAAGATTCAGCCGAACGGTGATTTTTCACCAGAGGAGATTGCCACGGCAATGTCGGGCACAGCCGCAGCCGTGGCCGAGGTGTATCAAAAATATGCCAAAGGCCAAACCATCATTTTTGCTTGCAACGTGAGCGAAGCAAAAGAAATTTCCGATTGCATCAATCGTGCCGCGCATAGGCGCATTGCTTGTACCATTACCGATAAAACCAAGAACCGTCGTGCCCTTTTGGAAGGCTTTTCGCAAGGCATTCTTCATGTATTGGTGAATTTTTCTGTTCTGACCGAGGGCATTGACCTGCCCTGCACCGAAACTGTGCTGATTGCCCGCCCGATAGCGCATACCAATGTCGGCGTATATGCCCAAATGGTAGGGCGCGGGCTGCGGCTTAGCCCGGGCAAAGCCTGCTGCACCGTGATTGACTGCGTGGGCATCAGCAACGCCCCCATTTGCACGGCTGCCACACTAATAGGCCGTGACAAGCCTACGGGCACAGACAAAGCAGCTGAATTGCCGGACACGCCACAAGACGAGAAAACGCTGCATATTTTACAAGAGAATGAAATTCCCGATACTTGGATAGACAAAGAGACAGATATTTCCGTGCTGGAAAAGGCTATTGGCACCGACCGGCACGAGGTTGCGTGGAATAAGATGCCGGATGGCTGTCTGCTTTTGGATGTGGGCAACACTTGCTTTCAGCTAAAGCCGTCCGATACGCCGCCCCTGTGCTGCCTAACCCAAAACGGTACCGAAGTGGCGCAGCTATCGCTGCAACAGGGGCTGGACTATGTATATCTGTTTTGCAAAGCACAGTATCCCGGCCTTTGCCGTGTTTGGAACCGCCGCCAGCGCAGCCAGTGGGCAAACGAACCGATGACAAATAATCAGTATCAGCTTTTGCGGCAGCTTGCCCCCGGCTACCCGATAGATAGCCACAAGATGACAAAAGGCACTGCTTGCGATTTGATACAGCGCTTATCCTATGACAAGAATAGCCAGAAAGGAGAACCCCAAAATGCCAAGACAGCCACGGTATAAATCCGCCAGCGGCATATATCATATTATGCTGCGCGGTATTGATAAGCAGGAAATATTCGAGGACACTGGCGACAATCTGAAAATGCTGTATATCCTGCATGATTGCGCCGGGATGGGCGGTGTACAGCTGCTAGCTTACTGTTTAATGGGAAATCATATTCACCTGCTGCTGAAGGTGCCACATGAAACGCCGGAGGCGCTGGAGCGTGTTATGAAGTATATCGGAATGCGGTATGTGGTATACTTCAACCAGAAAAATCAGCGCTTGGGCGGGCTGTTCCAAGGGCGATACAAGAGTGAGCCTGTGGAAGATAAAGCCTATCTGTTGCGCGTTGTGCGCTACATCCATAATAATCCCGTAAAAGCGGGCATCTGCCAAAATGCAGGCGAATATGCCTACAGCAGTTATCAGGATTATTTCGATGGCCGCAGCGGAATCTGCCCGGTGAATACGAATTATGTGCTTTCGCTCGTGGAATCGCCCGAATGGTTTTGCCGCTATCACGCCCGGCCCGACTGTTCCAAAGCCTTTTTGGATTACACTGAATACCGCCCGCCATTGACCGATGCACAGATAAAAGTGGCAATGTCAAACGCCTGCGGCTGCCAAACGGTCGAAACATTCCAGACTATGCCCACAAAAGAGCAGGCAAGGACGCTGGATGCCCTGAAAGAGCAAGGCGCAAAAGTGCCACAGCTTTCCCGATTGACCGGCATTTCCGTGGGCAGAATTTACCGCCTTTTGCGTGAGCTAAACCAGTGATGCCGTTTTTGAAAAGTACACTTCAAAAATAGCCGGCCACCTTTGCGGCTTGCCAAGCAACAAAAGAAGCCGGGGCTTTTGCCCCGGCTTTCCTTTATTTCTGAAACCTTGCTCAATTTTCTGATGGCACATATAGCGAGTGTGCGCCATCATTTTCAAGCAACACAAAACGTTTATCATTGCTCAAAAATAGCGCTACTCTACCCGTGTTATTGACATAATACGCATCAAAATCCCATTTTTCGATATAATCCAACATTTGCTCGGATGACATCTCTTTTTCGAATTTGATTTCTTCTCCAATGATATTGTCTTGTGCAAATGGGTCTGCTCTGGCATCTACAAAATCTTTTATGCCGATTGAGATGAGTGCCGCACCATCGTTATATCCGTTGTAGATTCGTTGCGGGTTAACCGTCTCAATCGCTTGCTTCATCTCCGGCGATACAACAAAATCAACTGTTTGCCGGCGATGTAGACCCGGCATCATAAGAATTCCGGATGCCACAATCATAGCACATGACAGCACAACGGCGATTGCAATTTCGTGTTTTCTTTGCTTCGGGTGGAATTGCAACAAAAGCGGGAATAGTACAATGGCAGCCCAAATTGAAAATCGGCAATATACCATTGCAAGCACAAAGAAGGAAAGAGCTAATCCTACTTCTGCAACACCGAATTTCTGTTTTGACAAAACTCCTAAAATGGCAAACATCAAAAACGCAATAACGATTGCAGACAAAAATTCAGACTGCTGCCATTCATGAACATACGATTTGCAGCTAGATGTGTTATAGGCAAACGGATAAAGAAATATATTTGCCACATACGGGTTAACACAAGCAGCGATTCCATTTAGAATTGCAATTACGCCTAGCGTTATTTGTTGTTTCTTCGACTTTTTCGCCAAATATAATTTGCCAAAGCTTGCATCGAATAGACTGCACACGAAATATCCAAGCGGAATTATAATCGCAAACAGAATGGTTCCGCCATGCGTATTTGCCCAGAATATTGTTATCAGCGGTAGAAGATAAATGCCGACTGCTTTTGCATCGTTATTGTATCTGCGCAATATTCCAGTTGAAATTGCAAAACACAAAATACCAAGCAAATAAGGCCGAGCAGATGCCATCCGTGTCATAGATACGCAAAGCAAAATAGTGCTTGCAAAGGCGCATAATGGCGTTGTGTTTGCAATTATGTCGGCATTTGATACGATAATGGAAATAGCAATTAGCAGCACCCCAATACCGTAGAATAGGATTCCGCTCACATCTCCATATTGATAAAGCCTTGCCATAATACATTCTGAAAGCCATTCGTGCCACATTGTTTTAAGCGGAATTGCTTCCGACATCCAAGAGTAGATTTCCCCGGGAATATAGCCCAGCTTTAGAATATCTCCCCCTACTTTGATGTGCCAAACAAAGTCATCCAACCGTGTTGAAGTTGAAAAATTGAGCATGAGAGCTGTTTCAATTAACCCAACAAGGCAGACACACAATATTATGTTTTTCCAGCGGATTCCTTTACACATAAGCACCTCATGATTGGTTCTATTCTGGATGGTATTCTATTATATCACATCCGTTGCCATTGCATAAAATTGCTGCTATCACTTTTGAAGTGTATTTTTCAAATAGTTGCAGCCACCTTTACGGCTTGCCAAGCGACAAAAGAAGCCGGGGCGCACACCCCGGCTTTCCTTTATTCGGCAACTATCATCTGCCGCCCGCAATCCATGCAAAGAATGTTCACGCTTTTGGTTGCCCTCACCGAGTTGCCGCAACAAGGGCAGATATATTTGCGGGTGCTGCTGGTTCTGGGTGTTGGTACCTGTATGCCGGTGGCGCTACCGCTGCCCGCTCCGCGTGGGGTATAACGCCATTCGATGCGGTTCATTTTTATATCGCTCCAGCCTTGCTCAATGATAAAATCGCACAGTTCCGGCGTAGGCTGTGTAATGCTCCAGCCGATGCTTTTATCAAAACTTATCGAAAGGTCGCGGGCTGTGGCTGCATCCCGAAAGTGCTTATTGTGGTATGCTCCGCCGCGGCTGCAATCCTGTATGCCATTTTGCAGGTTGTAAAGATGCACCATCTCGTGCAAAAGCGTGGCAGTAATATTCTCTATGGGGCGGTCAAGTGTTCCGGCTCCGATGTTCAGCTCATGGCGGTTAGTATCGCCACGCCGCCACGCCTTGGCAACAGTGATATGCCCATACGCCCGCGGGGTAGATTGGATGGTAATAATAGGCTCCTCAAGCTGCCCGGCAAAGTAGCGGACATTCAGCGCCCGGAACATTTTTTCAAGGTATCCGGCTGTGCGGCTCGTTTTAATGGTTTCTTTCATCTTGGCATCCTCACTTTCTGGTATCCATCCGAATTTCCAATCGGAAATTCCGAAACTGGATTTCGTCCGTGATTCAGCCCAGCCCCCAAAGCGTTCCCCGTCAATGGTACCGTGGAATAATAGCGCAGCGGTTATGCCGCGAAAGGCCATTGACCGGGATAAGCGCCGGGGGTATGCTTTGCGAAAGGACAAAACTTTAGGATGCTCTATTTTTCAAAAATATAGTCCATTATGGCAATACCACCGGGATATACCCATAAGTTCAAATTTATATTCCTTTGGTCCACCATAACAAAAACGGCTCGACGTTGAAAAACGCCGGGCCGCTTTTATGTCTTGCTCAAATTGCCGGCCTACACCGTTGCCGGAAAGCCGCAGTGCACCAGCCGTTCGAGGTACTCTAGGCCAAAATGCGGCGCGCCGCCGCTTAGGTTTTGTGCGGTAGGTTTTTATGCGGTGACAAACTCGCAGGCCGCATGGCGGCTGGATTGCTCCAGCACCAAGCTGCCGCCGGCCCATAGGCGCACCTGAATTTCAGCGTCTACCGTTTCGCGTACCCTGCCGGACATCTGCCCTTGTACCGGGGCGCGCAGCGGGTGGCCGCCGTGCGAAACGCCCAAATCAATTTCCAGCAAAAGGTTTCCCTGCGATAGGCGGATGTGCCGGGCGTCGGCGGCGTGGATGTGCACACCGTTGTAGGTGGCAAGCCGATATTCCTGCCCGCCGTACACAATGGCGCAGATGCAGCCCGTAAAACAGATGCCGCCGAAGGGGATATGCGCAACCGACACCATGAGATCGCACGGCACCGAAAAATCATTGCACTGCAGCCATAGATATGCGCTGGGAAATGAGGTGCCGCTGTCCTTTTCGATATAGCCGTGGCCGCCGGAAAAACTGTGCATTTTGCCGTCGATTGTCACGCCGCCGCGAAGCGTGTGCCCCATGCTGAAAACGCCGTGGCGGCACTCCATCGGAAAAAAGCGAAACGGCCCCATAATGTCCGAGCACAGCGGCGTAAGCGGCCCGTATGTGATCCTGCCGCAGACGCCGGGTAAATCAACTCGGCAGCCATGCCTTGAAAAAAAGCAGTTTCCCGCCCGGATAACGCTGCCCGCCGCCGAAAGCTCCGGCACGTCGAATTGGCGCGCGCCGGCGGAGGAGATCATCTGTACAAACGCGCCGCTTTCTGCGCGCCCGGGGATGAAAGCAAGCATGTCGTCGCCCTTTTGATGCTTGAAGTACCACCCCTCAAAACCCTCATTCCACATCGCTATCCCTCATCGCGGGGTTATCGAGAAGGCCCCCGTGTTCGTCAAAGCGCGAGCCGTGGCAGGGGCAATCCCAGCTGTGCTCGGCCGCGTTCCATTGCAGCGCACAGCCCAGATGCGAGCAGCGCTTTGTGGTCGGCGTTACAAAATCCAGCAAGGTCGTGCCAAGATTGGAAAAAAGCTGGCCGGTCAGCATCGTCCTATCGGGCGTAAAAACCGGGGCAAAAAGATTTTCACGGCCCAAAATTGTGTCAGTGAGGATTTTGCTGGCGGCCAGCGAGGTCGTCATACCCCAAAGCTCGAAGCCGGACGCCACAAAAACGTTGGGCAACCCGGGGCTGTACGGCCCAATATACGGTACGCCGTCCAAGCTGACGCAATCCTGATTCGACCAAGCATATTTCTCTCTCGCTTGGGGGAAATACTGCTTGGCAAAGCTGCGGGGCACGGCAAAGCCGCCGCCCTTTTTGCCCGTGCGGTGGTCGCCGCCGCCGATGAGCAGCAGGCCGTTATAGTTGCGCAGATAAACGCCGTTTTGTGCTGCGTCCTCGATGGTACAGCCTAAATCGGGCGCATTTTCCAAGGCGATTACATAAGAGCGCTGCTGATAGAGCTTCATAAAATACAGCCCGTGCCGGTTGAGAAAGGGATAGTGCGTGGCAACGATCACCTTTTTGGCACGGATGCGCCCTTGCTTTGTGATGGCCGTGGTGCCTTCCAGCTTTTCAACAAAGGTGTTCTCGAAAATGTTTAGGCCCTGCGCCGCGCCGTACAAAAACTTCAGCGGGTGAAACTGCGCCATATTGGGATACCGCACGGCCCCCGCCACCGAAAACGGCAGCGGCGTTTGTGTGGTAAATTCGGCCGGAAAGCCCAGCGCGCGGACGGCCCGTGCCTCGCGCTCCATAAGCGCGCGGTCATGCAGGGAATACATCATCGAGGGCTTATCCTCAAAATCGCAGGGGATTTGCGCGGCAAGCACACGGAACTTTTCTACGGCCTGCAAATTGGCCTGCAAATAAAGCCCGGCCTTCTCTTTGCCGAACCGTTGGATCATATCCTGATACAGCGTATCGTGCTGCGCGGTGAGAACCGCAGTTGTGCCTTTGGTGATGCCGGCACCAATCCTTTTGCCTTCTGCCAAAAGCACATCCACGCCCGCCTCTTTCAGCCAAAAGGCGCATAAAACGCCCGCCATGCCGCCGCCGATGATGAGCACGTCGGTTTCCTGATCGCCGTTTAGCTCCGAAAAGCTCGGCGGCGTAAGCTCTTTCGTCCATAAAAAATCCATACGCTGCGCCTCCCTTAGCAAACAGTATGGGCGGCTTTTGGCAAAATCATAACAGCAAAAGGCAGAAACAAAAAAGCCGCCTGCAAACCGCAGACGGCTTTTATTCTGTGCAAATTTAGGGCTTGCCATCGCCCGCGCAGGCGATGTGCGCCGATTACGAGGAGAGCGGCGGCGCGGCCCGATGCTTTTCTTTATAGTGGTACATACAGCTGTCGGCCTGCGCGATTACTTCATGGATGTCGTCAGTGGCAGGGTTATACTGTGCAAAGCCCACGGAAACATGCGGCAAAAAAGGCTGGTTTACTCGCTGCGCGGTCAGGCGGCTGAAAAACGAAGTGTTCAAAAGCGCCACATCCCGCAGATGATGATCCAAAATCACGCAGAATTCATCGCCGCCGATGCGGTAACAGCAGCCGTATTTGCTGTAAGAGCGCCGCAGCACCCCACCGATGATGGAAAGGCAGGAATCTCCGCAGGCATGGCCGTAACGGTCATTGATCTTTTTGAATTGATCGACGTCGAAATACAGGATAATCACGACGGAGTGGATCGCGGCAATACGGCTTTCATAGCAGCGGCGATTCAAAAGGGCTGTCAAAGGGTCTGTCGGCTGGATCAGCTCGCTGTAATAAATGTAGAACAGCATGGATGCCAGAGAAACGCTGATCCAATCAACGCGCACATCCCGCCAGATAATCTGGATGGCTGTACCAACCACCAAAAATACCAGAATAAGCGCCAAAACGTGGCTGTTTCGGTTTTGGTAATGGCGGCTAAGCTGGAACGAGGCGCGAAACAAAAAGGCAGTGCCCAGCACAATCGCAGCAAGGTAGATCCAGTAAAAGCCGCGGCGGTGATATACGTTGGACGAATCGACGGAAAAGATAAAGCCGAAGCGCGCGGACAAAACCTCTAAAAAGGCATGCGCCAGCAGAAAAAGCATGACCCATTTCTTTTTAGGGAAATTTCCGATCGTGCTGGCGCATACCAACGGGATCATCGGCGTTACCGAAAATCAGATCACTTTTGCGGCGATATGCAATAGCTGCAAATGTGCTGCGCCATCCAGACAAACGCCAATCCATTCGGCAATTGCGACAACAAGAACCAGCGAAAAAGTAAGGACAAAGCCATGCTTTTTTCGCTCGGGCATAATATCGTTCTCCTGCACCACCACGATCATGATGCTCATGGAAAACAGGGCAATAAAAATGACCGCGGAATAGTAAGAAAACATTTTACCTAGCCACGCTCCAAATTTTGATCTGTTTGGATTTTAGTATAGCACTTTGATGCCGCTCTGGCCAGAAAATACGTAAAAAATCGTCGAAAAAAGGAATGTTTTTGGCAAAAGGACAAAAAAGGCCGCCGCAGATTTGCTCTGCAGCGGCTTGATACACTTTTTTGCGTTTCCATAAAGGCTTTGGGCGGGCAGCTGCGGCCATTCTTTCAGGGCGGCCCGGCGCTAGGCGCCGGTACGTTTCATGGCTTGCAGCAATGCTTTATCGGCCGCCGAAACCCGGTAACTTTCGCGGCATTTTTGGATGGCCTTGTTGTACGTCCATGTATCCAGCGAGGCGCCGCGCGCATCCTGTAAAAAGGCCAGCGTTTTGTCGCGGTATTTGCAAAGGGCGGTACACAGCGCCCACGCCACGGCCATTTTGGTGTAGTAGCCGGGGCAGCGCGCCTGCAGGCAGGCATTCAGCACGGCATCTATCGTATCGTCGTGCAAAAACTGATCCATCAGCAGAATTACGGCAAAACGCTCGCCAAATTCCGTGCCG
The DNA here is from genome assembly GCA_022652735.1 of Faecalibacterium sp. Taxonomy (GTDB): domain Bacteria; phylum Bacillota; class Clostridia; order Oscillospirales; family Ruminococcaceae; genus Faecalibacterium. The sequence continues at coordinate 154,617 of JALCRP010000001.1, read as the reverse complement.
CAGGTAAGATACGGCGCCAAAAAGGCCAGCCACGCGGCACGGTCGGCCTCGCGGATGCGGTAGGTGGAGCAAACGGTGTCGTTGGTGGCCCAATTATCCACGCGCGGGATAAAGGCTGCGGTGCGCGCCATGCGCTCATCCGGCGGGCATTTGGCCCCGGCTACAACGATGCCGTACAGCGTCACGATCTCGTGGTTTTGGCTGGCGCGGGCCGCTTCGCTTTCCAGAAAAGCGCGCCAATCGCCCGCACAAAGCTCCTTGCCGAGCGCGCGCAGCGCGGGCAGGCGGACGCCATAAGTGGCATTTTGCTTGCCGGGGATAAGGCTTTCGTTAAATTTGCGGTAGCTTTCGTCGCCCAGCGCGCCCAGCCGCCTTTCCAGCACGGCAAAATCTGTTGCGGTAAAACTCATATGTTCCGGCCTTTCCGTTTCTGGAAAAAGACGATCAGCACGATTGCGGCGGCCACCGCCACAAGCCAAGGCCAGCGCGCCGCCAGCCAAAAGATAAGGTTTGCCAGCGTGTTGCCGAAGTTGACAAGGGCATCGGAAAGCGCGCGCACAAAACGCGCCCAGAAGTTTGTTTCGGTCGGGGTAAAGGTTTCTACTTCCTCGAGGCTGATGTCAACTGTGCAGAAATCAACCTGATCGTCGTAAAGCTTCTTCTGCGCCTCGTAGCTTTCGAGCTGATACTGAACATCCGAGAGGCTGCTTTCGATCTGTAACAGGTCTGTGAGGTTATTGGCCTGCTGCTCCAGCTCCTGCAAGCGGGTGCGCTGTGTTTGCAGCGCATCAATCCGCGCCGCAACATCGACATAATCGGCGGTGATGTCGTCAGCCGATTGACTTTTGCTGAGAAGGCTGCCGGTTTGCGCGGCGGTGCCCAGAAAATCTTCGTAGGCATCGGCCGGGATGCGGCAGGTGAGGGAGCTGGCGCGGCAGCCGGTGCCGTAATTCGATTCCTCGCTGCTTTCCACATAGCCGCCCGCGGCCGAAACGGCACTGCTCAGCGCGGCAAGAGTATCGTCGTAGGCTTTGCTTTCCAGCGAGAGGTTCGCCGTATAAATGATTTTGCGGCCCGTGGCCTTGGGCAGCGTCACTTGGCTGCCGCCCGCGGTGTCCACAGCGGCGTCGGCGCTGTTCTCGGCGTAGGCATCGGCCGTCGAGGTTTCCGCTGTGGTGCTATCTTCGGCGCCGCCCGCGGCCATGTCGTTCATGCTGTATAAAGCGCTTTGCTTATCATAGCCGTCAGCCGCATAGCCGCTGCCCATGCGCGGCAGTACCTGCCAGCCGAACGCATCACATGCAACGACACCGAAGGCAAAACAGGCGGCCAACGCGGCGATCTGCTGCCAGCGCGGAAAACGCAGCGCTGTGCGCTTTTTGGCGCCTTGCGTGGTTTGCTTTTCTGAAGTTGTGTCGGCGCGTTTCGGCGCAGCCGGGGCGATTTCGCCCAAAGCGTTTTCGCCCGCCTGCATCGCCAGCAGCTTATCTTTCAGGGAATCGGGGGCGTGAAGGGCATCGACTTCCTGCTTATATTCAAACCACTTCATCTTCGATCTCCTCCTTCAGCATCTCGTGCAGGCGGGTTCGCCCGCGCGAAAGCCAGCTTAGCACGGTGTTCGCCGGGGCGCCGAGCATCTGCCCGATCTCGGCCGCGGTATAGCCCTCGTAATAGTGCAGATAAACGGCACTGCGCATGCCTTCGGGCAGCGCGCGCACAGCGGCCAGCACACGGCCGTCGCTGGGATCGGGCTGGGCGGGCAGCGTCTCATCCAGCGGCACATCACGGCCCGACGCGGCCCGGCAAAGGTCGTGGCAGCGGTTAACGGCAACGCGGATCAGCCACGCCTTAAGATGCACCTCCGAGGCGAAAGGCTCGGTGCGGTGCAGCAGCTTTTCATATGTATCCTGCACGACATCCTCGGCATCATCGCGCCGGGGCGCCGCATGCACGGCAACGCGATAAATCGTATCGGCGTATCGCTCCACTGCGAGGCGAAACGCTTCGTCTTTTGTCAGCGAACTCATGATCGTGCCTCCTTTACAACTGCAAAACGAATAAAACAAAATCATTATTGCGGCGCTGCGCCAAAACATTTGCGGTTTTGGCATAAAACAGTACGGCACAGCAGGCCGCAAAAAAGCCGAAACCCGGCCGCGCACGCTTTTTTAATAAAAATGCCCCGCGGCAGGCGCGGGGCATGAAAGCATACCATTACAACGCGGGGTTAAGCTGTTTCAAATCCTCTTTGTCGGCGAAGGCCACGGCGCTGTAGCCGGCGGCTTCAAGCTGCGCAAACTGCTTGCCCAGCTTTTTTGCCTGCGGCAAAATCGTCACATCATAATCGGCGCGCAGGCGCTCGGCTTTGGCCAGCACGGCCGCAAAATCGGCCTCGGGCAGGTAAACAAGCGCAAGGCGCTGCTTTTTGCCGGGGATTTGATAGCCCTGCTCCAGCAGAATGCCGCATACGCGCTCAAACCCGATGGAAAAGCCCACGGCCGGCACCTGCTGGCCCAAAAACTTGCCCACCATGTTGTCGTAGCGGCCGCCGCCCGCCACGGCGCCGGAAAACTGCGGGCAGGTTACTTCAAACACCATGCCGGTATAGTAGCCCTGCCCGCGCACAAGGCTGGGGCAGTAGGCGATGCCGTAACGGCCGTTCGCCAACTTTTCGGCGGTGGCCAGCACATATTTCAGGTCGTCGGCCACAGCGGGGTTCTTGCAGCGCGCTGCGACGGCCGCAAGCGAGGTATCGCCCGCGGCGAGAAAATCGGCCAGCGCACGGACAGCGGCGGCCGGCAGCTGCTTTTCAGCAAGCTCAGCCTCTACGCCTTCGGCGCCGATCTTGTCCATCTTATCAAATGTGATGCACACGGAATCGAGCGTTTCGGGCGCGAAGCCCATCGCCTCCAGCATGCCGCGCAAAATGCGCCGATCGTTGATGTTTACCTTAAAGCCCGAAAAGCCGATCTTGAGCAGCGCGCGCGTCGTCACGTCAATCAGCTCCAGCTCGGCGTTGGGGCTTTCATCGCCCAAAATGTCGATGTCACACTGTACAAACTCGCGCAGGCGGCCCTTTTGCGGGCGCTCGGCACGAAACACGCGGTCTGTTTGGATAACCTTAAAGGGCGTGGGCAGGCTGGCGCGGTTGGCTGCGTAATAGCGCGAAAGCGGCAGCGTCAAATCATAGCGCAGGCCCATATCAGAAAGCAGCTTCGGATCGTTTGCGGCAAGGGCCTCGGAAAGCTTTTCGCCGCGCTTGAGCACCTTGAAAATCAGGTTTAGGTTATCGCCGCCGTCGGATTTGTCCAAGTTCTCGGCATCCTCCAGCATCGGCGTGGAGATTCGCTCGAACCCGGCGGCGCGGTAGGTCTCTAAAATCTGGCTCTGGATCGAATCGCGCAAGCGCTGCTCTGCGGGGAGAAGGTCCCGCATGCCTTTTAAGGGTTGCGTTTTCATAACGGTAAATTACTCCTGTCTCAAGCGGCGGGCCAAAAACCGCCGCGTTATTTGTTGCACCGAAAAAGATTTCGGCGGCCCCGCAAAGGGCGGGCCGAACGCCGTAAAACAAGGATTTGCATTGCTGTGCGATTATTATAACATCTCTCTTGCTTTGATGCAATTCATGCGCTTTGCGGCGCGGGCACGTTTTTGCCGCAAAGCGGGCATACTGAAAGCGGGCTGCATTTTGCACGGCCGCGCACGGCGCGGCCGGCGCAAAGGCGGCAGAGAGGGCGGCAAATGTACCATGCAGAAATTTTTGCAGAAAAACCACTGGATGATCCTCGTGGCCGGGGCGGCGGTGCAGGTGTTGACGGGCATCCCGGCGGCGTGGGGCGTCTTTCAAAAGCCCGTCATGGCAGAGTTCGGCTTTTCCGAGGATGTGGCGGGCTATGCGTTCAGCATCCTGATTGCTTTTTACGGGCTGGGCTGTGTGCTGGGCGGCTTTTTTCAGGATAAATACGGCCCGCGGCCGGCGGGGCTGCTGGGGACGGCGCTTTTATGCGGCGGGTTTGCGCTGGGCGGCTTTTTGCCGGCGGGGCAGCCGGGGCTGTTTTTTGCAGCATTCAGCGCGCCGGCGGGCTTGGGCAGCGCCTTTTTGTACCCGGCGATTTTTTCCTGCGCGCAAAAATGGTACAAGGATAAAAAAGGCCTTGCCACAGGCGTGATCGGTGGCGCAGTTGGCGCTTCAGGCGCATTTTTGACAGTATTCGTGCGCGGCGTAACGCAAAACGGGCTTGGCCCCTTTCAGGGCATCCGCGGCGCCTTTTGGGCGCTGGCCGCGCTGATGCTGCCGGTATGCCTTGCCGGCAGCCTGCTTTTGGCCGATCCGCCCGCCGAAAAACAAAAGCCGGAAGAGCAGGGCGCACAATATAAAAAGCCACCGCTGGATTATGCGCCGCGCCGGATGCTCGTTACGCCGCAGTATTGGCTGGGCTTTTTTTCGGTGGCGCTTTCCACGCCTGCGGTGCTGCTGTTCAGCCCGATTCTTGTCCGCATCGGCACCGAGCGGGGGCTGAGCGAGACGGCGGCGCTTTCGGCCGTGGTGGTGGGCAGCGTAGGCAGCGCGGCGGGCCGCCTGCTGATGCCGCTTTTAAGCGATAAGATCGGCCGCCGCGCAACGGACCTTGGGCTGTTTGCCGCGCTGTGCGGTTTTTCAGCGGCTTTTTGGGTGGCACAAAGCGGATGGGTAGTAGCCACCTATGCCTGCCTGACCTTTTGCTATTCGGGCATGGCCGCCGTGCTGCCCGCCCTTTCCACTGACCTGTTCGGCCTGCCGCATGCGGGTGTAAATTTTGGCTTTTTAGCGCTGGGCCAAAGCCTTGGCAGCCTGAGCTTCCCTTTACTTGCGGAAGCACTGGGCCTTTCGTGGGGGCGCCATTTGATCGCGGTGATCGCCTCGGCGGCGGGCTTTGCCGCCATGTGGTGGATGAAGCCGACGAAAGGCGGAAAGGTATAAGCGTTTTTGGCGCGCTTCTTCCCTTTTGCCCAAAATATGCTTAGGAAAACATTGTGAATTTTATGTCGGAATCGCTTGCAAATAGGCATGGCTTTCCCTATAATAAAAATGAGCGTGGTTTCACCGGGCTGAGCCCGGCCGGCTCGGCTTATTTTTAACAAAAGGAGAGTATGATCATGACCTATTCTCAGCAAGTTCAGGATATGTGCCCGATTACCAAGGGCCCGAAGCATGGTCCCGCCCCGATCCCCGAAGAGGGCGAATGGGTAAAGGCATACGAAATCAAAGACATCAGCGGCTACACCCACGGTGTGGGCTGGTGCGCGCCCCAGCAGGGCACCTGCAAATTGTCCCTGAATATCAAAAAGGGCGTTATCGAAGAGGCGCTGGTCGAGACGATCGGCTGCTCTGGTATGACGCACTCCGCCGCTATGGCGGGCGAGATTCTGCCGGGCAAGACGATCCTTGAGGCACTGAACACCGACTTGGTGTGCGATGCGATCAACGTCGCCATGCGCGAGCTGTTTTTGCAGATCGTTTATGGCCGCAGCCAGACGGCGTTCTCTGAGGACGGCCTGCCTGTCGGCACCGGCCTTGATGATCTGGGCAAGGGCCTGCGCTCGATGACGGGCACGATCTTCTCCACAAAGGCGAAGGGCGTCCGTTATTTGGAGCTGACCGAGGGCTACATCCTCAAGCTGGCGCTGGACGCCAACAATGAGGTGATCGGCTATCAGTTTGTCCGTCTGGGCAAAATGCTGGAAGCCATCCGCCACGGCACCGACCCGAAGGAAGCCTACGAGAAGAACATTGCTACTTACGGCCGCTTCGCAAAAGATCAGGGCGCCGTCAAGTACATTGATCCGCGGGAAGAATAAGAGAGGAGGAGTATCATAATGGCTAAGTTTGAATCTATGGAACGCCGTATGCCGAAAATCAATGAGTGCCTGAAGGCAAACGGCCTCGAATCTCTGGACGCCTGCAATGAGATGCTCCTTGCAAAGGGCATCGACTGCGACAAGATCGTGCGCGGCGTACAGAATATCTGCTTTGATAACGCTGTCTGGGCTTACACGCTGGGCACGGCAATCGCCGTGAAGCGCGGCCTGAAAAACGCTGCCGACTGTGCCAACGCGATCGGCGAGGGCCTTGAGGCTTTCACGATCCCCGGCTCCGTCGCCGAGCAGCGTAAAGTTGGCTTGGGCCACGGCGGCCTCGGCGCAATGCTGCTGAGCGAGGACACCACCTGCTTCTGCTTCTTGGCCGGCCACGAATCTTTCGCCGCCGCCGAGGGCGCAATCGGTATCGCCAAAACCGCGAACAAGGTTCGCAAGGCGCCGCTGCGCGTTATTTTGAACGGCTTGGGCAAGGATGCGGCTTACATCATCAGCCGTATTAACGGTTTCACCTATGTGCAGACCGATTATGACTTCCAGAAGGGCGAACTGAAAATCGTCAAGGAAATCCCGTTCTCCACGGGCGAGCGCGGCGCGATCAAGTGCTACGGCGCCAATGACGTCAACGAGGGCGTTGCCATCATGAAGCACGAGGATGTCCAGTGCTCCATTACCGGCAACTCCACGAACCCGGTGCGCTTCCAGCATCTGGTGGCTGGCACGTACAAAAAGTGGGCAATCGAGAACGGCAAGAAGTACTTCTCTGTCGCTTCCGGCGGCGGCACGGGCCGTACCCTGCACCCGGATAACGTCGCAGCCGGCCCTGCCAGCTACGGCCTAACCGATAGCCTCGGCCGCGTCCACGGCGATGCACAGTTTGCCGGTTCTTCTTCCGTCCCGGCGCACGTCGAGATGATGGGCTTGATCGGCATGGGCAACAACCCGATGGTCGGTGCGACCGTCGCCTGCGCTGTTGCTGCTGCTGAGGCAAACAAATAAGCTTATTCTTTTGAGGAAAACCTCGAAAAGTAATTTTTCAGTTTTAAATACGCATGTCTGTCGCCTATTTTGGCGGTGGATATGCGTGTTTTTTTGTGCAAAAAGCAAAAATTGAATTTAGGCAAACTTTTTTACGCTGCAATTATGTCTTCTGGAGAAATACAAAACACCAAATATGCTTTCTGCGGCGAAAAGATGCGTCCAAAAAAGCTAAAAAAGAACGACTTTTTACAGCAATGTGTCGAATTTCGTCGAATGACACATTTTGACGCATAATTTTTATTGCATAGTGGTGAGATACACGCTAAAATATAAGGCGTTGAATCGACAGAAAAGGAGGAAGAATTGTGAACGAAGAAGACGAAAACGTTTCCGATGCGGGAGAAACGCAATTCCGAAAAGTTCTGCATTTTTCGGAAATTGGTTCTATTCAGGTGCGGCATACCGTTACATACTGCTTGCGGCAAGTTAAAAATTTCTGGATATTAACTGTGAGCCAACAGTAAAATAACCAAGACTGCACAGAATCTGTAAAACTGTCTTTGGATAGAGAACATGCCTTGCAAGTGCAGAACTATCTGTATGAAAACGCCGTGCCGATCGAAAACTTGCAGGATATTATTGCGGATATTCTGCCCGCCGGCGCACAAATACCGATGTGACGGGAGCAGGCATGAAACAGATTGTGAAAAAACGGATACTCAACACGGCGCTTTGCTCCTATGACCTTCAAACTTTGCGTTCTTTAGGGAATTTTTTGCTGGAATATGGCGGCTTTCATGAGTGCGCGGCGTACCGCAGCGGCAAAGAGCTTCTGCGTGAAATGCAGGAGGGCCGGCACTACGACGCGCTGGTGCTGGATGAACAGCTACAGGATATGGATGCCCTCGAGTTTTTGAGCAAACTGCAGCAGATTAAACAGAATCCCCAGCCTGTAACGGTTGTGATGGCGGCGCATGCTTTTTTAAAACGGCTGGACAGGGCGCTGCCGGCCGGCGTGGATTTCTGCTTTTTGAAGCCTCTGCAGGCGGGCGCGCTGGCACATCGTATCCAGAACTTTTATAATGAGCACAGCGAAGCAGTACATGCTTATTGCAACCAGCTGTGCAAGGAGTTCGGGGTGCAGGATGATACAGCAAACTGCCTGTATTTGGCCGATGCCGAGTTCTTGGTGTGGCAATCGGAAACGAAACTGGCGATCCGAAAGGAAATTATCCTGCCGGTGAGCGAGGCACACGGCGTATCGCAGGCTTCTGTAGACAGCGGCCTGCGGCGGCTGATTGAACGGATGGAAGCGGCTAATACAGATGCTTACTGCCGCTTTAAACAGGAGACAGGGCTGTCGGGCGAGCGCCCGACAATCGGCTGCCTGATCTATGCAATGAAGCGTTATGGTACAGCAAATCGGGAAGGAAACAGCTGAAAATGGAAAGAGCGCAGATGCAGGAGCCTCAGGCCGCCTTATCGGAAACAGAAAAAGATTATATTCGCGATGTTCTGCTGGATGCGATGGCAACAGAGTTTTTCCAGCCGCTCAACTTGATCGCGCTGAACCGCGATTATTTGCGGCTGTATCTACAGCATGAAAAAGCAGAATATAGCGAAAAAAAGGTGGGGCAGGCGCTGGATGGCATCGAAGGCGCGACCGATCAGCTCGACCGTCTGATGAACAATTCTCTTGACCTGATGAGTTGCCTGCGGGGGCGGATGCAGCCACAGATCGAAACCGTAGATTTGAAAGCCCTGATTGAGGATATTGTTGCCGATAGCGAAAAGGCGGCGCATCTCTTGGGGCTTACGTTACAGCAAAACCTTCCACAGGAAGAAATCCATGTCCAAACCGACCATGCAATGGCAGAGCGTGTGCTGCTGAACCTGCTGTCCAATGCGATGCGGGCCGGCGAAAAAGGGGCTGTGCGCTTTAGCTTGGATAAAACGCCGGATGGCTGTACCGTGCAGCTGACGAATGAAGGACAAAGCGTTACCCCTGCCTTTGCGTCGCGGGCGTTTGCGTTGGGGCCAAGGCCGCTCGATGCGCCGCGGCAAGCTTCCGGGCGCGCAGGGCTTGGGCTGTATCTGTGCGGCACGTTTTGCCGCCTACTGGGCTGGCAGCCGACGATGCATGCCGTAAAGGGCGGTACGGCGGTTCGCCTGCATATTCCGGCGCGGCAAATCGTATCCGGGCAGCGATTGGTTTTTCACGCGGGCCTTTCTGCGCAGGAGCAGCGCGAGCATACGCGGCTGGCCGTTTTGCAGGAACTGCGCACGCTTCCGGGGCTGGAGATGCTGAAGTAGATAAAAAGTTTGATAGGGTGTCTGCCGCAGGGCAGATGCCTTTTTTTATGCCGCTTTTTGCCGCGGGAGATTTTGTTCATGAAGTTTTCAAAGCTTCCGGGCGCTTTTCGTGTTTACATCACCGGCCTTTTATTGTAAAATATAGAAAATCAAACTGTATGATATGGTGGTGTATTGTGGAATGGGTTTGCGGTATCATCGCATCCTTCTGAAAATCAGCGGCGAAGCGCTGGGCGGCGCTAAGGGCACCGGCTTTGATGAGCCTGTGCTGGAAAGCATCTGCAAAGGCGTTAAAAAGGCGCACGAGCTTGGGGCCGAGATCGGCATCGTGGTAGGCGGCGGAAACTTCTGGCGCGGGCGTTCCAGCGGCAAAATGGAGCGTACCCTCGCGGACAAAATCGGCATGCTGGCTACGGTGATGAACTGCCTTGCGGTTTCGGATGCACTGAACCAGCAGGGCGTGGATACCGAGGTGATGACGAGCATCGTTATGCCGCAGGTAGCCCAGCCGTTTACGCGCAGCACCGCGCTGAAGGCGATGGCGGACGGCAAGGTTGTTCTGTTTGGCGGCGGCACGGGCAACCCCTTCTTCTCGACGGATACGGCCAGCGCGCTGCGCGCGGTGGAGATCAGCGCCGACATCATGTTCAAGGCGACAATGGTCGACGGCGTATATGATAAGGACCCGCACAAATACCCTGACGCCAAAAAATACGATACCATGACATTTACTAAGGTGCTGGAAGATCAGCTTGCTGTCATGGACGGCACAGCGGCGACCCTTTGCCGCGACAACAAGCTGCCCATCTTTGTTTTCGATTTGGCCGACCCGGACAATATCGCCAAAGCGGTACAGGGCACGGCAATCGGCACATTGGTGCAGGAAAACTGAAAAAAGGAACCTCGCGGGCGGTGTGTGCCGCCCGCTGCTTGATGAAATATCAGAAAGAGGAGAACGACTATGAGCGAGATCAAGGCTTTTGAAGACAAGATGCAGAGCGCGATCGAACATCTGGATAAGGAGCTGGCAGCTGTCCGGGCAGGCCGTGCAAACCCGGCGGTGCTGGATCATATCGAAGTGGAATATTATGGGGCGGCAACGCCTTTGAATCAGGTTGCATCCGTCGCTGTGACGGAAGCGCGCATCCTGACGATTACCCCGTGGGATCGCTCGCTTTTGAAGGCAATTACCAAAGCAATCCAAACCAGCGACATCGGCATCAACCCGATCGACGATGGAACGGCTGTGCGCCTTGCGTTCCCGGCCCCGACAGAAGAGCGCCGCAAGCAGCTGGCCAAGGATGTCTCAAAGCTTGGCGAGGAGGCCAAGGTGGCGGTGCGCAATATCCGCCGCGACGCAATGGATAAGGCCAAGGCAATGAAAAAGGCGGGCGATTTGACCGAGGATGGCCAGAAGACAATGGAAGAAAATGTCCAGAAGCTGACGGATAAATACGTCAAGCTCGTGGATAAAGCCATCGAGGAAAAGCAAAAAGAGATCATGGCGGTCTGATTTTTACTGCAAACTTATTTCTGCGAGATGCCGTGCGCTGCTCAGCGGTTGCGCGGCATTTCTTTTGGAGGGAAAGCTTATGGCACATCCCGCGGATTTCGCAAAAGGGCTATCAATCGGGATTATCATGGATGGCAATGGCCGCTGGGCCCAGAAACGCGGCCTGCCGCGCACGGCGGGGCATAAGCGCGGGGCAGAGGTGTTCGACGACATCGTCCACTACTGCAACGAGCTCGGGCTTTCGTCGGCTTACTTTTACGCCTTTTCTACGGAAAACTGGCGCCGCCCGCCCGAAGAAGTCGGCATGATTATGAAGCTGTTTGGCGATTACCTTATCAAGGCATACAGCTATGAAAAAGAAAACAATAAAGTGCTTTTTATGGGCGACCGCACCGTGCTTGACCCGCATTATCAGGATGAAATGAACGATATTGAGGCCAAGACGGCGCATAATACCGGTATGGTGCTCAATGTGGCGATCAACTACGGCGGCCGGCAGGAAATCGTTGGCGCGGCACAGGCGCTGGCGCGCAAGGCCGCAGCCGGCGTGATACGCCCCGAAGAGATCACGGAAGAGGCGATGAGCGCTGAAATGAATACCGCAGGCCAGAAAGATCCCGATTTTATTCTGCGCCCGAGCGGCGAAAAACGTCTGTCGAACTTTATGCTGTGGCAGGCCGCTTATTCAGAAATGGTAGAGATGGATGTTCTGTGGCCGGATTTCACACATGCCGATCTGGACCGGGCCATTGAGGAATACAATACCCGCAGCCGCCGCTTTGGCGGTATTTAAGGAGCTGTTATGAAAACTCGCATTCTCACGTCGATCGTTGGGATCGGCATCCTGATACTGGTGCTGTGCATGTTTGATACCGTCGTGTTCAACTTGGTTATCAGCGCGATTGCCCTGCTGGCGATCCACGAAGTATACGTGGCGCTGGGCTTTGGCAAAAAAGAGTGGCCGCTGTATGCGGTGTGGGTGCCGTTGACGCTGCTTGTGATGCTCTCGACGCAGCCATCTGCCCGGCGGCTGATTTTGCCGGTGGCGTATGTTTTGGTGGCGTTTGTGTGCATCTATCTCGTGATCTGCAACGGCACGATCAGCTTCCAAAAAGCGGCCGGCCTTGTAATGTTCAGCGGCGTGATTTTGTTCTGCTTTTATTCGCTGATCTATTTGAAAGAGCTGCTGCCCGTAGAAACCTATCACTACGACGCGGTATTTTTCATTTTGCTGATCCTGTGTTTTGCGTGGGGCGGCGATACATGCGCGTATTTTACGGGCCGCGCCTTCGGCAAGCATAAGCTGTGCCCCGTCGTCAGCCCGCACAAAACCGTGGAGGGCGCTATCGGCGGCGTGGTTGGCACAATGTTGTTCGGCGTGCTGGCGACGGTGATCTATTCCTTCGCGGCCGATCGCATGGTGGCCTTTACACGCTCTAACATCGGCATTTCGATGTATGTCGTAATCGCGCTGCTGGGCGTTGTGGCGGCGGTGCTCGGCATTTACGGCGACTTGTTTGCCAGCGTGGTGAAGCGCCAGTGCGGTATCAAAGATTACGGCACGATTTTCCCGGGGCATGGCGGCGTCATGGATCGTTTTGACAGCGTGATGTTTATCGCGCCCTTTGTGACAATGGTGATTACAGTTGTGTTTTATCACTGAATGGCGGCAAAGCGGCGCTTTGCCACGCCCGAGATGAGACGGAGCACTTTTCCCGCGGGCGAAAAGGAGAAGGAAAATGGCAAAAAAAATCACGCTGCTGGGCTCTACCGGCTCGATCGGTACCCAAAGCTTGGATGTGATCCGGGCACAAAAATATGAAGTGTTCGGCCTTTCGGCAAACTCCCGCGTGGAGCTGCTGCAAAAGCAAATTGCGGAATTTCACCCGAAGTATGTATGTGTGGTAGACCCTACCGCGTATGATACATTGTCGGCCGCGCTGGCCGGCACGGCGGGCGCGCCGAAGCTGCTGAAAGGGCAGGAGGGCCTGAAAACGCTGGCCGCGCTGGACGGCGCCGATGTGGTGTTGAACAGCGTTGTGGGCATTGCGGGCCTTGGGGCCAGCCTTGCCGCAATCGAAAGCGGGCATGATCTCGCCCTTGCCAACAAGGAAAGCCTTGTTACGGGCGGCCATCTTGTTACCGAAGCCGTGAAAGCGCACGGCGTAAAGTTGCTGCCTGTCGACAGCGAGCACTCGGCCATTTTTCAGTGCCTACAGGATCGGGAAAGCGCCAAAAGCCTGACGAAGATTTTACTGACTGCTTCGGGCGGGCCGTTTTTCGGTATGACGAAAGAGCAGCTTGCTACAAAGAAAAAAGAGGATGCCCTGAAACATCCCAACTGGCACATGGGTGCCAAGATCACGATTGACAGCGCGACGCTGATGAATAAGGGCCTCGAGCTGATCGAGGCCGTATGGCTGTTCGGCCTTCCGCCGGAAAAAATCCAGATCGTGGTGCAGCGCCAGAGCATCCTGCATTCGGCTGTGCAGTTCAGCGATAATTCCGTGATCGCCCAAATGGGTGTGCCGGATATGCGCATCCCAATCCAGTATGCGCTGACGTGGCCCAAGCGGGTGCCGGGCGTTGTGCCGGAGCTTGATTTTGCAAAGCTGAAAGAGATGACCTTTGACGTGGCGGATGAAGAAACTTTCCGCTGCCTCGCCGCCTGCAAAAAGGCGATTGCAAAGGGCGGCCTTGGGCCTTGCGCTGCTAACGGCGCCAACGAGGAAGCCGTAAAGCTGTTTTTGCAGGACGAGATCGGATTTCTCGACATTGGCCGCTTGGTGGAAGCAATGGTGGACAGCGACAGCTTCGGCGGCAGCTATACGCTGGCGGATGTATATGAATGCGACCGTATGGCCCGCGCGTTTGTACACGCGCACCTGTAAAATGCCCCGGCGGCAGGCTTGGTGCCGCCGGTGCCCGCGCGTCCGCCTGCCTCGGCACGGCCGGAAGCACCGGCCCGTATGCGCCGGGTGCCTGCCGCTGCGCAGAAAAGAAAGCGAGAAGCTATGTCAACAGTTGTGACGATCCTGCTTGCCATCCTGATCTTCGGCCTTGTGATCGTGTTCCATGAGTTTGGGCACTTCATTACGGCAAAGCTCAGCGGCGTGCAGGTCAATGAATTTTCCATCGGCATGGGGCCGGCGCTGTGCAAAAAGATTTTCCGCGGCACACAGTACAGCATCCGTGCGCTGCCGGTGGGCGGCTATGTGGCGATGGAAGGCGAGGACAGCCCCGAAAGCGAGGGCGCGCGCCCTGCTGCAAAGCCGGGCGACCCGGCCGAAGACGCCGATGAGGAGCCGGAAGAAGATTTGAACCCTGTGCCGCTCGAGCAGCGTACCGGCAAGCCGTTTAACGAGGTGAAACTCTGGAAGCGCTTTGTCATCATTGCCGCCGGCGCCATCATGAACTTCATCCTCGGCTATCTTGTGCTGCTGGGGATTGTCGGCTGCGATACCTCGGTTATCACCCTGAAGATCTATGGCTTTGAGGACGGCGCAAAGTGTGCCGCCACAGGCCTGCAGGCGGAGGATCGGATTTTGGCCATCAATGGCCGTACCTGCTATGTGCCGGAGGATATTTCCTACGAGCTGAGCCGCACGAAAAACTACAGCGCCGATTTTACCGTCCTGCGGAACGGCGAAAAGGTTGAGCTTTCCGATGTGCAGTTCGATACCTATACCGACAAAAACGGCCAAACCTATATGCCGCCGCAGATCATTGTCTACAGCCTCAAAAAAACGCCGGGCAACGTGATGAAGCAGGCGTGGAACTATGAGCGCTATTATGCGCGCATTATCTTTTCTACGTTGATTGACCTCGCCAAAGGGCGCGAAAGCATCAATAACCTTTCCGGCCCGGTGGGGATTGTGGCGGCGATCGGGCAGGCAGCTTCCGTGGATTGGAAAACCTTGCTGAATCTGCTGGTGCTGATTACGGTCAACCTCGGCATCTTCAACCTGTTGCCATTTCCTGCGCTGGACGGCGGCAAGCTTGTCTTTTTGGCGATCGAGGGCGTTACACGCAGGCCTGTGCCCGCAAAAGTGCAGGAGTATGTGAACCTTGTGGGCTTTATCCTGCTGTTTTCGCTGATGCTTTTTGCCACCTACAACGATATTGTGCGCCTTGTGACAGGGCAGATGTTTTCGTAAAAAGCGCGGCCGCCTTGGGGCGGCCGGGCAACGTTTCAGGGGGCGGCGCGGCGTTTTTGCCATTGAGAAAATGCGCGGCGCGGCCATAGGGGGATGCCCCGGGAGGATAGAAGAATGCGGCAGCAAAAACGGGAAGTAACGATCGGCGGGCTGACGATCGGCGGGAACCATCCGATCGCCGTGCAGACGATGCTGAACGTGCCGATTGAGGATGTGGCGGGCAATGTGGCACAGGCGAAGCGCTGCGCCGAGGCCGGCTGCCAAATTTTGCGCGTGACCTGCCCCGCCCCCGAGGATGCCCGCGTGGTGGCGGCCATCAAAGAGGCCGTGGATATTCCGCTTGTGGCGGATATTCATTTTGATTATCAGGCCGCGCTGGCGGCCGTGGCGGCGGGCGCGGATAAAATCCGCATTAACCCGGGCAATATCGGCGATGACGAGCATGTGGCCGAGGTGGCGAAAGCCTGCCGCGAAAAAAACATCCCCATCCGCATCGGGGTCAATGGCGGCAGTTTGGAAAAGCACATCTTGGCCAAGTACGGCGCCCCTGTGCCCGAGGCGATGGTGGAAAGCGCACTTTACCATGTGCATCTTTTGGAAAAGCATGATTTTTCCAATATTGTGATCTCCATCAAAAGCAGCAATGTGCCGCGCATGATGGCAGCCTACCGCCTTTTGAGCGCCCAGACGGATTACCCGCTGCATGTGGGCGTGACAGAAGCCGGTACCTATCAGATGGGCCTTATCAAATCCGGCATGGGCATCGGCGGGATGCTGTTGGAGGGCATCGGCGATACCATCCGCGTTTCGCTGGCCGACACGCCGGAAAAAGAGGTAGAGGCCGGATACAATATCCTGCGCGCCGTCGGTTTCCCGGTGGCCGGGCCGGAAGTGATTACCTGCCCGACATGCGGGCGTACACAGTACCCCTGCACCGAGATCGCCAACGAAGTAGAACGCCGCCTAAAAGGCTGCAAAAAATCCATCAAAGTGGCCGTGATGGGCTGCGTTGTCAACGGCCCCGGCGAGGCGCGCGAAGCCGACATCGGCATTGCCGGCGGCAAAGGCGAGGCGCTTTTGTTTGTACACGGTACACCGGTACGCAAGCTGACGGGCGACATTGTCGGCCAGCTGATGGAGGAAATTGAAAAACTGTAAACTGCGCCCTGCGCAATCGGCGCTTTGAAGTTTTAACGAAAAGGCGCTGCGCCCATCGCCGGCCGGCAGGCGCTTGCATCGTCGGAAAGGAAAGGTCGTCATCCATGAAACCGCTTGTATCCCAGCTTTGGCCGCAGTTTATGGCGGACGCCGACTTTGCCGGCAGCTTTGGCAATGTGATCGTCGAACAGGCGGAAATGTTCCGCATGGATAAAAAGATTGTGTTTACGCTGCAAAGCGTGGCGCCGCTGGATGCGGCTTTGTGCGCGCGGCTATTGGCCTCGCTGGCCCCGGAGTTTAACGGCTTTACACTGAAGATCATCAACCGCTTTGGGTATGCATATCTCGACGAAGCGGCCCTGCGCAGCCTGCTGGAAGAGATGAAAAGCGACGGCGTACCGATCAACGGCTTTCTCGACCATGCCAGTGTGCAGTTTGAGGGCGAGACGATTACGATCGGGGCGCGCCTTGGCACAAAAATCCTCGAAGAAGTGGAGTTTCCGCGCCTGCTGGCCGAGCGCATCGAGCAACGCACCGGCGTGAAACCGACGGTACGCCTTGTGACGGCGGCGGATGCGGCCGAGCTGGAAAAACAGGAAGAACGTCTGGAGAAAAAGACGGCCGCCCCGGTCGTCTCTTTCGAGAAAAAGAATACCGCCCCGGCTATGAAGGTCGACGGCCTCGATTTGACGGACAAGCCCGTTACCATCTTCCACGGCAAAATGTTTAAGCCGCATGACCTCACACCCCTGAAAGATTTGGGCGGCGAGGGCGGTAAGTGCACCATCTGGGGCGACGTGTTTTTCAGCGAGACAAAAGGCAACTTCCGCAAAATTTATACCGTGTCTATCACGGATTATACTGGCTCTGTCAATATCAAGATCCGCGCGCAGGAGGGGGAGGATGCCTCGAAATGGGAAGGCATCAAAAACGGCACGACCATGCTGGTGCGCGGCGATTGCAGCTACGATAAGTACGAGCACGACTATGTGGTTTACCCGTATGACGTGCTTTTTGTTGAGCGCCGCCAGCGGGAGGATACGGCCACAGTCAAGCGCGTGGAGCTGCACCTGCACACGAAGCTTTCCAGTATGGATGGCTTTTGCGACCCGGGCCAGATCGTCCGCTTGGCGCACCGCATGGGCCATCCGGCTATCGCCATTACCGATCACGGCGTATGCCAAGGCTACCCCGAGGCGATGCTGGCTACCGAAGAAATTCATAAAACAGACCCTGCGTTTAAGCTGATCTACGGCTGTGAGGCCTATTTTGTCGACGATATGATTCCCTGCGTGTACGGCGCGCAGGATGCGCCGTTGACGGGCACGTTCTGCGTATTTGATACCGAGACGACGGGCCTTGACCCAAGCACCGAGTATTTAACTGAAATCGGCGCCGTACTGGTGGAAAACGGCGAGATCATACAAAAATTTGATACGTTTGTGAAGCCGCCCAAGGCCATCTCGCCCAAAATTACCGAGCTGACAGGCATCACGAACGAAATGGTGGCCGATGCGCCTGAGGAAGAGGATGCGTTCCGCGCGTTTTTGGCGTTTGCGGGCGATCATATCCTTGTGGCGCACAACGCCAATAATTTTGACATCCGCTTTTTGAACGCCATCGCGCAGCGGCATGCGATGGATTGGAACTGCACGTACATCGACACGCTGACGATGGCGCAGGCGCTGTGCCCGGGGCTGGGCAACTATAAGCAGCCGAATATCTATAAGCATTTGGAGCTTGGCACCTATCATGCGCACCGCGCCGACGAGGATGCCGCTGCGCTGGGCCAAATTTTCTGTGTGCTGCTGGGCGATTTGAAAGAGAAAGAGATTACCTGTGTCAGCGAGATCAATACGGGCCTCGGCGGCAACAAAGAGGTACTGAAGAAGAAATATTTCCACCTTATCATCCTTGTCAAAAACCAGATTGGCCTAAAAAACCTGTACAAGATCGTCAGCGAGGCGCATGTCAATTACTTTTTCAAAAAGCCACGTGTGCCGCGCAGCATTTTGAACCAGTACCGCGAGGGCCTGATTTTGACGAGCGCCTGCGAGGCGGGCGAGTTGTACCGTGCCATCATGGAAAAACGCAGCTACGACGATTTGAAAAAAATTGCCGCGTATTATGATGTGCTGGAAATTCAGCCGCTGGGCAACAACGGCTATATGCTGCGCGAAGGCAAGGTTGACAGCGAAGAACGCATCAAGGATTTTAACCGCACCGTGATAAAGCTGGGCGAGGACCTGCATAAGCCCGTGATCGCCACGGGCGACGTGCATTTTCAGGAGCCGGAGGATGCCGTTTACCGCGCCGTTTTACAGGCGGGCTGCGGCTTTAAGGATGCCGACCACCAGCCGCCGCTTTTTTACCGTACAACGCAGGATATGCTAAACCAGTTTAACTATCTGCCGAAGGAAAAGGCTATCGAAATCGTCGTTACAAACCCGAACAAGATCGCCGATTCTATCGACGGGTGCCTGCGCGCCATCCCGCAGGGCACCTATCCGCCGAGCATTGAGGGCGCCGTTGAGCAGCTGCGTACCGCGACATGGGAGCATGCGAAACGCGATTACGGCGACCCTCTGCCCGAGATCGTGGAAAAACGCCTCAAAAAAGAGCTGGATTCTATCTGCGGCCACGGCTATGCCGTTTTGTATGTCATCGCCGTCAAGCTTGTGGCGTTCTCGAATGCGGGCGGCTATCAGGTAGGCAGCCGTGGCTCCGTCGGCTCGTCGGCTGTGGCGCACTTTTCCGGCATTTCCGAGGTAAATAGCTTGCCGCCGCATTACCTTTGCCCGAAGTGCCGGCACAGCGAATGGGTGACGGACGGCAGCGTGGCCGACGGCTTCGACCTGCCGGATAAAACCTGCCCGTGCTGTGGCGAAAAAATGCTCGTGGATGGGCACGACATCCCGTTCGAGACGTTTTTGGGCTTCTACGGCGATAAAGAGCCGGATATTGACCTGAACTTCTCGGGCGAATATCAATCGAACGTCCACCGCTATACGGAAGAGCTTTTTGGCAAAACAAACGTGTTCAAGGCGGGCACGGTTTCGGGCATTCAGGATAAAACTGCCTACGGCTATGTCAAAAAGTATCTGGCCGAGCGCGGCCGTACCGTCAACCACGCCGAGGAAAACCGCCTTACGCTGGGCTGCACGGGCGTAAAGCGCACCACGGGCCAGCACCCCGGCGGCATGGTGGTTGTGCCGGATACCTACGAAATCTACGATTTCTGCCCCATCCAGCACCCTGCCGATGATGTGGCGGGCGGCTTGCTGACGACACACTTTGAGTTCAAATATCTGCATGATACGCTGCTGAAGCTCGATGAGTTGGGCCATGATGTGCCGACATTTTATAAGTATTTTGAGGAGTATACGGGCATCCCGATCAATAGCGTCCCGATGAACGATCAGCACGTGATTAGCCTACTGACAAGCCCCGAGGCGCTCGGCGTTACGCCCGAGCAGATCGGAAGCGAGACGGGCACGTTCGGCATCCCGGAGCTGGGCACCCCGTTTGTACGCGGCATGCTGCTGGAAGCCCAGCCCAAGAGCTTCTCCGATCTGATCCAGATCTCCGGCCTTTCGCACGGCACCGACGTTTGGAACGGCAACGCCGAGGATCTCATCAAGGACGGCACCTGTACAATTTCCGAAGTGATCGGCTGCCGTGACAGCATCATGACCTATCTTTTGCATAAGGGCCTTGAGCCGAAGCTGGCTTTCCAGCTGATGGAGCTGACCCGTAAAGGCAAAGTGGCGAAAAATGGATTCCCGCCCGGCGCAGAAGAGGAAATGAAAAAGCACGAAGTGCCCGATTGGTATATGGATTCCTGCCGGAAAATCAAATATATGTTCCCGAAGGCGCATGCGGTGGCCTATCTGATGGCTGCCATCCGCCTGATGTGGTTTAAGGTATACCATCCGCAGGCGTTTTACGCGGTGTACTTTACCGTGCGCGGCGACGACATCGATTACGAGGCTGCCGTTGGCGGCAAAACGGTGGCGCGCCAGCATATCAAAGAGATTGAGGCGCGCCTGAAAGGCCCGAAAGAAGAGCGCAACGCCAAGGATGAGGACCTGATGGTTTCGCTTCAGCTCGAAAACGAAATGCTCGAGCGCGGCTATGCGTTTTTGCCCGTTCAGCTTGGCAAAAGCTATGCCAGCAAGTACGTCGTCGAGGACGAAAAAGTGCGGCTGCCGTTTACGGCGCTGCACGGCGTAGGCGGCGCGGCAGCGGAAGCGCTGGAAAAGGTAACGATCCACGGCGAAGAATATCTTTCTGTGGAGGAGCTGCAAACCGCCAGCGGCGTCGGCGCAAGCGTGATCGACAAGCTGCGCGAGGCAGGTGCCTTGGGCGCGCTGCCCGAAAGCAGCCAAGTGAGTTTCTTCTAAAACAAAATGAAAGCAAAGCAGCGCCCGGCCGCAGGCAAGCGGTTTGGGCGCTGCTTTTTCATATTCTGCTGCCTGCGCGGCATATTCTGCTGCGGGAGGGTTGCGTATGAAACAGATGCTGCGGGCAGGCGTAGAGCAGGGCTTTTGCCTGCGGGTGCGCCTTCTGGCAATTTTGTTGGCGGCGGCGGTTTTTGGCACACTTGCCGGCCGGCTTTACTATTTGCAAATCACCGAGGGCGCGTGGTATGCCGAAAAAGCGGCGGGGCAGCAGCTGCGGGATACGGTAGTGCCGGCCGCGCGCGGGCAAATTTTCAGCGCCGACGGCAAAATTCTTGCCACCAACGCAACCTGCTGGACGATCCGCGCCTCTCCGCGCGAGATCGCGGATGCGGATGTGGAAAAGGCCGCCGCGGGCGTGGCAAAACTTTTGGGGCTGGACGAAGCAAAGGTGCTTGAAAAGTTTTCCGACCGCGCCTCAAACGATTGCCTGCTTCGATACCGCGTTGATCGCGAAACCGCAGATGCCGTGCGGGCCTTCTGCACGGAAAACGGCATCACAGGTATCCTTATCAATCAGGATTCCAAGCGCTATTATCCCGAGGGAGAGTTTCTGGCCTCTGTGCTGGGCTTTACCAATGTCGACAACGCAGGCGTATCGGGGCTTGAGCTGGAATACAACACGACGCTGACCGGCACAAACGGCCGCGTACTTACGGCGGCGAACGCATGGGGCTTTACGATGGAGCAAAGCTATGCGACGATCGACGAGCCGGTAGAGGGCAACACGTTGGTGCTTACGGTGGATTCCAACATCCAGCACTATCTTGAAAATGCCTTGCAGTATGCCGTAACGGAGCACCATGTCGCGGCGCGCGCGGTAGGGATTGTGATGAACGTGAAAACGGGCGCCGTGCTTGCCATGTCGACGACGCCTGCGTATGACCCAAACCAGCCGCGTGTGATCTATGACGAAAGCACCCGCGCCTATGTCGAAAGCCTTTCCGGCGAGGAGCAGGCCGCCGCGCGCCAGCTGGCGCAGCAGACACAGTGGCGCAACAAGGCCGTGAGCGATTTGTACGAGCCGGGCAGCGTGTTTAAGCTGATTACCTGCTCTTCCGCGCTGGATGCCGGCGTGGTGACGCCGGATTCGAGCTTTTACTGCGGCGAATCTATCAATGTGGCGGGCACACGCTTTCATTGCGCAAACCACAAGCGCCACGGCGCCCAAACGCTGACGCAGGCGCTGATGAACAGCTGCAACCAAAGCTTTATCCAAGTGGGCCAGCGCCTTGGCAAAGATGCGTTTTGCAGCTATTTCGAGGCATTCGGCCTGCGCACCGCCACCGGCATCGACCTGCCGGCAGAACCTAAAAAAAGCGAATACTATACGGCGGATCGGATGGGTTTGATGATCGATTTTGGAAAAAGCGCTTTTCGGGCAAAAGCCGCTGCCAAAGGAGGATTTCGGAAGATGGATGCCAAAATGATCGGAACCGTGACCGTGACGTTCCAACCCGACGGGATCAGCCTTGCGGCCCTTTTGGAAGGCATGATCCGAAATGCGGATCTGGACCGCATCGAAGGGGGAGCGACGCCGTGAAAATGCAACAGCCGGAAAAGACGCAGCTCGCCATCTACCTGCGGCTCAGCGCGGCAGACGGGGCGGATGCGGAAAGCAATTCCATTGCCAATCAACGCACTTTTCTCTATCAATGGGCCGGCCGCGAGGGCTATCAGATCACGGAAGAATTTCAGGACGACGGCCACACCGGCACGGATTTTGACCGGCCGGGCTTTCAAAGCCTTATGCAAAAGCTCCAAAGCGGGGCAATCAAAACGTTTGCAACCACAGATCTTTCCCGCTTGGGCCGCAACTATCTCGAAGTTGGGATTTTGCAGGAGCAAACCTTTCCGCTGCTGGGGGTACGGTATATCGCCGTGAATGATGGCTACGACAGCGCCCAGCCGGCCGGCGGAAGCATCGACCCGACAATTTTCAAAAACCTGATGAACGATGTATACGCCAAGGATTGCAGCTCGAAGGTCGTGCGGTCAAAGCGCACTTTGCAGCGCGCCGGGAAATATCTCGGCGGCGCGGCGCCCTATGGCTATCGCATTGACCCTGACAATAAATATCATATCGTGCCGGATGCGGATACCGCGCCGGTTGTGCAGCGTATCTACCGCAGCTTTTTGGCGGGTGAGACACGTACTTATATTGCAAAGTGCCTGACGCGCGAAGGCATCCCGACGCCGGCCGCCGAAAAGAAAATGACCGGCAGGCCCTTTACCGGCGTTTGGAACGCGACGACGCTGAAACGCATCCTTTCCATGCCCACCTATTACGGCGCCGTTACGCAGCATACCTCCGAGATGATAAGCTATAAGGTGCACCGGGCAAAAAAAGTTGCCGTTTCGCAATGGATCGTTGTCCCGGGCACACACGAGGGCCTTGTAAGCCGGGAGGATTTCGATGCGGCGCAGCAGATGCTGCAAAGCCGCAGCTATACCGCCGCCGGCCGTCAGGAGCATCTGCTTACGGGCATTACCTACTGCGCCGAATGCGGCGCCAAAATGTACGCGCATCTCATCGGCGGGCACTTCTACATGACTTGCTATAATTATAGCCGCAACCCCGGGCTGCATCTGTGCACCGGGCACTATATCCGCGAAGATGCGCTGCTGGATGCCGTGCGGGAGCAGCTGTGTGCCGCGGCGGCTTCCGCCGCCGACATTGACCAAATGGCGCAGCAAAAAATTGACGCACAGCACAAGGCCGGCCCGGCGCAGCGCGAGGAAAACCGAATCCGCGCACGGCTCAAAAAGATACAGCTCACACGGGTAAGCGCCTATCAGGATAAGGCAAACGAGCTTTTGACGGAAACGGAATTCCGCGAGATCGCGGACAGCCTGCGGCAGGAGGAAAATGCGCTGGCAAGCCGGCTGGACGCCATCCTAGGCCAAAAGCCGCAGCTGATGGACCTCGAAACGGCCAAAACGCGCATTCGGCAGCTTTTGCGTTTCGAGCATCTCTATAAAGCCCAGCTGCACCGCCTGATCCGGCGGATCGAAGTGGACGAAAATAAAAATATCACCATTTCTTTTGCCTTCTCCGCCACAGCCGGAAAAAACAGCGGGGGAAAGTTCTGAAAGGCGGCAGGGCAGAATATGGAACAGTATCGGCATCCGAATGCACCTTTGCGCCCGTATACGGGAACAAGCCCCGGCTGATGCCGCACAAGGAGAATAGGCCGTATGAAGTTTTGTCCCATCCATATTTGGTATGCGTTTTCGCTGCGCCCGGCCGGGCAGCATAAAAGAAACGTTCTGCGCCTTGCCGCAGCTGCTGGGTTTCTGCTATGCCTTGGCGCGGTGGGTTTTGCCTGCGGCCAAAACCTGTTTGCGGCGCAGCAAAGCGTTGTAAATGCTTTGCCCGCACCGTATCCGCTGCAAACTCGGCCACCCTATACCGTGGCGCTGGACCCTGGCCACGGTGGAATGGACCTCGGCGCAGAGGCGCTTGTCAACGAAGTAGAAGTGTGTGAAAAAACAACAGACGATCTCTATGCGCTGTTGGATGCCGACCCAAACTATCGGCCGGTGCGCACCCGGGAAAACGGCGAGGATCGCTCGACCTCCGACAGGGCGCAGACGGCCACCGACAACCGCGCCTCGCTGCTGCTCAGCATCCATGCCAACTGCGACCGCAGCACACGGCAATCTCACGGGTTTGAATGTTTCCCTACCCCGCCCGGCAGGCGCTATTCGGAAGAATCCATGCGGTTTGCGCAGTGCATCGTGGTGAAAATGAAAGCCGCAGGCCATCGCCTGCACGGCGAAACCGGCATTCGGTTTGCCTACTACAGCGGAAAAAGCAAAAGGATCGTCCCAAGCAGCGATACCCGTGTACGCAGCCAAAAAAGCTTTGGCATGGTGGAAAAACCGGCATGCCCGGCCGTTTTGGCGGAACAGTGCTTTTTAACAAACTACAAAGATGTGGAAAACTGGGCAAGCGAGGCGGGCTGCCAAAAGGCGGCGACGGTGTACTATCGGGCCATCTGCGCCTATTTTGGCACAGCGCCGATGCCCCTAACATAAAATGGCCGGCTGCCGCAAAGGGCACCGGCCGTTTTGTGCAAATCGCTTTATCCTAAATCGAGAATGAGATGGGCCCTGTCGAGCTGGCATCCTGCGCTTTCGGGCAATCAAGCAAGATCAGCTATATCCAGATGGCGACGGCCGTTTGCGCCGTCGTCAACGGCGGCAACCTGATGCAGCCGTATGTTGTGCAGAAGATCACCGACGCGGATGGCCGCACGGTAAAAGATATTCAGCCGACCGTAAGGCGGCGCGTGATCTCGGAACAAACCAGCAAAACCATGTGCGCCATGATGGAGCAGGTGGTAAACAACGGCGGCGGCCACAATGCCCAGATCGCGGGCTATCGTGTGGGCGGCAAAAGCGGCACAAGCCAAAAGCTTGACAGCGCCGACGGAAAGGCGCGTATCGCCAGCTTTATCGCCGTCGCCCCAATGGAAGACCCAACCTATCTTGTAATGGTGTGCCTTGACGAGCCGCACAGCTGGACGACGGCCGGCGGCAGCCTTTCCGCGCCCGTATGCGCGGAGGTGCTGGAAAAAATCCTTGCCTACGAGGGCATTCCGCGCGATACCAGCCTGATGCTGGAAGAAAACAGCCGGCAGGTATCGGCCGAAGTGTACGCGGCCGAGGATGGCGATACCGACGACGGTTTATGAAAATCTCCGTGGGAGAAAGCCGCACAGCAAAAAAGCGCATCGGCTGCCTTGGCGGGCAGACGGTGCGCTTTTTAGGCGCTTTGGCAGGGTTCAGGGTTCTTCCAGCATGCGGTAGCCGATGCCAACCTCGGTAAAAATGTATTCCGGCGCAGCGGGGTTTTTTTCCAGCTTGCGGCGGATGTTTGCCATATTGACGCGCAAAATCTGGTTGTCGCCGGCGGCAAGCGGGCCCCACACTTCCTTCAAAAGAAAATCGTAGGTCAGCACCTTGCCCGCATGGCGGCCCAGCAGCGCGACGATCTTATATTCGTTCTGGGTCAGGTGCACATCCTTTCCGCCGATGGATACGTGATGAATGTTATAGTCGATCACCATATCTTTTACCTGAAAGATGCCGTTTGTGCCGACGCTGCCGTCTTCGTCGGCGGTGCAGGTGTGGCGGATCGCCGTGCGGATGCGCGCCAGAAGCTCGGAAGTGCCAAACGGCTTTGTTACGTAATCGTCCGCGCCGGCATCCAGCGCCTCAACCTTTTCACGCTCGTGTGTGCGGGCGGATACCACGATGATCGGCATCTTGGACCATTTGCGCACCATGCGGATCACTTCTAAACCATCCATATCCGGCAGGCCCAGATCCAGCAAAATCAAATCCGGGCAGTGGGAGGTAATCAGGGAATACGCCTCTGCGCCGCTGCCCGCCGTCATCACGTCAAAGTGATTGGCGGAAAGCACGGTGCAGATGTAATTGCAAATACTCGGCTCGTCTTCGATGACCAACACATTTTCACGGATTGCCATGTATTACTCCTCTTCCCCCAGCGGCAGCGTAAAATGAAAAGCGGCGCCGCCCTGCGGCAAATTTTCCGCCCGCATCCGGCCGCCGTGCGCCAGCACGATCGAGGTGCATACCGAAAGCCCGATGCCCATGCTGCGCTCATTGTCGGATTCTTTTTCTTCACGGCCCGTTAAATAGCCGTCAAACAGATGCTCAAACACATCCGGCGCGATGCCGATCCCGTGATCGCTTACCGTAAACTCGGCATCATCGCCCAAGCGCTGTACGGTAACGCACAGGCCGGTTTTCGATTTGCCGTGCCGCACGGAATTTTCGAGCAGGTTCAGCAAAACCTGCTCGATCAGCATAGGGTCCATCGGGATCATCAGCAGCTGTTCCGGCACCGTCACGGAAACTTCCACGCCCGGAAAACGCTTTTTGAATTTGCGCACGGCCTCGCCGACGATCTCCTCGACGGCCTCAAGCGTTTTCGTGATTTTGGCCTCCTCGCCGTTCATGCGCGTGATCGACAAAAGATTTTCCACCATCCGAATCAGCCATTCGGCGTCGTCGTGCGCGTTTTGCAGCAGAGTGCGGCGCTTTTCCGGCGCAAGCAATGCCTCGTCATCCAGCAGGGCAGAGGTTGCACCAAGAATCGAAGTCAGCGGGGTGCGGAGATCATGCGAGACAGAGCGCAGCAGATTGGCGCGCATCTTTTCCTTTTCCGCTTCAATGCGAATCTGCTCCTGTTGCTTGATCTGCGTCGTCAGCGTACTGGTTACGACAGAGGCAATCAGCATACAGATAAACGTAAGCGGATACCCGGAAAGGGTAAAGTTGAACTCAAAATAGGGATAGGTGAACACGTAGTTTACAAGAAATACGCCCACCAGCGAGCTGATCGTACCGTACAAATACCCTTGGGTGCAGCGGGAAATCAACAGAACGGCCAAAATGAACAGCATCGGAATATCGCGGTCATTGCCGTCCAACACCTGCACCAAAAAAGCCGCGCCCGAGGCGGCGGCCAAAAACAGCAGCGATATGAAAAAGCCGCGTAAAGAAAGCGAAAAGTCCTGCTTGTGCTTATCCGGCAGAGAACGCTTCATTTTTTCATCCCTCTTTTTGCCCATTATACTACACCGCAGGCCTGTTTCAAAGGCGGCGCAAAACCTTGCTCACAATTCTTAACGGATTCTTAACGCGGCGGGGCGGGATCTTAACGGGTTTGTACATTTGCTTCGGCGGCGCGGCCGCCTATACTGGATGCGTTCTAAAATTATAATTGCCGGAGCGCGCCGTACAGCGGCAGGGAAGAGGCGCCGGCGGAAGTGTAGGGGCTATGACGATTGCACAGGGCGCTGCCATTTTTCTTTTTGTCGCAATGTTTTTTGTCATCCTGCTCGATAAGTTCGAGCGGCATATCGTGACGCTGGCCAGCGCCGCATGTGTCATCGGGATCGTGTTTTTGCTGTGCATGCACAGCGTTTCGGCTGTGCGAAGCGCTTTTAACTTTGAAAGCATGTTTACCGCCGGCTTTTGGTACGGCGAATCCGACGGGACGACCGGCGGCATTAACTGGTCGACGATCTTATTTATCGCCGGGATGATGGTGATGGTCGAAGGGCTTGGGCAGGCAGGGTTCTTCCAATGGCTGTGCCTGCGGCTGGCAAAAGCAGTACATTATCACACCGTTCCGCTTTTGCTGTGCTTCATGTGCATGTCGGCGTTTCTTTCTATGTTTATCGACAGCATCACTGTGGTATTGTTTCTGTCGGCCGTCACGGCGGAGCTGGCCCGTGTGCTGGAGTTCGACCCTGTGCCAATGATTATTTCGGAGATTTTCTGCGCCAATATGGGCGGCGCCGCTACCATGTGCGGCGACCCGCCAAATATTATCATAGGTACCTCGATCGGCTGTACATTTTTTGATTTCATCGCCAACACGGGCGTGATTATCGCGGTGGGCTTTGCGGTGTGCCTGCTTTACTTCTTTTTGTGCTTTCGCCGCACACTGAAGGAAAGCGAAAAGCATCGCCGCCCGAACCCCATTTACCCCGAGCCATCGAGCGCTATCACCAACAAAAAGGCGTTTGCCTGCGCAGTCTTCACTTTTTCCACGGCGGTGGTGCTGCTGGTGTCGCATGCCCAGACAAGGCTTTCCGTCGCGCTGATCGGCATGATCGTGGCGGCGATGACATTGGCGCTTACGGCGTTTTCTTCGGGCTGGAAATCGACGGCCGACATCCTGCGCCACATCGATTACAAAACGCTGCTGTTCTTTATCGGCCTGTTTATCTCGGTAAACGGCTTGGAACAGACAGGGGTTCTGGATCAAGTGGCCGTTTTGATCGGCAAGGTGAGCGGCGGCAAGGCTGCGGTGGTGATTGCAATCATCCTCTGGGTATCGGCCATCGCCAGCGCGTTCGTGGATAATATTCCGCTGGCCGCCACGATGGTGCCGGTTATCCGCTCGATGGCGGCAACGCAGGGCATCCCGCTGATGACTTTGGCATGGACACTTTCTCTCGGCACAGATATTGGCGGCAACGCAACCCCAATCGGCGCTTCGGCCAACGTGGTAGGAACTTCGGTCGCGGCGAAAAATGGCCACCCCATCAGCTGGAAAACCTATTGCATTTATTGTGTGCCTGCGACGATTATGGTGACAGCAATTTCCATGATATGCTTGTTCGTGCGCTATTTGTAAGGGGGCTGTAAAATGAGACAACAGATCATTGTTACGATCGGCCGCGAGTACGGCAGCGGGGGCCATTATATCGCGCAGCAGCTGGCGGCACGGCTGGGCATCCGCCTGTATGACCGCGCCCTGATCGACGGCACGGTAAAGGCCAGCGGTTATCAGCAGGCGCTGGTGGATAAAAACGACGAAAAGCCCGTCAACATTTTCTTATCCCGGCGGGTAAGCGGCTATTCCAATTCGATCGAGGAAAATGTGGCCGAACAGGTGTTTTCCTTTTTGCGCGGCCGCGCCGAGGCGGGCGAATCGTTTGTTGTGGTAGGGCGGTGCAGCGATTCGGTGCTGCGCCATAACCCGAACGCACTGCACTTTTTTATTCTTGCCGACAAAGAGACGAAAGTTGAGCGCATTGTCTCCCTGTATCATCTTTCTGAAAAGGAAGCGCTGGATAAGATGCTTCGCGCCGATAAAAAACGGCGCACGTATCACAACTACTACAGCGATATGAAATGGGGCGATTCCCGGGGATATGATCTGTGTGTCAACAGTGGCCGCCTGGGGATCGAACAAACAATCGACGTTCTGCTGGAATACATTCGCCGCTTTCAGGAAAATGGCTGACAGCGCACAAAGCGCCGCCCGCACAAAATGAAGAAGCCGGAATTTCCGGTAAAAGGAGAAAGTTGCTATGAGAGTCGGAGTAAACGAATTGATGGTCGTCCTGCTGGTTGTTTTGGTCATCTTTGGACCGAAGCAGCTGCCGAAGCTGGGAAAAATGTTTGGCAAAACCATGAAGAGCTTCCAAGAGGGCATGGATGAAGCAGACGGCACTGAAAAAGCAGATACCACGGACGCCGCAGCACAGCCCGCCGAAAAGGCCAGCACCGAAAAGGCTGCCGACGATGCGGAGAAAAACCCGGCCGCGCATGCCTGATGCGGGCATAAAGCCCGCTTTTAGCGCCGATCCGTACAGATAGAATAAATACCCCGGTACAAGCATATTTTGCACCGGGGTATTTTCTTATCTTGGCATCCATGCAAAGCAGCGTAAGCCGATCAAAGGCCGCCGCGCTTATCCGGGCAAGGCGCCCGGGCGGCGGGCAGCAAGGCAGAAAGGGATAGCTCATGCTTGTGGCACTGGTTTTGTTTTTGTTGACGTATGTCCTGATGCTGTGCTTTTCACAGGCACGGCAGTTTATCGCGTTGGGTTCGGCTTTGATTTTCGTTGCCCTTGGCAGCAGCGGCGTATACGATATGCCGCTGCCCGCTGCGCTGCATGCGGTGGATTATAATGTTTTGCTGATGATCGGCGGCACGATGGGCATTGTATCGCTGTTTATTCAAAGCGGGATGCCCGCCCGCCTTTCCGAGCTGCTGATTGCCAAGGTACCGAACGTGCAGTGGGCGGTGGCGGCGCTGGCCCTGTTTGCGGGCTTCATCAGCGCATTTGTGGATAATGTGGCGACCGTGCTGATGGTAGCGCCGGTGGGGCTTGAAATTTCGCGCAAAATGAAAATTTCGCCCGTGCCTGTTCTGATTGCGATTTCCGTCTCCTCAAACCTACAGGGCGCGGCTACGCTGGTGGGCGATACGACAAGCATTTTGCTGGGCAACTTTGCCGGGATGAACTTTCTTAACTTTTTCTGGATGGATGGCAAGCCCGGCATCTTTTGGGGCGTAGAGCTGGGGGCCGTTGTCTCGGCCTTTGTGCTTTTGTTTTTGTTCCGCAAGGAAAAACAGGAGGTGCACAGCGGTATCCCCACAAAAGTGCAGGATCGTTTCCCGACCTTTTTGCTGCTGCTTACCGTGGCGCTGCTGATTGCGGCTTCTTTTTTGCCGCAGCCCGCCGGCGGCTGGGCTGCCACGCTGTACGGCCTGCGCAACGGTGTGATTTGCATGGTGCTGTGCCTGTTTGGCGTTGTACGCGCATGCCTGCGCGCCAAAAGCGCCGCGCCGCTGATGCACGTGTTGGGCGAGCTGGATACCGATACCCTGCTTTTGCTGTTCGGGCTGTTTATCGTGATCGCGGGCATTCAGGCCGCGGGCGTGATTGATGCAATCGCCAACCTGTTTGTGCGCGTGGCGGGCGATAATCCGTTTGTCCTGTATACGCTGATTGTGTTTGCTTCGGTAGGGCTTTCGGCTTTTATCGATAACATCCCGTATGTGGCGACGATGCTGCCGGTGGTACAAAGCGTGGCTGCCATGATGCACAACGGGGCCGGCGTAGCGCCGTATGTCTTTTACTTTGGGCTGCTTTCGGGCGCGACGCTGGGCGGCAACCTGACACCAATCGGGGCCTCGGCCAATATCGCCGCCATCGGTATCCTGCGTAAGCATGGCGAGCGCGTGACCACGCGCGATTTTCTGCGCATCGGCGTACCGTTTACGCTGGCCGCTGTGGCGGCGGGGTATGCCTATATCTGGTTTGTCTGGGGCATATAAATGGCCCAAAACGGCTATACGGTCTCTTGGGGCGCAGGCTCGGCGCAAAAGTTCTGCGCGCGGTATTCGTTTGCGCTTACGCCCGTGATCTTTTTGAAGATGCGCGAAAAGTGTGTGACATCGGCAAAGCCTACGCGCTCGCTGATCTCCCAGATGCGCAGCGCCGGATCAGCCAGAAGTGCCTGCGCTTTCTCAATGCGCACACCGTTTAAAAGCTCCGAAAAGCTCTGGTTTGTGCAGCGCGAGATCAGCTTAGAAAGGTGCCATTGGCTGACGTACACATGGTCGGCTACATCCTCAAGCGTCAGCTTTTCGGCATAGTGTGCGCGGATATATTCTTTCGCGTTATGTACAATAAAATTGTGCGCGTTTTCGGCACAGCCGGCCGCCGGCTGTACCGAAACGTTATCCGGCGCTGGCGCGGCGGATATGTTGGCGGGTAGATCGCTCGGTACGGCGGGCGCTTGCGCCGAGCCGCCCGGGGCGCGCAATGCATCTAGGTTTTGCACCATTACCGACAATGCACTTTCCAGCTCGGAAAAGCGCGAGGGCTTAAGCACATAGCGCACAACGCCAAGCGAAATGGCGCGCTGCGCATACTCGAAGTTGGGGTATCCGCTTAAAATCGTTACCTGCATCTCGGGAAATTCGCTGCGGATCGCGGCGATCATGGCGAGGCCGTCCTGCCCGGGCATCTGAATGTCTGTAAACAGGATGTCCGGGCGCTCCTTGCGAAGCACCCCCAGCGCGGCGATGCCGTCCGAAGCGGTTGCCACGATTTCGCAGCCATAGTTTTCCCACGGCATAGTGCGCACAAGCCCCGCGACGATCACATCCTCATCGTCTACAACTGCCACACGATACATTTTGCACTCCTCCGTTTCGGTTTGCCGCCCCACGCCGCTTTTGCGCAGGCAGAACGATGCCGGCCGCCCCCGCAAAAGGGTGACCGGCAAAGTTGCTTTTTACGATAAGCGGCCTTTGCATGGCGATTATACCACATTTTTGCCGCAAAGCGCCGGAAATGCGCCTTTATCCCTTGATGGCGCCGACCGTCATGCCTTTGATGATGTTTTTTTGCAGCACGATGTATACCAGCAATACGGGTACAACGACCATCACGACGGCCGCAACCATCAGCCCGTAGTTGACGCCCGCTTGACTGGATATTTCTGCCAGAAGCCGTGTAATGCTGTAGGTGCGCTTATTGCGCAGGAAAAAACTTTGCGTAAACAGATCGTTGTAGCTCCACAAAAAGGTGAAAATGGCCACGGTGGCAAAGCTTGGCCGCGCCAACGGAAAAACGATCTTTTGCAAAATTTGGAAAACGTTGTAGCCCTCGAGGTAGGCGGCCTCTTCCAACTCGATGGGAATGCTGCGGATATAGCCCATCAGCACGATGACCGCAAAGGAAAGGTTGCCCGCAATCTGCGGCAGTACAACGCATAAAATGGAAAGCGGAAGGCTTTCAAATTTAACAATACCCCAACCGTACATCATACGGAACACCGGGATGATCGTGGAGAATACCGGGAACATCATGCTGGCCACGATCAGGCTTTGCAACAGGCGCCTGCCGCGGAAAGAATAGCGCGCCATGCCGTAGGCGGCCAGCCCCGCCAGAAAAACGACTACCGCCGTGACGGAGATGCTGATGACAAGGCTGGTGCGGTAGGCGCCCGGGATGTCGACACGCGCAAAGGCGGTGGTGTAGTTTTCCAGCGTGAACATGCTCCCCAGCGGCAGCGCAAAGGTATCTGTGCGGATAAAGCGCGTCTGCTTAAAAGAGTTGAGAATCACCCAGATAAACGGGAAAACCGTTGTAACCGCCCAGAAGATCAACACCGCATAGATCAGGACATGGGCGGCTTTTTGCTTTTTGTTTGCAATCATGTTTTTTGCCTCCCTCAATAATCCTTCTCTTTGAAGATCACGTTGGCGATCTGGCTGATTACCACGCCGACCAAAACGATCACGACGGCAAGCGCGCTGCCGTAATCCACATCGCCCGTGTTAAAGGTTTGCTGATACATATAGGTGCCCAGCAGCCAGCTCTTATCCATCGGCATGCCTTGGCCCATCATAATCCACGGCAGATCGAATACCTTCAGCGCGCCCGTAATGGCGAGGGTGAGGCAGACACAAAGCGTGTTGTGCAGCAAGGGCAGCGTGATGCGCCATACCCGCTGGAAGCCCGTTGCGCCGTCGATGGCCGCGGCCTCGTATAGGTCGGGGCTGATATTGTTCAGCCCCGTGGCGATAATGACAAAGTAGAAGCCGATGTACTGCCACATGACGGGCAGCATCATCGTAAACAGATAATGCTTCTCACTTTTCCAGTCGATTGCATCCTGAATCCAGCCGAGGTTCAGCAAAAGCTGGTTGAGCATGCCGCCGTTGTACAGAAAAATCAGGTTGAACAAAAGGCCCAGCGCTGTCGCGCTGATAACAATGGGGAAGAAGTATACCGTGCGAAAGAACTGTACGCCGTGGCGGATATTATCGACCAAAAGCGCCAGTACCAGCGCGATGCCTACCTCAAATACGATCGTCAGCACCATGAGCAGCATCGTGTTGCCCAGCGCCGTGTGCAGCTTGGTATCGGTTGCCATCAGGGCAAAGTTTTTGTACCACGGCTGATTCAGGCCCTCGCCGGCCGTGCCGAGGCCGCTGATCTTGCACACGGAATTGTAGAGGTTCATTACGAACGGATAGTATAAAAACAGCACCATAAAGGCGAACGCCGGAATCAAAAAGACGGCGAGCGGCCCTTTGCGCTTGTAGATCGTTGCGTTGGATTGCATGGCTTCATTCCCCTTTTTTACGGTTTAGCCCGCGAAACAATAGATAAAGGGCCGGCAGCGCCGGAAAAGCGGCTCTGCCGGCCCTTTGCAAACGATAAATTTTGCCGCGGGATCAGGATTCGGTGGCGAGGCAGTTGTCGATCGCCTCGGCAGCGGTGGTGTTGCCGGTAACGACATTTTTCACGTCGGCGAACAGGGCAGAGCGTGCTTCAGTGCTCAGGCCATCTTCGGTGGCGGCGGCAATGCCGGTGGCGCCCTTCGTCATGGTGAGCGCATCGGTCATCAGGTTGTCAGCATCGGCAGGGGCCGTAGTGCCGTTTTTCAGGGCGGTGATCGCAGTTGCGCCGAAAGCGGAAACCACATCGTCGGTAGTCATCATCTCCACAAACTTAACGGCGGCATCACGCTTGGCAGGGTCGTCCCAAGCCTTTTTGGTGATGTAGTAGCCCATCGAAAGGCCGCCGATCATATCGGTGGATTTGCGGTCGCCTTGGCCCGGCACATAAGTAACGGTGAAGTTGGCGAGATCCATCGCATTTTCCTGGAAATAGCCGATCTTCCAAGAGCCGTCAATCGCAAAAGCGGCCTTGTCATCCGTCATCAGCTGGAAGGTATCGGCGTCGCCGGCCGTCAGCGTGTTTTCCGGGAAGCATTTCGCCTCGTACATGGCTTTGATGTCGCCGAGGCCGTCAGCCCATTTCTTGCCGACTTCATCCTCAGAGGAGGCGGGCAGATCGTCGTGGTTTGCCACAGAGCCGTGGTTGAACACGGTGTACTCGAACCAGTAGTGCGGCACTTCCTGCAAGCTGCAGGCAACCGGCGTATAGCCCTTGCCGGCAATGGTCTTGCACATTTCCATGAACGCATCCCAAGTGGTGTCGGCCGTCGGGGCGGTAAGGCCGCAGTCAGCCAAAACCTTGGTGTTGCAGTACAGCGCTTCCCAATAGCCATTGACCGGGATGGCGTATACCTTGCCGTCAGCCGGAGAGGGGCTGAGCAGTTCATCTTTCATGTTGGAAGCGTAGTCGGGGTATTCGGCACGGATGTCGTCGAGGGCGACAACCTTACCGCTTTCCACGATCTTGGCGGAATCGCTGCCCGTGAAATAGAACAGGACATCCGGCTCGCTGCCCGTTTCAAAGTCGGTATTGACCTTGGCTTTCCACTCCTCGTTGGAGGTTTCGGAAGCGTCCAGCACGGTGTTGCCCGTGGCATCCTCGTAAGCCTTGTATGCGTTCTCGTAGTTGGTGCGGTTGCCGTCATCGCCGCCGTAGGAGGTGACAACGTTCAGGGTGACAGGCTGTGCTGCCGCGGAAGAAGCGCCGGCAGAGCCGGATGCGCTGGCCGCGG
Source organism: Faecalibacterium sp. (assembly GCA_022652735.1). Lineage (GTDB taxonomy): Bacteria > Bacillota > Clostridia > Oscillospirales > Ruminococcaceae > Faecalibacterium. The sequence continues at coordinate 119,404 of JALCRP010000001.1, read as the reverse complement.
TGCTGTTGGAGCCGCAGGCGGTAAGGGCGCCGGCGGCGGCGGCCACTGCGCTGGCTTTCAGGAAATCACGCCGGGAGATCATACGTTTTTTCATAGCTTCATGTCCTTCTTTTCTTGTTTTTGCACGAGCGCGTGTCGCTCGTTTCGCTGACATTATGATACAGCGCAGGGCCACGAACCGGAATGATTGCATTTGGTGTTTATTGCCTAATCTTGCCCGCTTTGTGAAAGGTTTATCTTCATGCTGAAAAGTGTGCAGTTGTTTTTGGTAATATTGACGGAAAGGCCGCTCTCGGCCCCATAGAGGATGCGCAGCCGCTGGTGCACATTGCGGATACCGAGGCTGGCGCTTCTTTCGTCCGCGGGGGCGGGGTCGTCCGTTAGCAGGGCACGGATCTTTTCCAGATCCTCGGGCGTGGTAAGGCCGTCGTTTTCCACTTCCAGCACCATCCAGTGTGTTTGCCGATACGCGCGGAGCGCGATCGTGCCTTTTTGGGTGGGCGTGATGCCGTGTTCGACCGCGTTTTCAAGGATCGGCTGCAAAATTAAGCGCGGCACATACGCATCAAGCAGGCTGTCGTCGATTGCGCGGATCACGGTCAGGCGTTTGCCGAGGCGCTCGTTGATAATATATAGGTAAGCGTCCACATACATCAGCTCTTCGGAAAGATGTACAAGCGGCCGATGCTTGCGGTCCATCGCGGCGCACAGCATTGTCGAAAGGCTTTCCATCATGCGGCACACCTTCAAATCGCCGTTCAGGCGGGCCTCCCAGTTGATGATCTCGAGCGTATTATTCAAAAAGTGCGGGTTGATCTGGCTTTGCAGCGCCATAATGCGCGCGTCGCGCAGGGCCAGTTCCTCTTTATAAATGTGCTCAAACTGATTTTGCAGGGTACGGCTCATGTGGTTGAAGTTTTCGCCGAGGGTTTCCATTTCACGGCTTGTCAAAGCCGCAGTGTCTACCTCCGTGCCGAAATGCCCGGCGGTAATCGCGTCGGCGGCGTCCATCAGCGCTTGTACCGGGCGGTTTACCTTGCTTGTCAAAAAACGCAGAATCAGCGCCATTAAGGGCAGCGTAAACAGCGCAACCAAGGCCAGCGTGAACAGCGCAAAGGCTTTTTGCTGGCGCAGGCCCGGCGGCACAGTAACGGCGGAAAAGCATACGGTGTAATCGGCCTGTACGCGCTTTGCCGAAACGGCGAGGCTGGCTTGCAAGCCATCGGCCTGTATACATACCGATACGCCGGCTGAAATGTCCTGCAGCCGGCAGGGCAACGGCGTGCCGCAAAGGCAAAGCTGTGCGCCGTTAAGGGAAAGCACGGCGCTTTCGGCGCCCGGAAGCTCGGTAATCTCGCGGAAAACCTGCTCGGAGTTCAGCTCCATCACAATTACGGCAAATGGGCGGTAATCCGCATCTACAAGGTTGCGCACCATAAACAGGTGGCCCTCCTGCTCGAGGAAGGCGACGCTTGTGCCAAGCTCTGCGCTGAGCGCCAACGCCTGCGGGCGGATAAAGCGATCATATTTGCGGATGCCTTCTGTTGTGCCGCCGCTGGTTGTGTTGGTGACGTAGATGGAATCTTCCGGCAGGGCATCAAATGTTACGATCGTATTAAGAAATTTTTCATCATATTTATACTGCTGATACAGCATTTGGCTTACGGAATCATACAGCACCACACGGTTGCCATCCTGCTGATACTGGCGCCACGCATTGCGGATGGTGGGAATATAGCTTGCCTTCCGGCTTGAAGCGACGGCCCCGGCTAAGCGGGTATCCACCAGCTCAAGCGCGCTTTGCGCGTTTACGTGCAGTGTGCTGCCGGCCTGTTCGGTCAGGCTCGAAAACAGATACCATCCTGCCGCGCCGACGGAGACGACCACCGGCAGTACCCAGCTTAGGAACACCATCATAATCAGGCTGGCGCGCAGGCTGCGGCGTGTTTTGGCTTTTTGGGGGTTTGATTTCATAGGTGCGCTCCCTTATCTTTGCAATATCGACAAAGAATCTGCTGCTTTTGCCTATTATAACATACAAAAGCACAAAAAGGAGAGGGCCGCGGCGGCTCTCTCCGAAGAATTGCGTTACAGATGCAGAAACTTTTGCAGCACCGCCGAAAGCGATTCTGCCTTTTGCAGATCGTCCATTTCGCAGAAAATGCGCAGCAGAGGCTCGGTGCCCGAAAAACGCGCGATGATCCAGCCGCCGTTTTGAAAATAAACCTTGCAGCCGTCCAGATAGCTGACGTGATCGATCGGCAGAGGAAACGCGGGCAAAAGCTTATCTTCCATCAGCAGCTTGTGGATTTCCGCCTTCTTTTCCTGTGTAAAGCGAAAATCATGCTCGCTCATCTCAAAGCGGCCATATTTTTGCTCGATCTCGGCCCACAGCGAGGAAAGGCTTTTGCCCGTCGTGGCGATCATCTCAATTAAAAGGCTTGCGGCATAGATGCCGTCCTTGCCCTGAATATGGCCGCGCACGGTGAGGCCGCCGCTGCTTTCGCCGCCGATGATCGCGCCCGTCGAGGCCATTTTGCCCGAGATGTATTTGAACCCGACCGGCACTTCGTAGCAGGTTTCGCCAAAGGCTTCGGCGATGCGGTCAAGCAGGTGTGTCGTGGCGATATTGCGCACGGCTGCGCCGTGCCAGCCTTTATATTCGATCAGGTAATAGTACAGCAGTACAAGGATTTTGTTCGGGTGCAGAAAAACGGCCTGATCGTCGATGACGCCGAGGCGGTCGGCGTCGCCGTCGGTGGCGATGCCGATGTCGCAATGGTTTTCTTCGACATAATTGATAAGGCTCGCCAGTGTCTTTTCGTTCGGCGCGGGCAGCCGGCCGCCAAACAGCGTATCGCGCCGTTCGTGGATCACGGAAACATCGCAGCGCGCCGTTAGCAGAATGGTTTGCAGCGCGGTTTTGGAAACGCCATACATCGGGTCAAGCACGACATGCAGGTGTGCGCCGCGGATCGCATCGGTATTGACGGCGGCCAAAATGCCGTCGATATACTCATTCATCGGGTCGATATAGCGAAGGCGGCCATCGGCGAAGGCAACATCCTGCTCGACAGTGGGGATTTGGCTGCCGGCTAGCGCGCCGATGTAGCCCTCGATGGCCTGCGTCATCGGCTCGTCGGCATCGCGGCCGCCCTGCATAAACACTTTGATGCCGTTATAGATGGCCGGGTTATGGCTGGCCGTCACGGCTAAGCCGTAAGGCAGGCCCATCTGGCGCACGGCGTACATTACAAGCGGCGTCGGGCTTTGGCGGCGGATGATGCTGCACGGTATGCCGGCCGCGGCAAATGCCTCACCGGCCCAGCCCGCGGCCACTTCGCTCAAAAAGCGGCGGTCGTATCCGATCACGATGCCTTTTTCAGCCACGCCGTCATCCTGCATTTTTTTGGCCAGCGCCGCGGCCAGCAGCTGTACGTTGCTTTTCGTAAAATCGTCGCCGATCACGGCGCGCCAGCCGCCTGTTCCAAAATGAATCATTGTTCCGCTCCTTTTCCCATAATGACCGTTACCTGCACGTTTTCGCCGGGCTTTGCCGCGGGCACGGCGGGGCAGGCAACGCCGTTAACCAGAATTTTCGCCACGCCGCGGCAGATATGCGCGGGGTTTTCTACCGTAATGCGGTACTGTGCGCCGCGCCATGTGCGCTCGGCTGTAAAACCGCCCCACGTATGCGGGATGCACGGATCAATTATCAAATGATCGAAATCGGGCCGGATGCCGAGGATGTATTGCGTCGCGGCAAAATAGCTCCACCCGCCGGAGCCTGTCATAAACGGATGGTGCGCCTCGCCGTAGCTTGCGTGGTCGCGCCCGGAAACAAACTGGCAGTAGGAGTACGGTTCGGATTTGCGAATCTCGATCTTGTCGTTTTGCAGTGCGGGGCACAAAGCGTTATACAGTTCCATCGCACGGTCGCCGCGGCCGAGGCGGCATTCGGCCGCCCATGCCCAAGGATTCGGATGGGAGAAGATCGAGCCGTTTTCTTTCAGGCCCGGATAAACACGTGTAACAAAGCCGATTTCGTCGTCGGGCTTTGTGTAGGCCGGTGCGTTTAGCATCAGGCCGTATGGCGTGAAAAGGTTTTCGTAGACGGCATCCATTGCGGCGGCGCCGTGCGCGGGGCTGGCGGCGCCGGAAAGCACAGCCCATGTGTTGCTTTCGAGATGGACGCGCCCTTCGGCATCAGTATGGGTGCCGATCGGGCGGCCGGATTTCGTAAAACCGCGCAGATACCAAGCACCGTCCCATAGCTCTTTTTCGCAGCGCGCGGCAACTTCGGCGCGTAAAGCGCGGTAATGCGCGGCGTCCTCGGTGCGGCCGAGATGCGCCGCCAGCTCGACGAAAGCGCCCAGCGCCCATACGTGCAGAAAGCTGACCATCGCGCTTTCGCCGCCGCCGAGGTTCAGGCAGTCGTTCCAATCGGCGCGCAGACCCTGACAAATGCCGTGGGCGCCCACCATGCGCGTCGAAAAATCGAGAATACGCTGCAAATGTTCGTACACTGTGCCCTCGCCGCCGTCGGCATACGGGATGACTTGATACAAAATAGCTTCATCGCCCGTCTCTTTGGCATACTGTACCACTGTGAAAACCAACCAAAGCGCGTCGTCGCTGCAGGCATCCTTTAGCCCGTGAATCATCTCCGCGGCGCTCGGCGTCGGCACGACGGTGGGGCTTTTGAAGCTCTGGGCGGCCTTTTTCTTGTCAAACCATTCCGGCTCAAACAAATGCAGGCCGTAACCTTCGCCAACAAGGCCGTTCAACAGTTGGCAGATACGCTGGCGGCATTTGGCGGGGTTCGAGTGCAGCACGGTCATAGCGTCCTGTGCGGTATCGCGGTAGCCGAGGCCTGTGCGCCCGCCGACCTCGATAAAGCTGGCAAAGCGTGAGAACATAATATTGATCTCGCTTTGGTACAGCGTCCAGATATTCAGCATGGTATCCATCGCGCCGCTGGGCGTATGTACCTGCAAAGCGGCGCACTTAGCGTCCCAAAAGCGGCGCAGCTCGGCTAAGGCAGCATCGCGCGCGGCCGGCGCGGAAAATTTTTCGCGGATGCGCGCGCCTTGCGCCCGGCGGCCTTCGCCCAGAAAGAAAGCACAACGTACGGTTTCGCCCGCGGCCGGCGCATAGCGCTTGTGCAGCCCGCAGCACTGGTTGCCGCCCAGCGCCGTGCGGTCTTCAAGGCTGCCTTTTTCCACGCCGAGAGGATTACTCTCGGTGCGGTAGGGGCCGATATAGCTTTCGCGCACGGCGTCAAAGCTGTCGGGCTTTTGGAAGCTGGCGGCAAAATACTGGTAGCCCGTTTCCTCATAGAATAAATCTTGCTCGAGGATGCCGTCGGCATAGCTGCTGCCCGCGGCGTACAGGCTCATTTGGAAATTACGGTTGTCCATGTCGATCTGATGGAACGAAAGCTCGGCGTAGCTGAACACGCTGATGTGGCGCGGCCGGCCCGAGCAGTTTTCAAACTGCAAATCCCAGATTTCCACATCTTCGCCGCGCGGGATGAATAGGGTTTGGGCGGCAAAAATGCCGTTATACTCACATTCATACACGGAATAGCTCATGCCGTGGCGGCAGGTGTACTTGGCTTGATCCAGCGGCTTGCCCACAGGCTGCCAGCTGACTGACCAGTATTCGCCGGTATCGTCGTCGCGCAGATAGATGTAGTGCCCGGGGCGGTCCATCGGCACGGCGTTGGCGCGAAAGCGCGTAATGCGGTGATACTCGGCGCTGCCGCAGAAAAGATACCCGCCTGCCGTATGATTGACGACGGCGCACATCTTCTCCGTGCCGAGGTAGTTTGTCCAGCTTGCCGGGAGATCGACGCGGTCGATCACATATTCCCGGCGGGCATTATCGAAATGTCCGTATTGCATAAAGGCACCCCTTTTCCGTTTGTGCCCCTATTGTAAGCGCAGCCAGAAAAGGAGAACAGCGCGGTACTTGGCAAATCTTTGCCGGATTTGGCGATGTGCGGTGCAGCCCTTGCGCGCGCGGCCGCCCGGCGGCATACTGTGTGCGAACGAAAACAGGCACGCGCCCCGCAAAAAAAGGAGATCAAAACAATATGAAAATTATTTGTGCAACCGATTACGCAGACATGTCCCGCAAGGCGGCAAACATTCTCTCGGCACAGGTTATCATGAAGCCGAACTGTGTTTTGGGCCTTGCCACGGGCGGTACGCCCGTGGGCACTTATCGCCAGCTGATCGAATGGTACAACAAAGGCGATGTGGATTTTTCGGAAGTGACCACGGTAAACCTCGACGAGTACCGCGGCATTTTGAAGGATAACCCGCAGAGCTACTGGTACTTCATGCACAAAAACTTTTTTGATTTCGTCAACATTGCGCCCGAGCGCGTCCATGTGCCGGACGGCGCAAACCTTGACGCCGACGCCGCCTGCAAAGAGTATGACGCCGTCATCCATCAGGTAGGCGGCATTGATTTGCAGCTTTTGGGCATCGGGCCGGATGGCCACATCGGCTTTAACGAGCCGAACGCGGCGTTTGAGCTGGGCACCCACTGCGTTGATCTGACAGAGAGCACGATCGAAGCGAATACGCGCTTTTTTGAAAAGAAAGAGGACGTGCCGCACCAAGCCTATACGATGGGCATTAAATCCATCATGCAGGCGCGCAAGGTGCTGATGGTGGCAAACGGCGCAAACAAGGCCGACATCGTAAAGACGGCTTTCTTTGGCCCTGTCACGCCCGAAGTGCCGGCTTCTATCCTGCAGATGCACCCGGATTTCACGCTTGTGCTGGATGCTGAGGCTGCTGCAAAGCTATAAAAGTGCGGCGGGCGCGCTTGCTTACGGGCATAAAAAGCTCCGCTTCTGCGCCCGGCCTGATTGCTTGTAGGTGCAAAAAAACCGCCCCCTATTCGTCCTACGACGGATAAGAGGCGGCTTTTTTGTTGCAATGTATCGTTATACTTCGGCCGGCCTCGCGCCGAGGCGAAAAGCTGCCGCGGGCCGGGCGTTTGCTTAAGATTCGGAAATTTCCAATACCGCAAACTGCCAGCCCAAAAGCGAAATCTTGCCCCCGGAAAGGGTGACAGGCAGATCGTTATCCAGCACGATGCGCGCGGCGCCGGGCAGCGCGGCCGCCTGTGGCGCGGGCTGGAAGTTGCCCACGATCAGCAGCGTTTTGCCGCTGCCGCGGCGCAGATAGGCCATCAGATTTTTTTGCTCGGGCAGCCACGGGATGCAATCGCCGTAGGCCAGCGTATCCGCATACGCTTCGCTGCGGCGCAGCGCCGTCAGGCGGCGGTAAAATGCCAGCACGGAATCGGCGCGGGCAAGCTGCTCGGCGGCGTTCAGGCGCGGATAGTTCGGGTTCGGGGCAAGCCACGGTGTACCGTCGGTAAAGCCTGCGTTTTTGCCGGCTGTCCATTGCATGGGGGTGCGGGCGTTATCGCGGCTGAAGGGCGCGACGGCGCGCAACGCTGCTTCGGGCGAGAGGCCGGCGGCCAGCGCCACCTTGTATTCATCCCGCGTGGAAATATCGTCAATGTCCTCCGGGTTTTCAAAGACGGTGTTTTCCATGCCAAGCTCCTGCCCCTCGTACAAAAAGGGGATGCCGGCCAGCAAAAAGCTTAGCCCGCCCAGCATCTTTTTCGCGGCCTCCGCATGTTCGCTGGCGGGCAGGTAGTGGCTGACGCCGCGCGGCCCGTCGTGGTTTTCGATGATATTGGAAAGATAGCCCACATGCGCGGCCATTTTCTGGCTGGCAAAACAGCTGCGCTTATATTCTTCGCCGGAAACGGTAGGCGCGCAGGCATACCAGCCGTCGCGGTTTTTGCCGCAGAGAATAGCGGAAAAATCGAACATCGAGCTAAAATAGCCGTGCTCGCCGATAAAAGCGGGCAGATCTTCGGCGTGGCTGTTGAACACTTCGCCCACGGAAAATGCATCATGCGGCGCAAAAGTGCGGCGCTGCATCTCGGCCAAAAAATCGCCGATGCCGTGCGCCTGCGCAAGCATTTCGCCCATATCGCACAGGCCGTCGGCGCGGCTGGCGGGATAATCGCGGAAGGGCAGCGCTTTTTTAATATTGATGATGGCGTCGATGCGGAAACCGGCCACGCCCTTGTCGAGCCACCAGTTCATCATGCGGTAGATCTCTTCGCGCAGGTCAGGATTCTCCCAGTTGAGATCGGGTTGCTTTTTGTGGAAGCTGTGGAGATAGACTTTATCCGGGTGGCCGGGCAGAGGCTCCCACACAGAGCCGCCGAAGTACGAGCGCCAGTTGCAGGGCAGGTGCTGCCCATCGTAATCTTCAATATAAAAGAACTTGCCGTAGCGGCCATCCGGCGCTTCGCAGGCGCGGCGGAACCATTCGTGTTCATCCGAGCAATGGTTCACGACAAGGTCCATCACGATGCCGATGCCGCGCTTTTTGGCTTCGGCCAGAAGCTCGTCAAAATCGTCCATCGTGCCAAAGCGCGGGTCGATGCGGTAGTAATCGGAAATATCATAGCCCTGATCGGCCAGCGGCGAGCAATAGATCGGCGAAAGCCAGACAAGGTTGATGCCGAGCTGCTGCAAATAATCCAGCTTGCAGAGCACACCCCGCAAATCGCCGATGCCGTCGCCGTTCGTGTCCAGAAAACTTTTGGGATAAATTTGATAAGCCGTGGCCTTCTGCCACCATTTTTTCTGCATTGGGGAAACCTCCGTTTTTTACAACAATGTGTTTACAGCCGCTTTTCAGCGGACGGCGTTTTTTCGAGATAGACACTTGTGGAGGGGAAGGCGAACGCCACGCCGTCCCGCTGCATGACATCCATGATGTCGAGATTCAAAGTGTTCTGTACGGCGAGAAAAGCCGCCATCTCCGGCCGAAGCACATAGCAGTGCACCAAAATGTCGATGCTGGAATCGCCGAAGCCCGCAAGCTCCACCAGCACAGAACCGGCCTCGACTTCCTCGTGGGTGCGCAGCATCGCGGCGAGATCGGCCATGAGGGTTTCCAGCTGGGCGCGCGTAGTATCGTAGGTAACGCCCAGCGTAAAGCGGAACATGCGCTTTGTACGGTTGGTGCCGTTGTTTACATCGGCGCTGCAAACGGTCGAATTCGGCAGGATGTAAAGGGAATTGTCCAGCGCGCGCACCTTTGTGCTGCGGAAGGTGAGATCCTCGACGGTGCCCTCTACATCGCCAACCTTGATCCAATCGCCGATGCCAAACGGATGCTCAAGCAAAATGACAAGGCCGCTGAACAGGTTGCCGGCAGATTCTTTCGCGGCAAGCGAGACGGTCAGCCCGGCCAGCCCCACGCCCGTGACGAGGCCGGTGACAGGATAGCCCAGCTCATCCAGCACCGTGATCGCACAAAAGGCAAGCACCAGTACCCGATAGATTTTCTCCAATATCGCCGAAAGGGTGCGGTTGGATTTCATATCCAAGCGGCTGGCTGCGCTGCCCAATACAAGCGAGCACAGCGGCGCGGCGCCCCAAAGCCCCTGCGCAGCCAGAAGGATGCACACGATGCGGTAGCATAAAAGCAGCCCCGCATGCGCTGCCACCGTGGCCTTATCCGACCACGGCAGCGCGATTAGGCCGATATACAGGCCTGTCGCCCACATGGCCATCGGCAGCGCGCCCGAAAAGCCGCGCAGCAAAATATGCAGCGCTTTCCAGCGTGTGCTTTTGGCGGTGCGCTTCAGCAGGCGCGGCAAAATCACAAATTTGAAAAGGCGGCTTCCGGCCCAGAAAATGGCGGCCAGAGCGCCGGCAAACAGCATTTGCGCCAGCGCGGCATACAGCCCTTCGAGCCGCAGCCCGGCAAGGCAGAAGGTGGCGTCCTCAAAAGAAAAAAGCATGAGCGGTACTCCTTTGCGTCGCAAGCGGGATAAAAAAGAAAGCATAAGCACAATACCTCATTATTTTAGCACGTAAAAAGCGGGCGGAAAAGGGAGAACAGCAGATTCTTTTGATAACGATGGTTTATGGCTATTGTATTCGGGCCGAAAATCAGATATAATACCTTCAGAAAGTGCGTTTCAGGGCGGGGTGCGATTCCCCACCGGCGGTGATAGCCCGCGACCATCCTTTTTTGGATGCTGACACCGGTGAGATTCCGGGGCCGACGGTATAGTCCGGATGAAAGAAACGGCAGAGGATTCTGTCTTTGCGCCCTGATACCAAGAGAATGGTATCAGGGCGTTTTGTGTTTTCTGCTCACTTGCAAACGGCTTTCCGATCGTGCCTTTTTCTGCGCGCAGAAAAAGGCGAAACCGCGCGGCGCGGCCGGCCCGAAAAAGGCGGCTGTGCTGCGCCGGCCGGGGAAACACCCCAAGGAGGCTGTTTTATGCAGGAAAATACCAACCGTTCTAACCCGACGGCGCGCCCGATGCGCCGGCGCACCGGCACACGCGAAATGATCGTCGCGGCGATGCTTTCGGCCGTGGCCTTTGTTTTGATGTTTATCGAGTTCCCGATCCCGGCGCTGATCCCGCCTTTTATCAAAATGGATTTCTCCGATCTGCCTGCGCTGCTGGGCGCATTTGCGCTTGGGCCGGGGTATGGCATTGCAATCAGCTTTATGAAAAATCTGCTGCACATCGTCATTAAGGGTACGTCTACAGCCTGTGCGGGCGAGCTGTGCAACTTTTTGCTGGGGGCCGCCTTTGCCTTTACGGCGGGGCTGCTGTATCGAAAACATAAAAGCCGTAAAGCCGCGCTAATCGGTGCGTTTTTGGGCGCGGCTGTCATGGCGCTCATCAGCGTACCGGTGAATTTCTTTGTCACCTATCCGGCTTACGTGAAATTTTATGGCATGCCGCTGGATGCCATCCTCGGCATGTATCAGGCGATTCTGCCCAGCGCGGATACGCTGCTGAAATGTCTTTTGATCTTCAATCTGCCGTTTACGCTGATAAAGGGCCTTGCCGATGTGGCGCTGTGCTTCTTGGTTTACAAGCCGCTTTCGCCGATTCTGCACGGGAAAAAGTAAAGCTTTTTGGAAATTACAAAAGCGCCGCCCGAAAGGGTGGCGCTTTTGCTTGCCTGTGCGGGAAAAGAAAATTTTGACAAAGCGGTTTTTCTTTTGCGTTGGCCGCCTTGTGCCCGGCAAATATTTCTACTATAATAAAAGCACTTACAAAAAAACGGCGGCGCCCGGTAAAAAGGCGTGGCCGCCGATAAGCATATACCCCAATTTACAAAGAAGGAGAGCGATGTACGATGGCCGAAGAGCAGCAGCTGCGCCTTGAAGGTACGGTGGAAAGCCTGATTTTTGAAAATCAGGATACGGGCTATACCGTATTTGAGCTCTCCGGCGGCGGGGAGCTTTTTGTCGTGTGTGGTACGGTGGGGGAAATCCACATCGGCGAAACCGTTGTCTGCCACGGAACCTTTGAAACCCACCCTACCTACGGCCGGCAGTTCCACGCCGTTGCCTGCGAGGCCGATCTGCCGCAGGATGCCGAGGCCGTGTATGCCTATCTCTCCAGCGGGTCGCTGCCGTATATCGGCACGGCGACTGCGAAAAAGCTGCTGGACCGTTTTGGCGCGGCGACGCTGGACATCATCGGGAACGACCCTGAGCAGCTGACCGTGATAAAAGGAATTACCAAAGAGAAGGCACAGCGTATCCAAAGCGAGTTTAAGCGCATGTTTGGTGTGCGGGAGCTGATCGCTTTTTTGGCGCAGTATGATATTTCCGCGCCGCGCGCCGTGGCACTTTACCGCGCCTTTGGCCCCGGCGCGGCGGATGCCGTCCGCACCAACCCTTACCTTTTGTGCGGCGAGCCGCTGAATCTTGCCTTCCGCCATGCTGATCGGATCGCCGCTTCGCTGCAAATGGCCGAGGACGGCGCGCTGCGCATCGGTGCGGCGCTTTTGTATGCGCTGCGCCATAACGCCAACAACGGCCATACCTGTGTGCCGCGCACGAGCTTGCTGCGCACGGCCGCGGCGTTCATCGGCCAGCCGCCCGAAGCCGTAGACACCGTGCTGGATAAAAGCCTATCCGCGGGCGACATCTGCCAGCGCGTGTTTGACGGCACGGAGTATCTCTATCTGCCCGATCTGCTTTCCGCCGAAGAGGACATTGCGGCACGTCTGGCCTTTTTGGCAAAGCTTCCGCCGCATACGCCCCGCAACCTTGCGCGTGATTTGCAGGTGCTGGAGCTGACGCAGGGGTTCGCCTATGCGCCGCTGCAGCGCGAAGCCATCCGCAAGGCGCTGTGCGAAAACTGCCTTGTGCTGACGGGCGGCCCCGGCACGGGCAAAACGACAGCCGTAAATGCAATTCTCGCCCTGCTGGAGCAGCAGGCCGAGCGCGTGGCGCTCTGCGCGCCTACGGGCCGCGCCGCCAAGCGCCTTTCCGATGTGACGGGCCGCAAGGCGAGCACGATCCACCGCCTGTTAGAAGTGGATTATACGGGCGGCGTGGTGCATTTTATCCACAACGAAAAAAACCTGCTGAAATGCGATGTCGTCATCCTGGATGAGATGAGCATGGTGGATGTAAAGCTATTTCAAAGCCTGCTGGCCGCGCTGCGCCCTGCCTGTCGCCTGATCCTTGTCGGCGATGCCGATCAGCTGCCGAGCGTCGGCCCGGGCAATATCCTCGGCGAAGCGGTACGCTCCGGCCTTGTGCCGACGGTGTGCCTCACCGAAATTTTCCGGCAGGCAGCCCGCAGCTTGATCGTGGAAAATGCACATCATATTGTGGCGGGCGAACCGCTGCAAAAGGGCGAACGAAAAGACGATTTCTTCTTTTTGGAGGCGCGCGGCGAGGCCTGCCAAAAGCTCGTATGTGATCTGGTATCTACCCGCTTGCCTAAAAGCTACGGCTTTGACGCCGTGCGGGATATTCAGGTGCTTTGCCCGACGAAGCTCGGGCTTTCGGGCACCGAGGCACTGAACCGCAAGCTGCAGGAGCTTCTTAACCCGCCGGAGCGGGATAAGCCTCAGCTGGAGGCCGGGGCTTGGACGTTTCGCCCGGGCGACAAGGTGATGCAGGTGCGCAACGATTACGAGATCCTTTGGCAGCGCGACGGCGGCGAACAGGGAGTCGGCGCATACAACGGCGACATCGGCATCGTGCAGTCTGTTAATGTGCGCGATCGCTCGATGGTGGTGCGCATGGACGATCGGCGCCTTGTCTATCCGGCCGAAAACCTGAAAGAGCTTGAAATCGCCTATGCCGTGACGATCCACAAAAGCCAAGGCTCGGAATTTCCGGCCGTGGTGATCCCGGCGGCAGAAGTGCCGGCGCGGCTGTGCTACCGCAACTTGATCTACACGGGCATTACACGCGCCAAAAAGCTGTGCATCGTGGCCGGTATGCATACGACACTGGATGCCATGACGCAAAATGTCCGCCAGAATTTGCGCTACAGCGGTCTTTCCGCCTTGCTGCAGGCCGCGCGGGAGGGGACGTTGTGAACGGCACCGCATACGAAAAAATGCACAATGCGGCGGCCCCGAATACGCCAATAGACTTACACCTTCTGCGCGAAGCCGCACTGGAGTTTCTTTTCCCGCGGCGGTGCCCGTTCTGCGATGCCGTGTTGGGCGGGCAGCTCGAATGCCCGGATTGTGCCGCGCGCTTAAAGCCGCTTGCCCTGCCCCAAAAGCGCCTTGCGCCAGCCACCCATTACTTTGGCCGGCTGGAGCAGGCAGCCGCGGATTATCGCTATGCAGGGGCAGTACGTCAGGCCGTGCTGCGTATGAAATATGGGGGCTGCCGCTGGTATGCGCGGGAGCTTGGCAGCCGCATGGCACGGGATTTATTCGGGTGTACTTTTTTTCGCAGATATGGTATACTACTCCCCGAACGCGCTCTGTGGGGAAAGCTGGCTTACGATGTGATCGTGCCCGTGCCGAAATCGAGCCGCAGGCGTGGTTATAACGTCCCGCTTTTGCTGGCGGAGCCTCTTGCCGGGGCGCTTGGGCTGCCTATACAAGCCGAGGCGCTGCGCCGTGTTCGCTGCACACAGCATCAGGCGGGGCTTTCGCTGGAGGAACGCCTTGTCAATGTGGCGGGCGCCTTTTGCGCCGGCAGGGCCTGCGATGTGGAAGGGCAGCGTGTGCTGCTGGTAGATGATGTGATTACGACGGGCGCTACGGCGGCCGCCTGTACGGAAGCTCTGCTGAAAGCGGGGGCCGAGCAGGTGTCGGCCGTCGGCTTTGCTTCGTCCCAGTGGCAGCAGGACCTTGAGCTGCCGGAATAGAAATGATCCAACGCGGCCCCCCGGGGGCTGTGGTGCGGGAAATACAGGAGGAAGATTCTATGGCTCAAAATGATGTAGGTATCGACCTTGGCACAACCTCGATTATCATTGCCCAGGAGGGCAAGGGCGTCGTGCTCAATCAGCCTAGCGTGGTGGCCTACGATACCCGGAAAAATACGGTGCTGGCCGTCGGCGACGACGCGCTGGCGATGGTAGGGCGTACCCCCAATTACATTGCGGCGGTGTTTCCGCTTTCCGATGGCGTCATCAGCGACCATACCATGACGCGGGAGCTGATTTGTCGCTTTGTAAATAAGGTTTACGATTCTCACCTCGTTAAGCCGCGCGTGGCGGTTTGTGTGCCTGCGGCCATTACCGGCATCGAAAGCGACGCCGTAGTGGAGGCTGTTGTGGCGGCCGGCGCACGGCAGGTGTTTTTGATCGACGAGCCGATCGCCGCCGCGCTGGGCAGCGATATTGATATTTTAAGCCCCGACGGCCAGATGATTATCGACATCGGCGGCGGCACAACGGATATTGCTGTGCTGAGCTTGGGCGGCAAGGTTCGCTCGACGAGCGTGAAGGTGGCCGGAAATACGTATGACGACGCCATCACAAAATATCTGCGCGCTAACTTTAATGTAGTTGTGGGCCAGCGCACGGTGGAACATTTGAAGTGCGAGGTAGCCTGCTGCGCACAGCGTAAGGATTATAACCAGACCTTTGAGCTGAAGGGCCGCAGCTTGATTACAGGCCTGCCGCAGAAGGTCGAGATCACGACAGAGGACCTCTACGAGCCGGTAATGGAGCTGAGCGAGCAAATCGCTTTGGCAGCCCATCAGGTGCTGGAAAAAACGCCGCCGGAGCTGGCGGGCGACATCTGCCGCAACGGCATTGTGCTTACGGGCGGCGGCGCACAGCTACACGGCCTGCCGGAATACCTTTCACAGGAACTGAAGGTCGAAGTTCGCGTTGCGCCCGATCCGGTAAACTGCGTTGCGCTCGGCACGGCGAAGAGCCTGCAGATCGGCAGCCAGCTGGAAAGCGGCTTTACGGATGCCACGCCGCGCATCGGCCATCGCTGAAAATTGCGGCGATTCTCCGCGGCGCAGGCGCATGCGCTTTTTCTCCATGAAATTGCCGCATCTTTTCAGCCGTTTTAGTTGAAAGCTGCCGGTGAATTTAGTATAATACCAAACAGATTGTTTTCTTTTTAACAACGGAGGGAAAAAGGTATGGATATGTCAACCTTTGGCTTCGACGTGGTCGTCATGTGCACCGGCATCATCTTGGTTTTCTTTATCTTGGTGCTGCTCATGCTGATTATCACGCTGGAAGGCAAGTTCTTTGATGCAAAAAATGCGAAAAAGGACAAAAAGCAAATGGCCGAAAAGGCCGGCGATGGCAAAGGCGAAAACGTGCAGAAGGCTGCCGCGCCTGCGCCGGTAGTGGAAAAAGGCATCCCTGGGGCGGTAGTCGCCGTGATCGCCGCGGCAATCGCCGCCATCAGCGGCGGGAAGTATACGCTGCGCGCCGTGCGCCGCGCAAACGGCGAAAGCCGCGGCAACTGGGGCCGCGCCGGCGTGAGCGATGTCACGTCGCCGTTTTAAGGGAGGAGCCGAAATATGAGCGAATTTGTCAATACTCTGGTCAGCATTTTTTCCAATTCCGGCTTTGCCCGCTTTACGCAGCCGGGCGGCTATCTGTATCTCATTATGATCGGCGTCGGCTGTGTGCTGATGTATCTGGCCATTGTGCGCCAGTATGAGCCGCTGATTCTTCTGCCGATGGCGTTCGGCATGATCCTTGCCAACCTGCCGGGCAGCGGCATTATTCACATGGAATACTTTTTGGCGCCGGCCGGTGCCGACCCTTCGCTGTACCCGATGTTCAGCGAGGTGCTGCATCACGGCGGCCTTGGCGATATGCTGTACCTCGGCGTAAAGCTGGGGATCTATCCGCCGCTGATCTTCTTGGGCATCGGCACGATGACCGATTTTGGCCCCCTGATCTCGAACCCGAAAAGCCTGCTGCTCGGCGCAGCCGCACAGTTCGGCATTTTCGGCACGTATCTGGGTGCCCGCCTTTTGAGCGATACCCCGCTGGTTGAGTTCTCGCAGAAGCAGAGCGCGGCCATCGCC
Organism: Faecalibacterium sp.; assembly: GCA_022652735.1. Classification (GTDB taxonomy): domain Bacteria; phylum Bacillota; class Clostridia; order Oscillospirales; family Ruminococcaceae; genus Faecalibacterium. Next base: position 103,043 of record JALCRP010000001.1, on the reverse strand, counting down.
ATCATCGGCGGCGCCGACGGCCCGACGGCTATCTTTGTTACTTCAAAATTGGCGCCGGAGCTGCTGGGCAGTATCGCCGTTGCCGCGTACAGTTACATGGCGCTGGTACCTGTTATTCAGCCGCCGATTATGCGCGCACTGACCACAAAGAAAGAGCGCGGCATCGTAATGAAGCAGCTGCGCACCGTGTCTAAATCGGAAAAGATTATCTTCCCGATCCTGTGCACGATTGTGGTTTCGCTGATTATCCCGGATTCCGCGGTTTTGGTCGGCATGCTGATGCTGGGCAACCTGATGAAGGAATGCGGCGTGGTCGATCGTCTGCAAAAGACGGCCGGCAACGAGCTGATGAACATCATCACGCTGTTCTTGGCGCTGTCGGTCGGCTGCACCACAAGCGCAAACACCTTCCTGAATTTCCAGACGGTGTTTATCGTTGTGCTGGGCCTTGCGGCGTTCTGCTTTGGCACCGCTGCGGGCGTTATTTTCGGCAAGATCATGTGCGTTGTTACACACGGCCAGGTCAACCCGCTGATTGGTTCGGCCGGCGTTTCTGCCGTGCCGATGGCCGCCCGTGTTTCCCAGAGAGAGGGCCAGCGCGAAAATCCGGGCAACTTCCTGCTGATGCATGCAATGGGCCCGAACGTGGCCGGCGTAATCGGCTCGGCAGTTGCTGCCGGTATCCTTATCAATATCTTCGGCTGATCTTTGCTTTTTGAAGGGCTGCCGCTTTTCCCCTGCGGGAGAAGCGACGGCCCTTTTTGGGCCTTTTTTGGCCGACGCCTTTCACAGCACAGCCGGTTGTGGTATACTACGTACATCATCGGCTTATTTTGAGGAAAAGGGAATTTACATGGCGGATCATACGAACGAGGAATTCTTAAAGCTGCGCGATCTCTATATCGAAAAGCAGTTCGGGAAACTGAATGAGATGCAGCGGCAGGCTGTCTGCACGGTGGATGGCCCGCTGCTGATTTTGGCCGGCGCCGGCAGCGGCAAGACGACCGTGCTGGTCAACCGGATCGCCAATCTGATCCGCTTTGGCTCGGCGCACGGCTGCCCTGAGCTGCCGCGCCCGGCTACCGAGCAGGACGTTACGGCGCTGCGCACGGCAATCATGACACAAACCGACCCGCCCGTTTCGTTGGATCCGATGCTGCGCCGCAATGCGGTGCGCAGCTGGAACGTGATGGCCATCACCTTTACCAATAAGGCGGCGGGCGAGCTGAAAGCTCGTTTGCGCGGCATGCTTGGCGACGAGCAGGGCGACGAGGTGTTCGCCTCGACGTTCCACTCGGCTTGTGTGCGCATTTTGCGCCGCTATGCCGAGCAGATCGGCTGGCCGAAAAGCTTTACCATTTACGATACGGACGATTCACAGCGCGTGATGAAAGCGCTGTATAAAGAGCTGGAGATCGACGACAAGTTTTTGCCTGTCAAAAGCGCGCTGAATCAGATCGGCCGCATGAAAGATCAACTTGTCGGCCCGGCCGATGCGCTGCAGGCGGCCGCCGATACCAAGGCATCGCTGATCGCCAAAATCTACAGCGTCTACGAAAAGCGCCTGAAAACGGCGGGCGCGTTCGATTTTGATGACCTGATCTATCAGACCGTGGTGCTTTTGCGCGATCACGAGGATGTGCGGGAATATTACCAGAACAAATACCGCTATCTGCTCGTGGACGAATATCAGGATACCAGCGTGGCACAGTTTCAGCTGGTGCGCCTGCTTACGGGGCCGGAGCGCAACATCTGCGTCGTCGGCGACGACGATCAGAGTATCTACAAATTTCGTGGGGCGACGATCGAAAATATTTTGAGTTTTGAAAAGATATTTCCCGGCGCAAAAACCATTCGCCTTGAGCAGAACTATCGTTCTACTTCCAACATCCTAAACGCCGCAAACTGCGTCATCGCCCACAATCAGGAGCGCAAGGGCAAAAACCTTTGGACGAAAAACGGCGAAGGCCCGCGTGTGCATCACTATACCGCCGAGAACGAGGGCGACGAGGCCATGCATATCGCCGATGTGATCGGCGAACATTTGAAGGAGGGCGGCCGCCTTTCCGATCATGCCGTTTTGTACCGCATGAACGCACAGTCGGCCCCCATTGAAAACTACTTTATCCGCGCCGGTATCCCGCATAAAATCGTGGGCGGCCAGCGCTTTAACGACCGCAAGGAAGTAAAGGACATCCACTCGTACATGTCTATCGTGGCAAACCCTGCCGACGATGTGCGCCTGCGCCGCATCATCAACGAGCCTGCCCGCAAGATCGGCGGGACCACGGTAGAGAATATGGCGCGTTTGGCGGCGGAACAGGGCATTTCCATGCTGGAAGTTTGTGCCCATGCCGCCGAATATGCGGATGTGCGCCGCGCCGCCGCGCCGCTGATGAACTTTTATGCGCTGTACGAAAAGCTGCGCGATTGCCTGGAAAATCACCCGCTTGACATCTTTGCCAACGAGGTGATCGAGCTGACCGGCTATAAGGCCATGTTGGAAGCGCAGGGCGAGGAGGGGCAGGATCGCCTTTCCAACCTTGGCCAGCTCGTCAGCAACGTGCGCAACTATGCCGACAGCAAAGGCCCTGAGGCCAGCCTTGAGGGTTACCTTGAGGATGTTGCCCTCATCAGCGACATCGACAATTATAATGAGGATGAAGATCAGGTTGTCATGATGACGATCCATTCGGCCAAGGGCCTCGAATTTCCGTATGTGTTTTTGGCCGGCATGGAGGAGGGCATCTTCCCCAGCGAGATGAGCCGCTACTCCGAGGATGATCTCGAAGAGGAGCGCCGCCTTTGTTACGTCGGCATTACCCGCGCCAAAAAGGAGCTGTACCTTTCCTCGAGCGTGAGCCGTATGCTGTTTGGGCAGACGCGCCGCAACGATCCAAGCCGATTTTTGGCCGAGATCGACGCAGAGTTTCTCGACGAAAGCGAAAGCCCGGCGTTGGCGCGCAGCGCTGCGTGCGGCTGGGGCGACGCTTACAGCGATACCGTGCCGGGCGGCGCATCCGGCTATTCAGGGCCTTCGGGTTATGGGCATAGCTATGGCAGCAGCTATGGCACAGCCATGCCGAAAGGCACCTATCTGAACCGTGAATATAACGCCGGCGAGCGGATGCCGCGCTTCGGCGCCGGGGTGCCGCAGCGCCCGGCCGAAAGCGGCTTTGGGGCAAAAGCGGCCACCCACAGTTTTGGCCACAGCAGTACGGCAAAGCCGCGCGCCCCGATCACGTTTGGCGCGCAGGGCAAAGCACCGGCCGCCGCAAACAAAAGCTATGCGCCCGGCGATACGGTCGAACACAAAATTTTCGGCCGCGGCACGGTGCTGCGCGTAACGCCGGCTTCCGGCGATCAGATCGTGGAAGTGCGCTTTGAAAAGGCGGGCATTAAAAAAACGATGGCGAATTTTGCGCCGATGCAGAAAACGGAATAAAATTATCAGGAGGGATTTTCCATGATGCAGGTCAACTTGATCGCATATACGCCCGAGCCGGAAAAGGTCGTCGCCGCGGCGGCGAAGCTGTGCTATTCCGATTCCCATATCGGGACGCTGCTCGACGGCCTGACCGAGGAAAAAACCGTGCGCTTTTTAAGCATGCTGACGGATCTGGGCCATGCCAGCCCGATCGAACACGCCAACTTTACCTTTGGCATCGAGGGCGTAAGCCGTACCCTGCTGGCGCAGATCACGCGGCACCGTATTGCTTCGTTCAGCGTCCAGAGCCAGCGCTATGTGCGTCTTGATGATTTCCATTATGTGATTCCGCCGGAGATCGAAAAGATTCCGGCGGCGAAGGCGGCTTTCCTCGCCAGCATGGACGAGGACGCAAAGCGCTATCTCGATCTCGCCAAGAAATTGGAAGATGCGCATACCGCGGAATATGTCGCAGCCGGCATGGATGAAGCCGCGGCACGAAAAAAAGCCGCAAAACAGGCAAATGAAGATGCCCGCTTTGTATTGCCGAACGCCTGCGAGACCAAAATGGTGATGACGATGAACGCGCGCAGCCTGCAAAACTTCTTTGCGCTGCGCTGCTGCAACCGTGCCCAGTGGGAGATCCGCGCGCTGGCCAAAGAGATGTGGAAGCTGGTTTACCCTGTCGCGCCCGAACTTTTCCGAAATGCGGGGCCGCGGTGCCTTGCGGGGCCGTGCCCCGAGGGGCGGATGTGCTGCGGCAAGGCCGAGCAGGTGCGGGCAGAGTTCGCCGCGATGCGGGGAGAAAAAAAGCAATGAGCAAGGGAAAACTGTTTGTTATCGAGGGGCTGGACGGCAGCGGCAAGGCCACACAGGCCAAAGCGCTGGCAGCGGCTTTGCAGCAGCAGGGCTGCGCTGTGCGGGAAATTACGTTCCCCAATTATGCAAGCCCTTCTTCCACGCTGGCAAAAATGTATCTGCGGGGCGATTTCGGCGATCGGCCGGAGGATGTAAATGCTTTTGCGGCGTCGAGCTTTTATGCGGTGGATCGCTATGCCAGCTATAAAACCGATTGGGGCAGTTTCTACGAAAAGGGCGGCATCCTTGTCGCTGACCGCTATACGACCTCAAACGCTGTGCATCAGTGTGCAAAGCTTCCGCAGGCGCAATGGGACGATTTCGTAAGCTGGCTGTTCCATTATGAATACGAGCTGCTGGGCCTGCCCGCGCCGGATGCCGTCGTGTACCTTTCCGTGGCGCCCGAAATCAGCCAAAAGCTGATGACCGAGCGCTACCACGGCGACGAATCCCAAAAGGACATTTTGGAAAAAGATCTCGCCTATGCGCAGGCGAGCCGCCGCGCCGCCGCTTACTGCGCAGCGCGCTTGGGCTGGAAGACAGTGGAATGCGCGGCAGACGGCGCAATGCGGCCGGTTGAGGCAATCCACCGCGAAGTACTTGCCGTGATCCAAGAGAGAATGGAGAGAGAGACAGTTTGAACACATTTCGTTTGATGCAGCCTTCCGATGTACAGCCGTTGGAGGCGCTTTATACGCAGGCTTTCGGCGGCAGCGCCGAGCATGCCGAAATGGCCGTCAGCCGCCTTGTGGGCGGGCAAAACATTTATGTGGCAGAGGAAAACGGCGCCCCGGCGGCGATGCTGCTGGCGGTGCCTGTCTCAATCCGGGCACATAAGGGCGTATGCATGGCTGCGCTCGCCGTGCAGCAGGCGGCCCGCGGCCGCGGGCTTGGCGGCGGATTGCTGGAATATGCCTGCGAGGAGCAAAAAAAGCAGGGCTGCACGTTCGCTGTGCTGGCGGCCGCCGAGGCCGGGCAATTTGATTTTTGTGCGGCCCACGGCTTTCAAAAGGCATTCCCGCTGCGAAAGCTGCACCGCGAAATCAAGCGCAATATCTGGAGCCAAGCGGAGTTTGACGCGGTGCCGGCCAAAAAGCTGTGCGAGCTTCGGCAGGAATACTGCCCCGATGTTGTCGGGATCCGGCCCGAGGAAATGATCCCGATCTTGACGGAGCTGTACTCCCGCGGGATTACGATCGTATCCAGCGACGAAGGCTATGGGCTTTATTTCCGCAAGGGCGAAACGCTGCATTTCATCGAGCTGATGGCGGACGGAGACCGCGCTGCCGAGTGCCTGATGGAAGCCGCGCGGGAAAAAGAAGTGGTTGTGGAGAATGCCGAGATCGCTATCGGCGCGGACCAAAACCTGTTTTTGGGCGAGGGCCGGCGTACAGAGCACGGCATGATTCGTTTTTTCGGCGAGCCGTTTGATGTATCGGAAAGCTATCTGCGGCTGATTTTGGACGTATAAGGAGGAACCTCTGATGGCACAAAACCATGCGGCGCATGCCGCGCAGGAAGGCAGAAAGCGCCCGATCGGCCTGATCGTGGCCTTCGTAATTGTGTTGGCGCTTGCCGCGGCGGCGCTGTTTGCGTATTTCTCGGTGAAAGGCGACATCGCCGGCGGCGAAAAAACCGGCGATGTGGTAGAAGTGAGCGTGGAGCAGGGCAGCGGCCCGGCCACAATCGCCAAAAAGCTGCAGGAGGCCGGGCTGATTAAATACCCGCGCGTGTTCCGCTGGTATGTGGGCAAGCAGGGCGCCGCGGGCACCTTGCAGTATGGCGATTTCGAGATCGAGAAGGGCGCTTCGTATGATGAGATCATCGCGGCTTTATCGCAGACGGTAGCCGCCGAGACGGTGCGCGTCACCTTCCCCGAAGGCTCGACGGCCATTGCTATCGCGGACAAGATGGAAGAAGCCGGCCTTTGCTCGGCCGAGGACTTTTTGAAAGAGGCCAACGAGGGCGATTTCAGCGAATTTAAGTTTTGGCAGTATGTGCCCTCGGCAGAGGATGCGCCCGACCGCTTTATGAAGTGCGAGGGATATTTGTTCCCCAATACCTATGATTTTTACAAGGATGATACTGTCCACAACTATGTGGCGACATTCTACGCCCAGTTCGATCAGCAAATGACGGACGAGCTTTACAGCGAGATGGACGCCGAGGGCTTGACCCTGAATCAGGCTGTCACGCTCGCGAGCTTTGTACAGGAAGAAGCCGGCAACGATCAGGACGCCAAGGTGGCGGCCGTGTTCCGTAATCGGCTGGCGGCCGGCTCGCCGTATCCGATGCTGCAAAGCAATGCTTCGAGCTATATCCAAAGCGACAGCGATAATAACTATCTGTGGAACTGGGTTGCGCCGTATTATGGCGGGTGGGATCAGATTCCGATCAACGTCCGCACCGCATACGACACGTATTCCGTTTCGGGCCTGACGCCGGGCGCGATCTCGAACCCGGGAATCGACGCCATTAAGGCCGCCCTCAACCCTGACCCGGATACGCTGAGCGGTGGCTACTATTTCTTCGTTACCGATCAGGCCGGCACCTATTACTACGGCCATAACGAAACGGAGCATGCCGCCAACTGCCAAAAGGCAGGGCAGGTAAATGATACGCTGAAATGAGCACGGCCTGAAAGGCGGCACAAAACGCGGCTTTGCGGCCATGTATGCGCCGCCGGCCCGGCCGGCAACAAAGAAACCGGCGCTGCGGGCAGCATTTGCCTGCGGCGCTTTTTTGGAGGAAACAAGCATGCTGGAAATCCCGGAACTGTTAAGCCCTGCGGGCGATTTGGAGCGCCTGCGCTATGCCGTGTGCTATGGGGCGGATGCCGTCTACTGCGGCATGACCGAATTCGGCATGCGCTCGGCGCCGTCGAATTTTACGCCCGATCAACTGAAAGAGGGTGTTCTCTTTGCCCATGCGCGCGGGCGCCGCGTCTATTTGACGCTGAACACGCTGCCGACGAACGAGGAGCTTAGCCGCCTGCCCGATGCCGTTAAAATGGCCGCGGATGCCGGTGTGGATGCCTTTATTGTGGCCGATCTCGGCGTGGTAGAGCTGTGTAAAAAGGTGGCGCCCGGCGTGGACATCCACTTTTCGACGCAGACGGGCATCACGAATTACGCGGCCGCTACGGCCGCCTATCACCTTGGCGCAAAGCGTGTTGTGCTGGCGCGGGAGCTTACCTTGCAGGATATTGCGACCATCCGCGACAAAACGCCGCCACAGCTGGAGATCGAGGCCTTTGTGCACGGGGCAATGTGCATGAGCTTTTCGGGCCGGTGCCTGCTTTCCACGTACATGACAGGCCGCGATTCCAACCGCGGCGAATGCGCTCAGCCTTGCCGCTGGCGGTATCATATCTGCGAGGAGCGCCGCCCCGGCCAGTATTACGAGATCGGCGAATCGCCCGAAGGCAGCTATATCCTGAATGCGGATGATCTGTGCACCGCGCCGTTTTTGGATCTTGTATGCAAGGCGGGCGTTGACAGCCTGAAAATTGAGGGCCGCGCCAAGACGTTTTACTATGTCGCCAGCGTAACGGCGGCCTACCGCAAGGCGCTGGATACCTTTTTACATAACCCGGATGCAGAGGATTTCGCCCTGCCGGAGGATGTGTACGAGGAGCTGACGCGCACAAGCCACCGCCGCTACTCGCCGGGCTTCTATTTCGGGCGCGAAAAAGCCATCCAGCGCACCGACCATATCGGCTACATCCGCGCATGGGATTTCATGGGCACCGTCGATGCATGGAAGGACGGCGTGGCATATTGCCAGCAGCGCGGCAAATGGTCGATCGGCGATACGCTGGAGGCCCTGACGCCGGACGGCAGCCGCATCCCGCTGGCCCCGGCATGGATCAAAAATGAGGCGGGCGAAGGGATCAAATCGACGCCTGTGGCCATGCAGAAATATACCATTCCGTGCGAAACCCCGCTGCCTGCCATGACGCTTCTGCGCAAGAAAAACCCGCCCGAGGAGACGGCATACCACCCAATGACAGAGAAAACACCCCAAAAATAAAAGACGGCCCTGCGGCGAAAAATCGCTGCGGGGCCGTTTGTTTTATAGCCGCATGCTTGCCGCGGGAAATGTGCGTGTGCGGCGCCTGCATAGCACAGCCGCCGCAGGTAGGCTGCCAAAGCAAAGCTTACGGATGTGCCGCCCAAAAAGCCGCCAGCCCTTCGGAAAGAGAAGAAGCGTCGGCACAATAGCGCAGATGCGCCCAGTGTGGCGGAAAAAGCGCACGGTACTGTGCCTGTGCAAAGCGGTCGTCGATCAGCAGCACAACGCCTTCATCCTCGGGGGTACGGATGACGCGGCCCGCGGCTTGCAAAACCTTATTCATGCCGGGAAAGCGATAGGCAAAATCAAACCCACAGCCGGCCAGATCATCGTAATAGCGGCGCAGCATCTCCTGCCGCGGGCTTACCTGCGGCAGCCCGACGCCCACGACGGCACAGCCGATCAACTGGCCGCCGGTAAGGTCAATGCCCTCGCCAAACACGCCGCCCATCACACAAAAGCCAAGCAGGGTATCTGCCTGTTCTTCGGCCTGAAAGTGGGCGAGGAAAGCCGCCCGCGCCGCATCATCAAGGCCGCTTTCCTGCGCAAGGGTGGGCACATCCGGGTGTTCCTGCGTAAAGCGGGCAAAGGCCTGCCGCAGATAGGCGTAACTTGGAAAAAACGCAAGATAGTGCCCACGGCGGGCCGTCGCCATCGCATACAGCGCCTGCGTGATCGCGGCAAGGCTGTTTTCACGGTCGCGGTAGCGCGTTGAGACGTTCTGCAGGCAAAAAAGCCCCAGATGCTCCGGCGCAAAAGGGCTTTTTAGTGCAACGGCGCGGGCCTCTGCACAGCCAAGGATGCTGCGATAGTAGCCCGGCGGGGCGATCGTCGCGCTGAAAAGCACGGCGGCCCGCCCGCAGGCAAAACATTTCTTCAAAAACTCGGAAGGGTCGAGGCAAAGCAGGGAAACCGTAAGCTCGGCCCCATGCGCGGAAAGCTGCGTAACATAGTGCGTATCATAGCCTTCGGCCGTGCGCAGAAAATCGCGCAGCAAAAAGTATAGCTGTAAAATGGCCTCGTGCGCCGCGCCTTCCCGGTGCTCCTCAAGCCAAGCCTGCGCCGGGGCCAAGATCCGCCGCAGCGCCGTGAGCAGGGGCTTTGGCAAAGATCTGTAAAACCGTGTGCCGCCTTGGCAGGAAAGCGGCGCCTCGGCGAAAAGAGCGCTTTCGCATAAGGAGTTTTGGCCGGCCCCGGAGGCGGAAAGCGCATCGCCGCCCGCCAAGAGGCTGTCGGCCGAAGTGCTCCCAAGCGCCTCGACCCTTGCGGCGGAATCGGCGGCCGCATCGCCGCCCGCCGGCGCGGCCGAAAACAGGCTGGTCTGCTCAGAAAAAAAGGCCGCACCGCTTTCTTCCGGAAAGGTATCGGCACAGGCCTTGCGATAAGCGAGCAGCATATCGTTTGCTTGCGAAAGCGCCGTTTTCAGGCGGCTTTTCCCTTTGCCGAGCGCGCGCTTTGCCTCCAGCAGGGCACTTTTGGAAAACGCCGCGGAATACATATCGCGCGCGCGGTCGGGCAGATTGTGTGCCTCATCCACCAAAAAAAGCGCATCGCTTTTGCTTTCAAAAAAGCGCCGGAGCCGCACGACAGGGTCGAACAGATAGTTGTAATCGCAAAGGATTACATCGCACCATTCGCTGGCGTCCAGCCCCAGCTCAAACGGGCAGACAGAATACCGCTGCGCAGCCTCGGCCAAAACCTCGCGCGTTAGCGGGCGGCCGCCATCCAGCACGGCGGCAAGCGCCTGCCGCACATGGGCATAATAGCCGCGCGCAAAAGGGCAGCGCTCGGGCAGGCATTCGGGGCGGCCCGCTGCGTTAAGGCACAGGCATGCTTTCTCCTTCGCCGTCAGCGTGATGGAAAGCAGCGAAGGCACCGCCAGCGCCTGCAAGGCGTTTTCGGCCGCGGCCCGGGCTGTGGTGCGCGCCGTCAGGTAAAATAGGCGGCTGCCGTAGCCTGCGCCCATCGCTTTCAGCGCCGGAAACATGGCGCTCATCGTTTTGCCGGTGCCCGTCGGCGCCTGACAAAACAGGACATCACCGTTTTCACAGGCATGGTATACTTCGCCCGACATGGCCTTTTGCCCGGGCCGCCAGCCGGAAAACGGAAATGCCATTTCGTGCAGCGCATGGCTGCGCGCGGCTGTATGGGTAAGGCTGCGCTGCGCCCAAGGGGCGTACTGTGCCAGAAGGGACGTAAAGTAGGCTTCCAGCTCCGGCAGGGAAAAATGCCGCACAAAGCGGATCGTCTTTTCTTCGTCGATCTGAAAGTAAGTCAAGCGGACATTCAGCGCCGCAAGAGATTGCTGCGCGCCGTAGATCGCGGCATACACCATACCCTGTGCCCAGTGGCAGGGGTTGCCATTTTCCTCGATTTGCGCGGAAGGCACGGCGGTGGTTTTGATCTCGTCGATCGTCACGGTGCCGGTTTCGTCCGTAAAAATGCCATCGGCACGGCCTTCGATGCAGTAGTCGATGCCTGCCACAGTGCGCCGGCAGGAAAGCGCTACCTCGGCGGCATAATCGCCGCCCGCGGCCTTTTGCAGCCGGCGATGGATGCGGGCGCCTTCCAGCGCACGGTCAAAGCCGGTAAAGCGGCTGTCGAGATCGCCGCTGCGCAGCAGAAATTCCGCCAGCCCGCGCACGGCAAGGCAAACTTCCGGCATAGCGCTCGCCCCCCTTTTCCCGGCGCGCGCTTGGCCTACGCCCTGCGCGCTGCGGTTATTCCATACTTTTTTCGATATGAGCTTTCAGCTTTTCAAAGCTTTCGTCGCTGAGATCGTGCTCGATCTTGCAGGCGTCGGCGGCCGCGTTTTCTTCGCTGACGCCGAGCGATTCGAGAAAGCGGGCGAGAAGCCGATGGCGTGTGTAGATGCGCTCGGCGATGGCGCGGCCCGGCGCCAGCAGAGAAAGGCTGCCGCTTGTGCCGACCTCAATATAGCCGCTTTCACGCAGTTTTTTCATAGCAATGCTCACGCTTGGCTTGGAAAAGCCGAGATCGTTGGCAATGTCGATCGAACGGACCGGCCCCGTCTGCTTTTCTTCAAGCTTCAGGATAGCCTCAAGATAGTCCTCGGCCGATTCATGAATCTGCATGATACGCCTGCGCTCCTTTACTGTGGTTTTCCTTTTACCATAGCAGAAACGTCCGAATTTTGCAAGGCGGGCAGGCCGAGCGTTTCGGCAAAGGCCTGTAGCCGCGCGTCCACGGCGGCAAAATCCACGGCGGCGCGATAATAGGTTTCCAGCTCATCATGGCAGGCTTTTGCCTGTGCCATCAGCGCAATGGCCTGCTGCAGCAGGTCCTCGGCCGCGCGAAAGTTAAAGTGCATGCGCGCCCGATAGCAGGCAAGGCGCTGCGCATCCTGAAAACGGGTGCAGTGGATATTGCGCTGGCCCGCAAAATGGCAGGGATGCCACGGGTTGGAAGTTAAAAAGGCAAGGCGAAGCTGCGGGATCAGGATGGCATCGAACTTTTCATCCGGATACAAGGCACATGGGCAGGTGATGATGGAATGGCCGCGCGCCAGCGCCTGCTCGCGCAAAACCTGTAAGATCACGCGGGAGCAAGCGCCCGTATCATCCTGAAAAACCACAAAACGATCCGCCAGCGCGGTTACGGTGCTTTCGTAAAAAATACAGCCCTGCGGCGTGATGCCGCTTAAAAAGCGGATCTGCTCGTCGCCGGCGGCATTCTGGCTGGGTAAAAGCCGTGCGGCAAGGCGCCCGGCATAACGGCGCAGCTTTTCAAAATCGGTGCAGCAAGCGGCCGCGCGGCGGTTATCCAAAAGCAGGCTGCCCACAGAGGCAATATAGCGCGCCGCGCGCCCGCGCAGGCAGGAATTGCGGGCAAACAGCGCTTTTACTTCGGCTTTGTGCGGCTGAAGCAGCGCCGGGCGGATCGTATCATACAGGCTGAAAACAATCTCGTCGGCGCCCGGCGCCGAAGGCTCCAGCACATGCGGCGCAGTGGCATCCACGACGGCGGCGTTTCTTTCACAGAAAATGATGCCGTCGAGGCTATCGGGGTCGCTGGAACAATGGATGCGCTGGATGGGTTCGGCCGTGCGCGCGGCCAAGTGCTTCATCAGCGTGGATTTTCCGCAGCCGGGGCCGCCTTTGATGAGATACATCTGGCGGCCGCCTTCGTCCGCCAAATGATCGAAATATCCCTTGAAGCCGGCCGGCGTTGTGGTGCCCAGAAAGAAATCCGTGACATGCGCTTCGTTTTCCATAAAAAAACACCTCGCTTTTCGCCATGCTATGCGAAAAACGAGGCGGCCGCCACAAAAATCAGTAGGTGTGCCCGCAAACTTCCCGAATCTTGTCCCGCAGGACGGCAAAATCCGAAAAGGCTTCCGGCTTCTGGGCCGGGTTGCGCAGCAGCGCGGCCGGGTGGAATGTCGCCATAAACAGCGTTCCGCCCTTTTCAAAAAACTGGCCGTGTTCCTTCGTGATGGCAAAATCGGGGCGAATCATGCTTTGGGCGGCGATGCGCCCCAGACAAACGATGATCTTCGGGCGGATGAAACGAAACTGCTCCCGCAGCCAAGGCATGCAGGCCTCACGCTCCTCAGGCAGAGGGTCACGGTTTTGCGGCGGGCGGCACTTGACGATGTTGGCAATATAGCAGTTGCGGCTACGGTCAAGGTCGATGGCAAAAAGATACTTATCCAGCAGCTGGCCGCTGCGGCCCACAAACGGCTGGCCCTTCTCATCCTCACTTTGGCCCGGGCCTTCGCCTACAAACAGCACTTCGGCATCCTGAGCACCCTGCCCAAAAACCACGTTGGTGCGCGTCTTGCATAAAGGGCAGCGCCGGCAGACAAGGCACTCCTGCTTCAATTCGGCAAAATCCATGTTTGGCATCCTCCCGTTTTCTACGAAAGTATTGTACCACGGAAGCGGCATTTTAACAGTAAAAAAGAGCAAAAAGGCAGCAAATCCCGTGCGGTTTGCGTCTTGCAATTCTCGGCGATGGTGCTAAACTTGTTTCGTATGCAGAAAACCGGGCATGATTCGCCCGGCTAAAATATTGGAGGTTGAATCATTATGGCAGATATGTTTGCACCGCTGGCCGCGAAACTGAAGGCTTCGCCCCGCACGATTGTTTTTACCGAGGGCGATGACCCGCGCATTCTCGAGGCGGCCAGCCGCCTGCTGCGCGAAAAGCTGCTGAAGGTTTTGATGGTCGGCAGCAAGGCCGCCTGCGAAAAGGCCGCCAAGGCCGGCAACTTTGACATTGCCGGCGCCGAAATTGTCGATCCGGCCACGTATCCCGATTTTGAAAAGATGGTGGATACGATGGTGGAGCTGCGCAAAGGCAAAATGACCGCGGACGAGTGCCGCGACCTGCTGAAGAAATCGAACTATTTCGGCACGATGCTCGTGAAAATGGGCAAGGCCGATTGCCTGCTTGGCGGCGCAACCTATTCTACGGCCGATACTGTGCGCCCCGCGCTGCAGCTTATCAAAACGAAAAAGGGCGCGCATCTCGTAAGCTCCTGCTTTATCCTTGACCGTGACAACGGCCCCGAGGAACTGCGCCGCATTGCGATGGGCGACTGCGCCATCAATATCGACTATACTGATACCGTCGATAAGGCGACCGGCGAAGTGAGGGTCAAGGCCGCGGACAAGCTGGCCGAAGTAGTGATCGAGACGGCCAAGACGGCCAAGACCTTTGGCGTCGAGCCGAAAGTTGCCGTACTGAGCTTCTCCACGAAAGGCTCCGGCAAGGGCGGCACGGTTGCGCTCAGCCATGATGCCACCGCCAAGGCGCAGGAGCTTGCGCCCGAGCTGCCCATCGAGGGCGAGCTGCAGTTCGACGCCGCCGTGGCGCCGGAAGTTGCTTCCGTCAAGTGCAAGGGCAGCAAGGTGGCGGGCCACGCCAACACCTTCATTTTCCCGAACATCGAGGCCGGTAACATCGGCTATAAGATTGCCCAGCGCTTGGGCGGTTATGCGGCCTACGGCCCGATTTTGCAGGGCCTGAACGCGCCCATCAATGATCTGTCCCGCGGCTGCAACGCCGACGAGGTATATCGCATGGCGCTGATTACGGCCTGCCAGGAATAATCGGGCAGAAAACCATGAAAATGAAAAGCCGCCGCGGAGTTATCCACGGCGACTTTTTGCTGCAAGGGGCAAATACGGTGCGGCGGCAGATCTTTGCCGCTGTGCGGGCAAGAGCGCCGAAAGCCCGGCCAAAGATTCCACGCGGCAGCCGAATTCCATAGCGCCGCCCAAGCGAAAAACGGGATACCGACGCTTGCATTTGGGCAGCCTTTATATTATAATCATTTTTACCGGACAGCGCCTGCTGCGTGGTTCGGCATACGGATGCGGGGCCTGTGCGATGGGCCGGCCGTGAACCAGGTCAGGTGGGGAACCAAGCAGCCTTAAGCGGTTGGCCTGTGCGCCGCAGTTACCCTGCATCCGTATGCCGAGCTTCGCAAGGCGGGGAAAACACCCCGCGGGCCTGTCCGTTTTTTATGCTGTTACGCAGGGAGGCGAGGGGTATGTATCGCGCACTGTACCGCAAATGGCGGCCACAGAAATTTGAGGATGTCGTCGGCCAAAAGGCCGTTGTTACGGCGCTGAAAAATCAGGTGGCAACAGGGCGTATCGGCCATGCCTACCTGTTTACCGGCGTGCGTGGTACGGGCAAGACGACCTGCGCCAAAATCTTCGCCAAGGCTGTTAACTGCCTTGAGCCGCATGAAGGCGACCCGTGCGATGCCTGCGAGATCTGCAAAGGCATCGATAACGGCAGCATCCTTGATGTGGTAGAGATGGATGCTGCCTCGAACAACGGCGTTGACGACGTGCGCGACATCCGCGACGAAACGGCCTATACGCCGAGCATCTGCAAATATAAAGTATACATCATCGACGAAGTACACATGCTTTCCATGCCGGCCTTCAATGCCTTGCTGAAAACGCTTGAGGAGCCGCCCAGCCATGTGATCTTCATTTTGGCGACAACAGAAATCCAAAAGGTACCGGCCACGATCCTTTCCCGCTGCCAGCGGTACGATTTTACCCGCATTCGCCCCGAGGATATTGCCGAGCGCGTGGCGCAGATCGCCGCAGCAGAACATCTGAACCTGACGCCCGGCGCCGCGGCGCTTGTGGCGCGGCTGGCCGACGGCGCGCTGCGGGATGCGCTTTCCATTTTGGATACCTGCGCGGGCGTGAGCGATACTATCGACGAAGAAGTTGTGCGCCGCATGGCAGGCGTGACCGATAAAAGTTATCTTTTCCGCATTTCGGATGCCGTGGCGGCCGGCGACGGCGGCGCGGCACTGGCCGAGCTGGCGGCCCTGCGGCAGCAATCGGTGGATGTAAAGCGCCTTGCCGAGGAGCTTGTTTCGCATTACCGCAACCTGATGCTGGCGGGCCTGCCCAACGGTAAAAGCCTACTTTCCGGTATCTCTCCGGAGGAGGAAACGCTGTATCTGGAAAAATCGGCGCAGGTGCCGCAGGCCGAGGCGATCCGGGCCATCCGCACGATTGGCGGCGCGATGGAGAAAATGGCGCGCGGCAACAATCACCGTATTGAGCTGGAGCTGGCGCTGTTCTCTCTGACGCAGGCGCCCGCACCTATCGCTGCGCCGGCTGCCGCTCCGGCCGTTTCGGCGCCAAAACCCTTTTCGGCCGCGCCGCAGGCAGTAAAACCTTTTGCGGCCGCACCGCAGGCCGCTGTGCCCGCGCCGCGGGCATCGGCCGAAACGCTGGTTTTCTCCGAGGCGGCCAAAGCGCCCGCGCCGCAGCCTTTGACAGAAAAAGCGCAGCCCGATGCGCTGGAAAGCGGCCCGACGGAAGAAGTTCCGCCGCCGGATGACGGCGATGCCCCTGTCAGCGCAAAAGAAGCGCTGCCGTGGGAAAATCAGCCGGATGCACCCGCCGAGTTACCTGCCGAGGCGCTTTCTGACGAACCTGCTGCGGCGCCTACCGAGAAAACCACCGAAACACTTTCTGACGAACCTGCTGCGGCGCCTACCGAGAAAACCACCGAAACACTTTCTGACGAGCCTGCCGATGCGCCCACCGCGGCCTCGGCCGCCGTGCCCGCACAGCCCGGCCAGCCTGCGTATGAAGCCGACCCTAAGCTGAATATGCCCCGCAGAACCGCCGAAGCCGGAACCCAAGCCTTCCCGGCATGGCCGGAAGTAATCAAAGCGCTGGAAGCGCGCGATATGATGCTGTACACTACGCTGCGCAAATCAAAAGCCTATTACGACGGCAAGCGTGTACTGATCGACGGCGGAAAAATGTTCCGCGATTTTATCCGCGTAAATCGCGACAGCCAGCGCCTGCTCAAAAAAATCATTGCCGAGGTGACGGGCATTGCCTGCGCCATCGGCCCGTATGAGCCACAGGCCAATAACGCCCCTGCCGCCGCAAATGCCGAGCAATCGCTGGAGATTTTGCAGCAGCATGGGCTGGACATTGTGGTAAAAGACAGTGAAAACGGCCGGCACTAAACCCGGCCGAAAAAATCTTTTCATAGCAGAAAGGAACCTTTTAGTATGAAAGCAAGAATGCCGCAGGGCTATGGCCGCCCCGATATGAACTCCCTCATGCGTCAGGCCCAAAAGATGCAGGAGGATATGAAAACCAAGCAGGCCGAGCTGGAAGCAACCGAGTATACCGGCAGCGCCTCGGGCGAGCTGGTAACGGTAACGATGAACGGCAAGCATGAAGTGACCGCCGTAAAGATTAAGCCCGAAGCTGTTGATCCCGACGACATCGAGATGCTCGAGGACCTTGTCGCGGCCGCGTTTAACGCCACCTGCGCCAAAGTGGACGAGGCGGCAGGCGCCGAAATGGGCAAAATCACCGGCGGCATGAATATCCCCGGCTTATAACGCTGTAAGGCAAGGAGGCCCCGCGCGATGGGTTACAATGCAGCGCCGCTTGAGCGGCTTGTCGATGAATTTTCCAAGTTCCCCGGCATCGGGCGCAAGGGCGCAACGCGCATGGCGTATCAGGTTTTAAGCATGCCGGCGGCGGATGCCGAAGCCTTGGCTGCTGCTATCCGCGATGCCCATACCAAGCTGCACCGCTGCCGTATCTGCCAGGATTATACCGAGGGGGAAATCTGCCCGATTTGCGCCAACGCCAAACGAGATCCGTCCACGATCTGCGTGGTGGAAAGCCCGCGCGACATCGCCGCGTTCGAGCGTACCCGCGAGTATCACGGCCTGTACCATGTGTTGCACGGCCTCATCAGCCCGATGGACGGTATCGGTGCCGATCAGCTTTGCGTAAAAGAGCTTCTGGCCCGCCTGCACGACGGCCGCGTAAAGGAAGTTATCATGGCGACGAACCCTACCGTGGAGGGCGAGGCAACGGCGATGTATCTGGCGCGCCTGATTAAACCGCTGGGCATCAAAACCACGCGCCTTGCCTATGGGCTGCCGGTAGGCTCGAGCTTGGAATATGCCGACGAAACGACGCTGTACCGTGCGCTTTCGGGCCGCGACGAGCTGTAAAAAAGCGGCTGCCGCGGAGAAACTTTTGGGCAGAGATTCGTCGGAATTTCCTTGCATTTGCGGCCTGATATGGTATACTCTATATCCATGCCAACGGAAAGGGGGGGAACTCATGGCTCCGATAAAAGAAAAGCCGGCGCTGAAAACCATTGCTACCAATCGGGAAGTGCGCCATGAGTACTTCGTTCTGGAGGCGCTGGAAACCGGCATCGAGCTGAAAGGCACCGAGGTGAAAAGCCTCCGCGCCGGCACGGTAAACCTGAAGGATAGTTGGGTCGACATCGAAAACGGCGATCTGATGGCGAAAGGCGTCCATATCAGCCCGTATGAACAGGGCAATATTTTTAATCAGGACCCTGTGCGCCCGCGGCGGTTGCTGGCGCATAAAAAGGAAATTCGCCATCTGCTGCAGCAGTGTAAGCTCGAGGGCTACACGCTGGTGCCGATGTCGCTGTATTTCAAGCATGGCCGCGTGAAAATGGAACTGGGCCTTTGCAAGGGCAAAAAGCTCTATGATAAGCGCGCCGATGCCGCAAAACGCGATGCGCGCCGCTCGATCGAGCGCGCCGTCAAATCCAACGGCCGGTTCTACTGATTTTTGGTTCATTCCCGGCCCTTGGCCGGTGGTGATAAATGCATCCGTTTTCTTCTCCGCGCAAAAACGTGCGCGCTCATGGGGGCGTAAAGGTTTCGACGGGGAGAGTGAGGCCGGAGCAGCGGGTAGCAGCGGGGGAACTGCTTAAAAAGCCTCTAAAACTTTAACTGACAACAACACTCAGTTAGCCGCGGCCTAAGTGCCGCCGTCCTGCCCACTCTTGTGTCGTGTGGGGCCAGGGCGTCCTTAGACACAGCACCTGAACGGGCTTAAGCTTTGCGGCCCGGCAGGAACTCATGAAGCTACTGATGCGCTAGCCTGTCAACCGGCGTGGCGCGGAGGGAATGTTGTAGACTGACTGCACCCGGAGATACTCTTACTGATCTCTTTTCGGACACGGGTTCGATTCCCGTCGCCTCCACCAAGATGAAAAGCTCGCAGAATTGGCCGAAAACGGCTGGGTTCTGCGGGCTTTTTGCTTTTGAAAAACAGGCCGGCGCTAAAGTGAAATAAAACGCCCGCCAAAGGCGTATAACCGATATACCAAGGAAAAATCACGCGGCCCAAAATGTACGGCATGGTATCGGATCATGCCGCCGAAACCCTACGCCTTGCACGGAACAGCGCGAAATTTGCGGTTGAACGGACGCCGGATTTGAAGTATACTACACTCATATGTCAGATGGAAAAAATTTCCGACGCGGCCCGAAAGCGGGCAGGGCGTATCGGAGTAAGGAACAAAAATGGATAATATTCTGCAACTTTTAGAAAAAACGGCAAAAACTTTGCCGGAACATCAATCTTTCTGCGATGAAAATCGTATCTTTACATGGGGACAAACGCAGGATCTGGCACAGCGCCTTGGCACGGCGCTGCTGAAAGCCGGCGCGGAGAAAAAGCCTGTGCTGCTCTATTTTGAAAAGTGTGCGCTTTGCCCGGTGGGCATGCTGGGCGTACTCGAAGCCAACGGCTTTTATACTGTGCTTGATATAGAGCAGCCGCGCGAGCGCATGGAAAAGATCGCCGAGCAGCTGTGCCCTGCCGCTGTATTGACGGACAAGGCCCATGCCGAGGCCGCTGCCGGGCTGGCGCCGGTTTGCGTGGTATGGGAAGATGCCGTTGCGGCTTTGCCGGATACGGCCCTGCTGGCCGCCGCGCGCGCGCGCGCCGTCGATACCGACCTTGCGTATGTGTTGTTTACTTCCGGCTCAACGGGCGCGCCAAAGGGCGTGGCGCTGACGCATCGGAACGTGCTGGCCTACAGCGAATGGTTTGTGGAAGCTTTCCATATCACGGCCGATAACGTGTTTGGCGGGCAGACGCCATTTTACTTTTCGATGTCGGTTTCGGATGTGTACGGCTGCCTGCGCAGCGGCGCAAAGCTGCAAACCATCCCGCGGCGCCTGTTCGGCTTCCCGGTGCCGCTGCTCGACTATCTGACGGCACATGGCGTCAACACGCTATACTGGGTTCCGTCGGCGCTGGGCTTTGTCGCAAACTGGAAGGCACTGGCCTATACCCAAAAGCCGCCGCTGCATACGATTTTGTTCGCGGGCGAGGTGATGCCTTGCTCAAAGCTGAACTACTGGCGGGCCAACTATCCCGATGCGTTATTTGCCAATTTGTACGGCCCGACCGAGACGACGGACATCTGCGCCTATTATGTGGTCGACCGTGCCTTTGCCGACGATGAGGCCCTGCCGATCGGCAAAGCATGCAAAAACTGCGGCCTGCTGGTGTTGGCGGAAGATAACCGCGCCGCCGCGCCTAGCGAAGAGGGCGAGCTTTGCGCGCGGGGCAGCTTTTTGGCGGCAGGCTATTATAACATGCCCGAAAAAACGGCCGAGCGCTTTACGCAAAACCCCTTGCAGCCCTGCCTGCCCGAGACGATCTACCGCACAGGCGACCTTGTAAAGTACAATGCGCGCGGCGAGCTTGTCTTTTGCGGGCGCAAAGATAACCAGATCAAGCACCGCGGCTACCGCATCGAGCTTGGCGAGATCGATACGGCGGCCATGAGCTTGCCCGGCACAGAGGAATGCGCCTGCCTATATAATGCCGCGCAGGATAAGCTTGTGCTTTTTTATGCCGCGCGCAGAGATTTGGCCGCGGCGCTGGCCGAAACGCTGAAAGCAAAGCTGCCGCCCTACATGCTCCCCGCCGAATATCAAAAGCTGAAGGCCCTGCCGCACAATGCAAACGGAAAAATCGACCGCAAAGCGCTGCAGAGTACCTATTTTTAAGAAAACGAAAAAGAGGAAACAAAAGATGCATACCGTAGAAGAAATCGAAAAGATCATCGAAGAAGTAAAGCCCGGCTGCCAGCTGACCCCGGAAAAGGAACTGATAAAATCCGGCGTACTGGATTCCGTCGATGTAATGAGCCTTGCGATGGCCATTGCGGAGGAGCTGGACGTGGAGATTACACCGCTGGAGCTGAAGGAAGAAAACTTCCGCTCTGTCGAGGCAATCCTCGCATTGGTCAACCGGCTGGAGGAAGAAAACTAAATGGCGTACAATTCGCTGTCGTATCTGCTTGTGTTTCTGGTGCTGACGTTTCTGGTATGGGCGGCGGTGCCGGCCAAGCGGCGGCCGTGGGTATTGCTGGCGGCAAGCGCCGTGTATTATGCCAGCTTTGGCATCCGGCACATGGGCTTTTTGGCGGCAACGATCCTTTTAACATGGCTGGCCGGGCGCGCGATCGGCTGGCTGGACGCAATGGATGCCGAGATAGCACCCGCGCTGGAAAAGCCCGCGCGGAAAATGCTGCGCAGACGCATCCAAACCGAAAAGCGGCTGATAATGTGGGGTACGGTGCTGCTTTTGCTGGCGGCGCTGCTTTGGCTGAAATATGCGGCTTTTTTTGCGTCCTCGGCAAACCGCCTATTGGCGCTTTTGCCTATGCATCCGGCGCTGGCGGTGCCGGTTACTGTGCAGCCGCTCGGCATCAGCTTTTATACGCTGATGGCAATCAGCTGTGTTGTGGATGTGTACCGCGGCGTTTGCCCGCCCAAAAAGCTTTGGCAGGTGGCGCTGTTTTTGTCGTTTTGGCCGCATATCGTCGAAGGCCCGTTTGACCGTTGCGCCGCGCTGCAGGATACGCTGCTGGGCGAAATGCAGCAGCCGCACTGGAAAAATATTACCTTTGGTTTGCAGCGCATGCTGTGGGGTATGATGAAGCTGTTTTTGGTTTCGTACTACGCCGCGCCGCTGGCAAACCGTGTGTTTGACAATTTTGCTGCCTATTCCGGCTGGGCCGTGGCGGCCGCGGCGCTGCTTTATACGCTGCAGCTTTATGCGGATTTTTCTGGCGCGATCGATCTTGCGCTTGGCAGCGCAGAAATTTTCGGTATCGCGTTGGCGGAAAACTTTCGCCAGCCGTTTTTTGCCAAATCGGTGGGAGAATTCTGGCGGCGCTGGCATATTTCGCTCGGCGCGTGGCTGCGGGAATATGTGTTTCAACCGCTTATTATGTCAAAGGCGAGCCTTGCCCTCGGCAAGCGCTGCAAAAATCGCTTCGGCGCGCTTTTGGGGCGCTGCATACCGGTTTGGGTAGGACTGCTGGCCGTGTGGTTTGTAACCGGCTTGTGGCACGGCGCAGCATGGGTGTATGTGGCATACGGCCTATATTATTTTGCTTTACAGTGGCTGGGGCAGATCTCTGAGCTGCTGCTCGGGCGCTTTTGCCCACGTTTTTTTGCATGGAAAAACAAAAGCCGCCTTTTCGGCGCGTTTCAAATGGTGCGCACTTTCGTGCTCGTGAATATCGGCATGCTGATTTTCCGCGCAAACGGCTTTTCGGCCGCGCTGGCGATGCTGCGCAGCCTGTTGGTACCCTACCGCGGCGCGCTTTTGGACGGAAAACTCGAAGAAACACAAAATTTTGTGATCTTACTGGTATTTGCCGGTATCATGCTGGCGGTGGATGTTTTACATGAGCGTGGCGTCCGCATCCGCGCAGGCCTTGCGGCAAAGCCGCTTGTAGTGCGCTGGGGCGTATACATCGCGGCCGTGCTGGTGGTGGTGGTGCTGGGCAATTACGGCACAGGGGTGACGATCGGCGGTTTCCTCTATGCACAGTACTAAGCGGGGAGAAAGGGGGTCATCCGCCATGAAAAAAACAGGAAAGTATTTGCTGCGCGGTGCCGCCTTTTTGTTGGCGCTGCTGCTGTGCATACAGCTGGCCGGCTGGTATATCCGGCCCTGCTCGAATCGAAACTTTTATGCGTATGATTCCGGCGGCATCTACGGCGAGGACAACAATACGATCGACGTGCTGGTGATCGGCTCTTCCAATGCCTCGCGCGACATCACGCCGATGGAATGGTATCGAGAATATGGCATCGCAGGGTATACTTTCGGCATTGACGCGGGTTCGGTGACGGAAGTGTTTTATGCGCTGCAAAAAATTTATCGCACGCAGACACCGAAAGTGGTTGTGCTGTGTGCCGATACGATTTATAATATCCCGGACGGCATGACGCCGATGGAAAGCGCGCTGGATGATACGATAGGGGTCTTTTTCCCGCTGTGGCGCTACCATAACAACTGGCGCGAGCTCCGTATAAAGAACTTGGCCCGCCATCATGATTTCACATGGCGCGATTATGATAAAGGTTTTTCCCCGCGGACAGGCTGCAAAGGAATGGACGCTACATGGTTTATGTCCGATCAAGGCCCTGCACAGGCTGTTCCTGCGCTGCGAGATGCGTATGTGCAGGCGATTCGCCGCATGTGCAAAGCGCATGGCAGCGAAATGAAGATGGTTACTTTGCCCGCGAAGGATTGGACGATGGCCAAACATCTCGGCATGACGGCCTACGCACAGAAAAACGGCATTCCCTATGTGGATTACAACCTGCCCGACAGCGGTATAACGATCGACTGGACGCAGGATACCTACGATACGGGCTTTCACCTGAACTATGTCGGCGCAATGAAAGTGACGCAGCATCTCGGCACACTTTTGGCCCAAAGCGATGCCCTGCCGGATCGCCGCGGCGCGGCGGGCTGGGCTAAGTGGAAAAAAGAGTATGAGCGCTACTGCCAAGAGCAGAAAGAGCAACTGACGGCGATGCAGGCTACAGTTCCGCAGGCGGCAAAATATCTTGCTGCTGCATAGAATCGCTGCCTGACAGCCCACACTGAAAAGAAAGCAAAAGAGCGGAGTGTGAACAAAACTTTGTCTTTGGAAAAAAAGGAAAGTGCGCAGGGCGGCTTGTATGCGCGCGGCATCAAACGTGGGCTGGATGCTGTGCTGGCGCTTGGCGGCGTCATTGTGCTTTCGCCGCTGTATTTGGGCTTGGCGGCGGCCATCAAGCTGGATTCGCCGGGGCCGGTATTTTTTAAGCAAAAACGGGTGGGCCTGCACAAAACCTATTTTGAAATTTTGAAATTCCGCACGATGCGCAGCGATACGCCGCACGACGTACCGACGCATCTTTTGGAAAATCCGGAGCAGTGGATTACACCTGTAGGGCGCTTTTTGCGTAAAACGAGCCTCGATGAGCTGCCCCAAATTTTTAACATTTTAGTGGGGCAGATGGCGGTGATCGGCCCGCGCCCCGCGCTGTGGAATCAGTATGATCTGATCGCCGAGCGCGACAAATACGGCGCAAACGATGTGCGTCCGGGCCTGACGGGCTGGGCGCAGATCAACGGCCGCGACGAACTGGAAATCCCCGTAAAAGCAAAGCTCGACGGCGAGTATGTACAAAATCTCAGCTTTGGCTTTGATACAAAGTGCTTTTTCGGCACGATCGGCTCGGTGCTGCACGGCAGCGGCGTTGTCGAGGGCGGCACAGGGGAAATGAAAAAACATCGATCCTAGGGCAACCGGCACAATTTTCGGTGCGGACGCGATGCGGCACATGGAAGCGTGCGGCACTGCCCGGGAAAACAGATTCCGGCAGAAGAGTGGCTGCGCCCGTGTGCGCGGTGGACTTTTCTGCCGGATTTGTGTTATACTAATATAAATTTTGAGAAATCTGGCCTTTTGACAAAAAAGTGCCGGAAACAGGGCGGCTTTTCGGCCGCCCGTAAAGGGGATTCAACGTGAACAATCGTTCCAAAATGCCGCTGTCCCTGCTGCTTCGGCGCGGGATGCTGGCCTTGCTGGATTGCGGCCTCGTCGCGTTCAGCTTTTATCTGGGGCTTCTGCTTCGTATGGATGGCGAAAAGGACCCAAGCACACCGCTGCGGGCCTTTGCTGCGCTGTACCGAAATCTGCCGTGGATGGTGGCCATTTATGTGGTTCTGTTCATTTTGGGCGGCTTGTATTCGATTTTGTGGAAATATGCCGGCATCCGCGATCTTCTCCGGCTGTGTCTGCTGGTGGGCGTTTCTTCTGCGCTTGTGCTGCTTACCAACAAAATGCTGGCGCATGGCGTACTGTATCAATCGGCCATTGTGATCTCGACGACCCTGATTGTGATGTCGGTGGGCGGTATCCGCCTGGCATGGCGTATGTTCCTGAACTTCCCGAGAGAGGAACAGCGAAACCCCAACACGCCGCTTTTGATCGTCGGCGCCGGAAACGCCGGCGCATGGGCCATCAGCCTGTGCAAAAGCAAGGCGGCCTATGGCAACCCCGTTGTGGTGGTGGATGATGATCCGGCCAAGCACGGCGCCACGATTCAGGGGGTGCCGGTGCGCGGTACGCTGGAAGAAATCCCCGCTTTGTGCGATCAATACGGTATCCGCGAAATTATCATTTCCATCCCTTCGCTGCGTGGCAGCCGGCTGAGCCATGTAGTCGATTTATGTAACTCAACGCACTGCAAGGTGCGTGTGCTGAACGACCCGACGGCCCCCGGCGATACTACGGCAGTGGGCAACAACGGCTTCCGTGAGCTGAACACGGCCGACTTTTTGTCGCGGGATGAGGTTACGCTCGATAATGCCGGCATCAGCGCTTATCTGAAGGATAAAGTTGTGATGGTAACGGGCGGCGGCGGCAGCATCGGCAGCGAGCTTTGCCGCCAGATCATGCGCTTTGCGCCGCGGCAGCTGCTGATCTTTGACATCTACGAAAACTGTGCCTATGAGCTTGAGATGGAGCTGAAACAAAAATATGGGCGCGATACGCCGGTTCTGACGCTGGTCGGCTCGATCCGCGATATGGACCGCCTGAACGAAGTGTTTGAGCAGTACAAGCCCACCGTCGTGTTCCACGCGGCGGCACATAAGCACGTGCCACTGATGGAAACCAGCCCTGCCGAAGCCATCAAAAACAATGTTGTCGGCACCAAGAATCTGCTGACGAGCGCCAGCGAGCACGGCGTGGAGCGCCTTGTACAGCTTTCCACAGATAAAGCCGTGAACCCGACAAGTGTCATGGGCTGTACCAAGCGCATCTGCGAGATGCTGATCCAATGCTTTGCGCAGCATACCGAGATGCGCTGCGTGGCGGTGCGCTTCGGCAATGTGCTGGGCAGCCACGGCAGCGTGATCCCGCTGTTTGAAAGCCAGATCAAAAAGGGCGGCCCCGTTACCGTGACAGACCCGAACATTGTTCGCTACTTTATGACGATCCCGGAGGCGGCGCAGCTTGTTTTGCAGGCGGGCGCGCTGGCGCAAAGCGGCAGCATCTATGTGCTGGATATGGGCAAGCCCGTTAAGATTATGGACCTTGCCCGGCAGCTGATCCGCTTTTACGGCTACGAGCCGGATGTGAATATGCCGATCCGCGTGGTGGGCCTACGCCCCGGCGAAAAGCTGTACGAAGAGCTGCTGATGGATGAAGAACAGGACAAAATGAAGCGCACGGAGCATAATAAAATTTATGTTGCTCCGCCGCACAGGATCGAGCTTTCGGTATTTTACGATGAACTGCAGGAACTGATCGGTGCGGCCGCCGCATATGATGACGATCGGATCGTGCACAAGCTGCAGGCGATCGTGCCAAACTTCCATCCGAACCGCACGATGATGAAAGACGACACACAGCAGCCCGGCGCGTAAAGGGCTGCGGCCGCTGAAAAGGGGAAAGTGGTATGAGCGAAAAAATTCCGTTTTTGACACTGGCAAAGGCGCAGGAGATCGTGCAGGATGTGCCGACGCCGTTCCACATTTATGATGAAAAAGGCATCCGTGAGAATGTCCGCCGCATCAACAAGGCGTTTGCATGGAACAAAGGGTTCAAGGAGTATTTTGCCGTAAAGGCGCTGCCGAACCCGACGATCCTCCGCATCTTGGCGGAGGAGGGCTGCGGCGTGGATTGCTCCTCGCTGACGGAACTGATGCTCAGCGATGCCGTGGGCTTTGGCGGCGATCAGATCATGTTTTCAAGCAACATGACGCCGGTGGAGGATATGCAGCTGGCCTACAAGATGGGCGCATATATCAACCTCGACGACGCCACAATGGTGGATTTTCTGGAGCGCGTGGCCGGCGTACCCGAGACAGTGTTCTGCCGCTATAATCCGGGCGGGACGTTTACGCTCGGCGAAAGCGAGGAAGGCTTTCAGGTAATGGATAACCCCGGCGAGGCCAAGTACGGCATGACGGAAGCCCAGATGATCGAGAGCTTCCGCCGCTTGGCACAAAAGGGCGCAAAACACTTTGGCATTCATGCATTTTTGGCTTCCAATACGATCTCGAATGTCTACTATCCCGAGCTGGCGGGCATTCTGTTCACCCTGGCCGTGCGGGTGGCAAAGGCGGCAAACGTGCATATCAGCTGCATCAATCTTTCGGGCGGCGTGGGCATTCCGTATCGCCCCGATCAGCCGGAAAATGACATCGCAGCCATTGGCGAAGGCGTAAAGGAACAGTTTGAAAAAATCCTTGTGCCGGCCGGTATGGGCGATGTGAAGATCTTTAGCGAGATGGGCCGCTTTACCACAGGCCCTTACGGCGCGCTGATTACGACAGCCATCCATGAAAAGCACATTTATAAAGAGTACATCGGCGTGGATGCCTGCGCCGCCAACCTGATGCGCCCGGCGATATACGGCGCGTATCACCATATCACGGTGCTGGGCAAGCAGTATGCCGCATGCGACCACAAGTATGATGTCGTCGGCGGCCTATGCGAAAACAGCGATAAGTTTGCCATCGACCGTATGCTGCCGAAAATCGATATTGGTGACATCCTCTACATCCACGATACCGGCGCACACGGTTTTTCGATGGGCTATAACTATAACGGCAAGCTGCGCAGCGCGGAAGTGCTGCTGTGCGCCGACGGGACGCATCAGCTGATCCGCCGCGCCGAAACGCCGCACGATTATTTTGCGACGCTGGATATGACCCCTTATGGGAAGAAGCTGTCGGAAGATTAAAGATACTGCCTGCAAAGAAAGGGCCTTTTACGGCCCTTTCTTTTTTTATACGCTTTTTTTGCCGCGCTCGGCCGAGAAAACGCCCTTTGCCACGAAAGAAAAACACGGCATGTCGACGAAATTCAACCGAATCCTTTCCGCGCGATTTCTATAATGAAACCCGTGAACAAATGGCGGCCCCCCGATTGGCAGCCGCTCAAAAACAGGAGAGGAGCCGGCGGATACATGAAAATAGGTAGGCGAATCATGGCAACTGTGCTCTGCATAGCGGTGGCGGCAACGTTTGCAGGGCATATTCCGATCATGGCAAATGCAGAAGGAAGCTCCGGCCAAACGGAGGCCCAGCAGGAAAATACGGATCTGAACACGCAAGCTGCAGCCGGCCTGCCTGCCGCGCTGACAACGCTTTCGGCCGTGCAGAACGGCACATTGGGCACGGCCCCAACGGCGACGCCAAGCGCAGCCCCGGCCGGGACGCCAAGCACGACGCCGACAAGTACACCGGGCGCAACGCCGATAGGTACGCCAACCGCGACGCCGGCAGGTACGCCAACCGCGACGCCGGCAGGTACGCCAACCGCGACGCCGGCAGGTACGCCGAGCGCGACGCCGATAGGTACGCCAACCGCGACGCCGACAGGTACGCCAACCGCAACGCCGGCAGGTACGCCGGGCGCGACGCCGGCAGGTACGCCAACCGCGACGCCGACAGGTACCCCAACCGCAACGCCCACAGCCACGCCCGAAGCGTTGCTGTACAACATGCAAAACAATCAAAACATGCTGGGCGGTACAAGAACACAATTTCGCTGGGACAAAAGAAAAACTGCGGCGGAAAATATCGAGAATGGCCTTGGGAAAGCAAGGCATTTCGCAGTATTTGCGGATGGCTACGAACAGCATGCCGATATGGAGGGAAATGTCGCGGTGAATTCCTACTGGTGCTGCGGCCAACATGCGCTCGGCAATTCTGCAACATCCATCCAAAACAGCAGCCGATACGTAAAAGTTCACATTGAAAAGGAATTCAATGTGCCGGTTACGGCCAGCACATACTTCCGCATTTACTGTGGAGATACCCCGATCGGGGATACGGCAAAAATCGATTTTGCCAACACCTCCGTGGGTACGGTATACATCGCATTGGATACGGCGGCGCTGCCCGACGGTGCTGCGGTGGCGGATTGCCATGTGTATGAGATGGGCGGCCCCGGCGCAGACGCAAAGCCTTTGCAGGAGGGCGACAGCAACGGAGGCTATATCGTTGGCTACCCGAGCAATACCTTTACAGGTGCCGCGGCGGAAACCTCAGAATACGATACACAGGATTACATTGTGAAACAGGATTGCACGTTACTAAAAACAGGCTTGGATTTTCCCACATCCGGCAATATTCAGGGCCACGATAAAACGGATACACTGATTGTCGGAGAAGATTTTTGGGGCGACACCCTCTGTCCGTGGGTAGATGGTGCAAATTTCCGCAGTGTCACGCATATGGAATGGTGGAATTTCTTCTCTATTGGGCAGGGGTTGGCAGATTGCCAAGCGCTTAGCGACGGCCTGTTCAAAGCACAAACTAACGGCCTGTTCTATGAACAGGCTGAAAACCTGTTCATAGAACAAGCCAACCAGACCGTGCAGATCTATAAGCTTGACCCGAAAAGGCTGCAAGACGGTGAACAAATCAGTATCCCGTATGCGGGCACAAAAGAACAGATCGAAAACGGCACAGGCCCAATTTTGGTGCTTAACATCGACGCGGCCGCAGCACAAATGGCTTCCCTCACGGCAAACGGCCAAATCTGCCTGACGGCGAGCGATGACCCAAACTATTCCTGCATGATTTTTGGTGGCGGGGGCGACTGGGCACCGATCGCTTCCAAAATTATTTGGAATGTTCGCTTTCCGATGTGGAGCCAGTGGAAACTTTTTGCTTTTGATAAGCAGTTGCTCGGCACAGTACTGCTGCCCTCCGGCGATGTGGAAAAGAAGGGCGGCAATCTGGTGGGCGGCGTCATTGCAGAGAATGTATTTCAGATTTCGGGCGAAATCCATAAAGTTCCGTTGCTGCAAAAGGCTTGCAGCGTAACGGTAACCTGTACAAATACGGTGCTTGGCCTGCCGACGGGGCTGGCGTGGGATTTGACGCCGTTCTGCCTAATGGCCGGGGCTTCGGCGTTTGGCTTTGCGGCCGCGGTACGCCGGCGCAGAAGGGCGGTGCGCCGCGGATGCTAAAGCTGCGCAAGCTGCAAAACGATATGACGCCCAACCAAAAGGCGGCGCTCGCACTGGCCAGTAAGCTGGCTGCGTTTGTGGGGATTTTGTTTGTGACGTTCCGGCTGGTGTTCGGGCTGGGCGTGGTGGGCGATGAAGCTATGTACCCGCGCCTGCGCAACGGCGATCTGGTTTTGTACTACCGGATGGAGCGCACCTATGCGGCCGGCGATGTGGTGGCGGCGCGGGTCGGCGGGAAAGAATACTTCGGGCGCATCGTCGCCGTGGGCGGCGACACCGTGGACCTTTCGCAGGAGGGGCAGCTCGTCATCAACGGATACCCGCAGTCGGAAGAAGTGTTTTTTGAAACAGACACGGTGGAGGGCGGCACGGCGCTGCCTTGCACGATCCCGGAAGGAAGCTTTTTTTTGCTGGGCGATCATCGCACCGAGGCGGTAGACAGCCGCGCGTTCGGGCCGGTATCGCGCGCGCAAATCGAAGGTAAGGCGATCACGCTGCTGAGACGGCGGGGTATATAACGCATTTCATTTTTCACACAAAGAAAGGAAGAATCTCAACTTATGAAAAAACAAATTAAACGAATTGCGGCAGCTTTGATGGCAACCGGCATGCTGCTCTGTGCCATGCCGATTGCGGCTTTTGCGACAGACGATTTGGTTGGATACTACCCCGGAAAGCCCACACCTGCACCGCAGGATAAGGACCCTTATCAACAGGATGAAGAGTATGTGGGATGCACCAGCACAAAAGCTGAGTTGAAAAAGTATTTGCAGCTGGGCGTTAAGAATCCGATCGATACCGACATCCCGTATGCGAAATGCTCTTTTGAAATTTCGGCGGTCGATCCCAATGCGCAAATTCACTATCCGGCAGGCTGGACGGCGACAAAGGGCGTCTTTGAAACCGCAGGGAAAACCAAAGACGCTTTGCCGGATGTAGAGTTTGGGCCAAACAACGGCACGATCAGCGACCAAAAAGCCGTACAAAGCTTCTCGTATGATTTCAAGAACGTGCTGGATGCCAACAAATATCAAAGCGGGTACGTGTACTGCTATAAGATCACTGAAACAGGCTGCACGCCGAACTATATCGAGAGCAATAACGATGTGCGCTATGTCGATGTTTACGTCGGCACGAACAAAGGCGCCGAAGAGAGTATCCTGAAGGTCATCGTCTACCGCCTTGTGGAATCCTGGGGGAAAGTAACTGCCTACAAAAATAATGACTTCTGCAACGAGTATTGCACCACAACGCTCGATCTCACGAAGCTCATCACGGGCAACCAGTGCAAGAAAGACAAAAAGTTTGATTTCAAAGTTATTATTGATACCAAGGTTTCCGGCGGCAAAATGACTGGTTATACGATGTACATTACGAACAAATACGGCAACTCTACCCTTACACCGCCGATGGCGCTGACGGTCGGTGCCGATGGCACCGCAATGCGCACAGGCACTATGACGGACAAAGATCATGTCCAGATCACGAACATTCCGGCGGGCGCTACTTACAACATTACCGAAACGCTGGATGGCTATGTGCTGACTGTGACGGATAATGGGAAGCCAGCTTCTCTCAACAAAGACAAAAACGGTTGCTCGGGCAAGATCGACGAAAACGACCTCGTATTCACCAACACGAAAAACGGCAATATCCCGACCGGCGTTGCGCTGGATGTCGCGCCGTATGCGCTGATGGTCGGCCTTGCGCTGGCGGGCATCGTGGTGTTCAGCGTCCGTAAGCGCCGCGCACAGTAAACAAATCCGAAATTCGTAAAGGAACGCTATGTTTTGTATGGGAAAAGCGCTTACGGCCGCAGATCGCCTTTTAAGCGGCATCATCGGTATCTTCTTTTTTGTGATGCTGCTGTACAGCGGCTATGCCTTATGGGATACGGCCTGCATCTATTATGATGCCTCTGTGCCGCAGGAAATCGAAACCTATAAGCCTGTGCTCGAAGGCGATAATCAGCCGACATTTGCCGAGCTGCGGGCGCTGAACCCGGATGTCTGCGCATGGCTCACGATCGAAAATACCCCTATCGACTATCCGATCGTGCAGGGCAAGGATGACAGCGAGTACCTCAATAAGGATGTGACGGGGGCGTTTAGCCTTTCCGGCAGCATCTTTCTCGGGGTAAACAACCACCCGGATTTTTCGGACGATTATTCTATCGTTTACGGCCATCACATGGATTACGATGCGATGTTCGGCGACCTTACCGAGTTTACCGACACGGATTTCTTCGCGCAGCACCCCAGCGGCTGGCTGATTCTGCCCGACAAAACCTATGCGCTCCAAATCTTTGCCTGTGTGGAGGCAGATGCCTACGATCAAACGCTGTATCGGGTGCTGCCCGCGGGCAGCGGCGAAACGGCACAGCTGCTTTCGTATATCGAGGCAAACGCCTGCCAGCAGCGAGATGTTGGCGTAAACGAACAAAGCCACATTCTGGCGCTCTCGACCTGTGCGGGGGCCTCTACGAACGAACGGGTACTGGTGATCGCAAAGCTGGAAGAGGCAACAGAGAAAGAAGGCAAATGAGATGGTTTCTGGAATCCAAAAGGGCAGCACAGCCATTTTGGCTTGGCTGCTGGCCTGCTTGTGCCTGCTGTATACGGCACCGGCCGCATTTGCGGATGCGGCGGCCAGTGTGTCGATCCCGGTACGGTGCGGGGCCGTGGCGGCCTCGGGGCAGGCGGCAGAGTACCGGCTGGAGCTTGCGGCGGGCGGCGCGGATACGCCGATGCCCGGCGGCAAGCAGGGCGGCACGGCGCAGCTTACCTGCACCGGCGGCTCGAGCGTATCGTTTGGGCCGATCTCGTATGCAGGGCCGGGCACCTTTTACTATTCGCTGCGCCAGCTTCCCGGCAGCGCCGCGAATGTGCACTATGACGGCACGATCTACGATCTCACGGTGTTTGTGGCGTACCAGCAGGATGGAACGTTGGCCGCTAAGCTGACGGCTTCCTGCCGCGGCGGCAGCGGAAAAGCAACGGAGCTTTTGTTCCAAAACCGCATCGCCGGCGCGCCGCAGACAGGGGATACGGCAAACCTGACGCCGCCGGCCTTTTTGGCGCTCGCCAGCTTAGGCGTGATTACGGCGGCGGCCCCGCGCAGCAAAAAGAAAAAATGATTTCAGATGTGCAGCGGATCGCGAAAAAGGCGGTGGGCGAAAAGCCGTCTTAAAAAGGCAAAATAAGCAGAATGGCGCACTCCACAGCGAATAAAAGCTGCGGAATGCGCCATTGTTTTTTGCAAAAGCGAGAAGTGCACTTTTTTGCCGCGCGGCAGGGCCGAGGAACACGGCGGCGCTTTAGGCGTTAAGCGAGAAACGCATGCGTACCGGGTTGTGATCGGACCATGCAAAGCCCGTGTCGATCGTGGAAAGCTCGGAAACAGAAACGTTTTCCGAAACCACAAAGCTGTCGATCGTGATAACAAAACTTTGGCCCGCTACATACGGCGCATCGGCCAAGCGGCAGGTGGGCACGACATGGTTTGGGTCGGTTGGCGCAACAACATGGAAGCCGGCCGGCAAAAGCGAAGGATCAAATGCGCGCGTCCAGCTGTATTCGCCCGTCGTGCCGAATACTTCGGCCGAGTTGCCCAGCATATCTTGATTGAAATCGCCGCCGACAATGATGTAGTTGCCGCCCGCGGCGCGGGCGGACATATCCTCGGCCAAAAGCCGAACTTGGCTTTCGACCGTGTCGGATTCGTTGCTGTAGGCCGAAAGATGTACGTTATAAAGGTACAGGCTCTTGCCGTTGGAAACAGGCACCTCCGAGACAGAAAAACAACGGTCGAGATCGAGATACTTGGAAAAGCCTTTGTCGATGGGCAGGCTGCGCCGCTCGGCCGAAGCCACCGGAAAGCGGCTCAGCATGACAATGCTGGAATAAGCGCGCCCGTGCGGCTGCGTCAGCGGATAAAACAAAAACGGAGAATCAAAATCGACGGCATCCACAAGCGACATCGACGAAAAGGCGTTTTGAATCAAATCCATCTGGTTGACATGATAGCTGCGGGTAGAATCGAGGTCGACCTCCTGAAAATAAGCAAAATCCGGCGCCTCGCCCGCGATGGTGTTCAGCATATTTGCGGTATTATCCTGCACGGCCTGCTTGGAAAAAGCCCAGCTTTCCGTGCCGCCGTCCATAAAAAAGCTGTAATCGCTGCTGTAGGCGCCGAAACCGATGTTATATGTGGTAAAGGTATAGGGCGTATCAGGCACGGCAGCGCCCGCCGCCGCGTTTTGCGCCGGCGTAAGCGCCTGGTGATCTGCGATGCGATGATAGGAAAGAACGAAATACAGAAAATAGACGAGAAAAGCCAGCACACAAAGCGCGAGAACGCCGAAAACGATGCGGAGAATAATCTTTCCTGCTTTTTTCATAAAACGCTCCTTTTCTGCTGCGCAGAAACGCCGCGCCCCTATTTTGGCGCACGGCGCGCCCCGGCCAGCCTGTTATTTTTCTGCGGCGGCAATGAACCCGCCGCCCACAACGGTATCTCCCTGATACAAAACCGCGCTTTGGCCCGGGGCCGGGGCACGTACAGCCTCGGCGAAGGCCAGGCGGGCCGCACCGTCGAAATCGGCCTCGGCGGGCTTTGCGGCGCTGCGGATTTTTACCGCATAGCGGCCGGCGGCCAGCGGCGCGCCGTCGGGCGTAGAAAAGCCTTCCAGCGTAAGCGCCGAGAAAAACTCATCGCCGGCATCGGCCAACTGGATGTCACCGTTTTCTAAGATAGACTGGATAAATACCGGCCGCCCCAGCGCGATGCCAAGGCCCTTGCGCTGGCCGACCGTATAGTGCAGCACACCGCTGTGCGGGCCGAGATCTTCGCCGTCCGGCGCCAAAAAGTGCCCTGCCTTGCCCGAAAGGCCACGCGCCTCGATGTAGGCCGGATAATTACCGTCCGGAATAAAACAGATCTCCATACTGTCGGGGGCCTCGGCGCAGCTCAGGCCGAGATCGCGCGCAATATCACGCACATCGTCCTTTTCAAATTCGCCCAGCGGCAGAATCAGGCGCGAAAGCACATCCTGCCCCAGACGGTACAGCATATAGCTTTGATCGCGCGCGGCGCTCGAAGCACGGCAGATATGGCAGATGCCGTGCTCGTCCGCCTCCACGCGGGCATAATGCCCGGTGGCAAGATACTGGATGCCAAGCTGATCCGCGGCTGTGCGCAGCGCCGCAAACTTTACGGTGGGGTTACATACGACGCAGGGGTTTGGCGTTTTGCCGCAGCAATAGTTTTCGCAGAAAGGTGCGATCACGTTTTGCTCAAAAAGTTTCTGGGCATCCAGCACCATGCAGGGGATACCCAGCTGTGCCGCGGCGGCTTTCGCCTGCTCGACGGCTTTTTCGTGCGCGGGCGAAAAGCGGATAACCGCGCCCGTTACGGCAAAGCCCTGCTCCTGCAAAATGCGCACGGTCACGCTCGAATCCACGCCGCCGCTCATGCCGACAAGTACCTTATCCTGTACTTCGTAAGTGTCAAACCCGTTACCGGGCAAAAATTCTCCTGCCATTTTCTATGCTCCTTACCGCGGAACCCCGCGCTCAATTTACAAAATACGCCTGCCGGGCGGGTTCAGCGCCTACGGCCACAGGGCCGCACAGTTTTGCTTACGCCTGACGCCCGCCGTGCTGCTTGCTCTGCTCGACGGCAAGCCGGTCGCACCGCTCGTTTTCGGGGTGGCCGGCGTGGCCTTTCAGCCAATGATAGTGCACGATATGCTTTTCCGCTTCGGCGAGGGCCACGGCCCAGAGGTCGGCGTTCAGCGCAGGGGATTTGTCGGCCTTTTTCCAGCCGCGGGCGCGCCAGCCCTTGGCCCAGCCTTTTTCCAGCGCATTGATGACATACTGGCTGTCGCTGAAAAGCTCGATTTCGCAAGGCTCTGTCAGCTGTTGAAGCGCCGCCAGAAAGGCTGTTAGCTCCATGCGGTTATTTGTGGTTTCGGCCTCGCCGCCGGAAAGCTCTTTTTCATATACTTTGCTGCCGGCACGGTAGCGCAGGATCGCGCCCCAGCCACCCGGGCCAGGGTTTCCGCTGCATGCGCCGTCGGTATAAAGTTCAATTTTTTTCATAAAACAAACAGCCTCACATTCCATTCTATTATAGCGGCAATCTTTGCCGGTGCCAAGAGTATAAATTGCGGGCGGTGGGCTATACTGATTTGACAAAGGGCAGGCGGCAGACTATACTGATAACAATTCGTAAACGTATAGGAATGTATATTCGGTATACATTCGGAGCATTTCCAGAGGGCCCGGTTGCATCGAACAGATGAACCTGCAGCGCCCGAAAGTTTTACATGGAACTTGAGCAGAGCGTTTCTGCCGGAAAATTCTATACGCATTCACCGGAAAAGCCGGCTTGCTTTTCCCCATGCCAAAGCGGCCCGCCCGAAAATGGGTGGGGCTTTGCTTTTGCGTTATCCTTTGGAGGTATTATGGCAGATTTTGAACAGAAACCCAAGCGCCCCGCAACCGGAAACGGCCCGCGCACCCCGCGCCGCGCGCCCAAAGCGCCGCTGGCCGGCAAAGCGCCCGGCGCCCCGATGGCAAAAGCCCCGCAGCCCGCAGCCCCGATGGCGAAAGCCCCGGCGCCCGCGGCCCCCGGCACCAATACGCCCGCCGCGCGCCCGCGCCGCAACTATTTCCCGCGCCGCCCGCGCGGGCAGGCGCCTGCGGCCAATAACGGTACGCCCGCGCCGCAGATTCGGATTTATCCGCTGGGCGGCCTTGGCGAAGTTGGCAAAAACATTACGCTGCTGGAATGCGGCGGGGATATGATCCTCGTCGACTGCGGCTGCGTTTTTCCCGATAACGAGATGTACGGCATCGACCTTGTCATCCCGGATTTTACGTTTGTCGAGCAGAACATCAGCCGCATCCGCGGCCTTTTGATTACCCACGGCCATGAGGATCATATCGGCAGCATCCCGTATCTTTTGAAAAAGGTCAAGCTCCCGATCTATGCCACCAAGCTGACCTGTGGGCTGATCCGCAATAAGCTCGAGGAATTCGGCCTTGCGGGCAGCACGAAGTTTGTGGAAATTCTGCCCCGGCACAAGGTTCGCCTCGGCTGCTTTACCGTCGAGCCGATCCACGTCAATCACTCCATCCCGGACGCAGTGGCTTTTGCCATTGAAAGCCCGGCGGGCGTCGTGATTATGACGGGCGACTTCAAAATTGATTATACGGCGCTTTCCGGCGGCGTAACGGACCTTTCCACGCTGGCGGAATACGGCCAGCGCGGCGTGTTGGCGCTTTTAAGCGATTCTACAAACGCCGAGCGCCCGGGCTTTACTGCCACGGAGCAGAAGGTCGTCGAGAGCCTGCGCGGCCTGTTTGCGCGCGCGCGCAATAAGCGCATCATCATTGCAACTTTTGCCTCGAATTTGAACCGTGTGCAGCAGATCATTGATCTGGCCGTGGAGGATGGGCGCAAGGTCGCATTCAGCGGCCGCAGCATGGTGAACAATACCGAAATGGCGATGGAGCTGGGCTATATGCATATCCCCGAGGGCACCCAGATTGACATCGAGCAGCTGAGCAAATACCCGCCGGAAAAGGTAGTTTTGATTACGACGGGCAGCCAAGGCGAGCCGCTGAGCGCGCTGAGCCGCATGGCGCAGAACAGCCACCGCAACGTGCGCGTCGGCCCCGGCGATTTTATCATTATCTCTGCAAACCCGATCCCCGGCAACGAAAAGAGCGTGACGAAGATTGTCAACGGCCTTTTGCTGCTTGGCGCGGACGTGATCTACGAGAGCATGTACGATGTGCATGTTTCGGGCCACGCCTGCCAAGAGGAAGAAAAACTGATCCTGACGCTGACGCGCCCGCAGTTCTTTATGCCGGTGCACGGCGAGTATAAACAGCTCAAGCGCCATGCGCTGACGGCCGCCAGCCTCGGCATCCCCGAGACGAATATCCTGATTGCCGAAAACGGCTCGCAGGTAATCCTCTCGCGCGATGGCATTCAGCTGGGCGAACCGGTGCAGGCCGGCGCCGTCATGGTGGACGGCCTCGGCGTGGGCGATGTGGGCAACGTCGTCATGCGCGACCGCAAGCATCTTTCGGAGGACGGCCTTGTGATTGTGATCGCCACCGTGAACAGCGCGGACGGCACGATTCTTGCCGGGCCGGATCTTGTCAGCCGCGGGTTTGTGTATGTGCGCGAAAACGAGCAGCTGATGGACGGCGCAAAGGAAATTGTGGAATCGACCTTCTCGCACTGCCTTGAGGAGCATACGCATGATTGGAACAGTGTGAAAACCCGTGTGCGCGAGGCGCTCTCGAGCTATATCTACCGCAAAACCAAGCGCAGCCCGATGATTTTACCGATCCTGATGGAAGTTTGATTGCTTACACCCGCATACAGCAAGGAGAAGCTATGAAACGCAGCCCGAGAATCACTTTGGAAGTATTGACGGCAGGCCTATTTTTGTTCAGTGCGCTGCTTTCCGTAGGGATGGCTGTGCTGCTGCCGATTTCCTTTTGGTGGGCGCCGATGGCGGCGTGGGCCGTATTCTTGCTGCTGGTTTATCTGTTTGCCTATCAAATTCGGCGCGCCGTATCCGATTGGCTGGCCGGCAGCGTTTTTCAAAGCTCGAAGCTGAAATTTAGCTTAGAGCAGCTGCAAACGCCCGTCGCTTTGCTGGAAGGCAAGACGGTGCTTTGGTATAACGAGGCATTCGGCAATCAGATCTTAAACGGCGAAGAAGTTTCGCTCGGACAAAGCAGCCGCCTGCTGCCGGGGCTGAACGCGAAGGAATGTGCCTCCGAGGCGGGGCAGGTGCTTCCGCTGGGAAGCGACATCTGGCGCGCCTACGCTACGCCCGTCGCGGACAAAAAGGCAAAGTACGCCGTGCTGTATCTCAGCAATGAAACGCAGTTGCGCCGTACCGAGGAAGCCTACCGCAAAAGCCGGCCGGGGTGCATTTTGTTCGCCGTGGATGGCTATGAGGATGTGTTCGGCGATTTGCTGGACAGCGAGCGCGCCGGCCTTTTGGAGGGCATCAACCGTGTGCTGGAAACCATGATCGCCGGCACAAGCGGCTTTTTGCGCCGGGTTGGCAGCGGGCGCTATCTCGCCGTCGTCGAGGAGCAGCATTTGCAGCAGTTTGCCGCGGCGCGCTATACCGTGCTGGACGAAGTGCGCGCGCTGGCCCCGGAAAAGAACCTTTCCGTTTCCATCGGCATCGGCCGCGGCGGCAAAACGCTGGCCGAAGCACAGGCGATGGCCAGCCAGGCGCTGGATATGGCGCAGGGCCGCGGCGGCGATCAGGCGGCCGAAAAAACGCCGGACGGCTTTACCTTTTACGGCGGCGTTAGCCACGGCGTCGAAAAGCGCAGCCGCGTAAAAAGCCGTATTGTGGCTGCGGCGCTTGTCGATCTCATCAAGCAAGCCGACAGCGTGGTTATCATGGGCCATCGCCTGAGCGACCTCGATGCAATCGGCGCGGCCGAAGGCGTACTGCGCATCTGCAAGCTGTGCGATGTGCCGGCCGTGATCGCGGTGCGCCGTGAGGCCACGTTGGCCGGGGCGCTGCTGGATGCGTTTGAACGCGCCGGCTGCGAGCAGGATTTTATCGCGCCCGAAAAGGCGCTGGACGCCGTAACCGATAAAACGCTGTGCATCGTCGTGGATACCTATCTTGTAAATCTGCTGGAAAGCCGGGAAATTTACGAGCGCGCGGGCAATACGGTTGTAATCGACCATCACCGCAAGGCGGCCGGCTACATAGAAAATGCTGTGCTCGTCTGCCACGAGCCATATGCCAGCAGCGCAAGCGAGCTGGTGGCGGA
Organism: Faecalibacterium sp.; assembly: GCA_022652735.1. Taxonomy (GTDB): domain Bacteria; phylum Bacillota; class Clostridia; order Oscillospirales; family Ruminococcaceae; genus Faecalibacterium. Next base: position 63,238 of record JALCRP010000001.1, on the reverse strand, counting down.
AATTTTGCAGTATGTCGGCGGCAAGGACGATAAGCCCACACGCTTGGAAGCCGAAGGGCTTTTGGCCGGCATCATGCTGGATACACATGATTTCAGCCTGCATACCGGGGTGCGCACGTTTGAGGCGGCCGCGGCGCTGCGGCGCTTCGGCGCGCAAACCGAAAGTGTGCGCGGCCTGTTCAATACCAGCCTGCCCGAGTATGCCGCTAAGTGCAGCCTTGTCGAGGCAGCCGAAATTTACAGAAACTGCGCCATCAGCCTGCATGCGGAGATCGCGCCCGAAATGCGTGTTGCTGTGCCGCAGGCCGCAAACGACCTGCTGACGATCGACGGCATCGAGGCAAGCTTTGTTGCCGTGCAGGCCGGCACGGGCGTAAATATCAGCGCGCGCAGTATGGGCAAAGTAAACGTGCAGGTGATTTTGGAAGCGCTGGGCGGCGGCGGACATCAGACGATGGCCGGCGCACAGTTAAAAGATACAACGCTCCAACAGGCGGGCGAACATATCCGCGCGGCGATTGACCTTTACCGCGCCGCACAGGCAAGCGCCCAGAAAAAGGCTTGAATTTCCCGCCCGTTGGCCTTGTGGCCCGGGCCGGGATACGGTATAATAGCAAAAGCAGAAAAAAGATGCTGCCCGGCCGCCGCCGCATCCGGGGCAAGGGCAGCGCGGCATATCGAAAAGAGGGAAATCCATGAAAGTGATTCTGAAACAGGATGTCAAAACCATTGGCAAAAAAGATGAAATCCACGAAGTTTCTGACGGCTACGCACGGAACTTTTTGTTGCCGCACGGGCTGGCTTCCGCTGCGGACGCTTCGGCGATGAATGTCGCCAAAACGAAAGAGGCCGCCGCGGATTATCACGAGGCGGAAAACGTTGCCGCCGCGAAAGCGCTGGCCGCTAAAATTAGCGGCAAAACCGTAAAAATGGCCGTAAAGGGCGGCGCCAGCGGAAAGATGTTCGGCAAGATCACCGGCAAGGAAGTTGCCGCTGCGCTGGGCGAAATAGCCGGCCAGACCTTAGATAAGAAAAAAATCGAGCTGGAAACGCGCGACATCAAGGAGGCCGGCACCTATAACGCCAAGGCCCGCCTGTATGCCGGCGTTACGGCCGAGTTCAAGGTGCAGGTTGAGATCACGCAGGGCTAAGCCGCACCCTTACACATAAAACAGATGCGCCCTCTTTCAGAGGGCGCTTTTAGGTGTCAGAATGGAACGTTACGCGAAGGAACTGAATCTCGAAACGATGGGCGTAGAGCTGCCGTATAGTATGCAGGCAGAGCAAAGCGTCTTGGGCGCCGTGCTGCTGAAAGCGGATGCGCTGACGGATCTGATCGACCTTGTAAAGCCGGAAATGTTTTATTCCCGGCAGAACGGCCAGATCTACAGCGAAATGATCCGGCTTTTCACGGCGGATCAGTCGATCGATTTTGTCACGCTGCTTGACGCCGTGGCGACGGACAATGTGTTTGAAAGCCCCGATGCGGCCAAAATCTATCTCACCGGCCTCGCCGAGACAGTACCGAGCATTTCCAATGTGAAGGCGTATGCCCAGATCGTGCAGGAAAAGTATCTGGTGCGCCAGCTGATGGGCGTGGCGAAGGACATCCTCGAGCAATCAAACGAGGAGCCGGATGCGGACTTGCTGCTGGAAAACGCCGAGCAGAAAATTTATGAAATACGTTCCGGGCGCGACACCTCGGCGCTGACGCCGCTTTCCTCCAGCATGGTGGATACCGTCAGCACGCTGCAAAAGCTTTCCGGCCCGGATGCCGATCAATATAAAGGCATCCCGACGGGTTATCGCCTGCTGGATTCCGTGCTGACGGGCCTCGGCCGCAGCGATTTGATTATTCTGGCGGCCCGCCCCGGCATGGGCAAAACCAGCTTTGCGCTGAATATTGCCTCTAATGTGGCCGAGCAGCAGAAGGTGCCGGTAGCCATTTTCAGCTTGGAAATGACGAAGGAACAGTTGACAAACCGTATTTTGTCCGCTAAGGCGGGCATCGACAGCCAGGCTTTCCGTACCGGCGCGCTGAACGAGCAGGATTGGTCCGATTTGGCCGTGGCGGCCGAGCGCCTGCACGATGCGCCGATTTTTATGGACGATACTTCGGGCTTGACGATCCCCGAAATGAAGGCGAAGATCCGCCGCGTAAATCAGGACCCCGTCCGCCCGAAAATCGGCCTTGTCATCATCGACTATTTGCAGCTGATGACGACCGGCAAGCGCGTGGAAAACCGTGTGCAGGAGATCAGCGAAATCACCCGTAATCTCAAGATCATGGCCAAGGAGCTGAACGTGCCGATCATGGCGCTGAGCCAGCTTTCCCGTGCCGTGGAAAAACAGGGCAGCGGTTCGAGCCATCGGCCGCAGCTCTCCGACCTGCGAGATTCCGGCTCAATCGAACAGGATGCCGACTGCGTACTGTTTTTGTACCGCGAGGCGTACTATGCCAGCCAGCAGGGCGACGACGCCCCGCAAACCGATTCCAATACGGCAGAGTGCATCGTGGCGAAAAACCGCCACGGCGAAACAAGCACGGTGCCGCTTGGCTGGGATGGCGCGCATACCCGCTTTATCGATGTGGATTTCAACCATGTCGGCTGACAGGGGACAGGATGGAACAACAATATGACGCGCTGCCGGCGGAACATACCGGCGGCGCTGCCGAACGGGTAAAAAGCAGAACGGAAAAGTCCGTACTTGCCTTTTGCGGGCAGGCCGGGCTTTTTCCGCCTGTGGACAAGCTGTTTGCCGATCCGCGCGCGGCAATGGGTTCGTGCGCGATTTTTGGCCCGGGCAGCAATGCGCCGCGCCATGTGGTAGCGGCGGTTTCGGGCGGGGCCGACAGCATGGCGCTTTTGCACATTCTGCTGGCGCTTGCGCCCGCGCTGGCGCTGTACGTGACGGCTGTGCATGTGAACCACGGCCTGCGCGGCGCGGCCGCCGACCGCGACGAAGCCTTTGTGCGCGCGGAATGCGCGCGCCTCGGTGTGCCGCTTGTGGTGTGCAGCGCTAAGGCGGATGGCCGCAGTATCCCGCAAAATGCGGGCGAGGATTGGGCGCGGCGGCTGCGGTACGGCTATCTCGACGGTTTTGTCGCCGAAAAGAATGTCCTTGTGGCGACGGCCCATACTCTTTCCGATCAGGCGGAAACGCTGTTGTTTCGCTTGGCGCGCGGTACGGGCGCGCATGGCGCGGCGGGCATCCGCCCGAAGCGCGGGATGTACATCCGCCCGCTGCTGTGCCTGACACGGCAGGATACGGAGGCCTACTGCCGCGCCGTGCGCCAGCCTTTCGTAACGGATGAGACAAACCTCGTTGATACCTACGCGCGCAACCGTATCCGCCATGCGGCAGTGCCCGCGCTGGAAGCGGCCAACACAGGCGCTGTGCGCAACCTTGGCGCGTTCTGCGCAAAAATGGCCGAAGTGGATGCGTATTTTGCGGCCCGCGCGGAAATCCTGTTACGGGAGGCTGCCGAGGCGGCACAGAACGCCGCACAGCATGTGGCACAACCCCCTTTTTCGGCCGATGCACGGCATGGCCCGTGGGCACTTGAAACGCTGCAGGCCGCCGAACCGTTGATTTTGCGGGCGGCGCTGCACAGCTTGGTATCGCCGGTGCGCGATGCAGAGGAAAAGTATATTCGCCTGCTCGCGGATGCCGTTTTGGCGGGCAGAGGGGCCGTGCAGCTGCGAAAAGATTTGCGCTTTGCCGTACGGGGCGCGCTCCTTGCCCGAGAGCAGAGCGCGCCGCAGCCTGCTGCGTTGGCAGTTTCGGCCTTGCCCGAAATGCCGCTTTCACCCGGCGATTACGATTTCGGCGGGGGATATTGCTTCCGTGTTAGCCTTGTAAATGCTGACTTTTCGGAAAAAACACAAAGCGTTCATAAAAAGGACTTAAAAAATGAGGCAGATTATGCTAAAATACCCATGTTAACTGTATTCCGCACCCGTGCGCCCGGCGATACCTTTCGGCCTGCGGGGCGCGGCGGCAAAAAATCCTTGAAAAAATGGCAGAATGAACAGAAAACACCAACCACAGAGCGATACCGTCAGCCGCTGCTCGCGGCAGACGGCGAGGTACTCTGGCTTTGGGATTGCGGCTTTGCCGAGGGCCTTGCGCCCGAGGAAAATACAAAAAAGGTCCTGCGTATCCTACCGCTGACGCAGGCAGAGGAGTCAAAAAAATGAGCATGCAGGATGACATCAAGGCTGTTTTGGTAACAGAGCAGCAGCTGAAGCAGCGCGTAGCCGAGCTTGGCGCCGAGATCAGCAAAGATTATGCGGGGAAAGACCTTTTGATGGTTTCGATCCTGAAAGGCGCCGTGGTGTTCATGGCCGACCTGATGCGGGAAGTAACCATTCCCGCCAGCATCGATTTTATGGTAGTCTCGAGCTATGGCGGCGCAAACACGACGACGACGGGCCTTGTCAAGATCATTAAGGATCTGGACGCTGACCTTTCCGGCAAGGATGTGCTGATCGTAGAGGACATCATGGATACGGGCGTGACGCTTTCCCATCTGGTGCCGATGCTTCAAATGCGCAACCCGGAATCGGTGCGTATCTGCGCCGTGCTGGATAAGCCCAGCCGCCGCAAGGTGGAGCTGCAGCCCGATTACGTCGGCTTTCAGGTGCCGGACGAATTTGTGGTGGGCTATGGCCTCGATTATGATGAAAAATACCGCAATCTGCCCTATGTGGGTGTGCTGAAACCGGAAGTTTACAGCCAGAAAGCGTAAGATGCCGGCAACGAACAGGAGTTGATTTTTTGCAAGACAAGAAACCGCATTTTAACCCGATCGCGCTCGTAGGGGCGTTGGTACTGCTGATGCTGATCTGGACATTTGCTACTTCTTCCGGCAGCGCCAGCACCTCGAGCGTCACCTATTCTACGGTGATGAGCTACTTCGAGAATCAGCAGGTCACGGCGTTTGAGCTGAACCTGAACACCGGGAATATTACGCTGAGCCTGAAAAAGGGCAAAACCGATCTGCCGGGCGCCGCGGATGGGACGCAGACGCCCTCGACGGGCGGCCTGCTGAACGGCCTGCTGGGCGGCAACAACGCCGCGGCATCTGAAAGCGGCCCGGAGAACGGCGCAGACGTGCAGTATACCTATAAGCTGCCCTCCGCGGCCTATTTCTTCCAGTATCAGCTGGACGATTTCGCGGCGGCTTATAATAAGGCGAACCCGGACGCTCCGATGGAGTACGATGTGATCCCCTATAAGGATAGTATCCCTTGGGGCGAGATCATGACGCTGCTGCTCATGGTGGGCACGATGGGCTTCCTGATTTATATGATGGTGCGCGGCGGCGGCGCCGGCGGCAACATCATGAATGTGGGCAAGGCGAAGGTTAAGGATGAATCCGAAAACCAGCGCAAGGCCACCTTTGCCGATGTGGCCGGCGAGGAAGAAGAAAAAGAGGAACTTGAGGAAGTTGTCGAATTTCTGAAAAGCCCCGACAAGTTCAACTCTTTGGGTGCGCGCATCCCGCACGGCGTTTTGCTGATTGGCCCCCCGGGCACCGGCAAAACCCTGCTGGCCCGTGCCTGCGCGGGCGAAGCTGGGGTGCCCTTTTACGCGATCTCCGGCTCTGACTTTGTGGAAATGTATGTCGGCGTCGGCGCATCGCGTGTACGCGATCTGTTTGAAAAAGCAAAAAAGAATATGCCCTGCATCATCTTTATCGATGAGATCGACGCGGTTGGCCGCCAGCGCGGCGCCGGCCTCGGCGGTGGGCATGATGAACGCGAGCAGACGTTAAACCAGCTGCTTGTTGAGATGGACGGCTTTGAGGCCAACGACGGCGTGATCGTTATGGCGGCCACAAACCGTGCCGACATCCTTGATAAAGCGCTGCTGCGCCCGGGCCGTTTTGACCGTCAGGTGTATGTGGGTTTGCCGGACATCAAGGGCCGCGAGGACATCTTGAAGGTGCACACGCGGCATAAGCCGCTGGCGCCGGACGTATCCTTAAAGGTGATCGCCCGCCGCACGGCAGGCTTTGCCGGCGCCGAGCTGGAAAACCTCGTCAACGAGGCGGCCCTGCTGGCGGCGCGCCGCAACAAGAAAGCCATCACGATGGCCGAGATCGAGGAAGCCTCGATGAAGGTTATCGCCGGGCCGGAGAAAAAGAGCCGTGTCGTGACGCCGGAAGAAAAGAAGCTGACGGCTTTCCACGAGGCGGGCCATGCCGTGGCCGGCTACTACTGCAAGCATCACCCGAAGGTGCATGAGATTACAATTATTCCGCGCGGGCAGGCCGGCGGCTATACGATGTATTTGCCGGAAAAAGACCGCACGTATGTTACAAAGAGCGAAATGTACGAGGACATTGTTTCCGCGTTGGGCGGCCGTGTGGCCGAGCAGCTGATCCTCGACGATATTTCGACGGGCGCTTCGAGCGATTTGCAATCCGTTACCGATACGGCGCGCAAGATGGTGACGCGCTATGGCTTCTCCGAGCGGCTGGGGCCTGTTGTGTACGGCACCGCGCAGGAAGAAACTTTCTTGGGGCGTGATTTTGGGCAGGGCAAGGGATACAGCGAAACGACGGCCGCCGAGATCGACGCTGAGGTGCGCGATATTATCGATGACGCCTACGAAACCTGCCGCCGCACCCTGACCGAGCACATGGATCAGCTCCATGCCTTGGCCGAGGCGCTGATGGAGCGCGAAAAGCTGACGGAAAGCGAGTTTGATACCGTCATGGAAGGCGGCACTTTGCCGCCGTTTGAGCCGGAAGAAAAACCGCAGGCCGCTTCGGCGGACGATACGGCGGCCGAGCAGCCCGCAGAAAACGCGGCACAGGCCCCGGCTGAGCAGCTCGCACAGCCCACGGACGAAGCACAGCAGCCGCTTGCCGGCACAGAGCCGGATGCACAGCAGCTTCCGCCCGATGCGCCGCAGCAGTAAGCGGCAACTTCAACGAGGAAAAGGGGAACAGTCATGCAAGATGAAAACTTTAACCCGGTAGCACAAAGCCGAGCCAACTATTATACGCCCGGCAGCCCGATCCAGTTTGTACGGGTGGAATTGCTGCGCGGCGAGGAGAGCGGCAGCAATGCCGTTTGCCTGACGTTCAAAAACATCGGCCCCGATACGCTGACGGGCCTGAAGGTGCATTTCAAATGTAAAAACGCACAGGGCGAGACGCTTTGCGAGGATTCCTACAGCTATGAGGAGCTGGACGCCGGCACGGGCGACGTGTTTGGCATGGACGATGCCGTGTTTGTCACGGAGCAGGCCATCGGCAGCGTAGACGTAGTACTTTCGCGGGCCTTCTTCGGCCGCCGCAGCGAGGCGCTGGAACAATATAAGCGGGTGCGCCTTCCGGCGCCCAAGCGCCTTCCGCGGGAGTTAGCTGCTCAGTTGCAAAACCAGATCGGCCGCAAAGAGCTGAAGTATATGCCGCAGGTATTGGAAAACGGTTGGTACTGCGCCTGCGGCGCGTTCCATCCGAATGAGGAAAACACGGTGTATTGCAGCGAGTGCGGCAGCGATCGTATCCTGCTGCAAAATGCGCTTAGCTCCCTGATGGAGCCGGAAAACGCGGTGGATGAACCCACCCGTGTGGCGCCCGGCGCGGTGGATGAAGAGCCAACCCGCGTGATGAACCAGACCCATACCGCTGCGCCCCACGCCCGCGACGACGGAAATACCCGGGAAATCGACCGCAGGGCATATCGTGGTGAAGAAGATGAGCGCTTTGCCGACGCTTCCCGCAAAAGAGGACGCGATGCTTCCGCCAACGAAGAAATGGACCCGCGCGATGCAAAAGCCGAGGTCATTCTGCGCTGGGTGCCGGCCGCGACGGCGCTGGTCTGCGCGATGATCGCGTTTGGCGGGTTCTTTTACTGCCAGTTCCTTTTGAAGTAAGCAAAACATAAAAAAGCAGGCGTGGCTGCGGGCTGCGCCTGCTTTTTACATTATTTTTGAAATTAGAAAAAGGACTGAAATAATACGCGCTTTCTATTCGTATAGCTTTTAGGATAAAACCGGGAAGGATGCATAACGCTATGCCAATGATCCAAACAGAGGGCCTGCGCAAGGTGTATCGCGTCGGAAAAGAAAAAATCGTTGCGCTGAACCAGATCGACATTTCCATTGAAAAAGGGGAAATGTGCTGTATCGTGGGCCAATCGGGCAGCGGCAAATCGACGCTGCTGAACCAGCTGGCCGGGCTGGAAAAGCCTACGCGCGGCAAAGTCGTGATCGCCGGGCAGGAAATTTCGGCCATGACGGAAAGCCAACTGGCGAAGTTCCGGCAGAACCACTTGGGCTTTATTTTCCAAAGCTACAACTTGCTGCCCAGCATGGACGCCATCGAAAATGTGGCTTTGCCGCTGATGTTTAAGGGCGTTGCCCGCAAGGAGCGGGAGCATCAGGCGAAGATCGCGCTGAAAGCGATGGGCCTCGGCGGGCGGGAACATCATCGCCCTACGGAAATGAGCGGCGGCCAGCAGCAGCGCGTGGGCATTGCGCGCGCGTTTGTGACGAAGCCAGAGGTGATTTTTGCCGATGAACCGACCGGCAACCTTGACAGCGCCACCACACGGCAGGTATTGTTTAAGATGCTGGAACTGGCCAAAAAGCATAACATTACATTTATCATGGTAACGCACGAGCCGGAGCTGGCCGGCGTGGCCGATCGGGTTATCACGATCCTCGACGGCAATGTAAAGGCAAATGTGCTGCAAACGGAGCAGCAGAGAGAACAGGCAAGGCAAAAGCTCTTTGCAGAGCTGGCAGATGAGATGAAGGAAAGAGAGGAAATGAAATCATGAAATTTGGAAAACGTTTGGCGGCTCTGCTCGCGGCGCTCGCTTTTGCGGTAATGTTGGTGCCTGTGGGGGCGTTTGCAGAACCCACAGCAACACCATCGCCATCATCGTCGCCAGCGGCTACATCTACGCCAGAAGAGGAAGCGGTAGGAGGAAGCCGGGCAAGTGTTACTCGCTGGAACTCTTATGCCATAGGGACGGGAACTGGCGATTCATTTCAACCTCTGACAAGCGTAGAACTATACAAAGCAGACCTTACACTTCGAGTGTATTTTACAGGAACGCAAAGTATAGGCGGAAAAACAACTGCAAGCAACAATTTGAGCATTTCCGGCAATTTTGCCGGCCAAGGAGCAACAGCAATCTTTCATAAGGATTGCTTTTATATTGAAATAGCCGGTATCAAATATACGGATGACACAGATAACGATTTTCACGCTCAAATAGCAGGCTATCCCAATATAGACCTGCAAATTTTGGAAGCAACTCGTGCTGCATCAAGCAGCACGGCTACCCCTGCCCCTACGACAGAACCTACCGCTACCCCTGATCCGCGCGCGCCGGGGCTTATCATCAAATCCAGCTCCCTCAGCGAAAACACGATCAATGCGGGCGACGATTTTAAGCTTAATCTGACAGTTTATGCTACCTCTTCCGGCACGGAAAACGTCTTGGACGTCCTCGTTAGTATTGCGCCGGGCGAGGGTATCATGGTTGCCAGCGGCAGCAGCACCCAGTACATTGGCACCATGCAACCCGGCACCTCGAAAACTGTTTCGTTCCCTATGCAGGCACAGGCGGATTTCACAAAAGGTGTCAGCACGGTAGCTGTAACACTTTCCGGCACGGGCGCGACGGCCGGCACGGCCGCGAACGCCACAGGCACAACGATTTCGGTGCCGATCAGCCAGCCGGACCGCTTCCAGATCAGCAAGGTCGAAGTGCCGGAATCCATCATGGTCGGCGAGGAACAGACGGCGACGATCACCTTTGTCAATATGGGCAAAAATCCAGTCAGCAACCTGACGCTGGATTTCGCTTCGGATAATTGCCAGGAAGCTAAGCAGAACCAGTATGTGGGCAACCTTGCCGCCGGCACAGAGGACAGCGTCGATTTTGATCTGTGCCCGGTGCAGGCCGGCGAGCTTTCCGGCATTGTTACCGTAAGCTATGAAGGCTCTGACGGACAGACCGTGACCCAAACGCAGAATATTTCCGCGACGGTAGAAGAAAGCATGCCGGAGGAAAGCTATATGCCCGATGGCGAGGATATGCCCGTGGACGGCCCGGTACAGCCCGGCCTGCCCGCATGGGCGCTGGCGCTGATCGTGGCCGCTGTACTGGCCATCGTGATCGTAACCGTCGTGCTGCTGCGCCGCCGCAAGGCAAAAAAGCAGAAAGCGATGGAGGAGCAGGAAGATGAAGATCTCTGATCTTGCCCGCCTTTCCACGGACAATCTGCGCCGCCGCAAAGGCCGAACCGCCCTTACCGTAATCGGCGTTGTGGTGGGCACCTGCGCGATCGTGGTGATGATAAGCCTCGGCATCGCCATGAATAAGCAAACGGACGCCATGCTGCAAAGCTATGGCGACCTGACGCAGATCGAGATCATGAACTACAGCGGCGGCGGCTCCGGCTCCAGCGAGACGCCGGCACTGGACGATAAAATGATGACCTCGATCCAAGGGTACGATCACGTTTTGGCCGCGACACCTTACTACCAAATGCAAAACTTTGACGGTTTGATGCACGCCGGCCGCAATGGCCGCTATGAGAGCGGCACATGGCAAATGTACGGCCTGTACCCAAATGCCCCGGAGGCAATGGGCTTTACCTTGCTGAGCGGCACTTGGCTTGAGGACAATAAGGATTACGGAAAAAATAAGATTCCGGTTGTAGTAGGACAGAACTTTGCCTATTCCTTCTATGATTCCAAACGCAGCGAAAACAGCCCCAAGCGCCAGCGCTACTCCGGGGATGTGGATTCTCAAGGCAACCCCGTTGAGCCGTTTTTCGAGCTGGACGGCACGAAACTTACGCTGACGTATAACGACAGCGACAGAAAAGTGGCGGCGACGTATGAGCTGGTGATCGTCGGCGTGATGCAATCGGATTATTCCAAGGGCTACTTTACCGACAGCGGCCTGATTATGCGCCTTTCGGATATGGAAAAGGTGGAGCAGGCTTACTGCAAAACCAATAAAATCAAAGCGCAGGCGACAAACGGCTATCAGGACGTTTATGTAAAAGTGGATAACATTGATAACGTCGAGGATGTCGAAGCCCAGATCAAGGATCTTGGATATGATACCTATTCCATGTCGCAGCAGCGCGAAGAAATGCAGAAAAGCGTGGGCAAAAGCCAGTTAATCTTGGGCGGCCTCGCCGCAATCAGCCTACTGGTGGCTGCGCTGAACATCATGAACACGATGACGATGGCCATTTACGAGCGGACACGCGAGATCGGCGTGATGAAGGTGCTTGGCTGTGAGCTGAACCAGATCCGCCTCATGTTTTTGATCGAGAGCGGCTGCATTGGCCTGATCGGCGGCGTGTTCGGCGTCGTAGTCAGCCTGCTGCTCAGCGCGCTGCTAAATCATCTCACGCAGATTATGGCGTTTTTTGGCGGCACGGTCGATCTGTCGTGGATCAGCCAAATGATGGGCAGCTATATGTATGATGGCAGCGCGGCGCTTTCTATCGTGCCGCCGTGGCTTATTTTGCTGGCGCTGGGCTTTGCGACGCTGGTGGGCCTGCTTTCCGGCATTGCGCCGGCCGGGCGCGCCGTGAAAATCAGCGCGTTGGAAGCCATCCGGCACGAATAACCCCCAAAAACAGAAAAGAAGTAGAAAAGGCCCGCGGCATTGTGGCCGCGGGGAGAGAGAAAAGGCACAGCTCGGCTTGGACGAGGCATGTGCTAAAGGAAGTGTAGGCCGGTTTGCCCACAACTTTGACAGATGAAGCAATGACCAACTTAGTGGAGCGCTATGGCAACGAAATGCTCCGCTTAGCTTTGCTTTACCTAGGCAGCAAAGAGCAGGCCGAGGACGCCGTGCAGGATTCCTTTTTGAAGATTTTTCGCGCCGGCGACCCTGAAAAAATCTGCAAAACTTTTGTTATGCGGGTGCTTGTCAACACCTGCAAAGATTACCGCAAAAGCGGCTGGGCGCGCAGCGTGAGCCTTGTGGAAGAAATGCCGGAGATTTTGGGCGAGGAAGATGCCTCGCCGCATGATCCGGCCGGCTACTTACGGCAGGCAATCCTTGCATTGCCGCTGAAATACCGCGAGGTGATTCTGCTGCGGTATTATGAGGATATGGCGGTTGGGGAAATCGCCCGGGCACTTTCTATTCCGCAGCCTACGGTCAGCATCCGGCTGAAACGTGCCTGTGAACGGCTGCAAAAAGGATTGGAGGGGATTCCGCGTCGCGTGAAGATATCTAGCGAGACAGTACATCAGGCTTTGGACGACGCTTTGAGCGGCATCTCTTTGTCGGAATGGGACCGCAGACGTATTCTTGCCCATGCATCGGCGCGCCCGGCGCGCCCACGGGGCCGAGCAATGCGGCGCACATGCGCAATGGCTGTTTCCTTTGCGCTTGCAATGGCCTGCGCAACAGGCGTGTTGGCGGCTGTGCCGGGCTTGGCCGAAAAGCTGAGTATGCTTAGCCGCCAGACGCTCGCCTATATTACGCCAATCGAGAAGGAAACGACGGCGCAGGAAATTCGCATGGAGGTAATTGCCGCGATGAACGACGGCGATACCGCTATCATCTATGTCGGCCTGCAGGATCTTTCCGGCCAAAACCGGCTGGACGATACAACGATGCTGGAGGATTTCACGATCGACGGCATCGCGGATACTATGTGTGATAATGTTTACCGCCGCGACGACGGCACGGTGGTTGTGCGGATCGTAGGCACAAGCCGCCGCGGCGAAAACCTTTCCGGCAAAAAGGTAACACTTCACCTGTACAATATCCTTTCGCAATGCCACGATCAGGAATCGGTGGATACCGGCTATACGGTAGCGCAAATCCAGAAAGAAAACCCGAACCCGGCGCTGGGCAGCTGCATTACGGCGGACAGCTACTGGCTTAACGGCTCGCTGGACGGCCCGCTGTATCAGCTGTTGGAAAGCGGAAAACTCCAAACGCTGAAAGCGGTAAGCAGTACGCCGCTTCCCAGTGCACCGTGGCTGAAGATTTTGAACGGCGGCGTGGTAGGCAATATGCTGCATATCCTAACTGACCCGGACGACGACGCATGGTATGACTCTGCCAATTTCTTTTTGGTGGATGCGGCCGGCAATGCATATGACGCCGAAGTTGCAAACGTGGATGTCGGGCAAAAAATCCACCGCGGCAGAAATTGGGAATATTCGGCACAGCAGGAACAAATTTTAGAGCTGCCGGACGGTGTGGAACCTTCCGAAATGCATTTGTGGTATTCAACGAATGAATATGATGCTTGCGTAGAGGGCCAGTGGGATGTGACATTTGCCCTGCAGGCTGCAACGGCCAGCATTTCGGTGCCCTGTACGCTGGATATGCAGCCGTGGCAGACTACGGATGTGGAAATTTCACCGATCGGCATTACCGTAAACGGCAATGGCGAAATGACAGAAGAATCCCTCAGCCCGGAAATTGGGATTGTGCTGGATGATGGCACAATGGCGGAAAACTATTGCAACGCTGTTACCGTAATGGACGATGGGGAACAAAGTAATATCCAGATGACAAACTTCTTTGATGAGCCGCTGGATACCAGCCGCGTTGTGCAGGTAACGATCAACGGAAAGGTTATCTGGCAAAAGGACGCACAGGCGGCCTAAAACCATAAAAAGCAAGAAACCCGGTGCCGGTTCTTACGAACCGGCACCGGGTTTCTTTTGTTCTCCATTTTCTCCTGAAGAAGGATGGAAGGAAATGAAGCGGGATTAACCTTTTACACTACCAAGAGCAACACCGCGCACAATGTATTTCGAGAGGAGGAGGTAAACAATGATAACAGGCAGAATCGCAATCGTAATGGTCATATAAACTTTGGCCATATCGAACTTCAAAAAGTCTGCGCTGCGCAGCATATAGATCATAACCGGCAGAGTTTTGACCTCTTTGTTGCTCAGCAACAGGTTCGGGATGAAGTAGTTATTCCAGTTTGCCACAAAGGTGAAGATCGCCTGCACGGCACACGCCGGCTTCATGATAGGAAGTACGATGCGGTTGAACGTGGCAAACTCGCCGCTGCCATCAATACGGGCCGCCTCAACCACTTCCAGCGGCAAGCCGCCCTCCATATACTGAATCAGGAAGAAGAACGTCATCGGCGCCGCAATCGTCGGGACAATCAAAGGAATCAGGCTGTTCATCAGGTGCATCTTTGTAATCATGCGCAGAAAGCCCAGCGCGGAAACCTGTGTCGGGATCATCATAATCATGAGGATGAAATAGTAGGCAAACTTTTTTAGCCGGAAAGAGTACACATGTACGGCATAGGCCGTCAGCGCAGAAAAGTATACGCTGAGGAAGGCGCTGCCGCCCGCAACAATCAGGCTGTTCAGCATACCGCGCAGGATGGGAATGTCCTCAGTTGCCAGTGCATTTTTCAGGTTTGTAAGCAGGCGATTCCCCGGCAGCACAGAAAAACCGAGGCTAATGGCTGCATGCGAACGCGTTGAGTTTACAAACAGCAGATAGAACCAGAACAGGCACATCACCGTCAGGAGAATCAGCACAAAGTAAGAAAAGATCCGGCGCAAAACCAAACCGACGGACGGCTTTTCGGCATTGACGCGAAGCTTTGTTTCAGCCATGTTACTTCTTCTCCTTTCCTGCTGTATTGAAGCGGAATACGATGAGGCTCAATACCAGCGCAATGATAAACAGGATCATGGATACCGCGCCGGCCAAACCATAGTTCTTGCTGTAGAGGTGGTTGTTCAGGAACATCACCAGCGTAGTCGTGGTACGGTTCGGCGTACCAAGGCCTTTTGTCAGAACCTGCGGTACATCGAACATCTGGATGCCGCCGATCATGCTGGTAATCACCACATAAATCAAGATCGGGCGAATCAGCGGGATCGTGATACTCCAAAACTGCTGCATCGGGGAAGCACCGTCGATTTCAGCCGCCTCAAACAGGGTCGGGTCAATGCCCATGATCGCGGCCATCAGCATGATGGTCGTGTTGCCGAACCACATCAAAAAGTTCATCAGGGCAACCAAACCGCGCGTTGAAGCGGTAAAGTTCATCCAATCATACATGCTGTTGGCGTTCATCAGGCCCATTTTCACGAGAATCTGGTTGACCGGGCCGGAGATGGAAAACACCGTGAAAAACAGCATGGCGAATGCGGAAGCCATGATGACGTTCGGCAGGTAGATAACCGTCTTGAAAAAGCCCTGCCCTTTCAGCTTTAGGCGCGTATCCGTAAACCACGAAGCCAGCGCCAAAGAAATCACGATCTGTGGAACAAAGCCCAAAAACCACATGATGAACGTGTTTCCGGCGTATTTGGGGAGATCACTGCCCTCAAATAGGGTGACATAATTGGCGAGGCCAATAAAATTTGGGCCGATTTCCTTCAGGCCGCTGCGGTAATACTCGAAAAAGCTGTAATAGAATGTGGAAAGTAGCGGGTACAGCGTAAAAACGGTAAATACGACAAAGAAGGGAATCAAAAAGATATAGCCCCATTTTGCGTAGCTGACGCCTTTATGATGCTGAACCTGCGGCATCCTTTTGGTTGCTGCCGGTGCTTGCATAGTATCTCACCTCATTGTTTGCGTGTTGCAATTCAGAAATAAAATGCCGGGTGAGGAATCCTCACCCGGCACACGAACTTCTAGCGAATGCTTAGGTAAGGCTGATAAATGGCCTTAGCCTTCCAGCTCGGGGTACTTCTCCTGAGCAGACTTGAGGAAGTTCGCAGCAGCGGTGGCTTCGTCAACAGTGCCATTGAAGTAATCGTGATAAGCGCTCTGGAAGCTCTCGTTCAGGCCCTGATCGTAGATCGTCAGCTTATCCATCGCGATCTTCTCGGCAGAATCCGCCATAGAAGGATATACGTTCTGGCCGCCGAGGAAGTCCATGTTGCCCTTATCGGTGGTAGCCAGATCGTTCACAGCCGTCTTATTGTTCGGGAAGTCCAGCGTATCGACTGCCAGCTGCTCCATCGTAGCGGAATCGCAGCACAGTGTCTTCATGATGTCGGCGATGGTGTCGGTGTATTCGGTGCCCTCATGCGCGCAGATCCACGTACCGCCCCAGTTGTAAGCAGCGGGGCCGGCGCAGGCCGCCCATTGGCCCCAAGTGCCGTTGCCGACTTCGGCTTTGCCGCCATCGGCTTCTGCTGTCTTTTCGGTGTAGCCAACGAGGCAGAAGTTCAAGAACCATGCCGGTCCGAAGAAGCAGAAGGACTTCTTCTGTGCTTCCTGGCCCCACTCGGCAGCCCACAGAGCATACGGATTGTTGTAGCCTTTTTCCTTAAAGTCCTCGGTCTGCTTGACCCAAGCAGTGATCTGGTCATCAACCTGAATCTTGGTGCCGTCCACCCAAGGCTTGGAAGTGTTGTTGGAGAAGCAGCGATATGTATCGTCGTAGCCCGGCAGAATGGTGTAGCCGCTATCCTTCAAGGTCTTTGCAGCAGCGGTGAACTTATCCCAATCGGCAACCTGCGCCTGGATTTCCTCGGCATCATCTGTGCCAAAAACTTCCTTGGCGATGTCGCGGCGGTAGAACATAACACCCGGGCAGGCCTGCCAAGAAATACCACGCATTACGCCGTCGGAAGTAACAACTTCCTGCGTGTATTTGTACTGATCCTTCATGTCGTCGGCGCTCACCAGCTTGGTGACATCCATTGCAACGCCATCGATGGTGTACTTCTGCGCGTAGTCTGCTTCGCACAGGAACATATCGACCTTGGTGTCATCGGTCGGGTTGGATAGCGCTTCGTCCAGCGCGATCTGATAAGCGTTGCCATCAGAAGGGTTCTGAATCCAGTTGACCTTGATGTCGCCGATGGTCTGTGCATCTTTGTCGTACTTCGGATAATAAGCTTCGACGCGGCTCTTGAACTCATCATTCCAGCAGTAGATGTTCATGGTGCCATCGGTCTTGCCGGCCGGGGCAGCAGAAGCGGCGGAAGAAGCAGTAGAAGAGGCAGCGGTAGAGGCAGCGGTGGAGCTGCTGCCGCAGGCAGTCAGAGCGCCGGCAGCACCGGCAACTGCAGCGATTTTCAGGAACGAGCGACGAGAAATCTTTTTCATGTTGTTTTCCTCCATACTTTCAAATTGCTTTTATTACAGCTGTTGGACACTTTGCCCTTCCAGCATGTAGCCTTTTACTAAGATGCGCTCGGGAATGCAGGTTTTAGGATGCTCTACGGCGTCGATCAGGCATTTGGCTGCCCGGCTGCCCAACGTGACGGTATCCTGTTTGAAGGTCGTCAGTTTCGGGACAAGAACTTGGGAAAGATAGATGCCGTCGTATCCGACGCAGGAAATATCTTCGGGGGTTTTCAGGCCGGCCTCTTTGATGACATTGATGCCGCCGATATAAGAAAAGTCATCCGGGAAGAAGATACAGGTCGGACGATCCTTCCGGCTCAACAGCGCCTGCGTACATTCGGCTGTAGAGCGCGGATCATGGTACTTGGCTTCCAGCACATTCTCTTCGGGGACATCGATCCCCAGCGCATAACAGGTTTTATAGAAACTGGCCAGACGGTTCTCTGTGACATCCGTATCTTCGCCGTGGATAAAGCCCAGTTTGCGATGCCCTTTTTCATATACGTAGCGGACGAGGCTTTCCATGCCGCCGACGTTATCGGAAATAATGGATGTGCGATTGTGGAACGAGTAGTCAATCGTAACCAGCGGAATATCACCGTTTATCAGTTCGCTGATCTGCTCATCGCGGTAGTTCGCGGTACATACTACACAGATGCCGTCCACGCCGCGATAGTGGCAATGCTCGAGATAACTGGTAAGGTGCCCGCCGATGTTGCGGTTGATAAAGGTGACATCATATCCGTTGGCCTCAGCTGTCTGCTTGAAAGCATCCAGCACACCGGAAAAGTATTCATGCGAAAGGCCAAGGGAACTGCCGTCGTCATATACGACGCCCAAGCTGAAAGTGCGATTGGTTTTTAGTGCTCTGGCTACCGAGTTGGGCCGATAGCCAAGCTCCTGCGCGGCGTGATGAACCAACTCTTTAGTTGCCCCGCTGATGTCACTGTGATCGTTCAGCGCTTTGCTGACGGTTGCGACAGACACACCGCATTTGGCTGCTACGTCTTTAATGGATACCATTGCACCCTCCACTGAGCGTGAGAACATCGTTCCTGAACCTATCGGGTAGGTGCGATGCGGATTTGAAAGGCTTAATCGTTTTCGTGAACTCAATATAGCATTGCTTCCAAATAAAATCAAGCAAAATAAACAAAAAAACAGATAGAAACGAAGAAATTGTGAATATAACCAATAGCAAACTGGAAAAACTGTGCGATTTTTCGTGGTATCCTAGGCATAAAACTGGCGCTTTTCACGCAAACGATTACTTATTTTATAATAGAATATATTTTACATTATATTCGGGCGCAATGCCTTTACATGTAAACGTTGCAAAAGGATTACAAGAGAGAAAAGAGCACAAAAAGTCTAAAACTTCGACAAAAAACTTCGGTTTATAGAAAAAATCAAGAAAGATGCACGAAAACAGAAATCTGGGGTTGCTTTTTTTGGGCACCCGATTTATTATAAAAGCAGGATTGTTTTGGAACTTAATCGTTTTCACTGCATGCAAAAGCAATTTGATGAATGAAGGAGCGGACTCCCATGAAATTCGGACATTTCGATGATGCGGCCCGTGAGTATGTGATTACACAGCCCAAGACGCCGCTGCCGTGGATCAACTATCTGGGCAACGAGGATTTCTTTTCGCTGATTTCCAATACAGCCGGCGGCTACAGCTTTTATAAAGATGCCAAACTGCTGCGCTTGACCCGCTATCGCTACAACAACTGCCCGACGGATGTCGGCGGCCGTTATTATTACATTCAGGATGGCGATACGGTATGGAACCCGGGCTGGCAGCCGGTACAGACTGAGCTGGATCGCTACAGCTGCCGCCACGGCATGGGATATACCGTTCTCGAAAGCGCAAAAAACGGCATCGCGGCTAAGCTGACCTGCTTTGTGCCGCTGGGCGCTACCTGCGAAGTTGACCGCTTGGAACTGACCAACGAAACCTCTGCTCCCCGGGAGCTGACCGTCACAAGCTTGGTTGAGTTCTGCCTGTGGAATGCGATGGACGATATGACGAACTTCCAGCGCAACTATAATCTTGCCGAGGTGGAAGTCGAAGGCAGCACGATTTATCATAAAACTGAATATCGGGAGCGCCGCAATCATTATGCCGTGTATTCCGTCAACAGCCCGATCGACGGCTATGAGACGGATCGCGATGCTTTCTGCGGCCCCTATAACGGCTTTGCAAACCCGCGCGCCGTGTTTGAAGGCCATGAAACGAACAGCATGGTAAGCAGCTGGGCGCCCGTGGGCAGCCACCAGCTCCATATCACGCTGCCGGCCGGCGGCCACAAGAGCCTAATTTTTGTGCTGGGCTACTGTGAAAATCCGCAGGAGGAAAAATGGGTGGCGCCTAATATCATCAATAAGGCGCCGGCACACAAGCTGCTGGCACAGTTTGCTACCGACGAGCAGGTGGATGCAGCGCTGGCCGCGCTGCATGCCTACTGGGATACCCTGCTGAGCCGTTTCCATGTCCATACGCCGGATGAAAAGATGAACCGCATGGTTAACATCTGGAACCAATACCAGTGCATGGTTACGTTCAACATGAGCCGCAGCGCCAGCTATTACGAAAGCGGCCTTGGCCGCGGCATGGGCTTCCGCGACAGCTGCCAGGATCTTTTGGGTTTTGTACACCTGATCCCGGACCGTGCGCGCCAGCGTATTCTGGATATTGCATCCACTCAGTTTGAAGACGGCAGCGCCTACCACCAGTATCAGCCGCTGACAAAGCGCGGCAATCTGGATGTCGGCAGCGGCTTCAATGACGACCCGCTGTGGCTAATTGCCGCCGTGTGCGCTTATCTGCGCGAGACGGGCGACTTCGGCATCCTCGAAGAAAAGGTGCCGTTTGATAACGATGAAACGAAAGCACAAACGCTTATGGAGCATCTGCGCCGCAGCTTCCGCTTTACCGTGGAGCATAAAGGCCCGCACAAGCTGCCGCTGATCGGCCGTGCCGACTGGAATGACTGCTTGAACTTGAACTGCTTCTCCAAGACACCGGGCGAGAGCTTCCAGACCTCCGGCCCCTCCGAGGGGCCTGTGGCGGAAAGCGTGTTCATCGCTGGTATGTTTGTAAAGTACGGCGGCGAATACGCCGCACTGTGCCGCAGCCTGAACTTGCCGCAGGAGGCCGCCGATGCCGAAAACGAGGTAGCCGAGATGACAAAGGCTGCGCTGGATGCCGGCTGGGACGGCGAATGGTTTGTGCGCGCGTATGACGCCAACAGCCAGCCCGTAGGCAGCAAAGCATGCGAGGAGGGCAAAATCTTTATCGAGCCGCAGGGCATGTGCGTGATGGCCGGCATCGGCGCGAAAACCGGCGAAGCCGAAAAGGCCCTTGCCAGCGTCGAAAAGCACCTTGATAGCAAATACGGCATCGCACTGCTGGCGCCCGCCTACCGCAGCTATCATCTGAACCTTGGCGAGGTAAGCAGCTATCCCCCGGGATATAAAGAAAACGGCAGCATCTTCTGCCACAATAACCCGTGGATCAGCTGCGCCGAAACCGTAGTGGGCCACGGCGACCGCGCTTTTGAAGTGTATCGCAAAACCTGCCCGGCCTACCTCGAGGAAATCAGCGAGATCCATCGTACAGAGCCGTATGTGTACAGCCAGACGATCGCCGGGCCGGAAGCCCCGCGCTTCGGCGAGGCCAAAAACAGCTGGCTGACGGGCACGGCCGCATGGACGTTTACCGACATCAGCCAATACATTTTGGGCATCCGCCCGAGCCTTGCCGGCCTTTGCATCGATCCGTGCATTCCGCACACAATGAACGGCTTTACGGCAGAGCGCCTGTACCGTGGCGCGCAGTATCATATCACGGTGGACAATACGGCCGGTGCCCAAAAGGGTGTTAAGCAGATGACTGTCAACGGCAAGGCCGTAGCCGGCTGCTGTGTGCCGTATGATCCGGCAGTAAAGGAATATACGGTCCGCGTTGTGATGGGCTGACCGAGAAGGAGTAAAACTATGGCTTTCCCCGCAGGATTCTCTTGGGGCGCCGCAAGCGCGGCCTATCAGATCGAGGGCGGCGCGGCCGAAGGCGGCCGGACGCCGACAATCTGGGATACCTTTAGCCATACGCCCGGCCACACCTGCGGCGGCGCGACGGGCGACCTTGCCTGCGACAGTTACCATCGCTGGAATGAGGACCTTGACCTGCTGGCACAGGCCGGCATCCCGAACTATCGCTTTGGCATCGGCTGGACACGCATTTTTCCGACGCTGGACGAAACGCCGAACCCGGCCGGGCTGGCTTATTATGATGCAGTGGTGGATGGATGCCTTGCGCGCGGCATTACGCCGTGGATTACGCTGTATCATTGGGATCTGCCGCAGTATCTTGAGCAGCGCGGCGGCTGGCGCAGCCCGGAAACGGCCAAGGCGCTTGGGCGTATGGCGGGCGTTGTGGCAAAGCACTTTAAGGGCCGCGTGAAGCACTATTTTACAATCAATGAGCCACAGTGTGCGGCAGGGCTTGGCTACGGCAACGGGGTGCATGCGCCGGGCCTGAAATTGTCGGAAGAGCAGCTCTTTTTATGTGTGAGAAATCTTGTGCTGGCGCACGGTTACGCGGCGAGGGCTATCCGGGATGCGGACCCGGAAGCCGAAATCGGCTATGTCTCCACAGGCAAGCTCTGCTACCCCGAAACAGAGCACAAGGCTGATGTGGAAGCGGCGCGCAAGGCGTCGTTTGCCATTGTATCAAACAGCGAAAATTCATGGTGGTTTAACCACAACCTGTATCTCGACCCGGTGGTGCTGGGCGCTTGGCCGGCGGAATGCGCCGGCACCGTGCTTGCGCCGCTGATCGACGCGATCCCGGCCGAGGAACTGGCGCTGGCGCATGAGGTGCCGGATTGTATCGGCATCAACGTGTATAACGGCCATGAGGTGCGCGCCGGCAAAAACGGGCCGGAGCTTGTGCCGCGCTATGCGGGCTATCCGCGCACGGCGCTGAAATGGCCTGTGACGCCGGGCGTGATGGATTACGGCCTGCTGTATTTGCAGCAACGGTATCAGCTGCCCCTGTACGTAAGCGAAAACGGCCAGAGCTGCAATGACCGTATCTTTTTGGATGGCCAAGTGCATGACCCGGATCGTATCGACTTTTTGCACCGCTATCTCACAGCGCTGGAAAAGGGCATCGCCCGCGGCAGCGGCGTGAAAGGCTACTTCCATTGGAGCCTGACGGATAACTACGAATGGGCCAGCGGCTATGAAGATCATTTTGGCCTGATCTATGTGGATTACCGCACGATGCGGCGCATCCCGAAGGATAGCTATGCGTGGTATCGTCAGGTGATCGCCACAAATGGCGCCTGCTTGTAATAAAAAAGCATCCGGCAAAAACCGGATGCTTTTTTTGTATCGTGTTTTGCGCGGCGCAAAGCCGAATACCCGGAAAGACAACGCTGCGGCAGAGGCTGGCTCACAGCCCTAGCCCCGGCAGCGTGTCCAATACTTTAATGCCCATGCCGCGCAGCTCCTGCTTCACGGCCAGCACACGCGGCGCGCGCTCGATGCCGGCAAGGTCGTGGGCGTCGCAGCCCACGATGGCCTGAATCGGATACTCGGCCGCAATCTTCCAAAAATTCGGGTGCGTATAGCCCAGATCATGGTCATGCGGCTCGGCCATGCGGCGCACCTCGCCGAGGACATTGTATTCCAGTGGCACGTGCAGCCGCGCTGCTGTTTCACAGATGCGGCGCAGGCAGCGCTCGGCTGTGGCATCGAACGCAGGGTAGTGGTTCAGGCACAGGTCCGGGTGGGCGAGGCAGCAGTAAAGGCCGCTTTCCATGCCTTTTACGGCATACTCGGTATAGGCTTCCAGCTGTGCGGGGCGGGTGGCAGCGCCAAAATATTCGCCCGTTTCCTCGCTGGCACAAAAATGGTTGCCAAAAATCAAGTAATCCAGCGAATACTTTTTGGTCTGCTCTGCCAGCCACGGCAGATACGCCGGGAAATATTCGGCCTCGAGGCCAAGATAAATGCGAATCTGCCCGGCATACTTTTTTTGCAGCGCGCGCACCGTGGCAACATAATCGTCCATCTGGGCGGGCAGCATGCGGCAATTACTCACAAAACCGCCTGCAAAGGGCCACGGCGTATGATCGGAAAAGCCGAGGATGGAATAGCCACAGTGGATGGCGGCCTGTACAAATTCCTCCTCGCTGCCGGATGCGTGATGGCAGCGGGGCGTATGGGTGTGATAGTTGGCAAGGATCGGTGCCATAGAAATGCCTCCTGTATTGTGATACCTGACAAAAGAACCTAAAGAGATTATAGCACTTTGACAAAAAACTTGCCAGAGTGCTTCCTTGACAAGGCCGCAGGCGGCCGATAGAATGAAACCATCGGGAAAGGGGAGAACAAAAATGGCAAAACGGGACGTGCATAACACCCGCGGGCGCATGATCGAGGCGGCGTGGAAGCTGTTTTATGAGCGTGGATACGAGGAAACTACGGTCGATGCGATTATCGAGGCGAGTGGCACGAGCAAGGGCAGCTTTTATCACTATTTCGACGGCAAAGATGCTTTGCTAAGCGAACTGTCCTATCTGTTTGACGAAAAATATAATGCGCTGGCCCCTACGCTTGACCCTGCCCAGAACAGTTTTGAGGCGCTGATGTACCTCAACCGAGAGCTGTTCACCATGATTGATGATTCTATCAGCATGGAGCTGCTGGCACGCCTGTATTCCAGCCAGCTTGTTACGCGCGGCGAAAAGCATCTGCTTGATCGAAAGCGTACCTATTTTAAGCTGCTGCGCCAGATCGTACTGCGCGGGCAGGAAAAGGGCGAGCTGCGGCGCGACATCCCGGCCGCGGAGATCGTAAAGCGCTATGCCTTGTGCGAGCGCGCGCTGATCTATGATTGGTGCCTTTCCAATGGTGAATACTCGCTGGCTGCGTACGCGCGGGAGATCATGCCGGCATTTCTTTCCCACTTAAAAACGCAGCAGGGCTAATGCTTAGACCGCCTGAAAAGAGGCCGGCCTACCCCGCCGCGGGCGAGAAAATAATTTTATTTCAAGAAAAGAACTGAAAGAAAGACATAGAAAAGTATAGATAAAAACTTGCTTTATTACTATACAAATTGAGATATAAATGCAAAATAGTATATAATACATTCTATAATTCGTTCTGCCTTTTCGTCTCACATTTTTTATGCTATAATACCCCTATTCGATGTTAAAAGAGAGGGGTATTTTTTCATGTCTGCATCTTCTGCGATCCTCTGGATCATTGCGGCAATCGTCGTCTATTTGGCGGCGATGCTGTTCATCGGGTACCGCTGCTCCAAGCGCAACGCGTCCACCGATGATTTCTACTTAGGCGGGCGCCGCCTCGGCCCGCTGGTGACGGCGATGAGCGCCGAGGCCAGCGATATGTCGAGCTGGCTTTTGATGGGCCTGCCCGGCGTGGCGTATCTTTCAGGCGTATGCGATGCCTTTTGGACGGCCGTCGGCCTTGCCGTCGGCACGTGGCTGAACTGGTTTTTTGTGGCGCGCCGCCTGCGCCGCTATTCCAGCAATATCGGCGCCGTGACGGTGCCGGATTTCTTCTCAAAGCGCTGGCACGATGATAAAAACCTGCTGAACGCGATTGCGGCCGTGGTCATTATCGTGTTTTTTGTGCCGTATACCGCCAGCGGATTTGCCGCCTGCGGCAAACTGTTCTACAGCCTGTTCGGCGTAGATTACTTTACCGCGATGATCCTTTCTGCGTTGGTGATCGTGCTGTATACTACGATGGGCGGCTTCCTCGCTGCTTCTACGACGGATCTGGTGCAAAGCATCGTGATGACCTTTGCGCTGGTGGTGGTGTTGGGCTACGGCATTTTTTCCGCGGGCGGCATCGGCGCGGTGCTCGACAATGCGCGCAGCCTGCCCGGCTATCTTTCGCTGCATGCCACCTATGATGCGGCCAGCGGCGCGGCCAACAGCTATAGCCCGCTGACGATTGTTTCCACGCTGGCGTGGGGTCTTGGCTATTTTGGCATGCCGCACATTTTGCTGCGTTTTATGGCGATCCATGATGAAAAGAAACTGGTGCTTTCCCGCCGCATTGCCACGGTATGGGTCGTGATCTCGATGACGGTCGCCGTCCTGATCGGCGTTGTGGGCCTTGCCATGACAAAGGCCGGTACCGTTGGCGTACTGGAAGGCTCGGCCAGCGAAAATATCATCGTCAAAATTGCCGCTTTGCTCTCGCAGCACGGCGTACTGGCCGCACTGATGGCCGGCGTGATTTTGGCCGGCATCCTTGCGGCAACGATGTCCACATCGGACAGCCAGCTGCTGGCTGCCGCTTCCGGCGTAAGCGAAAACATCCTGCATGAGTTTTTCGGCATCAAACTTAGCCAGAAGGCGAGCCTGTTGGCGGCGCGTGTAACGGTTGTTGCCATTAGTGTGCTGGCGATTTTTATTGCGCGTGATCCGGACAGCTCGGTGTTCGGCATCGTCAGTTTTGCGTGGGCCGGCTTTGGCGGCGCGTTTGGCGCGGTGATGTTGTGCGCACTATTTTGGAAACGCAGCAATCGCTATGGCGCGCTGGCTGGCATGATTTCTGGCGGCGCAATGGTATTTCTCTGGAAATATCTGGTGCGCCCGCTGGGCGGCGTGTGGAACATCTACGAGCTGCTGCCGGCGTTCCTCACAAGCCTTGCGTTCTGCGTGGTCGTCAGCCTGCTGACGAAAGCGCCGGAGCAGGCGGTTGTGGCCGAATACGATACGGCACAGATCTGACATTTCGCGCATAAACCAAGGAAAAAAGGCGCATCGGCTGCTCTTTTAGAGGGCGGCGGGTGCGCCTTTTTGTGCGGCATAAATGGCCGCATGCGCCAACAGCTGCCCTGCTGCTTGCTGCGGCTCGATTTGGAAAGCTGCGCGGCGGCCGCATGCGCCAAACGGCGCCCTGAGAACGGATGCTTTTCGACACACGGCCGGCTTCCCAAAAAGGGCAGGGTGCGGTATACTGAAAGCAAACATTAGAATAACGGAAGGGGAGCTTCTGCCATGAACTGGAACGAAACACTGCACAGCCTGAATGTCGGCCTGCCCGAAGATATTGCCCGCCTGAAAGCGGCCGGTTGCTATCGGGAGGCAGCTGCGCGCATCGACGAGCGCTTGGCGGAAAACTGGGCCGCCGCGGCCAACGGCCCGGCCGCCGATCCCTGCACGGAAAACGCCCCGGCGCTGCCCGCGGCAATGAAAAACTGCCTACTGGCCGAGCGGGAAATTCTGCGCCGCATCCCGGCCGATTATCCTTTTACCGAGGCGCAGGCTGTGCGCCGTGTGCAGGAGCATATCCCGAACTTTACCCAGCGGGAGTTCCGCGGGATGGTGGCCGCCAACCGTATCGACTGGCGCTTTATCGAGGGTGAACGGCGCTATTTCCGCCGCTTTTACGAATCGCTTTTGTATACCGACCCTGCCTTTGCCGCACGGGCGGGCAAGCCGCAAAGCGACGAAACGCACAAAGCGCGCCGCGCCGCGGCCCGTACCATGCGCGAAAAGGGGAGCTTGACGGCTCGCATTACGGTGCGCTTTACGCTGCGCGCGGATGAAAAAGCCTTTGAGGATGCAAAGCTGCGTGCGATTGTGGCGGGGCACAGCGCCGTCACGGCCAAAGTTTGGCTGCCGATGCCGGCGGCCTGCCCTGCCCAAAGCGAGATCGAGGCGCTTGGCTTTTCGGCGCCGCCGCAAAGCGTTGCCCCTGCGGATGCGCCGCAGCGCACGGTTTATTGGGAAAAGGCGCTGACGGAAAATGAGACGTTCACGGCGGAATACCGCTATTGCTCGACGGCGCTGTATCACGATCCGCTTGCTGCCGCATCGGCTGCGCGTGTCGAGTTCCTTGCGCCGGAAACCTGCCTTGGCGAGCAGGCGCCGCACCTTGTATTTACGCCCTATCTGCGCGCCCTGACAGCCGAGGTGACGGCGGGCGCGCCGACAGATGCCAAAAAGGCACAGCGGATTTATGATTGGATCACGCGGCAGGTGCAGTATCGCTACATGCCGTCATATTTTACGCTGGAAGCCATCCCGGACGCCTGTGCGCGTGACCGTCGGGGCGACTGCGGCGTACAGGCGCTGACCTTCGTGACAATGTGCCGCATTGCGGGTATCCCGGCCGTATGGCAAAGCGGCCTAATGGCAGGCCCGCATGAGGCCGGCTGCCATGATTGGGCGATGTTCTATTTGGCCGATCAAGGTTGGATGTATGCCGATTGCTCGTTTGGCGGCGGCGCGGCCCGCGCGGGCGATGAAGCGCTGCGCCGGCACTATTTCGGCAACCTTGACCCGTACCGTATGGTAGCAAACCGCGCGTTTGAAGCGCCGCTTACGCCGCCCAAAACCTCTTGGCGTGCCGACCCCTACGATAACCAAGGCGGCGAGATCGAGCTGGAAGGTGTGGGCCTGACGGGGCAGATGTACGATACCGAAATCGAACTGGTAAAGTTGGAACTGCTGTAAAGGGGAAACCATGACGTTTGAAGCGATTGTCTTGCTTTTGCTGGGGGTGGCGCTGGCGCTGCTGGCGGGCATTCTGCTGAAGCTGCTGACGGCAAAAAATAAAGATTATACCAAGGAGCTTGAGGCATGGATGGATGACCGTATCCAGCATGTATCCGAAAGCTTCGACCATAAATTAAGCGAGCTGCGCACCGAGCTTTCGGCCAACAACCTGAACGCGGCAAAAAGCATGAGCGATGCGCTGCAAACATCTGTGCACACGATGGGCGCAACGATGAGTGGCAGCCAAGCGCAGCAGCTGCGCCTGCTGGAGCAGCGCTTGAAAACGCTGGAAAGCGGCAGCGAGCAAAAGCTTGACGCCATGCGTAGTACCTTAAACGCCAATATGGAGGCCATGCGCAGCGATAACGCGAAAAAGCTGGAGGATATTCGGCAGACGGTGGATGCCCAGCTGCAGGATGCGCTGCAAAAGCGCCTGAACGAGAGCTTCCGCACCGTAAGCGCACAGCTGGAACAGGTGTATAAGGGCCTCGGCGAGATGCAGAGCCTTGCCAGCGATGTGGGCGGCTTAAAGCAGGTGCTTTCGGGCGTCAAAACGCGCGGCATCTTGGGCGAAATTCAGCTGGGCGGCATCTTGGAAGAAATCTTGGCCCCTGAGCAGTACGCCACCAATATCAACACCATCCCGGGCAGCACCCAGCGCGTAGAATATGCCGTGAAGATGCCCGGCGCCGCGGGCACCGTCTGGCTGCCGATCGACGCGA
Source organism: Faecalibacterium sp. (assembly GCA_022652735.1). Taxonomy (GTDB): domain Bacteria; phylum Bacillota; class Clostridia; order Oscillospirales; family Ruminococcaceae; genus Faecalibacterium. The sequence continues at coordinate 34,864 of JALCRP010000001.1, read as the reverse complement.
AATTCCCGGGCGATACGTATGTGCATTTGCAGGATGCCTATGCGGGCGGCGATGCCGCCGACGTCGAAAGCGCCCGCCGCGCGCTGACAACAGTGGTGTGCAGCGAGGCAAAAGACATCCGCGAAAAATATGTGGCCGTGCCGTACACCACGAATTTCGGCATCCTGTTTTTGCCGTTTGAGGGGCTGTATGCCGAGGTAGTGAACCTTGGCCTGCTGGAAAAGCTGCAGCGGGAGTATTCCGTCAATGTGGCTGGCCCCAGCACGATGGCGGCCCTGCTGAACAGCCTGCAAATGGGCTTTAAGACGCTGGCAATCCAAAAGCGTTCGGGCGAGGTATGGCAGGTATTGGGCGCGGTAAAAACCGAGTTCGGCAAGTTCAGCGAAGGCTTGACGAAAATGCAGCAGCACCTGCGCCAGACGGACGAGGACCTTGACCGCCTGATCGGAACACGTACCCGCGCGATCAACCGCCGCCTTTCGGCTGTTCAGCAGCTTGACGGCGAGGATGCCGCAGACATTTTGCACCTTGCGGCCGAGGGCACCCCGGCGCTGCCGGAAAATGCCCTGCCGGATTTTGCGCAGGAGGAAGAAACGGCCGAGGACGGCGCAGAGGCTAAGATATAGCCGCGCTTTCCGTGCGGCCCAATCTTTTTTTGCACTTTTGCAGCAAATGCGGCTGCTGCCTCGTAGTAAGAAAGGAACAACCAAACAGCGGCGCGGCCGCGGAAAATATAAGGAGTTGCTTTGCGGTATGAAAATCCTCATTACGTCAGATTGGTATGCCCCGGCGGTGAACGGCGTTGTCACCTCTGTGCTGAATTTGCAGCACGAGCTGGAAAAACGCGGCCATGATGTCAGGGTACTGACGCTTTCTAATACACACGAAACCTACTGGGACGGAAATGTTTTATATTTGGGCTCCGTCGATGCCAACAAGGTATACCCCGGCGCACGGCTGCGCAGCTGCTTAGGGCGGCAGGCCGTGCGGCAGTTGGTTGCATGGAAGCCGGACGTCGTACACTCCCAATGCGAATTCAGCACGTTTATCCTTGCGCGCCAGATCGCCGCCGCGGTACACGCGCCGCTGATCCATACTTATCATACGGTCTATGAGGATTACACCCACTATTTTTCGCCGAATCGGGAATGCGGGCGCTGGCTTGCGGCGATGTTCTCGCGGATCGTGATCGACCACACCAGCTGTGTAATTGCCCCGACGCAAAAGGTAAAAGAGCTTCTGCTGAGCTATCACGTTGCCCGCCCGGTGCAAGTGATCCCCACCGGCATTGATCTTTCCCGTTTTACGGCGCCTGCCCCTGCCGAGCGCAGCCGTGCGCTGAAAGAAAAGCTCGGCATCCCGCTTTCCAACCGTGTGCTGGTTTATGTGGGGCGCTTGGCGAAAGAGAAAAATCTGAATATGCTGCTGGATTGCTGCGCCGGCCTGGAAAAGAACGTGACGCTGCTTTTGGTGGGCGGCGGGCCGGAGCGCAGACATCTGGAAGCACAGGCCAAGGCCCTCGGCCTTGCAGAAAACGTGGTATTTGCAGGCATGGCGGCCCCGGAACAGGTAGCGGATTACTATCGCTTGGGCGACATCTTTGTCAGCGCATCTTCCAGCGAGACGCAGGGCCTGACCTATATCGAGGCGCTGGCCGCGGGCCTGCCCGCTGTATGCCGGGCCGATCCTTGCCTTTCCGGCGTGATCGAAAACGGCAGCAACGGCTGGCAGTTCCATACCGGCGAAGAGCTGCGCCGCTACGTTTCGCTGCTTTTGGGCGAGCCGGAGCTGCGCCACGCGATGGCGCGCAGCGCGGCACAATCGGCCCAAAAGTTTTCTGCGGCGGCCTTTGCCCGTGCGGCCGAGCGGCTGTATTGTGCTGAAATTTGGCGCAACGGCGGCGAGGCCGACCTACAGGATATAGAGCAGCTGGGGGAAATCGTCTAACCGTGGGCGTGAAACCATAAAGGGCGGCTGTGCCGGCAAGACAGGCGGAGCCGCACGGCGAAAACTTTATCAAAAAAGCAGCCTCTCCTTTGGCCGTTTTAGGCCAAAAGAGAGGCTGCTTTCTATTTTGCAAAAAGGAGAAAAGGCCGTGCCCGCTGCCGCCAAAAGCCGCTTGGCTTACTGATAATCTTCGATCAGGAACATCGGCTTGATGGCGACGACCTCGTCGTATTCCTCTTGGCTGACCTGCACATCGGAATTCAACGCTTTCAGGCCGGCTTTCAAATCGTCAAATGCCTCGTCGATTGTCTGCGCACGGCCCTCATCAATGCTGCGAATCATCCGCGTAAGGCAGGCGGGATGTGCATAGCGGGCCGGCAGGGGAAAACCGGGATATTCGGCCAAAAAAGCTTCCATCTCGTCCCGTGCTTTTTGCAAATCCTTTTCCACGGCGCTGCGGTTGCTTTTGGCCGTGGGGCGGACGCTGACGCTCGCAAACAGGAAGATGAGCGCCAGCCCGATGAGCAAAAAGTACAGCCCAAGGCTGCCCGTATGGGTAGCGATGCAGTAAATGCCGTAAGCGGCGGCCACCGCAGCCCCCAGCATAATGGCCACCGAAACCCATTTATAGGAAGGATTGGTGCGCTGGTTCACTCGCTTGGCTTTGCTGGCGGCCGAAAGGCGGCTGCTGTATTCCGGCCGCTGCTCAAGATAAGTACGGGCTTTGGTTAGGCTTTCGATCGCCGCCTTTTCTTCCGGAGAAAGCGTGGGCTTTACGCGCTTACGCTCCTCGGCACGGGCCTTTTCCAAGCGCTTGGCCGCGGCGGCGGAAACGGTTTTGATTTCCGGGTGATGCGCCCGGATCTCGGCCAGCATGCTGTCTACGTTTTGCTCAAACTTAAAGGTGCACTTTACTTTTTTATCCTTGTCGAACTCCACAATCAAATAGGGGATCGAACCGAACACGCCTTTGCCCGAAAAGCCGCCTTTACTCATGGCGATCTGCTTATAGGCCCGCTTTACGCTCGAAATAGGAACATACAAGCGACGGTCAAGAAAGACGCTGTTCAGATATAACGCCTTTTCCCCTACGCCGCAGGGGCCGTACTTTTTGCAGGCCATTTTGTCCGCTTTCAAAGTTGCGTCATCCAGCTTGGTATCGCTCAGCCGGGAAGGTTTGAAGTACATTTTGCTTTCCTCCTGATTATGGAATAATCCGATAGAATAAGAATAGCACAGGGGCCGCTGCGAATGCAACGGCCCCTGTGCCGCAAACAAGGAGCGTAACGCTTCTAATTTGATTTACTTTTTCAGGGTCTCGTAATCGGGATGGACATCGCGTTTCTTCACGGTGTAGACGAAGATGCCCAAGAACAGGGCAGCTACGATAATACCGATCGGGTAAGCGACAACCGTCGGGATCTTAACCAGCAGGCCCATGCATTCCGGCGCCATCAGGAAATAGGTGGCGGAGACGGCGCTCATGAACGTTGCCGGAACAGCGGTGATCCAGTAGTTCTTCTTTTCATAGAAGAGGTACATGGAGGCAGCCCACAGCACGATCATAGCGAGGGTCTGGTTCGTCCAGCTGAAGTAACGCCAAATCACGGTGTAATCGATGAAGCCGAGGCAGTTGCCGATACCCAGCAGCGCGCCGACGCCCAAAACGGGCAGGCACAGCACCAAGCGGCTCTTCCAAGATTTCTGATCGATATGGAACCAGTCGGCCAAAACCAGACGGGCAGAACGGAACGCGGTATCGCCGGAAGTGATCGGGCAAGCAATAACGCCCAGCATCGCCAGAACGATACCGACGCCGCCCATCGTCTTCGAGCAGATGTCATAAACGCTGGCCGGGCAGCCGCCGCCGATTTCGACGAGGCCGGTGCTCAGGCCGCCGGTAACTTCGTAGATTGCGCAGCCGGCAGCAGCCCAGATCAGGGCAATGATGCCCTCACTGACCATTGCGCCGTAGAATACGAAGTGGCCCTGCTTTTCACTCTTCATGCAGCGCGCCATCAGAGGAGACTGCGTAGCATGGAAGCCGGAAATAGCGCCGCAGGCAACCGTGATGAACATAAAGCTCCAAATCGGGGTTGCGCTCGGGTGCATGTTATAGAAGTGAGTCCACAGTTCCGGGATCTGATAGCCGTGGGTAAAGATACCGACGGCCACGCCGATTGCCATGACAATCAGGCAGACACCGAACACCGGGTAGATCTTGCCGATGATCTTATCGATGGAAAGGAAAGTTGCGAGGAAGTAGTATGCCAGCACCAGCACCAGCCAGAACAGCTTGTTGGCGAGAATGCCGGTGAAGCCGCCGTTGGTAAACAGCAGAACGATCAGGCCTGCCGGGCCAACAGCGAACACGGTGCCGACCATGATCAGAAGGATCACGGAGAAGACACGCATGACGTTCTTCATCACGCTGCCCAGATAGATGCCCGCAATCTCGGAGACAGAATCACCATTATTGCGCTCGCTCATCATACCGGAGAAGTAATCATGTACTGCACCTGCAAAGATGGTGCCAAAGGTGATCCACAAGAACACCACCGGGCCCCACTCGGCGCCCGTCAGGGCACCGAAAATGGGCCCCAAGCCAGCGATGTTCAACAGCTGGATCAAAAACAACTTCCACTGAGGAAGCACAACGTAGTCGACACCGTCGTTAATTTTTACGGCAGGCGTCTCGCGGTCATCCGGGCCGAACGTCTTTTCCACCAATTTGCCGTAGGTGAAATAGCCGCCGATCAGGATTGCCAAGCACAGGAAAAAGCTAATCATAGTAAACCGACCTTTCTCAAAATTTAAGCAGACAATTCGCGCAAAGACGACCTTGTCTGCTTACTGCACTTTCGTTTTATCACGTGGCAATTTTTTGCACAAGAGCTAAACACACTAAAATAAATCGGCCACGATTGTGCAACCTATACAATACACGGGATTTCTCGTTCATAATCTGTTAAAAATAAGATTGATTTAGGACACTCTGCGGTTTCTGTACCGATTTTGGGTTTCAGAAATAAAAAGCAAATGGCACAATCACAAAAAAGATTTTGCCTTCCCATTAAATTGTATTTTATTATATACTTCTATATTCCCCATAAACAAAGAAAATCCTGCACAGTGTAGGAAAACAGAAAAGCCCGCGCTTCTATGCAAATATCCAAAAAATGGAAAAGTCCGTCAGATGCTCTTGCAACTTATGGTAAATTATGGCAAAATTTCCATCGTTAAGGGAAATACAGAACGCGGAGGATTCAAAATATGGAAAAGGTTAAGTTTGTCATGTCAGATACTGGGGCAGAGACGACGGCACTCTGCCGGCAGGCGCTCGAAGAAAAGGGCATTGAGGTTACCGTAGTGGAGAAGGACGGCACCAAAGCGCTGCAAAAACTGTTGGCGCTGCGCCCGCAGGCCGTGCTTCTGGATGCCTTTATGCCGGGGTTGGATGCCATTACTGTTAAGCAGCGCTACGATGCGGCCGGCGGAGAGCATACGGCGTTTTTTGTGACAGGCGCGTTTCAAAGCGAAGAGATGGAGCAGGAGCTTTTGGATGCCGGCTTCGCGTATTATTTCCTGAAACCGTTCGATGAGAACGTATTGGCGGCACGTGTGCTGAAAGCCGCAGGCAACGGCGTCAGCCATGTACATGCACCGCTGGACAGCGACGAAATGACAGTGACGGAGATCCTGCATCAGATCGGCGTACCGGCCCATATCAAGGGCTATCAGTTCTTGCGCGATGCCATCCTTCTCACGATGAACGATCCCGATTATATCAATGCCGTGACAAAGCGCCTTTATCCGGAAATCGCCAAGAAAAACAACACGACTGCTTCCCGCGTCGAGCGTGCGATCCGTCACGCCATCGAGGTGGCATGGGATCGCGGCGATGTCGATACCCTGAACAGCTACTTTGGCTACACCATCCACAACCTGCGCGGCAAGCCGACGAATAGTGAATTCATCGCGATGATCGCGGACAAGATGCGTCTGGATAAAAAACAGCGTTTGGCATAAATCCAAAACGCGGAACGAAAAATAGAGCTTTGACCTGTAGGAACGCAGGCCGAAGCTCTTTTTCTTGTTTTTCGGGAAAGCGGGCGGCGTTGACTTTGCCTGCCGCCGCCCCTATAATCATTATATCTATAGAAAAAGCACTGCGGAGGGCTGCCATGAAGATAGGGGATACGCTACGGCGTTTTTGGAAAAAAAGCCGCCCGGTCTGGGCAATCGGGGGGCTGCTGCTCGGCCTTGCGCTGGCCAGCGGGTGGATCTATCTGCATAATGTGCGGGACGCGCAAAGCGAGCTGGAAGTAACGCGCATCAACGAGGATTATACCGTAAAAACCGCGGCGATTGCCCCCGACAGCGAGGTGCGCCAGCCCTTTGTGACGGATGCGCCCGTTTATGGCGGCAGCTTTATCTTTACCACGTATGATGAAGTGTGCTACGGCACCGTTACGCTGGAGCTGCAGGATGCGGCCGGCAATGTGCTGGCCAGCACCGGCATGGATACGACGGAACTGCTGGATAATACCTATCAGGATATGCCGTTTGCCGAGGCCGTTGTGCCCGAAGGAAAAACGAGCTACAGCTTTGTGCTGCGCTTTACGCCGAAGCTAAAGGGCATCAATCGCCTTGGGCTGTGGGCAAGCGCCGGGAAAGTGGACAACCTTTTGCCGATGACGGTCAATGGCCGCCAGTATGAGCAGACGCTGGGCTTTTCGATCATTACAAACCGTGTGGGGGCATGGATTGTAAAAGCATACTGGGCGCTGGCCGCTTTCGCGGCGGCTGCGCTGGTGGCCGGATACTGGCTGGTGTTTATCAAAAAAGCGCCGCTGCCGGTTTTATTTGCCTACTTTGCCATGACGCTGGGCATCGTATACCTGTTTGCCATGCCGCCCTATATCGCGCCCGACGAAGATACACATATTCATTCTGCCTACGAGCTTTCCAACCAAATGTTCGGCATCCCCGAGGATGACCGCGTCTGGATGCGCGCGGACGATACGGTCGCGCTCGACCGCGCGGACAAGGTGGATGCTTTTAGCTACAAAACCTATGCGCAGGGGCTTTTTGGCAAGTGCGAAGATACGACGCTTGTAAAAACCGATTATATTGCCGCCAAGGTGTTTTTTGTGCAGTATCTGCCCTCGGCGCTGGTGATCTCGGCCTGCCGGCTGCTGGGCGCAAACTATATCACAATGATCTTTTTCGGGCGTATCGTAAACCTTGCCGTGTATACGGCGCTGATGGCGCTGGCAATCCATATTATGCCGCGCTTTAAGCGTATCCTTGCCGTGATCGGCCTGCTGCCGATGTGCCTGCATCTCGCGGCCTCGTATAACTATGACGCGATGCTGATCGGCATTGCCTGTATCTTTTTCGCGCTGGTGCTGTACGATACCTACGAAAAGCCGCGGTTGGGCTGGCGCGATCTGCTGCTTTTAGCGGTAGTGATCGTGCTGCTGGCGCCGATGAAAATGCTGTATGTTCTGCTGGTGCCGTTTTGCCTGATTATTCCGGCGAAAAAGTGCCCGCCGAAGGTCAAGTATCTGGTATACGCCATGATTGCGCTCGGGGCTGTGTTCTGCGTCGTTTTTGCCCCATATATTGTCCGCTATATCGGCGTAACGCCCGCCAGCCTTGCCGCCGCCGCCCAAAAGGCCGTGCCCAAGGTGAACCCGCTGAATATCGACTATCTGGTGTATGATTTTTGGGATATGTCCTACGTGCTTACGCACATTACGGGCGCAGTGAAGATGTTCTTTTATACCGTGCAGGAAAATACGGCCCTGTATCTGATCCAGATGGTTGGCGGAGAGCTGGGCGAGCCGATCCTGAACGACCTGATGGTATGGGCGCCGGCTGTGGCGGGGCTTTGGGGGGTGCTGATCCTTTCGGCGGTGCCCGCTGGCGAAGAAACGCCGCTGCTGGGCCGCAGGCAGAAAGCATGGGGCGGCTTGGTGCTGCTGGCGTTATTTGCGGCATTGCTGGTTGTGGTGTACGGCTGGACGCCGATGCGCGACAATATCCTTTGGGGCATGCAGGGGCGCTACTGGCTGCCGTGCCTGCCGCTGGCCATGCTGATTTTGCAGGGCAAAAATTTGCGCCTGCAAAAAAACATCGAGCGGCCACTGCTTATGACGGAAGCCTGCCTTTCACTGATTGCAATCGCCAGCGTATTTCAGAATATTTTGAGCCAGCCTATCCACTGAAAAAATAAAAAACAGCCCCGGCCGCCGCAGACGTTTTGCGATGGCTGGGGCTGTTTTATTTGGTAGGGAAAATGGCCGCGGGCTGGTACTGCCGCTGTGGTCTGGCTTGCAGCTTCTGCCGCCGCAACCTGCGTTCGGCCTTCGGCGGCCCGGCTTGCGCGTTTGACGGCAAAGCAATCTGCGTCGGTGCGATACAAAATGCAAAAAACGCATTTTGGGGTGCAGCATATTATTCGGAAAACCACGTCTTTTTGTCAAGCGCCCGGTATTGCAGAGCCTCCAATACGGCGTCCTCGCCGATGTCGTTTTCTCCGGCAAGGTCGGCGATTGTGCGGGAGACGCGCAAAATACGGTCATATCCGCGGGCGGAAAGGCACATTTCATCATAGGCGGCATGCAGGGCAGCTTCGGCAGCGGTGGAAAGGCGGCACACCTGACGAATCTGCGCGCCGGAAAGATCGGCGTTGCACAGCACATCCGAAAGCCCGGCGCGGCGCGCTCGGTCGAGCTGGCGCTCCCGTGCGGCCAATACCCGGGCGCGTATCACGGCGCTGGCCTCGCCCTTACCGCCCCGCAAATCTTCGTAGGCGATCGGCTCCATTTCTACATGCAGGTCGATACGGTCGAGCAGAGGGCCGGAAACGCGGCTGCGGTAGCGCTCGATTGCGCCGGGCGAACAGGAGCAGGGATGCGTCGGATGGCCATAATATCCACATTTGCACGGGTTCATGGCCGCACATAAAAGAAAACGGCTGGGGTAGGTGGCGCTGCCTGCGGCGCGGCTTACGGTCACCTTGCCGTCCTCAATGGGCTGGCGCAAAACCTCCAGACAATCGCGGGAAAACTCGGGCAGCTCATCCAAAAACAGCACACCGCCGCTGGCAAGGCTTACTTCGCCCGGGCGGCAGCCCGCCCCGCCGCCGGCCAAAGCCGCCGCGCTGGCCGAGTGATGCGGGCTGCGAAAGGGCCGCCGGCGCACAAGGCCGCTGCCGGCCGGCAAAAGCCCCGCCACGGAATAAATTTTAGTCGCTTCCAGCGCTTCCTGCCGGGTAAGCGGTGGGAGAATGCCCGGCAGCCTTTTTGCCAGCATAGATTTGCCCACGCCGGGTGCACCGATCAGCAGAATATTATGATTGCCTGCCGCCGCAATTTCCATCGCGCGCCGTGCCAAAAACTGGCCGTGCACATCGGCAAAATCCGGGATGCCGTCAAAGCTTTCTTCCGGCGTGTATTCCTCGGCAGAGGCCGGCGCAAGCGCAAGCTGCCCGTTCAGCGCCTCAACGACCTCCCGCGCCGTTCGGCAGGGGAAGACGGAAAGGCCACTTTCGGCGGCGACGGCGGCCTCGGCGGCATTTTCCTGCGGAAGATACAGCGTGCGGATGCCGCATGCCGCGGCCGAAAGCGCCATCGGCAGCACACCTGTAACAGGGCGAAGGGTGCCGTCAAGCGCCAGCTCGCCGAGAAAGGCTGTTTCGGGCGCAGGCGCTTTTAGCTGGCCCGAGGCGGCCAGCACGGCCAGAAATACGGGCAGATCATAAACAGGCCCTGTCTTTTTCACATCGGCAGGGGCAAGGTTTACCGTAATCCGGCTGTCGGGCCAGCGAAAACCGAGATTTTTCAGCGCGGCGCGCACACGGTCGCCGCTTTCCTTCACGGCGGAATCGGGCAGCCCCACGATGTTCAGCGCGGGCAGCCCGCCGGAAATATCCGCTTCGACCTTAACGCCGAAGCCCTGCAGGCCGCGGATGCCGAAGCTGTTTAATTTTGCGTACATGTAAGCGCCTTCCTGCTGCTTTTTTGTTTTCTTTATTATATCAGCACACAACTTTTGATACAATATCTGCCACAATAAGCGATTGACAGCCGCTGCGCCCCGCCTTAAAATGAAAACAGGAATGGCTTTCTGCATTTCTGGCAGGAAAGGACAGGTGTTGATAGATGTATCAAGAAGAATATGAGCGCTGGGCCGTAGCACAGCTTGAGGACTCCGACCTGAATATGGAGCTTGCCCGCATCGCGGGCAATGACGCCGAAATCAAAGATCGCTTTGCCGTGGCGCTGCAGTTTGGCACGGCGGGCCTGCGCGGCGTGGTGGGCGCCGGCACAAACCGCATGAATGTATATGTCGTGCGTCAGGCGACGCAGGGCCTCGCCAACTGGGTGAAAACGCAGGGCGGCAGCCAGACGGTGGCGATCAGCTACGACAGCCGCATCAAAAGCGATGTATTTGCCCGCGCGGCGGCCTGTGTGCTGGCCGCCAACGGCATCACGGTGCGCCTGTACGATGCTTTGATGCCTGTGCCGGCGCTGAGCTTTGCCACGCGCTATTATGCCTGCAACGCAGGCATCATGGTAACGGCCAGCCACAACCCGGCCAAGTACAACGGCTACAAAGCCTACGGGCCGGATGGCTGCCAGATGACGGATGAAGCCGCAGGCATCGTTTATGCCGAAATCCAAAAGACGGACGTGCTGACCGGCGCCAAGACGATGGATTTTGCCGCGGGCGTGGAAAGCGGAAAAATCCGCTTTGTCGAGCAGGCCTGCAAGGATGCGCTTTATGCGGCCATCGAGGCGCGCAGCGTTCGCCCGGGCCTGTGCGCTAAGGCGGGGCTGAAACTGGTTTACAGCCCGCTGAACGGCGCGGGCCTTGTGCCGGTGCTGCATGTGTTAAAGGACATTGGCATCACGGATATTACCGTTGTGCCCGAGCAGGAATACCCCAACGGCTACTTCACCACTTGCTCGTACCCGAACCCCGAAATTTTTGAGGCGCTGAAGCTTGGCCTTGCGCTGGCCGAGAAATCGGGCGCGGATTTGATGCTTGCCACCGACCCTGACTGCGACCGCGTGGGTATCGCCGTCAAATGCAAGGACGGCAGCTACGAGCTGCTTTCCGGCAACGAGGTAGGCGTACTGCTGCTGGATTATATCTGCGCGGGCCGCATCGAAAACGGCACGATGCCGCAAAAGGCAGTAGCGGTAAAGTCGATTGTCTCAACCCCGCTGGCGGATGCCGTGGCAAAGCACTACGGCGTGGAGCTGCGCAGTGTGCTGACGGGCTTTAAGTGGATCGGCGATCAGATCGCCAAGCTGGAAGCCGAAAACGAAGTGGAACGCTTTTTGTTCGGCTTTGAGGAAAGCTACGGCTATCTGGCCGGGCCGTATGTGCGCGATAAGGATGCCATCATCGGCAGCATGCTGATCTGCGAGATGGCTGCCTATTACCGCAGCGTCGGTTCCTCGCTCAAGGAGCGTCTGGATGAAATTTACCGCCAGTACGGCCGCTACCTGAACAAGGTCGACAGCTATGAGTTCCCGGGGCTTTCCGGCATGGATAAGATGGCCGCAATCATGAAGAACCTGCGCAAAAACCCGCCGAAAGAGTTTGCCGGCATTGCTGTGACGAAAACCGTCGACTACGAAAAGCCGGAGCAGACGGGCCTGCCCGCCGCCAATGTGCTGATCTACCATCTGGAAAACGGCGCGTGTGTGGTAGTACGCCCCTCGGGCACCGAGCCGAAGATCAAGACGTATTTTACGACGCTCGGCAAGGATCTGGCTGAGGCCGAGGCCCAGAAAGAGGCGCTGGCCGCCGCCGTTAAGCCGCTGCTGGCATAAACAAAAAAAGCAAATCAAAAAGCCTTGGGCGCCGCGGCAGAAAGCTGCGGCGCCTTTTGCGTTACGCGGGCGGCCGGAAAGGGCGCTATGCAAAAAAGTGCTTGCAATCCGCCCAAAACATGATATACTATTACAGCAATCGTTTCCAAGGCCGCTCGCTCGGGTAGCCGAAATTGAAGGTTGTGATGGGCGCATACATCAAAATATGGCCCCGAAAAGTCAGAACCGAAATGAGGTGAAAAGAATGAAAGAGGGTATCCACCCGAATTACGTTGACTGCACCATTACCTGTGCCTGCGGCAACGTGATCCAGACGCGCGGCACCAAGCCGGAGATCCACATCGAAGTTTGCTCCAAGTGCCACCCGTTCTATACCGGCAAGCAGAAGCTCGTCGATACCGGCGGACGTGTTGAGCGCTTCAATAAGCGTTTCGGCCGCAAGTAATTGCATAATGTGCAAGCAGGGCTCCTGCCACAGAGATGTGGCGGGGGCCTTTTTTGTGCGCTAGACATTTCCAGAAAGCGGCGAATGTGTTATATTGAACATGATAACCAAGATGCGCATGCGCCGTGCGCCGGTTTTGCGCACAATCTGGACACAGTAAGGGAGAGCCGCCTTGGAGGATTATCGCACACTCGCCGGGAAAGCCGGCGGAGAATACGAAGAAAAGAAAAGCCGCTTTTTAGCTTCGGCGGCCGGCGTCGAGACGGAAGAACAGGCGCTGGCGTTTCTTGAGGCGGTGCGTGCGGCCAACCGCACAGCGCGGCATAATGTTTATGCCTACCGCTTGCGCGAGATGAACCGCGAGCGCTATTCCGACGACGGCGAACCGGCCAAAACGGCGGGCACACCGGTGCTTTCGGTTTTACAACATGCGGGGCTGTGGGATTCTATTATCGTAGTAACGCGCTATTTCGGCGGCATTTTGCTCGGTACGGGCGGGCTGGTGCGCGCCTACACCGCGGCCGCCGAAGATGCGCTTTGCCATGCCGAGATTGTGACGGTGCGCAGCATTGTGCGCTTATCCGTGTGCTTGGATTACGCGCTGTATGAGCAGGCGGCCCGCCGCATCGAGGCGGCCGGCGGCAAGCAGATCCCACCGCAGTTTGCCGACGCTGTGACGCTTGCGTGGACGATGCCCGCCGGCACTGAAGGGCCTTTGCTGGCGCAGCTGACGGAGCTTACGCGCGGCAGTGCCGAGGTTGCCGTCTCGGCACCGTACTACGCGCCATTTTAACCCCAAAAACGGGTGCAGCGCAAAAAGGCACATTCTGCGCCGCATGGGCCGATTTCCATGCGGCACCGAAAAGATTTGCCGCGCGAAAAAATACAACTTTACGCGAATGTTTCTTGAAAATGACGGAAACGGCCGTCGAAAAACCACTATTTTTCAGTCTGCGCCGATACGACCCCCTTTGACACAGGCGATGCACTATAATCCGAAAGCGAGGTATTCCGCCCATGACAGTACGGGAACGCACCGAAGAAATCGAACGCCAGACGCTGGCGCCTTTTGCAACCTTAAGCGAGAATAGCCGCGGCCGCGTCCGGCCGGAAAAGCCGGACGAGCTTCGCCCCGTTTTTCAGCGGGACCGCGACCGTGTGATTCACTGCAAGGCGTTTCGGCTGCTGAAACAGAAAACACAGGTGTTTCTTTCCCCGGACGGCGATTTGTACCGCACCCGCCTGACCCATACGTTGGAGGTATCCCAGATTGCGCGGACAATCAGCCGCGCACTGCGCCTCAACGAGGATCTGACGGAGGCGATCGCGCTGGCACACGATCTTGGGCATACGCCCTTCGGCCATGCAGGAGAGCGCGCGCTCAACCGATTGGCGCCGGGCGGCTTTACGCACTACGGCCAAAGCCTGCGGGTCGTTGATCTGCTGGAAAAAAACGGTGCGGGCCTCAATTTAACATGGGAGGTGCGTAACGGCATCATCACCCATACCAAAGGCACTTGGGCCGCCACGCCGGAAGGGCGCGTCGTGCGCTATGCCGACCAGATCGCTTATGTCAACCACGATATTGAGGATGCCATCCGGGCGGGCGTACTAAACGAAAGTATGCTCCCGCGGGATGCGGTGGATGTGCTGGGGCACTCAAAATCCGCCCGCATCACCACGATGATCCGCAGCATGGTGGAACACAGCAAAGACGGGACGATCACGGCCGGCAGCGAAGAAAACGAAGCGTTTTTGCTGCTGAAGGATTTCATGTATCAGACGGTGTATGTGGACAAGATCGCCAAGGCGGAAGAACAGAAAGTGGAAAAGCTTGTTACGGAGCTGTATGAGCGCCTTGTGGCCCACCCGGAGCTGCTGCCCAACTTTTATATGCAGCTCGCCTATTGCGAGGGCCCTGACCGCGCTGTAACGGATTATATCAGCGGTATGAGCGATGAGTTTGCCATCCGCACGTTTGAAACGCTGTTCGTCCCCCAAAAATGGCATGTGCTTTGATGTGTAAAAAAGGAAGTAGGAAGCTATGATCCCGCAGGATTATATTGACGAAGTGGTACGCCGCAACGATATTACGGATGTGGTAGGCAGCTATGTGCAGCTGAAGCGCAAGGGCCGGCTATATGGCGGGCTTTGCCCGTTCCACAGCGAAAAAACGCCCTCGTTCTATGTGTACCCGGATACCCAGAGCTTTTATTGCTTTGGCTGCGGCGCGGGCGGCGACGTTATCACCTTTATAAAAAAGATCAATAATCTGGATTATGTCGAGGCCGTGAAGCTTCTGGCCGGGCGCGCGGGTATGCCCGAGCCTGCCGAGGACGACAAGGTGGGCCGCATGCGCAGCCGTGTGCTTTCGATCAACCGCGATGCCGCGCGCTATTTTCATGCCTGCCTGAACTCCTCTACGGAGGAGGCCAAAATTGCGCGTGCCTACTGGCGCCGCCGCGGCCTTGAGGATAAGACGATCGTGCGCTTCGGCCTCGGCTATGCGCCGGATGATTTTCACGGCCTGCGCGATTACCTGCGCGATAAGGGCTACTCTGACATGGAAGTGCTTGAGAGCGGCCTGTGCAAGCGCAGCGAAAAGGGCAACATCTATAACATTTTCCGCCATCGTGTGATGACGCCGATCTTTGATTTGCGTGGGAACATCATTGCGTTCGGCGGGCGTGTGCTGGATGATTCCAAGCCCAAATACATCAACAGCCCCGAGACGCTGGTATATAAAAAGAGCAAAACCGTGTTTGCCCTGCAGATCGCCAAAAAAAGCGTATCCAAGCGCTTTGTGCTGTGCGAAGGCTATATGGATGTTATCAGCATGCAGCAGGCCGGCATCGACACGGCCGTGTGCGCCTGCGGTACGGCCCTGACGCCCGAACAGGTAAAGCTCATCGGCGAATATGCAGATGAAGTGATCTTAAGCTACGATTCCGACGAAGCGGGCCAAAAGGCTACCGCGCGCAGCCTCGGCATGTTCGGAGAAAGCCCCGTGAAAGTCAGCGTTTTGCAAATTCCCGGCGCAAAAGACCCGGACGAGTATATTAAAAAATACGGCGCGGAGCGTTTTGAGGCCCTTTTAGACGGCACAGGCAATGCGATCGAGTTTCGGATCGGGCAGATTCGGAAAAAATATGATCTCACGCAGGATAAAGGCCGGCTGGATTATATCAGCGATGTGCTGGGCCTTCTGGCGCAGCGCGTCAGCCCGACCGAGCGCGAGGTGTATGCCGGCCGCCTTGCCGAGGAGACGAACATCTCCAAAAATGCGATTCTGGAGCAGCTGGAAAGCGCCGTAAAGCGCTCGGATTACCGCCGCCGCAAACAGCAGCAGCAGGAGCTGCTGCATTCCGGCACAGCGGATCAGATCAAGGTGCCGTATCAGGCGGGCGGGCAAAAGGCGCTGGGCGTGGCCGCGGCT
Organism: Faecalibacterium sp.; assembly: GCA_022652735.1. Taxonomy (GTDB): domain Bacteria; phylum Bacillota; class Clostridia; order Oscillospirales; family Ruminococcaceae; genus Faecalibacterium. Next base: position 19,182 of record JALCRP010000001.1, on the reverse strand, counting down.
GAAGAGATGCTGGCGATGGCCATGCTGCGCAACCCGGCGTATATCGCCGCCGTGATGCCGCGGCTTCCGGTGGAAAATATCGTCATGCCGGATATGAAGGAGGCTATCGGCGCAATGTATCGGTGTGAAGCGGCACATACGCCGGTCACGCTGGCGGCGCTGAGCACCCTTGTCGGCGAAAAAACGCTGACGGAGCTTTCGCGCCTTGTGGCACAATATCATGATGTAAACCCAACTGAACAGGATGTGGCGCTGTATCTCGACCGAATCGCGCAGAGCGCACCGAAAAGCAGCGCCGCCTCCCAAATGTCCAATGAACAAATCGAACAGTATTTGCAGACGCTGAGAGACCGCAAAGCGGGCGGCGCCGACCATCAGGACGAGGACGACTGACGGCGGCGCGGGCCCTGCCCGGCCCCGGCCTTTCTCCGGCTGCGCAGAAATGACGGCAGCCGCCGCCGGAGGAAAAAATGAAAGAAACAGAAGAATGCAGCGGGTTGCCCGATACAGAGGACGCGCTGGACGCGGCGCTGCGGCAGCTGAAAGCACATGCCCGCGGCACAAAGCATGTGAGCGCCGAGCAGGTGAGCCGTGCGCTGGAAGAAAACGATTGTGATATGGCCATGCTGGAGCAGCTGGATGCCGCGCTGGCCGAGGCCGGCATCACAGTGGAAGAGGACGCGCCCGAGCTGCCCGATTTGAACGATGCGGGCATCGGGCGCCTGACCAAGGAGCTGGGCGCCGAGGGCGTCGCCGTAGACGACCCGGTAAAAGCCTACTTGAAGGAGATCGGCGCGGTTCCGCTGCTTTCTACGGCCGAGGAATCGAAGCTGGCCGTGCTGGCCCGCGCGGGCGATACCGAGGCCAAGCGCCGCCTTTCCGAAGCAAACCTGCGCCTTGTGGTATCCATCGCCAAGCGGTATGCGGGGCGCGGGCTTCAGTTTCTCGATTTGATTCAGGAAGGAAACCTCGGCTTAATGAAGGCTGTGGAAAAGTTTGAGCCGGACCGCGGCTTTAAGTTTTCCACTTATGCGACATGGTGGGTGCGGCAGGCCATCACACGCGCTATCGCCGATCAGGCCCGCACCATCCGTATCCCGGTGCATCTTGTAGAAAGCATGAATCGCCTGAAAAAGGTGAGCGGCGAGCTTTTGCACCGCAACGGCCGCGAGCCGACGGCCGAGGAGCTGGCCGTGGCAATGGACATCTCGCCGGAAAAGGTGCGCGAGCTGATGCGCATTTCGCAGGAGCCTGTCAGCCTCGAGACGCCTGTAGGGGAAGAAGACGACACCCATCTTGAGGATTTTGTGCGCGACGAGGATGCCGAGATGCCGGCGGACGGCGCCGGCCGGGCTTTGCTGCGGCGCGAACTGGAAATTGTTTTGAAAAGCCTGACCCCGCGCGAGGAAAAGGTGCTTGAAATGCGCTTTGGCCTTGAGGACGGCCATGCACGGACATTGGAAGAAGTAGGGCGGGAGTTTAATGTGACGCGCGAGCGCATCCGCCAGATCGAAGCCAAGGCCCTGCGCAAGCTGCGCCATCCCAGCCGCTCAAAACGGCTGCGGGATTATCTGGATTAAAGCGCCTTGCACGGAACAGACAAAGCCTTTTTGCGGTGCGGGCACATTCCTACCTTCGGCAGCCCGCGGCAGATGCCTTCGACGGCGGCTTTTTCGCTGCGTTTTTGCCATTTTGACGAAAGAAAAGCCCGGCGGAATCCGAAAAACGGCTTTTCGAGATTTTACCTCATAAAATAGTTACACGCGCCCGTGCGTTTCACTACTGGAAACGGCAGGGGCGCATTTTTTTTGTCAAGCAGCCGAAAAGCGCTTGACACCTTGCCTTTTCTTGCGTATACTCGTAAGGTATCACAAAATGGCCTATTGCGCCAAAAACGCAGGTTTGCCCCTTCCGGTTTCCAAAGCCAAAAAGCAAAGTTTGTGCAAAATGCACACACTTTGCGGCCTAAGAGGCGGCGGGCGCTGTGCGGCTTTTGTGCGTCGGGATTTTTGCAGAACAAATCATGAGAAGGAGTGATGGATTTTATGATGAAAGTCAAGCCCGTCAAGCTCGGAAAAACCGAGCGCATGAGCTTCTCCCACATCGACGAAGTCATCAGTATGCCGAACCTGATCGAAGTTCAGAAGAACTCTTATCAGTGGTTTCTGGACGAGGGCCTCAAAGAGGTGTTCCATGATATTGGAACGATCGAGGACTACACCGGCAATCTGGCGCTGAGCTTCATTGATTTCCGTCTGGATGACGAGCCGAAATACAGTATCCGGGAATGCAAGGAGCGCGATGCGACCTATGCGGCCCCGCTGCGCGTCACCGCGCGCCTGCTCAACAAGGAAACCGGCGAAGTGAAAGATCAGGAGATCTTCATGGGCGATTTCCCGCTTATGACGGACTCCGGCACTTTCACCATCAACGGCGCAGAGCGTGTCATCGTCAGCCAGCTGGTTCGTTCTCCGGGCGTTTTTTACGGCTCGGAAAAGGACAAGGTCGGCAACGACTTGTACACGGCCACGATGAACCCGAACCGCGGCGCTTGGCTGGAATACGAGACGGATGCTTCCGACGTATTCTATGTGCGGATTGATAAAAACCGCAAGCTGCCCGTTACGGTGCTTTGCCGCGCGCTGGGCCTTGGCACGAATGAGCAAATCCTCGACTTCTACGGCGAGGACGAGCGTATTCTCGCTACGCTGGAAAAGGATACCTGCAAAAATCAGGAAGAGGGCCTGCTGGAAGTTTACCGCAAGCTGCGCCCGGGCGAGCCTCCCACGGTGGAAAGCGCCACCAGCCAGATTGATGCGCTGTTCTTTGATCCGCACCGCTATGATCTGTCGCGCTTCGGCCGCTATAAGATGAACAAAAAGTTGGCGCTGGCGCGCCGCATTACCGGCTTTACCGCTGCACAGGATGTTGTCGACCCGCGCGACAGCAAAAAGGTGCTTATCAAGGCCGGCGAAAAGATCAACCGCGACAAGGCCGAGGCCGCCGATAAGGCCGGCGTTAAGGTTGTCACGCTGAAGATCGACAATAAAGATGTTAAAGTCATCACGAACGGCTGCGTCGATGCGCAGGGCTTCTTCTCTTTTGATGTCAAGGCCGAGGCCGGCATCAACGAGCGCGTCGATTTTACCGAGATGTGCAAGATCCTCGATGCCACTTCCGACCCGGAAGAGCAGAAGGAACTGCTGAAGAAAAACCGCGATCTGCTGATCGGCCGCACGGTGACGGTTGCCGATATTCTGGCTTCCGTCAACTATCTGTGCGGGCTTGGGCATAACGTCGGCACTGTGGATGACATTGACCATCTGGGCAACCGCCGTATCCGCAGCGTAGGCGAGCTTTTGCAAAACCAGTTCCGTATCGGCTTCAGCCGTATGGAGCGTGTCATCCGTGAGCGTATGACCCTGCAGAGCCAGGATCAGAACGTCATCACCCCGCAGGCGCTGATTAACATCCGCCCGGTGGTGGCCGCGGTCAAGGAGTTCTTTGGCTCCTCTCCGCTGTCGCAGTTCATGGATCAGAATAACCCGCTGGCAGAGCTGACGCATAAGCGCCGTCTGTCTGCGCTGGGCCCGGGCGGCCTTTCTCGTGACCGTGCAGGCTTTGAAGTCCGCGACGTGCACTACAGCCACTACGGCCGTATGTGCCCGATTGAGACGCCGGAAGGCCCGAACATCGGCCTGATCTCTTACTTGGCTTCTTTCGCCAAGATCAATGAGTATGGCTTTATCGAGGCACCTTACCGCAAGGTAAAGAAAACCTATGATAAAGACGGCAACCTGATCGATGAAGTCGTCACCGACGAAGTGGAGTATATGACGGCCGACGTCGAGGACGAATATGTCGTCGCGCAGGCCAACGAGCCGCTGGATGAGAACAAGCATTTCAAACGTGCGCGCGTTTCTGCGCGCCGCCGCGATGAAATCTTGGAAGTTGAGCACGAAAAAGTCGACTACATGGACGTTTCGCCGAAGATGATGGTCTCCGTCGCTACGGCTATGATTCCGTTCTTGGAGAACGATGACTGCAACCGTGCACTGATGGGCTCTAACATGCAGCGTCAGGCTGTGCCTCTGATGATTACCCAACAGCCGATTGTGGCGACCGGTATGGAGTATAAGGCCGCTACCGACTCCGGCGTTGCCATTTTGGCCAAGAACGCCGGCGTGGTTGAGCGCGTGGATGCCGACCATATCCTCGTCCGCACCGAAAAGGGCGCGGCCGATACCTACGAGCTGACGAAGTTTGCCCGCTCGAACGCGGGCACCTGTATCAACCAGCGCCCGATCGTCGAAGTTGGCGAAAAGGTTGAAAAAGATCAGGTCATCGCGGACGGCCCGGCCATGCGCAACGGCGAAGTTTCTCTGGGCAAAAACGCGCTGATCGGCTTTATGACGTGGGAGGGCTACAACTACGAGGATGCTGTCCTGCTGAACGAGAAGATGGTTCGTGAGGACATCTATACTTCCATCCATATCGAAGAATATGAGACGGAAGCGCGAGAGACAAAGCTTGGCCCCGAAGAAATCACCCGCGATATTCCGAACGTATCCGAAGATGCTTTGAAAGATCTGGACGACCGCGGCATTATCCGTATCGGCGCGGAAGTAACGGCCGGCGATATTCTCGTCGGCAAGGTAACGCCGAAGGGCGAAACCGAGCTGACGGCCGAGGAGCGCTTGCTGCGCGCTATCTTCGGCGAAAAAGCGCGCGAAGTGCGCGATACCTCTCTGCGTGTGCCGCACGGCGAGTACGGCATCATCGTGGATGTGAAAGTATTTACCCCGGAAAACAGCGATGAGCTGCAGCCGGGTGTACGCCAGGTCGTACGCTGCTATATTGCGCAGAAGCGCAAGATCAGCGTCGGCGACAAGATGGCCGGCCGCCACGGCAACAAGGGCGTTGTTTCCCGCATCCTGCCGCAGGAGGATATGCCTTTCCTGCCCGACGGCACCCCGCTGGACATTGTGCTGAACCCGCTGGGCGTACCTTCCCGTATGAACATCGGGCAGGTGCTGGAAGTGAACCTCGGCTACGCGGCGAAGGCCTGCGGCATCAAGGTGATGACGCCGGTGTTCGATTCTGCGCGTGAGGCTGATATTCACGAAGCGTTTGAAACCGCCAAGGAAAAGTGGCATGGCGAAAATGCCCCCGAGTATCCCACGAAGCTGCCGAAGCTGATGGGCGAAAAGGGCCATATCATTGATTTCTCGAAGATCGAGCTGGATCAGGACGGCAAGACCACCGTTTACGATGGCCGTACCGGCGAAAAGTTTGATAACCGCGTTACCGTCGGCTATATGTACTACCTCAAGCTGCATCACCTTGTCGACGATAAGATTCATGCCCGTTCTACCGGCCCGTACTCTCTGGTTACCCAGCAGCCTCTGGGCGGCAAAGCCCAGTTCGGCGGCCAGCGTTTCGGCGAAATGGAAGTTTGGGCGCTGGAAGCTTACGGCGCGGCCTACACCCTGCAGGAGATTCTGACGGTCAAGTCGGACGACGTTGTCGGCCGTGTCAAGACCTACGAAGCAATCGTCAAGGGCGAGCCGGTTCCGCAGCCGGGTATCCCGGAATCCTTCCGTGTTTTGCTCAAAGAGCTGCAGAGCCTCGGCCTCGATGTCGTTGTACAGGATGAGGACGGCAATGCGGTAGATATGCGGCAGAACTTCGACGACGAAGACACCGGCTTTGATATGCGCGACATCCCGATGGGTGAGGAAGTTGCCAAGGAAAGCGAACTGCTCAACGAGTTTACCATCAAGGATGCCGATGCAGGTTTTGATGAGCCCCTCGATTCAGACGGCGCAGACGACAGCGAAGCAGCCCCCGAAGATGCGGGCACCCCGGCTGCCCCCGGCGATGAGATCGATTTCTGATCTGCCGCGCTTGCCCAAAATTTTGAGATTAAGGAAGGGTTTGCTTCATGGAAAATACCGTTTTCGATTCCATTAAAATCGGCCTTGCCTCTCCGGACCAAATTCGGGAATGGAGTTACGGCGAGGTGAAAAAGCCGGAAACCATCAACTACCGTACCCTGAAGCCGGAGCGCGACGGCCTTTTCTGCGAGCGCATTTTTGGACCTACTAAGGACTGGGAATGCCACTGCGGCAAATATAAGCGCATCCGCTATAAGGGCAAAATCTGCGATCGCTGCGGCGTCGAAGTGACGCGCGCCAAGGTGCGCCGCGAGCGTATGGGCCACATTGAGTTGGCCGCGCCCGTCAGCCATATTTGGTACTTTAAGGGCATCCCCAGCCGCATTGGCCTGATGCTGGACATCAGCCCGCGCCTGCTGGAAAAGGTGCTGTATTTCGCCAGCTATATCGTAACCGATCCGGGCTTGACGCCGCTGGAAAAAAAGCAGCTGCTGACCGAGAAAGAATATCGCGAGATGCGCGAGCGCTACGAGGATGAATTCAAGGCGGCTATGGGCGCCGAGGCCATCCAGACGCTGCTCAAAGAGATCAACGTCGACGAGCTGAGCACCCAGCTGCACGAAGAAGTGGAGAAATCTTCCGGCCAAAAGCGTATCCGTCTGCTCAAGCGTCTGGAAGTTGTCGAGGCGTTCCGCCTTTCCGGCAACCGCCCCGAGTGGATGATTTTGGATGCTGTGCCGGTGATCCCGCCCGATCTGCGCCCGATGACGCAGCTGGACGGCGGCCGCTTTGCGACGTCTGATTTGAATGATCTGTATCGCCGCGTAATCAACCGCAACAACCGTCTGCGCCGCCTGCTGGAGCTGGGCGCGCCGGACATCATCGTGCGCAATGAAAAGCGCATGCTGCAGGAAGCTGTCGACTCCCTGATCGATAACGGCCGCCGTGGCCGCCCGGTCACAGGCCCGTCGAACCGCCCGCTGAAGAGCCTTTCCGATATGCTGAAGGGCAAACAGGGCCGTTTCCGTCAGAACCTTTTGGGCAAGCGTGTCGACTATTCCGGTCGTTCCGTTATCGTCGTTGGGCCGGAGCTGCGCATGGATCAGTGCGGCCTGCCGAAGGAAATGGCGCTCGAGCTGTTTAAGCCGTTCGTCATGAAGGATTTGGTTGAAAAGGGCGTGGCCAACAACATCAAGGCCGCCCGCAAGATGGTCGAGCGCGCCCGCCCCGAAGTTTGGGACAGCCTCGAAACCGTCATCAAGGGCCACCCCGTTCTTTTGAACCGTGCGCCTACGCTGCACCGCTTGGGCATTCAGGCCTTTAACCCGGTGCTGGTCGAGGGCCGCGCAATTAAGCTGCATCCGCTGGCATGTACCGCTTTTAACGCCGACTTTGACGGCGACCAGATGGCTGTCCATCTGCCGCTTTCTACCGAGGCCTGCCGCGAAGCCAAGATGCTGATGCTTGCCTCTGGCAACCTGCTGAAGCCTTCCGACGGCGCGCCTGTTACAGTGCCGACGCAGGATATGATCTTGGGCAGCTACTACCTGACGACTGTCAAGGAGAGCGACCCGGGCAGCGGAAAGACCTTCCGCGACGAAAACGAAGCGCTGATGGCGTATTCCGAGCATGTTGTCACGCTGCAATCCGCCATCAAGGTGCGCCGTACCCTGAACGTGAACGGCGTCGAAAAGACGGGCCTCGTGGATACCACGGTCGGCCGCATCATCTTCAATAATCCCATCCCGCAGGACCTTGGCTATATCGACCGTACCGACCCGGCACATGAGCTGGATTATGAGGTTAGCTTCCGCGTTACCAAGAAAAACCTGCCCGACATCATTTATCGCTGCCTGACCTGCCACGGCTCCCGCGCCTGCGCGAAGATGCTGGACGTCATTAAGGCACAGGGCTATAAGTATTCTACGCTGTCCGCCATTTCGGTGGCCGTTTCCGATGCACTGATCCCGCCGCAGAAGGCAGAGCTGATCCAGGAGGCCGACAATCGCGTTTCCAAGGTGGTCGATCTGTTCAACCGCGGCCTGATCTCCGATACCGAGCGCTACGAAAATGTCATCAAGATTTGGCAGGATACCACCGATAAGGTCTCGAAGGCTTTGGGCGATAACCTGCCGAAGGATAACGAGATCTATATGATGGCCGATTCCGGCGCGCGTGGTTCCATGAACCAGATCAAGCAGCTGGCCGGCATGCGTGGCCTGCTGGCAAACACGGCTGGCCACACCATCGAGATGCCGATTCGTTCCAACTACCGTGAAGGCCTGAACATCTTGGAATACTTCGTGGCCTCTCGTGGCGCCCGTAAGGGCTTGGCCGATACGGCTCTGCGTACCGCCGACTCCGGCTATCTGACGCGCCGCATGGTCGATGTTTCGCAGGATGTCATCATCCGCGAAGTGGATTGCCATACCACGGACGGTGTGATTGTCTCCGAGATTCATGAAGGCAAGGAGAAAATTGAGAGCTTCCGTGAGCGTCTGATCGGCCGCTACGCCGTGGGTGATGTAAAGAACCCCGAAACGGGCGCTGTCATCGTGCCGGAAGGCAAGATGATGGACCTTTATGATGCCGAGAAGATCGAGGCCGCTGGTATTACCAGCCTGAAGATTCGCAGCCTGTTGACCTGCCGTGCGAAAACGGGCGTCTGCGCCCACTGCTATGGCTCGAACATGGCGAACGGCGAACCCGTCCAGTTGGGCGAATCCGTCGGTATCATCGCGGCACAGTCCATCGGCGAGCCGGGCACCCAGCTGACCATGCGTACCTTCCATACCGGCGGTATCGCTTCGGCGGAAGATATTACGCAGGGCTTGCCCCGTGTTGAGGAACTGTTTGAAAGCCGCCGCCCGAAGAGCATGGCGATCATGAGCGAGATCAACGGCACGGTTTCTTTGGACGACACTAAGAAAAACACGGTTGTCGTCGTTACCGGCAAGGATGATAAGGGCATCGACACCGAAAAGAAATATTCGATCCCGTTCACGCAGCACATCCGCGTACAGCCGGGCGATGTAATCGAAAAGGGCGACATCCTCACCAAGGAAGGTGTCGCTTATCCGCAGGATATTATGGCCATCAAGGGCTTGGAATCCGTGCAGAACTATCTGATTAGCGAAGTACAGAAGGTTTATCGTCTGCAGGGCGTGGAAATCAACGATAAGCATATCGAAGTTATCATCCGCCAGATGTGCCGCAAGGTGCGTGTAACGGATTCCGGCTCGTCGGAGTTTATCGGCGGCGCGCTGGCCGATAAGCTTGAGGTGGAAAACAAGAACGAGGAGCTGAAAGCCCGCATCGCCGCCGGCGAAGAGGGCCTGAAGCTGGTAGAATACCAGCAGGTGCTGCTTGGCATCACGAAGGCTTCTCTGGCTACCGATTCGTTCCTGTCGGCTGCGTCCTTCCAGGAGACGACGCGTGTGCTGACGGAAGCCGCCATCAAGGGCAAGAGCGATCCGCTTTCCGGCCTGAAGGAAAATGTTATCATCGGCAAGCTGATCCCGGCAGGCACCGGCCTACCCGAGGTCGAGGAAGAGCTTGTTCGCCGCGAGCAGGAGCGCGACGAGGCTATGGCGACAGAAGCCGCGGCCAACGTGCAATAAAGCAAAACCTGCAAAGGCCCCGTATCTTAGGATACGGGGCCTTTTTCTGTGCCGAAAGAAAGATGGGCGGTATGGCCGTGCTTGCAAAATATTCCCCAAACCCGGCGCGAAAGTGTCGAAAGCACAAAGATAAAACGGAAACACGACGAAAAGGTTAACGAAACAGGCTTGCGGCCGAGAAAAAGACGCCATCTTAATATTGCAGTCCTCCCGCTTTTTCGTTATACTTTAAGGGAGTACGAAGGTATACTTTAGGAGCGGCGTAAAATGACGTCAGGCAGTGGTGAAATATGGAAGATAAAAAAAATCTACAGATCACGATGTTCGGCGATTTCTCGCTTTCTTATAATGGGAACCTTCTGAAACTGGAACGCACGAATACAACAAAGGCCATGCAGGCTTTACAGCTGTTGATTTATTACGGCGAAAACGGTGTGGTGCGCGATACGCTGCTGGATTTGCTGTATAATGATGATAACGCAGTCGAACCGGCCAACAATCTGAAAGTTACGATCAGCAATCTGCGGCGCCTGCTGATTCGGGCGGGCCTGCCGCAGGAAACGACGATCCGCTACCGAAACGGCAGCTATTATTGGTATTGCTCTGTGCCTTGCACCCTCGATACCGCCGAATTTTCTCAAATTGTGCAGGCGGCAAAAAAAGCGGAGCCTACGGAAAAGCCGGCGCTTTGGCTTAAAGCCTGCCGCCTTTATCATGGCGATTTTTTGCCGCATTTGCAGGGCGAAAGCTGGGCCGTTGCGGCAGGGGCCAGTTATCGGGAGCAGTATTTTGATTGCATCAAAAGCCTGATCCGCGTGTTGGATGAACAGCAGGAATGGGAACGGCTGCTCCCTGTGGTAACGGAGGCTGCCGCCCTTTACGGGCTGGAGGAATTTCAGCTGGCCCGCATCGATTGCCTGATGCACTTGCAACGCTACACGGAGGCCAAGCAGGTTTACGAAGAAACCGTCAAGGGCCTGCAGGACGATTTTGATCTCGGCCCGTCGAAAGCGCTGCTGGAGCGCTGCCGCCAACTGGACGTGATGACCTGTGAGCGGCCGGATTCGATTCAGAACTTTCAGCAGACACTGATTGAGGAGCACGAGAGCCGCGGCGCCTATTATTGTACCTATCCGGGCTTTATTGATGCGTATCGTGTTGTGTGCCGCATGCTGGAGCGCAACGGCCAATCGGCCTATCTGGCGCTTTGCTGGCTGACGGATAGCAAGGGCCACGTGATCTCAGACCGAGAAAAACTTTCCGTCGCAATGCCGAAAGTTTCCGCGGCTATCCGCGTGGCGCTGCGCCGCGGCGACTTGTATACGCAGCCCTCGCGCGATCGTTTCTTGATCCTGCTGGTGGGAACCAACTTGGAAAATTGCAGCCTTGTAACGGCACGCATTTTGGAAGGTTATCGCAAGGACCCTGCCCGTGGTATTTCTCTCAGCTTTAAGCTTGCTCCGGTAGGGAATGCGCTGAACCGCGATATGTTTCGCCAAAAGCCTTCTTGGAATGCCGAAAAGTAAAGCGGGAAAAGGCGGAGAACAAGGCGGTTCTTCGCTTTTTTTGACGAGAAATGAAATAAAATAGGACTAAAAATAAAAACTACAAGAAGCAACCCTAAACTTTAACTGAACTTTTACTGTGCCCTGCTATACTGGGTACAGGAGAAATATTGAGGTACGCTATGCGCGCATGTGATTTCAGCCACGGAGCAAAAGATCTGGTCGCCGTCTGCATCGATCAGGCGGCCGGCAGCAGCTTTGCCGGACGGCTATATCATCAATATACCCGGCAGCCGCTGCATTTTGCCGAGACAGACCAGCTGCTGATGCAGATGGATGATCTGTTCGATTGGCTGAATTACCCGCAGCGGACGATGCAGGAGAGAACTTTCCGAAAAAAAAGTAAAGAGCCGGAAAAGGATAAAGGAGAGACATCTATGGCAAAGAAAGAGCCTGAGATCGTAAACGAGCCTGCAGAGCAGAAGGGCGACATTGCGACATTCGTAATCCATGTTATGTATCGCCAGAACGCAACATGGCAGGGCAGCGTTTTGTGGGCAGAATCCGGCCAAACCCAGAATTTCCGCAGTGCGCTTGAGCTGATCCGTCTGATGGACAGCGCGATCGAAGAAGACACGGCATCCTCCGCAAAGCAGCCGGCGCAAGAAAACGGCTGATACATAGAAAGGAACCTACAGGAGCACATGAAAAAAGGAGCAATTCTGCGTCGGGTCCTTTTTCTGGTGGCGCTTGCGATGATCGTGGTCCCGGCCATATGGCTCGGGGCCACGTTTTGGCAATATGCTAAGGCGGATCAGGAATATACGGCGCTGGCACAAAGCTATGCCCAGCCCGCGGCTTCGGCCGGCAGCGGCAGCACGGCAAAGCAATGGCAGCCGCTTTCAATCGACTGGGACGCATTGCGCGCGAAAAATCCGCAGGTCGTCGCATGGATCGAGGCCGATGCACTGGAGGGCTTGAGCTATCCTGTGGTGCGTGCCGAGGACGATGCCTACTATCTGACGCATAGCTATTTGGGCGCAGAAAACACTTCCGGCGCGATTTTTATGGAGACGCTGAATCGCGGCGATTTTTCGGACGCCTATACGATTCTGTACGGGCATAACATGAAAAGCGGACGCATGTTCGGCCAGCTGAAAAAGTATGCCTCGGCGGATTTCTATGCGGAAAACGGCGGCTGGCTTACGATTTATACGCCGGAGCACATCTGGCGCTATCAGATTTTTTCGGCAGAGTATGCCGGGCCGGCGGATGCCGATGTATATACAATCGGCTATACGGCGGGCACTGAAGAGTACGGCCGTTATTTGCAGGCGATGGCCGAGCACTCGCTGTATGATACTGAAGTGCCGGTTTCGGCCGGCGACAGCGTGATTACGCTATCCACCTGCAGCGGGCAGGAAAACCGCTTCGTGGTGCATGCTGTGCGCACCGAAACCATAGCATAATTCGGCCGGGCCGCGCACTTTTCGTGAAGTGTGCGGCCCTTTCTTTTAGGATCAGGCATAAAAGCGGCTATTCGCCCGTTGCGCTGCGGTAGGCTTCGCTGCCGGTGCCGCTCCAGCTGGTTTTGTCGGCGGCGATGGTTTCGCCCGTCGTCGGGTTATACGCATAGAAGTTCAAGATTGTGGTATCGCCGGCCGATACGCCGCCTTGTGCGTCGGTTATCAGCGTATCTTCGTAGCATACGTAAAGCAGGCAGGTTCCGTTCGCAGAAACACGGTCGTAAACAAGGCGCACAAGGGTATCTTCGTTCTGCCGGACGATCACATAGGGCACCCCTTTGGCGCTGGCGGTAAAGTGTGCAGAGGGCGCATCTGCGGCAAAGTTGGCCGCCAGCAGCGCACGATAGCCGTTTTGCACGGTGCCCTCTGTGTCGAGAGGAGCGCTGCCGGCAGAAGCTTCGGAATCCGGCGGGGCAGGCTCGGGCTGCAGCGCGGGCGAAATGGTGCGGCGGAAAAACGGCCCGGCCGCTTCACATGAAAAAGAATCGCTGTTCCAAAACGAATGCGTTTCAACCTGTAAAGTGCCGTCTTTCTCCAGCGTTTCGCTGTCGGCATTGCCCTGTATCCACCAACAGCCGAGCAGCAGCACACCGCTGGCCAGCAGGGCCAGCAGCGTACCGCAGGCGCGCAGGATGTCGGCTTTTACTTCGCTGGCGCCCGTGGCCGCCAGCACACAGATCCCATACCCAAACAGCACAAGCAACAGGATACCTGCCCCGCACCAGATGGTAAGCGCTCCCCCAAGCGAGACCCATGCGCGGAACGCCAGCCCATGCGGCAGCAAAGTTTTTGCGGCCATATACAATAGGGTGAAAAGCGCCCACACCCAGCCGAGTGCCCGAAGCACGGCATAAAACATGCTGCGCCGGCTATGATGCTTGCGCTGCCCCAGCAAAGCGCCGCAGGCAGAAAGCGTTCGGCTTTGCAAAACCTCCAAAAAAGCGGCACGTTCCGGCGGTGTTTGGCCGTACAGCGGCATGGCCTGCAGCGCGGCATAGCCGGAAGCAAAGGCGTCCTCCTGGCCGTCGGCCAGCGCACACACGCAGCACAGATACTGCCATAGGGGCCGGCCCGTTTTCGGTAGATAGGCCGCCTGTACACCATATAAAGCCTGCTCTGCCTGCCGGATGCGACCAAGGCGCAGCGCGGCCGCGGCCATAGAAAGAAACGCCATACTTTGCTGGGCGGCGGTGTGCAGGCGGCCGTGCGTATATAAAAAATAGGCACAGTCATGCGCAGCGGCAGGGTCATCTTCGGCTATCCGGCGCATAGAAATGCGCTGCCAAAGGACATCGGCCGCCGCCGCGGCCCCCAGCAGAAAAAGCACAAGGCAGCTGCCGGCAAACGCAAAGTAAGCTGCCTCTGTGCCGCGAAGCCGGCTGGCAAACGCCAGCAAGAGCGTGGCCACGGCCGCCGCGGCAAAGCAAGCGCACACGAAAATGCGCCGGTTTGCGCGCGAAACCTGACGCAGCGCTGCCGGATTCCATTCGTAAAGCGCGGGGTTGTATTGCGAAAGATCGTAAAGATTCATGATAACCTCAAAATCAGATTGAACAAAAGGTGCTCGGCGCACCATGCGCATATGCTCCTATCCTATTTCTGCCCACAAAAAATGTCAAGAAAAAAGGCGAGCTGCACCGTGAAAAACACGACAAAGCCCCAAAATCTTCCGCAAGCCCTCTTTTCAAATCCGGCGGCAGCGGATATAATGTGAGAAAACTTGTAAAAAGCCGGGTTAGAGGGGCGTTTTATGGAAGAAAAAGACGAAAAACAGGCGCTTTCGGGCGGCACACAGGCGGCCCATAAAGCAAAACGCGCACTGGCAAAAAATGGCCAGATGTCGGATTCGATGCCGACGGTGGCGTTTTTAACGCTTTCGGGCGGCTTGCAGGATGCGTATTCTTACTGTGTGCGGGGCAAGGTGTTCGCCAACGCCCAGACAGGGAACATCGTGCTGATGAGCGGCCATTTTTTTGCGGGCGATGCATGGGGCGGCCTGCGGTACCTGATCCCGCTGGCGGCGTTTGCCTGCGGCGTTTTTGCTGCCGAGCAGATTCGGGCACGTTTTCGGCAAATGCAGGCGCTGCATTGGCGCCAGCTGGTGGTCGGGGCGGAAATTGTGCTGCTCTTTTTGGCGGGCTTTTTGCCGGTCGGCTTGGATTTTGCCGCGAATGCGCTGGTATCCTTTGCCTGTGCAATGCAAGTGCAGGCGTTCCGCAAGCTCAACGGCAATCCATACGCCAGTACGATGTGCATCGGCAACCTGCGCAGCGGCGTGTCGGCCTTCAGCGGATATTTGCGCACCCGCGAGGCTGCACAGCTTCGGCAGGCCTGTGATTACTTCGGTGTAATCCTGCTGTTTGCCTTGGGCGCGGGCGGCGGCAGTATATTGGCCGGCTGGGCCGGACAAAAGGCGATCTGGTTTTCCTGTGCGCTGTTGCTCGTTAGCTTTACGCTGATGTTTGTGCGTGAAGAAAAAATAGAGCGCAAAGAGCGGACCCTGCGCGCACAAGAAAAGGAATGCACGGAAAATCCACGGCCGATGCATTGATCTTTGACGCGCGCTTGCTCTAAAGTTGGTGCGCCGCATAGCCGTTTGACAGAAAGCCGGAGATATACTTGCCTTTTATAAGGAAAGATAACGGCTTTTAACTTGCGTTTGTCACAAGTACCTCGTATAATAAAAAAGGTAGGAAATAATTGTAAATTGTGGAAAACGCTCGATTTATGCACCTGCCGGCAGGGCAGCTTTCGGGTATAAACCACGGAGGCAGGAAGATGGAAAAGGCAGTTTGGCGAGAGCATTCCATTCCGGAAATGCGGAAAGCTCTGGATGCACTTCGGCTGATCTATGAATATGCCCGTTTGATCGACCCCATTACGATGACGGTCGTTAGGATTGATGCGCAAAATCACTTGATCGAAGAAAAAAATTGCTGCTATAAAGTGTGGGGCAAAGATTGCCGCTGCAGCAACTGCGCCTCCCTGTGTGCGCTGAACCGAGAAGTAACGGCTTTTAAGGAAGAAAGCAAGGCACAATCGTCTTTCCACGTGATTTCCGTTCCGGTGATGGTGCGCTGCAGCGATACCGAAAAACGCAAACTTGTGCTGGAGATGGTAAGCAGTATCGCAGGGCAGGACGGCAAGAAAAATTTTCGATTTTAATTGTGGATGATCATCCTGTAAACCGCACAATTTTGAAAAAGGCTTTGGAAGGCACGTATACCTGTGTGGAAGCCGAAAACGGTATGGAAGCGCTGAAACTGCTAAAGGATCAGTACGATTCCGTCAGCGCCATTGTGCTGGATATGGTTATGCCTGTCATGGACGGCTATGAAGTGCTGCGCGCCCTTTCCAAGGACGGGCGTTTTTCGAGCATTCCGGTGCTGGCCATTACCGAAAAAACAAACGGGGGAGAAGCTGAAAAAAACTGCCTGCGCCTTGGCGCATGGGATTTCATTTCAAAGCCGATCGACAGCCAGCTTTTAAAGATGCGCCTGCGCAATATGATCGGCCGCAGCCGGCTTTATTCCGCCAACCGCACAAACGCGATGGCAGAAAGCGATCAGCTGACGGGCCTGTATAACCGCGCTAAGTTTTTTAAGGATACGCGCGAGTACATCAACCGTGCCCAGGAGCCGCTGGTGATGCTGCGCTTTGATGTTGATAAATTCCGCATGTACAATTCTTATTTCGGGGAGGAAGAGGGCGACCGCCTGCTGCGCTATATTGCGGACGGCCTGCGTGCCATTGCTTCGCAGCTGCCGTCGTGCGTATACGGGCGTATCGAGGCCGACGTTTTTGCCGTGTGCATGCCCTATGAGGAAAAAAGCATCTGTACCATTACAGACAGCATCGTTAGCCGCCTGAAAAAGTATAAAGCTACCTATTATATCGAGCCTTCCATCGGCATTTATCCCATCACCGACCGAAATATGTCGGCTGAAGCTATGTATACCTGTGCGTCGCTTGCGGCCGAACAGTGCAAAAACCGATACATGACCTATGTGGCCTATTACGACCCTAAGATGTCGCAGCAGATTATACAGTCGCAGGAGATCATGAACGAGGCACAGCAGGCGCTGGAAGAACAGCAGTTTGTGGTGTATCTTCAGCCTAAATATAATATCCGCACGAATCAGCCTTATGGCGCCGAGGCGCTGGTGCGCTGGAAACACCCGGCCAGGGGCATGATCTCGCCGGGCAGCTTCATCCCTGTGTTTGAAGCAAATGGCTTTATCGGTAAACTGGATTATTATATGTGGGAGCATGTGTGCCAGCTGCTGCACAAATGGATCGATGCGGGCCTTAAGCCCGCGCCGATTTCGGTCAATGTCTCCCGCGCAAATTTGTATAACCCTGACTTTGCCGATTTGATCTCGCACTTGGTCGAGCAATACCAGCTGCCCGTCGAGATGCTGAACCTCGAAATTACCGAGAGCGCCTACATGGAAAATCCGAAAATGATGATCCATGCCGTCAAAGAGCTGCAGCGCCGCGGCTTTGTCATCATGATGGATGACTTTGGCAGCGGGTATTCTTCGCTGAACACGCTGAAAGACATCCCGGTGGATGTACTGAAAATCGATATGAACTTTTTGCGCAACGGCAGCGAGGATGGCCGTGGCGAGCGTATCCTTGCCTCAATTACACGCATGGCCGGCTGGCTTGATCTGCCGGTGATTGTGGAAGGCGTGGAAACCCGAGAGCAGCGTGATTTTCTGGAATCTATCGGATGCGGCTATATTCAGGGCTACTATTATGCTAAGCCAATGCCTGTATCCGATTATGAAAGCCTTCTGGCTGACCCGACGATGGCGCAGATCCCGGCCGAAACGCATGTTTCCGATTCCCACATGATCGACGCAATCTGGAGCGCAAGCTCCGAGATTGAGGAAACCTTTGAAAGCGTACAATCCCCGCTGGCCGTTTACGAGTATGCAAATGGCGCGATCTCGCTGATGCGCGTTAACCATCCCTTTACCGAGATGTTTGGCGTAGCGGGCCCCAAGGAGGATTTTACAGATTTCTTCCGAAAAAGCGTCTTGGAAGAAGATCTCGCCGATATGAAATATACCTTTGAAAGGGCTGTACGGCAAAAGGAAGCGGCAGAGTGTGAATTCTTGCTGCTGGGGATCCGGGAGAAAAACCGCTACATCCGCATGAAGCTGCAAGGGGTGCAGCATACCGGCACCACCGCAGCGGTGCTGGCCTCATTTACGGACGTTACCGCGCAAAATGCCCTGAAGGAGGAACTGCGCCGCCTGTATGAAAACGCCCCGGCGCAGTACACGCAGATTCTGATCGTGGACGACAGCGAAGTGAGCCGCAGCGTACTGGGCGAAATGTTCCGCCGCAGCTATCGGGTTCTCGAAGCGGGCGACGGGCAGGAAGCACAAAAGATTTTGCGGCGGGAAAAGGGCAATGTGGCCGTAATCCTGCTGGACATGATTATGCCTGTTATGGACGGCGAGACGTTTTTGCACTGGAAACAAACCGAACCCTCCGTGGCCGATATTCCGGTGGTGGTCATTTCTGCCCAACAGAGCGAAGACGCGCAGCTGCAAATGCTGCAACTGGGGGTAAATGACTATGTCACGAAGCCTTTTGTGCCGGAAATGGTTGTGCGCCGTGTAAACAACGTGCTGGAATATAACAGCCGCTTCCATAAGATTTTGGAGGAATACCGCCAAAAAGAAAATAATGCGTAAATAACGGGCAAACGGTTCTCTCTACGCAGCGTAGGTTGCGTTTCACGCTGGCCGGCAGTAAGCTGGCTACAGAAAGAAAAGGAGAAAACCGATATGGCAGAATATGTAACGGGCGGCACGATCCGCGCACTGCGCGAAAAGCGCACACTTACCCAAAAGCAGCTGGCCGAAGAGCTGATGGTCAGCGATAAAACAATCTCCAAATGGGAAACTGGGCACGGCCTGCCGGACATCAGCCTGCTGGCCCCTTTGGCGAAAGCACTGCATGTTTCCGTGGCAGAGCTTCTGCACGGCGAATGGCACGAAAACAGCAACCGATCCGGCAACTTGCTGCGGGGGCATTTCTATGTTTGCCCCGTGTGCGGCAATGTGCTGTATGCGCAAGGCGAGGGCAGCTATAGCTGCTGCGGTATCCAGCTGCCCCCGCTGGAAGCGGAGGAGCCGGACGCTGAGCACTTTCTCCACGCGGAAAAAGTGGATAATGAATGGTATGTGACGGTAGATCATCCGATGGAAAAGGAGCATTACCTCTCTTTTTTGGCGCTGGTAACGGGGGATAGGGTCCAGTTGGTAAAGCTGTACCCCGAGCAGGCCGCGGAAGCGCGCTTCTCGATGCGCGGCGCAGGGATATTGTATGCCTGCTGCAACCGGCACGGGCTTTTTCGCATTCGACTGTAAAAAACGGCAGCACCCGAAAATTCGAGTGCTGCCGTTTTCGGCTATAAATACAAAAATAAAAAAGATCCACAGCACAAATCGTGCCACGAGTTGAATTTTAGTTGAACTTTTGCAGTTTGTTGGAGGATTGCAAAAAAATAACCCGCCCAGAATCTTACGATTCTAGGCGGGTTTTATGGCGGGTAGCGGTAATTGAGATAATGGCTAAAAAGCCTTTGTTTTCAACGGTTTTCTGATTTTTGACC